>NZ_RZOZ02000129.1:0-350 GCF_003999155.2 Mesorhizobium sp. M1D.F.Ca.ET.231.01.1.1
GGCGCGGGCGCCGTCGGCCAGGATATCGGCCGCCTGTTCCGGCTGGTCGGGCAGCGCCAGCCGGTCGATGCGCTCCAGGCCTTCCCGGCAGGCGGCTACGGCCGCATTGATGGCGGCGTCGAGGCCCGGGCCGGCGTGGAGCTCGTGCTGGCGCAGCACCAGCCGTTCGCGCACGGGATCGAGGCCGCCGCCGGCCGATTGTTCCGGAAAGGCATCGGCGAGGCGGTCGACGGTCTC
Organism: Mesorhizobium sp. M1D.F.Ca.ET.231.01.1.1; assembly: GCF_003999155.2. Classification (NCBI taxonomy): domain Bacteria; kingdom Pseudomonadati; phylum Pseudomonadota; class Alphaproteobacteria; order Hyphomicrobiales; family Phyllobacteriaceae; genus Mesorhizobium; species Mesorhizobium sp. M1D.F.Ca.ET.231.01.1.1. The sequence continues at coordinate 238 of NZ_RZOZ02000129.1, forward strand.
GATCAAGGCGGTCGCCTCGCGCGGGCCGGCGAGCAGCGCCGAGACCTGCTTGTAGCACTCGTTCTCGGTCTGGCAGAACGGTTCGTCTCCGGAACGAACCAGGCGCAGCAAGG
>NZ_RZOZ02000130.1:0-350 GCF_003999155.2 Mesorhizobium sp. M1D.F.Ca.ET.231.01.1.1
GACCGCCCCACCGACCGCTATCCAGCCCAGCACCGGATAGGAACGCCAGCGTGTCGCCAGCGCCGGCTCGACGGCGGCGGCGCCAAGCAGCACCGTCGTCCAGCCGGAGCCGAAGGCCATGTGCAGCATCAGCAGGCCGGCAACGCCGGCCCCGCCGAGCGCGAACGACACGGCCGGGCCGCCGGTCAGCGGCGGCTCCTCGGCGCTGGCAATCCATTCGCCGCCGGCGGCAGAGGCCAACATCAGCAACAGCGCCGGCAGCGCATAGCCGAGATCGCGGTCGATATCGCCGAAGGTCAGCCACAGCGCGGTGAGCACCACCAGCGGGGCGATGACACCCCAGGCCGCCC
>NZ_RZOZ02000131.1:0-349 GCF_003999155.2 Mesorhizobium sp. M1D.F.Ca.ET.231.01.1.1
TCCAATCGAACGTCGCCGTAATTGCCCTTGTCGATATGAAAGACCAAGGCCACATCGCAAACACCTTGCGTCGGCTTCGATGTCAGCTGCGCGTTGGTGGACACCAGGCAAGGACATACGACATCGCAATTGCAGTTTTCGAAGTAACTGCCAGACAATTGCCAACTGGTTGCCATTTTCACCTCCCGGCTCTGTCAGGCGGGTCGGCTCGGATCGCTTTGGCGAGGTGGTGCCGCTTAAATCGTGGAAGCGGCAAATGGCCCGACATCGCGACTGCTCGGCACGCCAGGGCATATAGTTTAGTTGTACCTAATGCAGGCTACGCCGATACCCGGCACTGTCAAGCGAA
>NZ_RZOZ02000132.1:0-348 GCF_003999155.2 Mesorhizobium sp. M1D.F.Ca.ET.231.01.1.1
CTGCTTTCGACGGGCCTCCGTGCCTATTCGCTCTACCGCGGCCTGAAGGATGCCGACATCCGCCAGCTCGGCCGCGGCAACGCCGCCGGCATTGCCCAGAACGGCGGCGGCGATCTCGGCTTTATCCGGCAACGGGGCGTCGGCCACTCCGCAACGTTGCAGCAGAACGGCAACAACAATGCCTATGGCATTTTTCAGTACGGCCGCAACACGGATACCAACGTCGTGCAGGACGGCAATAACGGCAGCGGCCTGACCTTCAGCTACGGCTGGTAGGGCAAGGCGGGACACCTGCAGGTCTTCGCCGCAGGCTCAATTCGCAAGAACCTCGCCATCCCCGCTCTGAAC
>NZ_RZOZ02000133.1:0-348 GCF_003999155.2 Mesorhizobium sp. M1D.F.Ca.ET.231.01.1.1
CCGATCTCCGGCCGTGTCTCCGGCAGCATGCGCGTGCAGCGCGCGGGTGTCTGGAACAGGCTGCAGTTCAGCTTCAACGGCATCATGTTCCTGCTGCTGGGCGAGCAGTTGCCGGGCATCGTCGAGCGCGCCTTGCAACTCAACCGAGGGCGGCGCGTCAAGGAACACCCAGCGCGGCTGATAGCCCTGGTTTTCATTGCGCAGCGCCACGTCCTTGTTGATCTGCTCCTGCAGTTTCGGCGTGAGCGGCACCTCGCGCATCTGCGCGACGCCGTTGATCGTCGTCCAGCGATGGTAGGTCTTGACCTCGATCGCCTCGATCACATCCTGGCTCTTGAAGACTGGAGC
>NZ_RZOZ02000134.1:0-346 GCF_003999155.2 Mesorhizobium sp. M1D.F.Ca.ET.231.01.1.1
GCAGCACATCGCCGAGCTGCACGCTGACACGGTTGGCCTTGGCCGATTCGACGACTTGAACGGTGATCAGGCCCCGCTTCGAATATTCCGAGAGATGCACGGTCTCGCCGGTCTCCGCCGCCAGCGCCTCGACCACCGGCGCCGCCATGCGCAGGAACGGAAACTGCGCCTCGCGCAACAGCGCCAGCCGCGCGATGCCGGCCCCCAGGCGATAGAGCCGCGTGGTCTCGTCCTGCTCCACCAGCCCGTGCTCGATGAGCGAGACCAGCAGCCGGCGCGTCGTAGCCTTGTCGAAGCCGGCGCGCCTGGCGAGATCGGCAAGCGCCGCCTCGGGCGCGCCGCGACC
>NZ_RZOZ02000135.1:0-345 GCF_003999155.2 Mesorhizobium sp. M1D.F.Ca.ET.231.01.1.1
TCGCGCTTTTCTTCGCGACGTAGCCCCGGACGGGACCGGTTGCGTTTTCCGCGCCCTGCCCGTCAACGGTAATCTGCTGAAGGACGGTTGTGTCCTGCGCGTGCACCATCGCAGGCGCCAGCAAAACTACGGCAGCCGTTCCCAAAGCCAGATGGCGCAAAAACATCCCATGCAAATTTTTCAAGATATGCCCCGAAAACATCGCGACCATATTGATATCCCAAGGGTCGCAGCACCTCAATTAAGCTGAGTATTTACATCAGGATTAAGGCCCGATGCTTGTCGTTTTCTGGGTGGATTTGAAGCTTATTGGCCTCTTGCACAATTTTTCGCCCGCAATTTATC
>NZ_RZOZ02000136.1:0-344 GCF_003999155.2 Mesorhizobium sp. M1D.F.Ca.ET.231.01.1.1
CAAACGATTCGCTGACCAAGACACGCCGGCAATAGCGCCTTCCGGTCAAGATTCGCCGCCGGCGACAATCAGTCAATCAAGCCTTGGCGCCTGCCATTCGACGATGTGGTGGCAGTTCGATACGGTCAAATCGCCTGGGGTCCTGGGAGCTTTTCGAACTTTCTGGATCGCACCTCAGCCCGGATTGCGGATGTTTTTGGACAAAGTGGGACACCAGTTAGCTTTGCCACCAGCGGACCCTTCCATCGGTCGGCACGGCTGCTCGGCCAGAGGCCGCACCAAGCTGGTCAGTTGCAGGCTAACGGCGGTGTTATGAGCGGTCCCAAGGCCCAGGCAGGTATAAT
>NZ_RZOZ02000137.1:0-343 GCF_003999155.2 Mesorhizobium sp. M1D.F.Ca.ET.231.01.1.1
GTCGGCTCATCCCGAGATTACACTATATTTCTCGCATTACTCCAACATGACGCGCGGCATCGTTCAGGCACTAGAAGCGGCGGGCAAGCTGGGAACGGTGAAGGTGTTCGACGCTGGCGGCACGGCGTGGGCAAAACAAGCGGTCAAGGCCGGTACCATCGATTTCACGACCGCTCTCTATCTTCGTTCCAATGCCGCCGCTTCGATCGAGGCTATCGCCGCGGCGCAACGCGGGGAACCTGTCCCGCGAGTTATCCAAAACGAAGGCAAGCCGATCACCAAAGGTGCGCTGGTCCAGTTCATCGATTCCTCAAACGTCGATGCCTACCAGCCAGAGGCCGAC
>NZ_RZOZ02000138.1:0-343 GCF_003999155.2 Mesorhizobium sp. M1D.F.Ca.ET.231.01.1.1
GCTTGACCTGCTCTCCGACCTTTCGACCGGCGTGACCGGCGAAATCCACCATGTCGATTCCGGTTACCACACCATCGGCATGAAGGCGGTGGATGCGCCTGACATTTCGGTGGTGAAGGACTGACGACAACCGGGAATGCTTGAAACTGGGGTATCGCCTTGCTCGTCTATGTGATCCGGCACGGACAAACGGACTGGAATGCGATACGCCGGCTTCAGGGCCAGAAAGACATTCCGCTCAATGATTTCGGCCGCCAGCAGGCGGTCGGCAATGGTCTGCTTCTCGCCCGCCTCCTGGGGGATCAGGCCGCGGATTTCGATTATGTAGCAAGCCCGCTCGGGC
>NZ_RZOZ02000013.1:0-196996 GCF_003999155.2 Mesorhizobium sp. M1D.F.Ca.ET.231.01.1.1
CGCCAGATCGTCGCCTCTCTGCTCGCAGCGATCTTTACGCAACCGCCCTTGGCAGCCCTGCGCCAAAATCTCCATGCCTTGCGGCATCGCTGGCGCGAGCCACCTCGAAAGCGCAAGTTTCAGTCCATGCCAACGCTATCTTAGCGCGTATGCCCACAAGGGGGAGATTGGCCAATCGCCAATTGACAGCGCCTGCCTCCCCCTCCATACCTTGCGCGTTAATGTTCTCAGGGCGGGGTGAAAGTCCCCACCGGCGGTAAGAGCACTTTGGTGCCTCAAGCCCGCGAGCGCCTCCCGGCAACGGGAGGGTCAGCAGATCCGGTGCGATTCCGGAGCCGACGGTCACAGTCCGGATGGAAGAGAACGTACGCAGGACGGTCCGCTCGCGCGGGCCGGTTTTTGCGTCGTGCGTCCTGATTCTGGTTCGAAACGGAAGGAAGGACCCATGAATCAGCATTTCCCCAAAGACAAAGAAAACCGCCGCGTCGCCGTCATCCGGGCGCGCTGGCATGCCGACATCGTCGACCAGTGCGTGACCGCCTTCGAGGCGGAACTTGCCGCGCTCGGCGGCTTCGCCGTCGATATCTTCGACGTGCCTGGCGCTTACGAGATCCCGCTGCACGCCAAGACACTCGCCGAGACCGGCCGCTATGCCGCCATCCTCGGCACCGCCTTCGTCGTCAACGGCGGCATCTACCGGCACGATTTCGTGGCGGGCGCCGTCATCGACGGCATGATGAACGTGCAGCTCGCGACCGGCGTGCCGGTGCTCTCGGCCGTGCTCACGCCGCACAACTACCATGAGAGCGCTGGGCACCACCGCTTCTTCCACGAGCATTTTCTGGTGAAGGGCAAGGAAGCGGCAAAAGCCTGCGTCGAGATCCTTGCCGCACGCGCACGCATCGCCGCCTGAGCAGCAGTGCACCAGACCTAAACCGATTTGGATTTCAGGACCGCAACGAGAGTGGTTGCGGTCCATCGGAAATCCGGCCAGAAGCAACTGGCCGCCCGCCTGGGCGGCCTTTTCAAACACGGCTCGAACCAGATACGGGAGACTATTCGTTGGCTCGCATCACACTGAGACAATTGCTCGACCATGCCGCCGAACACGGCTATGGCGTGCCTGCCTTCAACATGAACAATATGGAACAGGGGCTCGCCATCATGGAGGCGGCCGAGGAGACCAAGTCGCCGGTCATCCTGCAGGCCAGCCGCGGCGCGCGCGCCTATGCCAATGACGTGGTGCTGGCCAAGCTGATCGACGCGCTGGTCGAGATCCACCCCGACATCCCGGTCTGCATGCATCTCGACCACGGCAACAACGAAGCGACCTGCGTCACCGCGATCCAGTATGGCTTCACCTCGGTGATGATGGACGGCTCGCTGAAGGAGGACGGCAAGTCGCCGGCCGACTACGCCTATAATTCGGGCATCACGAGGCGCGTCGTCGACATGGCGCATTGGGGCGGCGTCTCGGTGGAGGGCGAGATCGGCGTGCTCGGCTCGCTGGAAAGCGGCGGCGGCGAGCAGGAAGACGGCCACGGCGTCGAAGGCGCGATCAGCCACGACCAGTTGCTCACCGACCCGGTGCAGGCCGAGCAGTTCGTGCGCGACACCCATGTCGATGCGCTGGCTGTCGCCATGGGCACCAGCCACGGCGCCTACAAATTCTCGCGCAAGCCTGACGGCGCGGTGCTGGCGATGAACGTGATCGAGGAGATCCACCGCCGCCTGCCCAACATGCATCTGGTCATGCACGGGTCGTCTTCGGTGCCGGAGGAGCTGCAGGAGATCATCAACAAATATGGCGGCCAGATGAAACCGACCTGGGGCGTGCCGGTGGAAGAAATCCAGCGCGGCATCAAGCACGGCGTGCGCAAGATCAACATCGACACCGACAACCGCATGGCGCTGACCGGCGCGATCCGCAAGGTGCTGACTGAGAATCCATCCGAGTTCGATCCGCGCAAATATCTGACGCCGGCGATGGCAGCGATGAAGAAGCTCTGCAAAGAGCGCTTCGAGCAGTTCGGCACCGCCGGCAATGCGCCCAAGATCAAGCCGATCCCCTTGTCGGACATGGCCAAACGCTACAAGTCGGGCAGCCTCGACCCGAAGTTCGGCTAGTTGTTTTGACGCAATTCCGGACGGAAAGCCGTTTCGCGTTTTCCCGGAATTGCCTCAACCCGCCCTGTCCCGCGACCGGCTGAATACCCGGTCGCGGGAGCTTGCTTGTCCGTCCGCGAAATCGGCGGAACCTTCACGCCGGCAAATCGGTTCCTGTCCTGACACCTCCCGTGCAGGGAAGGAGCAGATCATGAGCGAGGATCGAGACAAGGAACGACCGGTCTTTTCCGGCCGGGACGCCAGGCAGGGCGAAATCATCCTGCACACGCGCGCCCAGCGCATTATCTTCATCGCCGGGCTGGCCGGCGCTGTCGTGCTGGCGCTGGTGCTCAGTCTCGCCATCCACTGAACCGGATGCAGCGGCGACGTCGGCTAGAGCGGTTCACCGTTTCATGGAAATGCCGAACCGCTCTGTCTCTTTGGTTTCACGCAATTCCGAGCGGAAGGCTACGGCGAAGTCGCCGAGCCTGACCGTTTCACACTTTTCCTGGAATTGCTCCGAGGAACCATCCGCGGCCGAGTTTAGTTGAACGTCCAACGCAATCGAGGACAAGGCACCGATCCTGCCCTGATCGAGGATGTTTGAGCCGCTTTGCTGCGACATGCCGCTTCATCCGACCTGGCCGGATCTCGTCCTGCGGCTGTTATTGACGCTGCTCGCAGGCTTCCTCATCGGCTTGAATCGCGAGGCGCGCGGCCACTCCGCCGGGCTGCGCACGACGATACTGGTCGGCCTGGCGGCCTGCGTCGCCATGGTTCAGGCCAACATGCTGCTCGACGTGTCCGGCAAGGGACCCGACTCCTTCGTGCGCATGGATGTGATGCGTTTCGCGCTCGGCGTGCTCACCGGCGTCGGTTTCATCGGCGGCGGCACCATCCTGAGGCGCGGCGATCTCGTCACCGGCGTCACCACCGCAGCCACCATGTGGATCATGACGATGATTGGCCTCGCCTTCGGTGGCGGCCAGTTCGGCCTCGGCGGGATCGCGACGGTGCTGACCTTGGTGACACTGCAGGCGCTGAAATGGGTCGACCTCAAGATCCCGCGCGCCCACAAGGCGCTCCTCTCTGTGTCATGGCCGAAAGGCTCGCCGCCCGACATCGGGGACATGGTACGGCCGCTCGGCTACGATGCACGCTTCGTCGGTATGGAGCACGATGCCGAGCGCGACCGCTTCGTGTTTTCCTTCAATGTCCAATGGAAGCAGCCCGACGCGGTCGAGCCTTCGACGGACGTGCTGGCGGTTGTCGCCGAGCACTGCGCGGTCGAGCGCTTCGAGGTGATCAGCGAGAAGGAGACCTGAGTATGCGATGCCAGAAGGCTGGCAAGCTTACTCGGCCGCCTTTGGGGTCTCGGCGTCGGCGCGAACGAGCTTGATGTCGGCGCTCGCCGCCCAGGCGCCAATGTCTTCCCGACGAAGCGCCGCCGCCATCATGTCGGGGAAGTGATCCGGCGTGCAGGCAAAGACCGGGATGCCCAACGCCGCCACCGAACCGGCCATGGAGGGATCGTAGCCGGGGCGGCCCTGATCGGTGAGCGCCAGGAGCACAACGACATTGACGCCTGATCGGACAAGTGCGGCCAGCCTTTGTAGAAGCTCCTTGCCGTTGCCACCTTCGTAAAGGTCGGTGATCAGGACCAAATGCGCCTTGGTCGGCCGCTCGATGCGCTCGGCGCAATAGGCGACCGCCTGGTTTATGTCGGTGCCGCCGCCAAGCTGGACGCCGAACAGCACCTCGACCGGATCGCTGAGCTCTTCCGTCAGGTCGACGATCGCCGTGTCGAAGCAGACGAGCTTGGTGCGCACGACCGGCAGCGATGCCATCACTGCCGCGAAGATCGAGGCATAGATCACCGAGCTCGCCATCGAGCCCGACTGGTCGACGCAGAGCGTCACCTCGTCGAGGTCGACCAGGCGACGCTGGCGGCGCATGAAACCGACCAGCTTTTCCGGCACCACGGTCTTGTGTTCCGGCTGATAATGGCGAAGGTTCGCCGCGATCGTGCGCGGCCAGTCGATATCGCGCTGCCTTGGCCGGTTGGTGCGCCGCGACTTGTCGAGTGCGCCGCGGATCGCCTCGGCGGTCTTCTGCTCGAGACGCTGCATCAGCTTGGCGACGATGTCGGAAATGATGGAGCGCGCGATGTCCTTGGTCTTGTCCGGCATCGCCGAGCGCAGCGAGACCAGATCGGCGACGAGATTGACGTCTGCCTCGATCGCCTTGAGGAATTCCGGCTCCATCAGCATCTGCTTCAGGTTCAGCCGCTCGAAGGCGTCCTTCTGCACGATTTGGACGACCTGTTCGGGGAAGAACGAGCGGATCTCGCCCATCCATTGCGCGACGCGCGGCGCCGAGCGACCGAGCCCGCCGCGCCGCTTGCGCTGGTCGGTGCCGGGATCACCGCTGCCGTCGCCATAGAGTGCGTCGAGCGCCGCCGAAAGCCGGCGATCTTCCGCCGAGAGCGCCGGGGAGACCTTGTCGTCGGCGCCGATCGCCAGGCGCCAGCGGCGCTCGCGCGTCCCTTCTGTCAGATCGAGGCCGACCGTTTCATCATCCATGGCTGGCCTCCCCCGCGATCAGATTCCGAAGAATTCCAAAATGCCGGCGCCAGGCTTCACCGCCATCGGGCGCCGGCATCAGTCCGGCGGGCAGGCTCGCCCGGCGGCCGAGCACGGCCTCGATCAGGCGCCGGCGCTCCATGCTGTCGAGATTGGAAAAGACGCGGCGCAGCAGCGGCAGATAGGCGACGAAGGCATCCTCGTCGAGGGACCCAAGCCATGCATCGACGGCGACGCGCAGGCCTCCGTCGTAGATCAGCCTCTGGCCGGCGCCGCTGAAGAAGCCTTCGAAGAAAGCGGCGGCGTCGATGACCGGCGTTCCCGGCGACAGGCGCCTTGCCAGCAAGTCGGCGGTGGCTTCGGCGGAGAGCCGCCCGGCCTCGTAGAGCAGATGCGCGGCGCAGCCGGCGACGAGCGCCGTCGAGCGCGACGAGTCGAGCACGGCCGCGAGGCCGCCCCGCCAGGCGTCCAGGACATGCTCGTCCGGCTCCACCAGCCTGATCGCCTCGTCGGCCTTGCGCAGCGCGCCCATCAGTGCGGCCGCAGCCTGGGCGTCGAGGTCGCGCGCGGCGTAAGGCAGCGCGATCGCGCCTTCGATGGTCAGCCGTTCCAAAAGGCCGGCAAGGCGCTCCGTCTCGGTCTTGCGCGCTTCGCCGTAGCGGATGATGTCGGCAAGCGGCGGCACCGAAGCGAGAAGTTCCAGGCACTCGCTGCTGTGCGCCGCCTTCTCCTCGAGTGCGGCCAGGCCGGCTGCTGATGCCTCGTTCAGTGCCGCCGTGATGGCGCTCTGGACCAGCGCGGCCAGAGCGTCGAGCGTCGCGGCGACGCCGATCATCTGGACGAGGCGGCCATTGGCGGCCTTCTCGATGGTCGGTCCGTAGATCAAGTTCTCGACCAGGCGAACGGCATATTCCGGCTGCCAGGCCAGCAACCAGCGCTCGCGAAACGTGCCGCGGCTGCGGCCGACATCCGTCAGCCTGCCCCAGCTCACACCGAGCACGTTCAGCCGATGCAGCAGCGTCGACCGGAAGAGCCCGCTCTCGCTGCGCAGGTCGATGGAAAGCTCCCGCTCCAGAGCTTCGGGCTTCAGGCGGGCGGCTTTCTGGTTGCGCTGCAGGTCGTCGATCAGCGGCGCAAGCGGCGTGTCGGGCGGGATCTCGCCGACATCGCCGCCGAGCAGCAGCTCGGCTTCGACCATCTTCCACAGCAGGGCCTCGCCATTGAAGAGCGCCGCGATCGAGGCATCGCGCAATTCCTCGAAGCCGGGCTTCGGCCGCTCGCGGATCGCGGCGAGCGCCCGCGCCAGGCGTTCCGCCTCTATCAGCGAGGCGGTGGAAATCATGTGGCCCTTCGCCCGGAGCACCGCGGCGATCCTGGCGAGCCACAGGACCGAGGCGTCATGCTGTCCGCGCGTTTGCCACAGATGCTTGCACCAGCCTGGCGCGACGACGCCGGCGCCGTAGCCATAGCCCAGCGCCAGGCGCGGCGCCGTCCATGGCGCATACGTCATCGTGGTCTTGCGCCGGCCGATGCCCTTCAGCAGCGCCTGGTCGCTCTTTTGCGTATGCGCTGCCTGCAATGCCGGAACATGCCAGGCGCCGCAGACGACGGCCAGCGGCCCATCGAATTCTTTCCGCGCGGCGGCGATCTCGAGGCGCATATGCGCCTCGCGCATGGCCTCGAACTTGACGATCGCGCCCTCGCCGTCGCGCAGCGTCGTCATGGCGTCGGCTATAGCCGCGAAGATTGGCCCGGGCTCGGGATTCTGCTCGATGATGTCCGACCACCAGCTTTCGCCGTCCTCGTAACCGGCGGCGCGCGCCAAGGTGCCGATCGGATCGCGGATACGGGTGGCGTCTTCGCCCTGACCTTCGGAGGTCTCCGCTTCGGTGGCCCCTGCTTCGGTGGCATCGGCGTCGGTCGAACCTTCAGCCGCCGTCCCGGCAAGTCGCGCCGCGGACGGCAGGTCGATGAAGCGCAGCGCCGCCTTGTTGGCGACGGCCCACAGCGCCGCCTGATATTCCGGAGAGAATTCGGCGAAGGGCCAGAAGCTCGTCGCTGCCGGATCGTCCTCCGGATAGCAAAGCAGCGCCACCGGCGGCCTCATGTCGGGGCTGGCGAGCAGCGGCAGCAGCGGCGAGGCATCCGTCGGCCCCTCGATCAGCACGGCGACGGGCTGCAATTCCTGCAACGCCTTGACCAGGCTCTCGGCGGAACCAGGCCCGTGATGGCGAATGCCGAAATAGCTGATGCCGGGCTGCGTCATGGTTCAGATGGCCGCATTGAGCGCCGCGTAATAGCCGGCATAGTCCGGCCGTTTCTTCAGCACCGTCTCCAGATATTCCTCCAGCACGACCTTGTCCTGGACCGGATCCTTGACGATGGCCCCGACCAGGCTGGGCGCCAGGCCTTCGGCATGCATCTGGCCGTCTTCGAACCACGCCGCCTGGCTGAGGCCGCTGACCATGGTGGCGATCGCCTCGGCGGTCGACAGCGAGCCCGACGGCGTCTTCAGCGTTACCTTGCCGTCGGCCGTGGCGCCGGAGCGCAGCTCGCGGAAGATGGTGAGCACGCGGGCGATCTCCTCGCCGACATTTTTCGGCACCGGCAGGTCCAGCCCGCCGGCCATCTCGCCGACGCGCCGGGAGACGATCGAGACCTCTTCCGCCATATCTTCCGGCAGCGGCAGCACTACGACGTTGAAGCGCCGCTTCAATGCCGAGGAGAGCTCGTTGACGCCCTTGTCGCGATTGTTGGCGGTGGCGATGATGTTGAAGCCGCGCTGGGCGTAGATCGAGGTGTTCAGCTCCGGCACCGGCATCATCTTTTCCGACAGCACGGTGATCAGCGTGTCCTGCACGTCCGAGCCCATGCGTGTCAGCTCTTCCAGGCGGCAGAGCTTGCCTTCCTGCATGGCGCGGTAGAGCGGCGTCGGCACCAGCGCCTCCTGGCTCGGGCCTTTCGCCAGCAGCTGGGCATAGTTCCAGCCATAGCGGATCTGGTTCTCGTCGGTGCCGGCGGTGCATTGCACGATCAGCGTCGAGTTGCCCATGATGGCGCCGGCGAGGTGTTCCGAGACCCAGGATTTCGCTGTTCCTGGAACGCCGAGCAGGAGCAGCGCCCGGTCGGTCGCAAGCGTCGCCACCGCGGTTTCCATCAGTTGCCGGCGGCCGACATATTTCGGCGTGATGAGCGTGCCGTCGCTCGCCTTGCCGCCCATCAGATAGGTGAGCACGGCCTTCGGCGACAGGCTCCAGCCGGCCGGCTTCTGGCGGTCGTCGCCGCGTGCCAGCGCCTGCAGTTCGGCGGCATAGACCTGTTCGGCCGGAAGGCGGATGGCTGCGTTCATGCGATCTTCTCCGGATTGATCATCTGTCGGATTGGGAAGGATTTCCGGCCAGCGCCGCGTTGAGGCGCAGCAGGCCGAGCGATGGGGAAGCGGGCGGCAGGCCGGCGGCGACGACCTCGCCGATCAATTTTTCCGCCGTCACAGGATTGGCCAGAAAGCCTATGGCTTCGAGATATTGCTCGGCGTTTCGTTTCATGACGTCGTTGTCACCAGAGACGGCGGAACGCAGCGCCGAAAGCGTTCTGCCGTTTGCAAGGTCGGCCCATTCCAGCCAGCCTGCTTCCGCGCCTTCGACCAGGTTGAGCGCGGCCAGATTTTGCGCGTCATTCAGGATCTGCCTGATCAGGACACGCTTCCTGCCGCTGTCCAAACGCAACATGAGCTGGAGGACGAGAAGCGCCAGCTTGCCGCCAGCGGCGACAAGCAAATCCGCCGAACAGGCCACCGCAGCATCGCCGCCGGACACCGAGACCATTCGAACGAGAAAGAGATCGGCACCGTCATCGATGCCGAACTGCCATGCGCCGATGAAATCAGACTCCGTCTTGCCGAAGCGGGCGACGAGATCGCCGAAGTAACAGGATGCAAACAAGTCGGCGCGACGTGCTTGTTGCGCAGGCGATTTGAGTTTTATCGGCGCGTAGGTAGCGCGGCGGCGGATGAAGCCGGATTTGCCTTCCTCGATGAAGGCGGCGAGCTCAGCCGTCGGATCATCCGACCCGCCATCCGTCGAATCGGCACGCTCCCCTAATCTCGCCAGCAGCCGGCCGGCCATTTCGCGCACCTTGCCTGAGCGATCGGCGGACAGGCTCTTCAGGAACGGAACGTCATCGGCTCCTAGGCCGAAGCGCAAGAGTTCGATGAGCGCCAGCCTGACCTCCGCAGGCTCGCTTGCCCCTTTTGTCTCGATAAGGGTCCGCGCCAAGGCAGGCATGGTGCGCCGTAAATCGACCAGCGCGGTACGGCGCGCGGCGGGATAGAAATCATCCCAGCTTTCCGCCGTCAGATGCTCGCGTCGGGATTGTTTTTCGCTTTCCGCGCCTGCCTGCCAGTCGACCCAGGGAGCATAGACGTCTGGACTTTCCTGATATGACGCGGCGGGCATCCAATCCATCGGATGCAGCACGAAGCCCCGGCTGGCGACGAGCGTGGCCACGCGGGTCTTGAGCCTCGCATCGGCTGCATATTTCAATGCAGCACGCAGCAATGGCCGCAGCCGGTCGGGAAGCATCGGCAAGGCAAGCACTGGCAACGGCGGGCACCGCTTCAGGGTTTTCGGCGCCGCCGGCCGCAGCGCGACGTCCAGCGCCTGCGCGGCGATCGCGAGCAGCCGCCGCTCCTGCTCATCCGGGCTTGAAGCGGTCGCAACTTCCTTCCATTCGATAGGGGCAAGATCGAAAACGGCGCCGCCCGAAATCCAGCCGTCGCGCAGTCTCGCCAGCCCTGACTGCTCGAGCTCGTTCATGAGAGATCGAGCCTCCCGATGCTGCTCTGCGATGCCAGAAGCTCGAGCCTGGCGCCATTCCAGAGCGCCGCCGTCGCCGCGAGGTCGAGGCCGAGCAAAGTCGGGCTGACCGAGCCCGCGACAGGCAGCGCGATGGCATGCGGATCATTCGCCGCCTGCCACCAGGCGCCGTCCCTGTCGTCCAGCGCGATCGCGCCGGCTGGCAGGAGGATCGGGCAATCGGCCAGCCATGGCGCGCCATCCTGGAACGTGGCGTAAGCGGCCAGCGGATCGGCTGCATCCGGGGCGAAATCTGGCCACCTGCCCGGCGCCGCCTCGCCCAGACGTTCCGCGACCAGCGCCCGCAGCGGATTGCGCGACGGATAGAACACCAGCCTCGCCTTGAAGCGGTCTCCCGGCGCGAAGGCGCCGGACCGCCGCCCGGCCGAGGCCGGGAAGAAATCGAGCAGGAGGGCAAAGCGCGGGATTGAGCTCCGCAGGTCGAGCAGCCACGTGGCGTGACTGACGAGGCCGTCGCGGCGGGTCTCGATCTTCTCTCCGAGCACCTCCCAATCGCTCTCGACCTGGACGGCGTCCGGCTTGGCGAGGATCTGGTCGCGTGTTTCCGCCGTCGAAACCAGGCGCTTCAGCTCGGCATCCTCGGGCGCCGCGCGCCAGGCCTTGGCGAGAAGCACCAGCTTGCCGAGCTCGCGGATCGCCGCGTCCGGCCGTTCTTCGCTGCGCAGCGCCATCAGCCGCGCCGGCAGCTCGTCGATGCGGCCGGCAAGCGCGGTGGCCTTGAGGTCGACAAGCCTGGCTGCGATGCGGCGGCAACGCTCGCTGCACGCATCGACAAAGCCGGCAAGGCCGAGCCGAAGCTGGTCCGCGATCCATTGATCGAGTTCATCGAGCGCCGCCGAGACGGCGCTTCGGGTATCCTCGGCGCGCTTTCGTTGCGCCGCCTCGCGGCGCTCGGCGGTTACCGCATCTTCGACCGGGGCGACCTGCTCCGGCCGCGTTGCCTCGTCGATGCTTTTGCCTTCCGACCGGGTTGCCGTCGGCGCAGATGGTTGACCCGGCTTGCGGCGCCGGCCGAGCCAGTCGTTCACCCAGTCGGGCGTCTGGTCGACGCGCGCGAAACTGGTCGGCGCCGTGGCGCAGATCCACGCCAATGCCAGGATGTGTTTGCACGGAAACTTGCGCGATGGGCAGGTGCATTTGTAGCCATGGTCGCCGGTGTCGAACATGACCCGGTAGGGATTCGACCCGGAGCCCTGGCATTCGCCCCAAATGAGCCCTAGCTGATCATTCGTCTCGAGGCGAGGCCAGTTCGAGCGCTTGGTCAGCTTGGCGGCGGCGCCAAGCGAGGCCTGGTCGGGGGCTAAAGCCTCGATTGTCTTCAAATCCAGCTGCAAGCCGCCCGCCCCTCATGACCCGAAGCACGATGTCGCGACGATTGATAGCCGTTTGCGGCGCGCTGGTGTAGCTCCAGCCGCCGCAAAGTTTAGGCGCTCGATGAACGCACTCTTACATTCCGCGCAAAAACTCGATGACCATCGCCGCTGTCCAGGTGAAGCGGCCGCCGCCGAGCGGTTCACCGGTGAGCGGGTCGTAATATTCGGCGAATCCGCTTTCGGTGATCAGGTCGAGGCTGGAGCGGGTGATGCGCCCGGCGACCTCGGTGTGGCCGGCGGCGAGAAGGCCGTCGGCGATCATGTAGTTGACCACCAGCCAGACCGGGCCGCGCCAGTAGCGCTTGGCATCGAAGCGCGGATCGCCGGGATCGTGCGACGGCACGATGTGGCGCGCCTTGCCGGCGAGCCGCTCGATGCTTGCGGCGATCGCGGCGGCGCGCGCCTCAGGAACGGCGGCGAAGGCCGGCAGGATGCCGCCAACGGAGGCACTGTCGAGGAGCTTGCCGGTGACGCGGTCGAGGCAGAGATACTGGCCATGCGCCTCGCTCCACAGGCGCTCCATCGCAGCGATGCCCTTTTCGGCGCGGGCGCGGTTGGCGGCGGCGATCCCGGTCTCGCCCAGCGCCTCGGCAAGATCGGCAAGATCGGCTGCGGCACGAATCAGGATTGCATTGAAGCCCGGATCGACGACCTGGAACGGCGAGGCGTCGTGCAGCCTGGCATTGTCCCAGCCGAGCCCGCGAAAATGCTGCACCAGCCAGAGATAGCGGTCGTACTGCGCTTGGGTCGGACGATGCGCCGGGTCGGCGTGCAGGATGTCGCGGCGGGTGTAGGGTTCGACGCCTTCGGTCGGCACGCGCTCGAACGCTTCGTCCCAATCGATGGAATTGTCGCGGCCGGATTCCCAGGGGTGGATGATCGCGACCAGCCCCTCGCCTTTCGGGTCACGGTTCTCGTAGAACCAGCGGTGCCAGGCGTCGATCTTGGGCAGTAGGCCGCGAGCCCGCTCTGCCGCCAGCTTCCTGTCGCTCGCGCGGTCGAACAGGCGGCGCACGGCAAAGCCGGCGACGGCCGGCTGGGTGATGCCGGAGGTCGCGGTCGGGCGGCCGGTGCGCCAGATTTCCGGTCCAGGAAAATAGCCGTCGTTCCAGACATGGAAGACGATGTGCGGCACCATGCCGTCGGGCCATTGGTGCGCGAATAGCGTTTCGATCTCGGTCCAGGCGCGCGCCTCGTCATAGTGGGCGAGACCGAGCGCCGTCAGGCACGAATCCCAATTCCACTGGAACGGGTAGAGCCCCCTCGTCGGGATGGTGTAGTCGCCGTGGTCGTTTTCCTTCAGCACCTCGACGGCGCGGGCGATGATGTCTTGGGCGGCAGAGGCGGTCATGGCGGATCGAGGTCTTTCAGAGGGCATTGGTGGTTTCGGGATCGAACCAGCGGATGCGGTCAGGCTTGGGGGCTAGCCGCAGGCTGTCGCCGACGGCAACAGTGGCGGCGGAGTCCAGCACGGCGCGGAACAAGCCGCCTTCGACATCGCAGGTGACCAGCGTGTGCGGCCCGAGCGGCTCGATGACGCGAACTGTGGCCCGCAATCCATTGTCGCCGGCGTCGACGTCCTCGGGGCGGATGGCGAATTCGATTTTTTGCCTGTCCGATTTCGGGCCGGGCAGCGTCAGGCCGGCCACGCTCCAGCTGCCGTTCGCGGCTTTGGACGCCGGCAGGAAATTCATCGGCGGGTTGCCGATGAAGGAGCCGACGAAGCGCGCGGCCGGATTGCGGTAGACCTCGACCGGCGAGGCCGCCTGGACAATGCGGCCCTGATGCATGACGGCGATGCGGTCGGCGAGGCTCATCGCCTCGACCTGGTCATGGGTGACATAGATAGTCGTCGTCTTCGACGCCGCGAGCACGCCTTTGAGCTCGGCCCGCATCTCCAGCCTGAGCAGCGCGTCGAGGTTGGACAGCGGCTCGTCCATCAGGATGACGTCCGGCTCCATGGCGAGCGCGCGGGCGACGGCGACGCGCTGGCGCTGGCCACCGGATAGCTGGCCGGAATAGCGCTTCAAAAGCTGCTCGATATGCATCAGCTCGGCAGTGCGGTTGACGCGCCGCTCGACGTCGGCCTGCGGCAGCTTCTTCATGCGCAGGCCGAAGGCGATGTTCTCGAACACGGTCAGATGCGGGAAGACGGCGTAGTTCTGGAACACCATGGCGATGCCGCGGTCGCGCGGCGGCAGATGGTCGACGCGGCGGCCGCCGATCCAGACCTCGCCCTGGCTCGGCGTCTCCAGCCCGGCGACGATCCTGAGCAGCGTGGTCTTGCCGCAGCCGGAGGCGCCGAGCAGCACCATGAATTCCTGGTCGGCGATGCTGAGGTCGACCTGATGCAGCGCGGTGAAGCCGCCGAAGCGCTTGGCCACGCCCTTGATCGCGATTTCAGCCATGAGCATTCTCCGTCGCGCACGTCATCGGTTGGCGATCCCCCACATGGCGAACAGATATTTCCTGACTGCGAAGATGAAGATCAGCGCCGGCACGACCAGCGCCGCGCCGCCGGCGAATTTGAGGTAGAGCGGCGACTCGCCGAGGCTCTGCAGCAGGAAGGCCGTCAGCGTGCGGTTCTCTATGGTAAGCACGGCGGCCGCGAACACTTCGTTCCAGGAAATGGTGAAGGCGAACACCGCCGAGGCAGCGATGCCAGGCAGGGCCAGCGGGAGGATCACCTTGCGAAAGGCCTGCCAGCGTGTGCAGCCAAGCGTCCAGGCCGCCTCCTCCAGCTCGACCGGAATGCCCGAGAACAGCGAGAAGGTGATCAGCACGGCAAAGGGCAGCGCCAGTGTGGTGTGCACCAGCGCCAGGCCAATCGCGGTGTCGTCGAGGCCGGTACGGATGAACATCACCGCCAGCGGCAGCGCCAAGAGAGGCAACGGGAAGGCGCGGGTCATCAGCACCAGGAAGCGGAACGTGCCCTTGCCGGCGAAATCGAAGCGCGACAGCGCGTAGCCAGCCGGCGCGCCAAAGCCAATGGACAGGATCATCGTCAGGGTAGCGACGAGCACCGAGTTCCACAGCGCCCTGGCGACGCCGGCGAAATTGATGAAGAAAGACAGGCTGCCAAGATCGAAGGACGGGAAGAAGCGCTTGGGAAAGCCGGTCACGTCCTGCGGCGACGAGAGCGCGTTGACGATCAGGAGATAGATCGGCAGCAGCACCCACGCGCAGAGCAGGATAGCGGTGGCAACGAACAGCCAGCCTCCGGCCTTGCGGGCATCGGCGGTCGCGGCGACCGGCGCCTCGGCGACGGCGCTCATATGCGCGCCTCCTTCATATCCGTGCCTCCTTCATATCCGCGCCTCTTTGGGCACGCGCAGCACTCTCAGGAAGAACAGCGTGAAGCCGATCGAGATGGCGAGGATGAGCAGCGCCGAGGCGGCGGCGACGTTGCGATCCTGCAGCGTGAATTGCCAGTTGTAGGTTTCGCCCATCAGCACCGGCAGATTGGTTCCGCCAAGGGCCGCGACGACGGCGAACACCTCGAAGGCAAGAATGACGCGCAGGATGATCGCCGTCTGCAGCGAGGGGCGGAGCAGCGGCAGGGTGATGCGCACGAAGCGCTTCCACGGGCCGGCGCCGAAGACCTCAGCGGCCTCGTGATACTCCCTGGGGATCAGCCCCATGCCGGCGACGAGAATGACCATCATGATCGCCGTGGCACGCCAGATCTCGGCCAGAACGACGGCGATGAAGATGGTGAGCTTGCTCTGGTAGCCGAGGAACATGACCGGCCGGTCGACGATGCCAAGGCTGGAGAGCAGCGTGTTGAGGAAGCCGGACTGGTCGAAGATGGCGAGCCAGATAAGGCCGGCGGCAAGGTCTGAAATGCCGAGCGGAATGGCGAAGATATAGAGCGCGGCACTGCGCCCGGCTTCCAGCCGCGAGACGATGCTTGCCATCAGCAGCGCCATGGCAAGCTGGATCGGCACGACGATTGCCGCAAGCAGCAGCGTGTTGCGGACGGTGGCCGGAAACTTCCAGTTGCCGGCCATGGCGCGGAAATTGTCGAGGGTGAAGGCGCCGTCGCGGGTCACCGCTTCGAAAGCGACAAGCACAAAGGGATAGAGGAAGAAGACGCACAGGAACAGCGTCGCCGGCATCAGCAGCAGATAGGGCAGAGCCTTGCCGTTCATCTTAGCGTCCTTGTTTGCTGCGGTCTGGGCGCCCGGAGCGCAACAAACTCCGGGCGCCCCCTCGGGAGGATTATCTTATTGTTTGACCATGATCTTTTCCGAAAACCGGCTTCCACTTTTCGGGATCATGGTCTAGTCGACCGGACAAGCGCCTTCGGACAGCTTGTCGGGCGCCCAGCATGGCGCCTTGGCCTGGTCGATGATCGCCTTGAGCGCCGCCGCCTGCTGTTCGAGGACGCCATGCACGTCCTCACCGCCGAGCACGATGCGCTCGAAGCTGTCGGTGTAGACCTGGTTGAACTTGCCGCCGAGATCGCCGAGCCCCATCGGCAGCAGCGCCGGCAGCGCATCGGGCGCGCTTGTCATGGCGGCTATCGCCGGGCCAAACGCCTTCACCGAGGCCGGCATGTCGTCGGGCAGCTTGACGTCGACGACGGGGAAGAAATTGGTCGCCTTCAGCGTCGCGATCTGCGTTTCCGGCTTCAGCATATAGGCGACCAGCGCCTTGGCCTTGTCGACATCGGGCGAAGTCTTGGGGATGGCGACGCCGGCCACCACCGGCATGAAGCCGCGGCCGGCGGGACCGGCCGGCGCCGGGAAGGCGACAAAGTCGTCGGGCTTCTGGTTGAAGGCGTCGGCGAGGCGCGCGACATGGTCGAACGCTACCCACACCTCGCCCGACAGCAGCGGCTCCTGCATGAAGGCGTAATTGGTCGAGTTCGGATTGGTGTACTGCCACAGCTCCTTGAACTTGTTCCAGGCGGTCTCGGCCTCCGGTGAACGGAACTTGGTCACCATCGAGCCGGTGTAGGACGGATAGAGAAAACCTTCGAAGAAGCGGTGCTTCAGTCCCTTCGGGCCGGCCGGAAAGCCGAATTTCGGCGAGCCGGTCTTTTCGGCGATGTTTTTCGACCATTCGATGAGCTGGTCGTAGGTGATGGTGTTGAGATCGACACCCGGCGGCAGATATTGCAGCGCCTGCTTGTTGGCGGCCATCAGATAGGTGGCCTGCATCCATGGCATGTATTTCTGTTCGCCGGTGCCGAGCATGCCGAGCTTCTTGTAGGCCTCGTTGACCTTGACCCCTCCGACATCGACGGCGGAGAGATCGACAAGGCTGGCGCCGACGGTGGAGAAGTCGCCATGCAGGCCGCCAAGCAGGCCGATGGCGCCGGAGCCGGCCTGCAATTCGGCCTGCAGGCGGGTGAGCCAGGGGCCGTCCTCGGCGACCTGATAATCGACCGGGCCGTCGAAGCCCTTCAGGACCTGGTCGCGCATCTTCTGCGTCTCCTCGACCGGGCGCGCCTGCGTCGACCAGAACAGCACCTGCTGGGCGTGGGCGCCCGCAGTGGCCAGCGACAGCGCCAGCGCCGCGCCCGCCAGTTTCCTCAATGCGTTGATCATGCTCTTTCCTCCCTGGATATGCGCCGTCACGCCGGCGTCAGTTTCTTGCCTGCGGCGCGGGTCCATGGCTCGCCCTCGGCACCAGCGTCGGCCGGATCAGCCGGGTCAGCGGCTCCGCCCGCTTGTCGGCGATGACGGTGAGCAGCATGTCGGCGATCTCGCGCGCGCATTGGCGGATCGAGGCGTCGAAGGTGGTGAGGCCCGGCGGCGCATAGGCCGATGCGACGACGTTGTCGAAGCCAATGACGGAGAGGTCGCGCGGCACCGTGAGCCCGGCGCGTGACGCCTCCTCCATGACCGTCAGCGCCAGTTCGTCGAACAGGGCGATGATCGCGGTCGGCCGATCGGGACCGTGCAGCATGCGGTTGACGGCCTGGATACGGGCGCCGCGATCGAAGCGGGGCGCGGTCGCCACGTCGAGCCGCACCGAAGGATCGCCGCGGCGGGCGATCGCCGCGGCGAGACCGTCCTGCCTGAGATGTCGAAACGTCATCGGCTCGGAAATCGTCACCAGGCCGAAATGGCGGTGGCCGAGATCGTAGAGCATGTCGAAGGCTTCGCCGAAGGCATGGGCGCCGTCGGTGTCGAGCCAGTTGTAGGCAAAATCGCTGTCGAGCAGCCGGCCATGCGCGACGAACGGAAAACCGCGGTTGCGTAGATAGGCGAGGCGTTCGTCCACTTCGGCGATACGGGTGACGACGACGCCGTCGGCCCGGCCGGATTCGACGACATGGCGCAATACCGCCAGTTCGGCCTGGTCCTGCGCCGCCGTGGCGAGGATGAGGTCGGCGCCATGCGCCACCAGCCCCTCGCCGAGCCCGGTGACGAACTCGCCGAGGAAGGAATCGACCAGATTAGGGCCGCGGATCGGCAGCACCAGGCCGACGAAGCCGCTGCGGCCGGAAACCAGCGTGCGCGCCGCGGTGTTGGGCACATAGCCGGCCTGGCGCGCCGCCTGGGTGACACGCTCGCGCGTCTTCAGCGCGATCTGCTGATGGCCGGCAAGCGCCCGCGACACCGTCGTGATCGACAGGCCGAGGCTGGCGGCAAGCTCTTTCAGCGTGGTGACACGGGCCGGCAATCGTTCCTCCCGAACTCGATGTTGAAACGTTTGTAATCGCCTTTCGCAGAATTGCAAACGTTTTAAATTTTGTGGGAGATGAGACGTCAAATGGCACAGGACTGCTTCGGGTTGCTTTTTCCGAAAGGTCCGGAGACCAGGCGCCGATGGATTCAGCGCGCGGTTGGCCATGAGAACGGAAGCGCCCGACCGGGAGAAGCGCGTGAGGATGCCATGCCGATGCCGCGCTCGCGGCGGGCCACCACCCTGCCCGTGCGGGCGAACGGGTTCGCCATTGCTTCAGACGATGCCCGCGTCGCGAACCAGACCGACGAAGCGAGCGAAGACTTCGGTGTGGCGATCGACATCGGCCGCCGAAGTTGCCGGGCACATCAGGAACATGGTGTGGAACGGCGTCACCAGTATGCCTTCGTTCATGTAGAAGGCATGCAGCAGCGTCTCGAGGTCGCCGCGCCGGCCGGCAATGACGTCGGCGCCGTTGCGCGGCGGCTTGGGCATGAACATGATCTCGGCGCGGGCGCCGACCTGCGTCACATGCCAGGGCAGTTTGCTGCCGCCGATGACGCCGCGCGCGGCCTCGGCCAGCCGCGTGGCGTTGGCGATCATGAGTTCGAAATTGGCCGGCGTCAGCACCTCCTCCAGCACCGCGCGCATGGTGGCGACGGTAAGCGCGTTGCCGGCGAGCGTGCCGCCGATGCCGAGATGCGCGGACTGGCGCACGCGCGGATTGACCATCGGCACGATTTTCCAGAGCCGTTCGGCGATTTCCTGCGAGACGCCGAAGACACCGGCCGGAATGCCGCCGGCGATCGCTTTGCCGGCCACCAGCATGTCCGGCTAGCCCGTGCAGCGCGGTATAGCCGCCGGGACCGCTGGAGATGGTGTGGGTCTCGTCGATGATCAGCACCGTGCCGGTGCGGCGTGTGATTTCGCGCAGTGCCGCGTGAAAGCCTTCGGCGACCGGGATCATGCCAAAATTGGTTATCAGCGGCTCGGTCAGCACGCAGGCGACGTCGCCATGCGACAGCGCGTCCTCCAATGCCGCCACGTCGTTGAACTCGACCACCCTGGAGACGGCGGAATGATCGACGCCGTTCGGATGGATCATGTTGCGCATGCCGACGCGGCCGTCGCGGATCTCGACATGCGCTTCCTCGACGCCGCCGTGATAGCAGCCGGAAAAGACCAGCACCTTGTCGCGTCCGGTGATCATGCGCGCGATGCGGATGGCGCCGCGATTGGCGTTGGTGGCCGAGGTGGTCAGCGTCCAGTAAGGCAGGCCGAAGCGGCGCGTGAGTTCTTCGCCGACCCGGAGGCTGTCCTCGGTGGGCAGCATCATGGTGCTGCCGTTCTGCAACTGGTGGGGAGCGCCGCGCGCGTCACCGCTTCGGGCGCGTGGCCGCACATGCCGCCGGTGTCGCCGAGCGCGAAGTCGACATAGTCATGGCCGTCGATGTCCTGGATATGCGCGCCGCGCGCCGAGGCGGCGCGTCGGTCCGAACCGCTGTTTGCATGTCAAGGATACACTGCAAGCTGGGCGGGCGGCTGTCAAGATAGTTCACATGCGAAGTATCTCGGAGAAAACATCATAGGCACGGTGGCAGGAAGCGCGCGGCTGATCAGCGCGGCAGATTTGCCTTCGGCCGTGAACAACAGCAGACCCCATCGGATGATGCTTTGGTAGACCAGGAAGACCCACCCCCGACAGCCCTCATCCGCGCGTCGATGCGGCGGCGGCAACCGCCAACTGGGCATCGAAAGCGCGCTTGAACGCAGGCCGCGCTTCGCCGCGGGCGACGTAGGCGGCGAGGTTCGGGAATTCGTCCAGCAGTCCCGACAGGTTCAATCTGCGCAGCACCGTCACCATCATAAGATCCCCGGCGCTGAAGGCGCCGTCGAGCCAGTCGGCATCACCCAGGCAGCGGGAGAGCTCGGTCAGCCGCTTGCGGATCCGGTCGTTCACCAAGGGCAGGCGCTCAGCGCGCCACGGCGCGTCGCGTTCTAGGATCACGACGGTTACGAATTCCAGGATCGGAGGCTCCACCGTGCTGAGGGCGGCGAACATCCAGGTGATGGCGCGCGCCCGGGCATTGACGTCGTCCGGCAGCAGGCCTGCATGGCGTTCCGCGATGTGGAGCACGATCGATCCGGACTCGAACAGGCAGAGATCGCCTTCCTCATAGGTCGGAATCTGGCCGAAAGGATTGACCGCAAGATGCGCGGATTGCTTCATCGCGCTGAACGAGAGCAGGCGAACGTCGTAAGGCTGGCCGACTTCCTCAAGCGCCCAGCGAACGCGCATGTCGCGTGCCTGCCCCCTGCCGCCATCGGGCGACCGTTCGAAGGCGGTGATGGTAGGGGTCATTGGCAGGCTCCTCTGATTGCGCGTTGCAGCCAGAGGACGAACGACCGACGCGGGCCCCGACAACCTGCCTCGTTTTCTTTGGGGCCTCAAACCGTGACGACGACCTTGCCGAACTGTTCGCCCGATTCGAGGAAGCGGTGCGCCTCGACGATCCTGTCGAACGGAAAGGTCCTGGCGATCACCGGCTTCAGCGCGCCCGACGCGAGGCCGTCGAGAATGAAGGCCTTGGCGGCTTCCAGTCGCACCGGATCGCCGGTGATTTCGTGGACAAGGTAGCCGCGCAGCGTCAGCGTCTTCGCCAGCACCGCGAGCAGCGGGAACGGCGTCGGCTCGGGGCTCAGGCCGCCATATTCGAGGAGGATGCCGCCGCGCGACATCGCCGATGTCAGCGGCGCGAAGATCGGACCGCCGACCGCGTCGAGGACGACGCGCACGCCCTGCGGCGCGATCTCCTTCAGCCGCGCTTCGAGATTCTCTTCCTGCGAGGCCACGACATAAGCGGCGCCGGCATCGAGAAGAGCACTCTTCTTGGCCGATGTCCGCGTCACTGCGATCGGAACGGCGCCGATCATCCCGGCGATCTGGATTGCGGCCAGACCGACGCTGCTCGAGGCGGCGGTGATGACGACGGGCTCGCCGCGGCCGAGACGGGCGATGTCGACCAGCGCGCCATAGGCGGTGAGATATTGCATCCATGTCGCGGCGGCGGCTTCGAAGCCGAGCGACGGCGGATGCTTCACGACAAGCTTGGCCGGAAAGGTGACGAGCTCGCCATATGCCGGCCAGCGCCCCATCGAATGCGGCGGGATGATGCTGACGGCATCGCCTGGCGCAAAATCATCGACGCCCTCGCCGACCGCCTCGACGATGCCTGCCGCCTCGAGGCCAAGACCTGACGGCAGCGCCGGCGTCTCGATATAGCTGCCCTTGCGCAGCGAGGCTTCGGCGCGGTTCAAGCCCAGCGCCTTGACGCGGATCCGCACCTCGCCCGGACCGGGCGGCGGGACCTCGACGTCCTCGATGCGCAGCACCTCCGGACCGCCGCGAGCGTGAAAGCGAACAACCCTTGCCATCATGCGACTCCAAATCCAATTGACGGAATGGACTATGCAGGCGCGCAGCGGAGGGATAAATCCGACCGCACGCAGAACAGTCGAAACCAGTGGTTTGCAATATGGACCGCCTCGAAAGCATGGAAGTGTTCGTCAAAGCCGTCGACCTCGGCTCGTTCGCGGCCGCCGCGGCGGCACTCGACCTGTCAGGCCCGATGGTCGGCAAGCATGTCCGCTTCCTCGAGGAGCGGCTGGGCGTGCGCCTCATCAACCGCACGACGCGCCGGCAGAGCCTGACCGATTTCGGGCGCGCCTATTACGAGCGCTGCCGGATCGTGCTGGCGGAAGCGGAAGCCGCGGATGCGCTGGCTGCCGACCAATTGTCCGAGCCGCGCGGAAAATTGCGCGTGACGATGCCGGCGCATTTCGGCCGCCACTGCGTCACGCCGGTCCTGCTCGAGCTTGCCCGGCGTTATCCGACGCTGGAGCTCGACCTGTCGCTCAGCGACCGCTTCGCCGATCTCGTCGAGGACGGTTTTGACCTCGCGATCCGCACCGGAACGCTGGATGACAGGGCCGGCATCATCGGGCGCCGCGTCGCGCGCCAGCGCATGATCGTCTGCGCTTCGCCCACCCACGTCGAAAGGTTCGGCCGGCCGCGTCGGCTCGAAGACATCGCCGGCCATCAGGCGATCATCTACCGGCGGCTCGGCCAGGCGCTGCAGCCGTGGCTGTTCCCGCGCGACGACGGTTCGGTCACGGAGATCGCGCCGACCGGCCGGCTGCGGCTCGACGATCTCGACGCCATCGCGGATGCCGCAACCGACGGCATGGGTCTCGCCTGGCTGCCCTACTGGCTGGTGCGCGAGCGCGTCGAAGCCGGGGCGCTCCTCCGTCTGCTGCCCGACCAGCCGGACTATCTCTACGACTGCCACGCGCTCTGGCTGCAGACGCCGCACCTGCCGCTGAAAGTGCGGCTGGCCGTCGATGCGCTGGCGGCAGGGCTGCCGCGATTCATGGCTTAGCTCTTACGCCGATTTCAGGCTTTGCAATTGGACCGGCCGCGCCAGCCTTCGGCGGGAACAGCATCCGAAGAAGCTGGAGCGCGTCGCACCCCGGCCGGACGAGGTTCGGCCCCTCAGTTCTCGGTCGACTCCGACTGGATCAGGTTTTCCAGCATCTCCAGCAGGCGCGCGTGCTCTTCGGCGCCGTAGCGCTTCTCGATCGCCTCGTAGATAGCGAAGCGCTCGGGCGCCAGTTCTTCGACCAGCGCCACGCCGGCCGGGCTGATGGCGAGCAGGGCGCGGCGGCCGTCCTCCTTGACCTTGTTGCGGGTAATGAATGCCCGCACCTCTATCGCTCTGATGATGCGGGTGAGGCTGGGCGGCAGGATCGAGGCGCGGTTGGCGAGTTCGGTCGCTTCCAGCGGCCCGGCTTCGGCAAGCACGTGCAGCACGCGCCATTGCTGCTCGGTGATGTCGTGGCGGACAAGCATCGGCCGAAAATGCGCCATGATCACTTCGCGAGCGCGCAGAAGAGCCATCGGCAAAGAGCGGCGGGGGGTGGACGGCAGCAAATTCAGGTCTCCGAGAAATCCAATACAATACAATTTGCGGCAAAATTTTAAGGCTCGTATCGCAGCTCTATCCGCGGCCTTGCCGAGAGCGGCAATCTCGTCCACGGAAGCAGCATTGGCTTAAAAAACGATGCTTGGCATTCCGCGTCAAGACCTAATTTACATGTTAATTATAAGATCAACGATGTCGGGCTCCTTCATCGGGCCGGTCGAATGCCGACGGACGACGGATCGCTTCGGATTTCGGACCTTTTTGGTGCGATCCGCATCGCCTTCGCTTGCCCCGCCAATCTTCTCTTCTTTGCACAATTGCGGGATGGTAGCCGCAGTGCGATGTCCTTGCCCCAAAAGAAAAAGGCCGGGCGCGAAAGCGGCCCGGCCAAAAAATGAAGGTCATAACCTTCAGAGGGGAACATCGCCCGGCGCAATGGGAGGAAAACACCGGACGACACCCGTTATTTGGGCCTTGGCCGGCCGGTTTGCGACGAACTGATTTCCAAAAACTGAGCGAAACGCGAAAAAATATCGCTCGGACAGCACAAAATTTCAGCCTGCGGCCGCTGCCTTTTCCAGGAGATCGGCGTAATGCCGGCGCGCCACGTCGGGATGCGACCTCAGCCGGCTCTTCAGCACGTTGGTTCCGACGTTGCGGAACAGCGGATTGTCGGGATCGCTGGCCGGGCCCCGTGCCTCGGCCGCCAGTTCCTCCGGCAGGTCGAGCAGCGGAATCGTCGCGTCGAGCCGGGCGCTGAAGAAGAAGGGAACCGAAATCCGCTCGATGCCGGCCGGCGGCGTGACGACGCGGTGCACAGTTGCTCGCAGATAGCCGTTCGAGGCCAGTTCCAGCAGCTCGCCTATATTGACGACCAGCGTTCGCGGAATCGGGTCCACATCCACCCAGCTGCCGTCATATTCGACCTGCAGCCCCTTGTTCTCGTCCTGCAGCAAAAGGGTGAGGAAGCCGCCATCCTTGTGCGCGCCGACGCCCTGGTCATCGCCGGTGGCATCGCGGCCGGGATAGCGCACGATCTTCATGCGGTGGTTGGGCTCGCCGCGATAGATCGGATCGAAGGCGTCTTCCGGCTGGTCGAGCGACAGCGCGAAAGCCTTGAGCAGGCGGATCGCAACCTCGGTAGCCTTGCCCTGCCAGGCAAGCAGCGCCGGCTTCAGCTCGGGCAGCGCGGCCGGCCACTGGTTCGGGCCCTGCAGCCGCGTCCAGGCAGGCACGCCCCGCCCTTGCGAAATGGTCGCGCGCTCGACGCCGACGTCGAGCTGCTCGCGCCAGTCGGCCTTGCCCCTGGTGAGCTCCCCACCGGCACGCGTATAGCCGCGGAACTGCGGCGACTTCACCATCTCGATGCCGAGCTTGTCGGCTTCCGGCAACGCGAAGAACCGCCGCGCGGCATCGAGCACGGCGTCGATGTCCGGCTGTGTTATGGCGTGGCCGCTGAGATAGAAGAAGCCGACATCGCGGGCGGCGGTGCGCAGATCAAACAGGAAAGTCCGCAGTTCCGATTCGCCCTGCTCAAGGCGGTCGAGATCGAGCACGGGAATTATTCTTGCCATGGACAGGCTCCTCTCACGGCAACGATGACATGCGCGTCATTGCAGGTGAAGAAACGCGCCGACCAATCTCACCGCAAACGGAGCAAGCCGCCGCTCAATTCCGACGCTTTGCGGCAAATTGCGTTCATTGCGACCATCGCCTGCCGCGCGTCGTTCATGCGCGATGATCCAGCCGCGCGACCAGCCGGTCGCCGATCCACTGGATGCCGCAGACAAGCACGATCAGGACGACGACCACGGCGATCATGACGCTGGTCTCGAACCGCTGGTAGCCATAGCGGATGGCAAGATCGCCGAGACCGCCGGCGCCGATGGCGCCGGCCATGGCCGAGGCGCCGACCAGCGTCACCAGCGTCACCGTGAAGCCGGCGACGATGCCCGGCAGCGCTTCCGGCACCAGCACCTCGCGGATGATCGTCCAGCGGTTGCCGCCCATGGCGCGCGCCGCCTCGATCAGGCCGTGGTCCACCTCGCGCAGCGAGACTTCGGCGATGCGGGCATAGTAGGGCGTGGCCGCGATCGACAGCGGAACGATCGCCGCCCAGGTGCCGATCGAGGTGCCGACGATCAGCCGCGTCACCGGGATCAGCGCCACCAAAAGGATGATGAAGGGCACCGAGCGGAAGCCGTTGATCAAAGCGCCGAGGATACGATTCACCCAGAGGCTTTCGCCAATGCCGCCGCGATCGGTGGCGACCAGCGCCAGTCCAAGCGGCAGGCCGAAGACCAGCGAGATGAGGCCGGAAGCGCCGGTCATCAGCACGGTCTCCCAGATCGAGCGGAGCAGGAGTTCAAACAGGACCGGCGACATGGCCAAGCACCTCCACCCGCGCGCCGCGGTCTTTCAGGAATGTCGTTGTTCGCGCGAGATGCGCATTGTCGGCTCCGGAAACGGCCAGGAACAGCGTGCCGACAGGCTGCCGCTGGACATGGTCGACGCCGCCATGCACGAGGCGGAACGGGCCGGGCACCATCGCGGCGAGATCCGACAGCAATGCGCCGCGGGCGGCCTCGCCCGCCACATCGATCCTGAGGATCGTTTCCGTCCCCTCGCCCGCCGCGAGCCGGCTGGCGATCTCGGGCGGCAGTTGCGGCCGTATGCCGCCGAGCAGGCTTCTGGTGATCTCGGATTTTGGATCGGCGAAGACCTGCCAGACGGCGCCTTCCTCGACGATCCGCCCGGCATCAATCACCGCTACGCGGTCGGCGATCGAACGGATCACCTCCATTTCGTGCGTAATGAGCAGGATGGTGAGGCCGAGCCTGGAATTGATGTCCTTGAGCAGCGCCAGGATCGAGCGCGTCGTCTCCGGATCGAGCGCCGAGGTCGCCTCATCGGATAGAAGCAGCGCCGGTCGGGCCGCGAGCGCCCTGGCGATGCCGACGCGCTGCTTCTGCCCGCCCGACAGCGACGCCGGATAGGCCTTGGCCTTCTCCGACAGGCCGACGAGCTGCAGCAGCTCGGCAGCGCGCGCCAGGCGCTCGGCACGCGGCCGCCCTTCGATCTTGAGCGGCAGCGCGACGTTGTCCTCGACCGTCTTCGCCGACAACAGGTTGAAGTGCTGGAAGACCATGCCGATGCGACGGCGCAGCGGCTGCAAGGCGCGTTCGCCCAGGCGGCTGATCTCGCGGCCTTCGATGAAGACATCTCCGAAATCCGGACGCTCCAGGCCGTTGAGGCAACGGATCAGGGTCGACTTGCCGGCGCCGCTGCGGCCGATGATGCCGAGGATCTCGCCCTTGCGCACCGTGAGCGAAACGCCGTCGAGCGCCGCCGTCGCGCCGAAGCGGCGCTTCAGATCGACGAGGCGGACAACATCCTCCGACCCGTTGGGCTGGATGTGGACCGGATCGGCCGGCTCGGCCGTGACATGCTGGTTCATCTCACCTTCCGTTTCTGCGCCGCGCAAACGCGATGGCGGTCCGCTCGACAGCGGACTGCCCGTTGCTGCTAGCCAGGCGCCGATCAATAGGCGCTGATCCCGGTGCCCTTGTAGACCTTGTCGAACTCGGCCTTCACCGTCTCGTTCTGGTAGGAGGCGACCAGGGTCTTCACCCAGGGCTCGTTCTCAGCTCCGGCCTTGACGGCGATGAAGTTGCGGTAGGGATTGTCGGCCACCGGCTCCTGCGCGATGCGGTTTTCCGGCGTCAGGCCGCTCTTCAGCGCCCAGTCGGTGTTGACGACGGCGGCGTCGAGATCGTCGACCGAGCGGCCGACAATGCCGGCATCGAGCTCCTTGATCTCGAGCTTCTTCGGGTTCTCGGCAATGTCGGCGGTGGTCGCCAGGATGCCGGTGCCGTCTTTCAGCTTGATCAGGCCTTCATGCTCCAGCACATGCAGCGCGCGGCCTTCGTTGGAGGGATCGTTGGGCAGGCCGATGACGGCGCCTTCCGGCAGGTCGGCGACCTTGGCGTGCTTCTTCGAATAGAGGCCGATCGGCCAGACGCCAGTATAGCCCACGGGCACGATGTGATAGCCTTGCGTCTTGATCTGGTTGTCGAGATAGGGCTTGTGCTGGAAGGCGTTGGCGTCGATCTCGTCGCGCTCCAGCGCCTCGTTGGGCTGGGTATAGTCGTTGAAGACGACGGTCTCGATCGTCAGCCCTTTCTTGGCCGCCTCGGCGACGACGACGCGCCAGACATCCTCGTCCTCGCCGCTGATGATGCCGACCTTGATCGCCTTCTTGTTCTCGGCGAAGGACGGCGAGGGCGCCGTGAGGCCGATGACGGCGAATGTCGCGGCAAAGAGCGCGGCAAGTCCGGCGCGCCTGGTGATTGACGTAACGAGAGGTTTTGAAGCGTTGCCGAGGTCGGACATGATGCGTTCCTTGCGATCCTGAATTCATTTCGGCCTGGCGGAGCGCGAAGCCTTGATGTCAGCATCACCAATGCTGCCCGCCGGGGCAAAGAAGCGCTTTTCCTATCGAACGGAAGGTGGAAAATATTCTCTCAAAGATTTTATGACTTGGAGAACGCTGGCCGCCGTCGGGCAGACATTCGGCGCGGCGAAAGGTCGAAGCGGCGCCTATGAAGCCCGTTGCGCCGCGGACCAGGGCAATCGATCGTGTTCCCGCAGCCGCGACATGGTCGGCAGTCCTCTGGCTTCCTGCGTGGCAAAGCCCAATCGCGTCAGACAAGCCCGCGCCAAAGCCGCATTGCTGTCGATGACGTTCAATCCGTTCGTGTCGTTGAGGCTGGCGGCCACCACCGAGAGTTCGGTGCAGCCGAGCAGGGCGGCATCGGCGCCGGCCAGTTGCGCGAGATGAAGCGCGCGCTCGGTCTCGGTCGCCGCATCGGCGATGGAGCCGACCTTGACGAGGGCGATCGCGCTGTCGACCCGCTCCTGAAACTCCGTGCTTTCGGGAATGCAGTGCTCGAATCCGGCCGCCGAAATCCGCTCCTGATAGAAGCCGGAGACCAGCGTGCCCCGGGTTGCGAGGTTCGCGACGCGGCCCCTGTCCAGGCTGCGGCTGATTTCCGCCACCGCCGCGTCGCCGATGTGGATGATCTCGGCGCGCGAACCCGCCGCCAGCTGGTCGAACCAATGATGGGCGGTGTTGCACGGCATCGCGATGCAGGCGACGCCGAGCGCGTTGAGTGTCGAGACCGCGGCCCGCAGCGGCGCCAGCGGCCCGTCATGGTTGCCTAGGATCGCAGCGGATAGTTAATCGTTCCTTGCGCGGCCCTCGATAGGCTCGCGCCTTCGACGGCAAGAGGCAAGAACGACGTTGCTCCAATTTCGGCGCGCGACGCAAAAAGCTGGCGGTATAGGGTGACGGGTCCCGGAGTCCGCTAGAGACTTGCCTGTCGGGCCGATCCGTCCGACACGTGGTTCAAAGGCGATTCGAGGAGCGACCATGGAACCGATCTGGGCCGTCGGCCTGATGACCGGCACGGTGCTTGACGGCAACATCGACGTGGCGCTGATCAAGACCGACGGCGAGCGCATCGCCGACTTCGGCACCTATACTCTGGCTCCCTACCCGCAATCGATCCGTTCGCTTCTCGAAGAGACGCTGTGCCAGGCGCGCGCCTGGAATTTCGAAGGGCCGGAGCCGGCGATCTTCCGTGAAGCCGAGGAAGCGCTGACGCGCGCGCAGTCAGCCGCGGTCAGGGATCTTGTCGAGAGCCACGGCATGACCATGGCCGATATCGGCGTCGTCGGCTTCCATGGCCAGACCGTGCTGCATCGCGCGCCGCAGCCGGGCAAGATCGGGAGGACGCGTCAGCTTGGTGACGGCGAGTTGATGGCCGTCCTGCTCGGCACCAAGGTCGCCTATGACTTCCGCTCGGCTGATGTGGCGGCCGGCGGGCAAGGCGCGCCGCTGGCTG
Source organism: Mesorhizobium sp. M1D.F.Ca.ET.231.01.1.1 (assembly GCF_003999155.2). Taxonomy (NCBI): domain Bacteria; kingdom Pseudomonadati; phylum Pseudomonadota; class Alphaproteobacteria; order Hyphomicrobiales; family Phyllobacteriaceae; genus Mesorhizobium; species Mesorhizobium sp. M1D.F.Ca.ET.231.01.1.1. Next base: position 28,463 of record NZ_RZOZ02000013.1, read on the forward strand.
CCGCCTACCATGCGGCGCTGCTCAAGGAGGCGGACGCCAGCGGCGACACCGCCGTGCTCAATCTCGGCGGCGTCGGCAACATCACCTGGTGGGACGGCAAGGACGCAATCGTCGCCTTCGACACCGGTCCGGCCAATGCGCCGGTCAATGATTTCGTCAAGTCGAAGGGTCTCGGCGAGATGGATCGCGACGGCAGGCTGGCGGCCGCCGGCACGGTCGACGAGGCAAGGCTCGAGCGGCTGCTCCAGCATCCTTATCTGACAAAGCCCTACCCGAAGTCGCTCGACCGCTTCGACTTCACCGCGGCGATGGCCGACGGGCTCGGCGTGGAGGATGGGGCTGCGACGCTGACGGCCTTCACCGTGTCGGCCGTCGGCAAGGCGCTCGACCTGTTGCCGCGCCGGCCGAAACGATTGGCGGTCAGCGGCGGCGGTCGCCGCAACCCGACGATGATGGCAATGCTCGAGAGCCGCGCTCGCGTCGAAGTGGTCCAAGCCGAGGCCCTTGGCTGGAAGGGCGACGCGGTGGAAGCGGAGTGCTTTGCGTTCCTCGCTGTGCGCGTGCTGCGCGGCCTGCCGATCAGCTTTCCGAGCACCACCGGGGTGCCGCAGCCGATGCGCGGCGGAAAGCTGGCGGGTTAAGACAACTTCTTCTGCAGGAAGATGCGGCTGCGGCCGACGGGGAAGTCGGCAAGCGTGCCGAACGGCTGGTAGCCCTGGCGCTGATAGACCTTGGCGGCGGTTGGATTGAAGGTGTCGATCCAGGCGGCCTGGCAGCCGCGCGCCAGCGCTTCCCGTTCGGCGGCCTCCAGCATGCCGGCGGCGATGCGCCGGCCGCGCAGCCTTTCGTCGACCCAGAGCCATTGCACATAGAGCCAGCCCCAGGCGGTGTAGCCGGAGATGCCGGCGACGATCGCGCCGGCATCGTCCCGGACGAAGACGGCCAGCGTCTTGCGGCCCGACGCGCCGACATCGCCGTCATTGAAAGCGGTAAGGCTCTCGCCAACAAAGGCAAGGTCCCGCGGCAAGGGCTCGGCCGTGACTTCAAGGGTCGTCTTCATCGCGCTTCCGATCCGGCCGTTTCACTTCCAGGGCATATCGAAGGACCCGAGGCATCGGCAAGCCAACCCCGGTCCTCAAAAAAAATTTGCCGCGCCACGTATCCCGGAGCGCATCCCAAACGTCCTAGCAGCACCGGCCCTTCAACAGGAGAATTTGTGATGAGGAAATTGATAATCGGCAGCTTCGTCTCGCTCGACGGCGTGATCGAGGCGCCGATGAACTGGGCATCGCCCTTCTTTGTCGGAGATGCGCTGGAACATTCCTATGCCAAGGCCGGCGAGGCGGAGTATTTCCTGCTCGGGCGTGTGACCTACGAGCTGTTTTCCAGCCGATGGCCGCAGATTCAGGGCAAGTATATGGACCGCATGAACGGGCTGAAGAAGCTGGTCGCGTCACGAACCCTGAAAGATGTCGGCTGGAACGCTTCCCTGATCGAAGGCGACGTTGTCGATGGCCTCGCCGCGATCAAGGCTGAGGGCGGCGGCGACATATTGAAATACGGCATCACCCAGCTCGATCAGACCCTGCTCGCCGGCAAGCTGGTCGATGAATATCAGTTGTCGATCCTGCCGACGCGGGTCGGCTCCGGAAAGCGCGCTTTCCAGGATGTCGATCCTTCGCTGGTCAGGCTGGAGCTAACGGACACCCGCCGGTTCGAAAGCGGCGTCGTGACGCTGACCTATCGCGTGCTGAAATGACGGCGGCGCGCAATGAACTCGACCATGCCAGATGCCTGCCGCGAGAACCCGTCTCACGCCACGTATCCTTTTATCGCCGGCATACGTCTTGGAGGCAGGCCGGCGCGCGCCGGTCGGCGAGCGCTGAGATTATCGGGATATGCTGAAGACCTACGCAGGAAGCTGCCATTGCGGCAAAGTTCGATTCGAGGCCGATCGACCTCAGCCGGGGAACCGTCAAATGCAATTGCTCGACATGCACCAAGACTCGCTCCTGGGTGGGGTTCGTCGGTCCTCAGCACTTTCGCCTCACGTCTGGGGCCGAAGCGCAGGCCGAATATCAGTGGATCCCGCCCGGCAGGGAAGCGCCCAGCATCCAGTATCACTTCTGCGCGACCTGCGGCGTGCGCATGCCGGCGCGCGGCGACATCCCGATGCTTGGCGGTATCGTCTTCGCCATTCCGATTGCGGCTCTCGACGGGATCGATCCGGATGAACTGGCGACCGCGCCGGTAATGCATGTCGATGGCAGGCACGATCGCTTCGATCGGACTCCCGATGACATCAGGACGATGTAAGGTGGGCGGACCTTGCGCCGGTAAGACATGCAGAACGGTATTCGTGTTGTCATGACGATTCAGCCAAGATTTGAGCCCACCGGGCTCTTCGACATTCGTTACGCCGCATTCCTGGAAACGGTCGCGCATTTGCGGCAACGGCTGCACCGCTATTGCTCGCGTATGACCGGCTCGGCGCTCGACGGCGAGGACGTGATGCAGGAAACGCTGTTCGAGATCTATCGCAAGATCGAGATGATCGACGATCCGGGCGCTCTTCGTTCATGGCTGTTTCGCACCGCGCACAACCGCTGCATCGATTTCCTGCGCAACCAGCAAACACGCCGACGCGCCGAAGCCAATTTCGCGGTCGACGAGATCGTTCTGCCGGTCGAACCCGCCGGCCAGGGCGCCGATCGTGCCATCGAACGGCTGGTGATCCACCTGCCTCCGAAAGAACGGGCCTGCATTCTGCTGAAAGACGTCTTCGACCATTCGCTGGAAGAGATTGCCGATCTCGTCGGATCGACGGTCGGTGGCGTCAAAGCCGCATTGAGCCGTGGCCGCGCCAAGCTGGCCGCGCTGCCGGAGCAGCCGGCCGTGCGCCAGGAGCCTTCGCCGGACCCTGAGCTGTCGAAACTGCTCAACCGCTATATCGAACTCTTCAACCGCCGTGACTGGGACGGTGTGCGGGCATTGACCAGCGCCGACGCGCAACTGCGGGTCTCGGACTGCTTCAGGGGACACTTGTCGGAATCGATCTACTTCGTCGAATATGAAAAGGGCAAGGCGAACTGGCAGATGACGATTGGCACGGTCGATGACGAGATCGTGCTGCTCGTGGTCCACCGGGACGAAGCCGGCTGGAAACCGGCCTATCCGGTTCGGATCGAAGCCACCAACGGGATCATCAATCGGATCAGCGACTATTATGCATGCCCATGGCTGCTAAGGGCGGCGCGCACGGTCGTCGTTGCGAGCCCGAACTGACTGCGTGGACAGTCAGGCCGCCGACCGCCACGCCGCGGCACCTGCCGCCACCAGCATCAATCCGGCGGCGATCAAGGCGCAGTTGGCGAAGCCGAGACCTGTGTAGAGCGGGCCGAAGCCGGCGGTGCCGATGGTGACCGCAAGATAGGTGACCGCGCTGTTCAGGCCCATGATGGTGCCGCGCCGCGCGGGATCGAGCGCGGTCAGCCGCATCACCAGCACGTTGAGCCCGAAATGATTGGCCAGGCCCCAGGCAGCTATCGTTGCCATCAGCAGGCCGAAGACGCCGCTAGCCAAGGCCATAGCGACATAGACCGCGGCGACCAGGAGATAGGCGAAAGGCATGACGCGGCGGGCGCCGAGGCGATCGATGACGCCGTCGAGAAGCGCGGCAGCACCGAAGCCGAGGCCATAGGCGATCGCCGCAAGGCCGTTGGCGCTGACGGGTTCGCCGAGATCCTTATGCAGATGATCGCCGAGATAGCCATAGACGCCGTAGAAGGCGGTCATGAAGGCGCCGCAAGCGATCAGCAGCGGGACGATCCCAGGCACGGCCAGGGCGCCGAGCGGCGAAGGCGCGGGACCGCTTTTCCGGGCGTCGCGCAGCGAGCTCGCGGTAAGGCCGGCGACGGCGGTGCCGACCAGAAGCGCCACGGCAAAGAAGACGGCGCGCCAATGGATGAGATCGGCAAGCACGGCCGACAGCGACACGCCGGCGACCATGGACAGCGTCCAGCCGGTCAGCACGACGCCGATGGTGCCGCTCTCGCGGCCGGGCGGCGCGATCGCCGCCGCGCTGGCATAGATCGCCGGCATGGCGACGCCGGCGGCGATGCCGGCGACGAACTGGGCAGCGACCAGTGCCGCCACCGTCGGCGCCAGGGCGCTGGCGATCAGCGCCAGCGCGAGCAGCAGCAAAGCGCCCTGCAGCATGCGGCGCGCGCCGATCCTGTCGATGTAGCGGGCGAGGAAGAGCGCGCTGGCCGAGGTGCCGAGGCCGAAAGCGGCAGCGGCCGTCATCACCGCCGGCACGCTCGCCCCGAACGATGCCGCGACGGCGGGCGCGATCGGCCCGAGAACCAGCGAGTTGGAGCCGATGACGGCGATGCAGCCGGTGAGCAGGTAGGCCGCCGCCGGAATCGGCATGCGGGGCGCGGCGGTCAGAATTGCTGATTGATCACTGTTCGACATATCTCCATAATGGCCGAATTAAATTCAGCATCAATGGAGAATTTCCATATGGACGCAGAAACAGATGACGTTCAGCGGAACAGGCAACCTACCCGCGAGGTCGACCCGATCGACCGAAAAATATTAGGCGTGCTCGTCGAGGACGCGACCATCAGCTATGCCGAGCTTGGCGAGCGTGTTGGCCTCTCGCCGCCGGCCGCGCATGAGCGGGTGAAGCGGCTCAGGCGCAGCGGCGCCATCCGCGCCACCTCGGCGATCATCGATCCGAAGGCGGTGAAGAAGCCGCTGCTCGCCTTCGTGCATATCGACACAAGAGGCTGGGGCAAGACGCCGGAGCTGATGGCGATCTCGGAATGTCCGGAAGTGGAGGAGATCCATTCCGTCGCCGGCGACACCTGCATGCTGCTCAAGGTGCGCACCGAGGACACGCGGGCGCTGGAAGGGCTGCTGTCGCGGATCTATGAGACGCCGGGCGTGGTCTCGACGCGCAGCTACGTCGTGTTGTCGACCTATCTCGAACGGCCGGTGCAGCCGGACATCACGGCCGAATGGCCGACGCCAACGCACATGGCTGCGCCGGTGTACTAGGCTGCATCGAGGCCGATTGGCCGTCATTTCATCCGTTCGCCCGCCGAACAGGGCGGGCTCAGACCTCCCTATTGTCGAAAAGGAACATCTGAACACCCGAGTCGTCAGGTGCGTAAATTCGGCGATCCGCCCCGGCTGCTCGTCCCTCCGGGCTTGCGAACGCTTTTTCAAGCGTCGCAAGGTCGTCGAAATACAGCGCTCCGATCCGATGAATGCCGGAGGCTCCCACGGGCGTCACGATGGGGCCGTCGCTGACCTCGTATTTCCTGAGACCCGGAAGCTTCTTGGCGAGAGGCACGTGGATATCGAAGTAGTGTCGATCAAACGCCTGAACGTCCTTCGGCGTCGGGTAAATAACGACCATAAGGGCCATTGCGGTGCTCCTTTGTTTCGGACACAGCAAGGACGATCCGAAGGATGCGAACGGAACGCGAGGCAGGAAACGCTGATGACCGAGATCATCGAGCGGATGAAGGAGAGCGGAGGGAGTTGAGGCCGCCTGTTTCCTGATCGCCGGTGGCCGTCGCGGGCTTGGGCTGTGGGCGAGCCAGCAGATAGAAGGCGGCGACATGCGTGACCATCAGCAGGGGCACATAGATGATCGGGATCGCGTAGGTCGCACCCAACTGCCCGGCCAGGGATGGAAGGTCGAGCACGGTGCCGTGATAGTAGTCGACGACAATGTCGACGATTCCGACGACATTGAAGGCGACGACGAGCGGCCAGAAGATCGACGGCCTCCTCGCCGCCAGCAGCGCCAGCATGGCCAGAAGTCCGGTCGCGAAGTCACCATAGGCGGCAAAGACGGCGAAGCCTGCGGGCAGGTTCGGACCGACGACGCCCGGAAGCAGGAAGACCAGCCCGAAGAAGCGGAAGCTGTGCAGCGTGGCGATGGCGCGCTGCGCCTCGACATGGTCCATGAGCTTGAGCTTTGGCCATATGTAAGTGCCGAAGCAAAGCAGCCAGGGCACATAGCCCAGGACGAGATGGATGTTGAAGATCGTCGCTGGCGACATTTTTCGTCTCCTCTCAGCTCTTGATTGGAACGGCTTCGAACACGGCACTCATGACACCCAGCCGGCCTTCCATCAGATTGCGCCCGAGATTGGCTGCGAAATCCGCGAAACCCGGCCCCATGACGACGCCGAGATTAAGCGAAGGCGGCGGCCCGGACGCCCGCAGCGCCGCGAACCAGGTCTTGGCTTCCGCGGTATCGTCCTGCTGGACAAGCATGCGGAACCCCGCGACCTCGATCGCCTCGCAGGTCGCGGCGGCGGAGAGCAGGAAGCTTTCCGCCGGCGTCTTCGCCCAGGGCACCGGGTAGTGCGGGTCGCCGCCGTTCAGCACGACGTCGAAGGTGGCGAATTTTCCGCCCGGCTTCAGCATGCGCCGGATCTCGCCATAAAGCAGCGGGCGGTCCGCGATGTTCATCGCCACATGCTGCAGCAACACGACGTCGAAGCCGCCGTCGTCGAAGGGAAGCGCCAGCGCGCTGCCGGCCTTGAACGAAACGGTTCCACCCTGCCCCGTCCGCGCAGTCAGATATTGCGCGGCTTCGACGAACGCCTCGCTGAGGTCGATGCCTGTCACCTCGCAGTCGTAGGTCGCGGCGAGAAACCGGGCCGGCCCGCCCACCCCCGATCCGACGTCGAGCACCGACATGCCGGCCGTTATGCCGGCCAATTTGGCAAGCTCGGCCGTCGCGGCGAGCCCGCGGGTGTGGAACTGGTCGAGGGTGGCAAGTTGCTCAGGCTTGAGCCGCTGTCCGTCCGGGCCCAAAACAGCCAGCGCCATCTTCAGGCGCTCGGCCAGACCGGTCGCGCGGTAGTGATCGCGCACGCGATCGAAATCGTCTGTCATTTGCCGCTTCCTTCAGGCTTCCAATCCACAACAGAGGTACGACCGCTTTGTGCCGGCAACTATCCGCGATAATGTCGATGGGTCATGAAGCAGAACTTCACAGTCAGGCATGGCGCGCTTGACGGCGTCGAGGTGTTCCTGAGCGTCGCCAGGTATCGCAATTTCCGCAAGGCGGCGGCGGAGCTTGGCGTCACCCCGTCGGCGATCAGCCAGGCCATACGGACGCTCGAGGCGCGCATCGGCGCCGCGCTCTTCGTCCGCACGACCCGCAGCGTCGGACTGACCGAGGCGGGCGAGCGCTTCTTCGCGCGCGCCCGGCCCGCGTTCGAGGAATTGATCGCCGCCAGCGAGATCGCGCGCGGGATAGGGCAGCGGCCGGCGGGCCTTTTGCGCCTCTCGGTACCGCCCGCGGTGGTGCCGACACTGCTGGAGCCGATGATAGCGTCCTTCTGCCAGGCCTATCCCGAGATCGAACTGGAGGTCGTGGCAAGCGGCGAACTGACCGACCTTGCAGCCGAGGGGTTCGACGCCGGCATCCGCATGGGCGATTTGATCGCGCCCGATATGGTTGCCGTCCGACTGTCGCCGTCCTTCCCGATGATGGTGGTCGGCAGTCCCGAATACCTACGTTCCCGAACGGTGCCGGAGCGCATCGAGGATCTGCGCCACCACGCCTGCCTGCGCCTGCGTCGATCGAACGGCACCGTCGCACCGTGGCGCTTTGCCCAAGGCAACAAGGCGATCGAGGCAATCGTCAGCGGACCACTCATCGCGCACGACTACCCCACGCTCCTCGGAGCCGCGATCCAGGGCGCCGGACTTGCCCAGGTGCCCGGCCCGATTGCCAGTTCGCCAATCGCGGACGGACGCCTGAAGACGCTGCTGACGGCATTTGCCGTCAGCTCGCCGGGTGTCTTTCTCTACTACCCCGAAAGGCATCAGGTCCTGCCGAAGCTGCGCGCATTCATCGATCATATCCGCTCGCAAGGCGGCAGTGAGACTTCCCGAAAACGGTCGCAGGAACGGCAGGCTCAGGCCTGACGCATCATCGTCGGACCTCCAGCCGTCAGCGCCCTACTCCTTGGCGTGCCACGCAAGGAACCTACGGATCTCCTGCCGCTTGTCTTCCGCCAAACCCGAAAGCTGGTTCTCGTCCAGGTATCCTTCCCGGATGAGAACCGCGAAAACGACGGTAAGCTGTGAGTAACGATAGTCGAACATCCGATCGATTTTTCGCCGCTGCTGCCGCAGATAGTCTTCTATCTCCCACATGTCAGCAGGTGTCGTCACGGCGCCGGCCTTGCTTTTGAGTTCGGCCATCACCTTGCCGAGCGCTACCTCCAGCGCCGCATCGAAGGCCCGGCGCGCGACCTTCTTTTCCGACCCAGTCCACCCGATGTCATTAACGTTCACGACTGTCTCCTCCCGATCAGCGCTTGAATGCGTTCGGCGTCCGAGGCGTTTACGGGGTTGTAGACCACCATGCCGAGCTCAGGACGGCCGTCGACCGCGAAAACCGAGAATTCCAGCTCGATCAGGCCGATCTCGGGGTGCCGGAGACGCTTCACCCCTTCGCCGTGAGCGGCAACGAGGTCGTTGTCCCGCCACAGCGCCTCGAATTCCGGACTGGTCCGCGAAAGTTCCTCGACCAGTTCGGCGATTTCCGCGCCGGCGCCGGCGCGAGCGGCATCGGCCCGGAATGACCCGACCACGAAGCGGGCGACACTTAGCCAATCATCCTGCGCGGCGCGCACGCGCGGGTTGCCGAACATCAGGCGCAGGATGTTGCGCTGCTCGCGGGGAAGCTTGGAATAGTCGGTCAGCAGCGCGGCGGCGGCGCGATTCCATGCAACGACGTCCCAGGTCGCAGTCTTGATGATTGCCGGACTGGTCTCGAGGGCGTCCAGCACGCGTTGCAGGCGTGGCGTCACGCTGTCCACGTTTCTGTAGCGGACCTCCGGCGGACGCCCGAGGCCCAGCATGAACAGGTGCTCGCGTTCGGGCTCGGTCAGCATCAGGCCGGTGGCGATGCGGTTGAGCACGTCCGCCGACGGCGCGCCGCCCCTGCCCTGCTCCAGCCAGGTATACCAGGTCGGGCTGATGTTGGCGCGCTGCGCCACCTCTTCGCGGCGTAATCCTTGCGTGCGCCGGCGCCCGGTGGCGAAGCCGAAGGCGACCGGATCGAGGCGCATGCGTCGATCCCGCAGGAAATTGCCGAGCTTGTTGACGGTCTCCGCAGGCATGGCGATCCTGTTGATGATTATACCATGATAAAATCACTACTTTAACAGGATGATTTATAGCGCGAAAAGGACCTCCGAACAACCTAGGAGATCTCCCATGCGTGTATTCCTTACCGGCGCGACCGGCTTCATTGGTTCCAGAATCGTGCCCGAACTTCTTGCCGCCGGGCATCAGGTGCTTGGCCTGACCCGCTCCGATGCCGGTGCGCGGTCGCTTGCGGCCGCCGGCGCCGAGGCGCATCGCGGCGACCTCAAAGACCTCGATAGCCTTCGCGATGGCGCCGCAAAATCGGACGCGGTGATCCACACCGCCTTCGACCACAATTTTTCGAATTTCGTCGCGAATTGCGAGAAGGACAAGCGCGTGATCGAGGCGCTCGGCGGCGCGCTCGCCGGCTCGGACCGGCTGCTCATCATCACGTCAGGTGTGGGCATGGGCTCTGCCGAACACGGGCAGCCGGCGAAGGAAGACGTGTTCAACACCGACCATCCCAATCCGCGCATCCTGTCGGAGCTTACCGGCGCGGCGATGGCTGAGAAGGGTGTCAAAGTATCGGTGGTGCGCCTGCCGCAGGTGCATGACACGGTGAAGCAGGGCCTGATCACGCCGCTCATCGACCTGACGCGCGCCAAGGGCGTCTCGGCCTATGTCGGCGAAGGCCGCAACCGGTGGTCGGCGGGGCATGTGCTCGATGTCGCGAAGCTCTACCGTCTGGCGCTGGACAAGCAGGAAGTCGGCGTGCGCTACAACGCCGTCGCCGAGGAAGGCATTTCCGTGCGCGAGATCGCGCAAGTGATCGGCGCCGGCCTCAACGTGCCGGTGGTCTCGCTCTCACAGGAAGAAGCGGCGAATCATTTCGGATGGCTTTCGATATTCGCGGGTCTCGATATGCCGGCTTCGAGCGAATGGACGCGTGCGCATCTCGGCTGGCAGCCAACCGGCCCCGGCCTTATCGCCGACCTCGAGCGGGTGGATTATTCGCAGGCGGCAGCGGCCTAGCCGGCTTGCCGGGCGGTTCGGCGCTCAAGCCGAACCGCTTCAGGTGTCTGCTGCTTCAGAAGCGCAGCAGATCCGAGAGGCTGTCCGACTTCTCCACCTTGTCGGTGAGGTCGAGCCCCGACAGCAGATCGACTAGGTGGCTGTTCATCAGGGCGGCGGCATTGGCGCTGTCGCCGGCTTCGATCGCGTCGACCAGGGCGTGATGGGCGTGCTTCTCGCAGGTCGCGTCGCGGCGCTTCCAATAGAGCGCGATGATCAGCGAGGAATGCGAGACGAGGTCGCGCACGAAGTTGGTGAACACCGAGTGCGCGGCGATCTCGGCGATGCCGACATGAAAGCGCGCCGACAGCATGATGGCGTCGCTGTCACGGCCGTCATGCAGCGCGTGATGCTCCTTCTCCAGATGCGCGCGCAGCTGCGCGATATCCGATGGCACCGCCGCCTTGGCGGCAAGTGCCGCCACCTTGGGCTCGATCAGGGCGCGGGCCTCGAACACCTCGCGCGCCTCGATCTTCGAGGGCTGCGCGACGAAGGCGCCGCGATTGGGCTCCAGCCGCGCCAGCCGATCATGCGCCAGGGCCTGCAGGGCGGCGCGGACGACGGTGCGGCTCACCGAATAGATCGATGCCAGCTCGTCTTCCGGCAGCTTGGTGCCCGGTGCGAGACGATGGCTGACGATGGCGTCCCTCAGCCCATAGTAGATCGGCGACCAGCGCGCTGCCGGCCTGTCATCGCGATCGTCTTCCTTAAGTACCGTCAACATGCTTTCAATGCGCAGACCCGATCCGGCCTGATCTGCCCCCAAATCGCCAGCAGCCGATTCAATCTAATATCGCTCGCGCCCCGGTCAATCCCGCCGAATTCGTCGTGCTAACCTTGCGAACCGGCGCCTGCCGGCGACGCCGAGGCAAAGATACCGGCGAAACGCTTGCTGCGCGGCGCGGCATAGCCGCCGACCTTCGATGTCTTCAGACCGACCTTGAGCAAGCTCTCGGCCAGCGTCACCGCGCAGACGACGCCGTCGAGGACGGGAACGCCATGCTGCTGCGAAAGCTCGTGGGCGAGGTCGGCCATGCCGGCGCAGCCAAGCACGATCGCCTCGGCGTGATCCTCGCGGACGGCGCGCGCGATCTCGTCCGATATCTTGTGCCTGGCATTGGAGCCGGGCTGTTCGAGGTCGAGCACTGCCACTTCGGAGGAGCGCACCTTGGCGCAGCGCGAGGCAAGCCCGTATTTCGCCAGATTGTGCTCGATGGCGGGGACCGAGCGGGCAAGCGTGGTGACGACGCTGAACTTGCCGGCGACGAGGCTGGCGAGATGGAAGGCCGCCTCGCCGATGCCGATGACCGGAGCTTGCGTCGCGCAGCGCGCGGCATCGAGCCCGGTGTCGTCGAAGCAGGCGATCACATAGGCGTCGGCCGCAGGTGCCTTGCCCATCTCGGCGATGATGCCCGGCACGGCGAAGACCTCGTCGAAATAGCCCTCGATGCTCGGCGGACCGTCGGCCGGATTGACGGCGACGATCTCGGTTCCCGTGGAGGCAACGCTTGCCGCCGCCTTGCCGATCTTGGCGGTCATCGACGCGGTCGTGTTGGGGTTGATAACGAGTATGCGCATGCGAACCTCAGATCTCGCCGCCGAGATAAAGACGCTTGACCCGGTCGTCGGTCAGCAATTCGGCGGAGTTGCCGCTCAGCGCGACGCTTCCGGTGGTCAGCGCATAGGCGCGCTGCGAGATGCGAAGCGCCATGCGAGAATTCTGTTCGACCAGCAAAACGCTGACCTTCTCGTCGCGGTTGATGGCGACGATCGAGCGGGCGATGTCCTGGACGAGCTTCGGCGCGACGCCGAGCGACGGCTCGTCGAGCAGCAAAAGCTTCGGTTTCGCCATCAGCGCGCGGCCGATGACCAGCATCTGCTGCTCGCCGCCGCTCATCGTGCCGGCGGCCTGCGAGAAGCGCTCCTTGAGCCGGGGAAAACGGCCCAGCACCATCTCCATCGAGGCGGCGATCTCGGCTTTGCTCGAGCGCGTGAAGGCGCCCATCAGGAGGTTGTCCCTGACCGTCATATAGGGGAAGACCCGCCTGCCCTCCGGCACCATGGCGATGCCCATCTTGACGATCTCGTCGGGGGCGGCGCCGTCGATGCGCCGGCCGTTGTAGTGGATCTCGCCGGACCGGATCCTGTTGAGGCCGGTGATGGCGCGAAGGATCGACGACTTGCCGGCGCCGTTGGCGCCGATCAGCGCGACGGTCTCACCCTCGTTGACCTCGAGCGAGACGCCCTTCAGCGCGTAGACGTGATCGTAATAGAGCTTGACGCCGGCGAAGTTCAGGATCTGGTTCATAGGCCGATCGCCTCGTCTTCGCTGCCGAGATAGGCCTCTATCACCTTCTCGTCGGCCTGGATTTCGGACGGCGTTCCCTCGGCGATCTTCTGCCCGAAATTGAGGACCACGATGCGGTCCGAGATCTTCATCACGGCCGGCATGTCGTGCTCGACGAGCAGGATGGTGAGGCCGAAATCACGCAAGCGCCGCACCATCGCCACCATGCGCATCGTCTCTTCGTGGTTCATGCCGGCAAAGGGCTCGTCGAGCAGCAGGATGGAAGGGTTGGTGGCAAGGCCGACGGCGATGCCCAGCGCCCGCAGATGGCCATGCGGCAGGTTGCGGGCGGTCTCATCGGCAAGCGAAGCCAGGCCGAGCAGCGCCAGGATCTCGTCGGCCGATGCGCCGAAAGCTGCCTCGTCGGCGCGCGCGGTGCCGGTGCCGAGGAAGAAGCCGAAGAGGTTCGCCTTCGAGCGCAGATGGTGCGCGATGATGACGTTGTCGCGCACGCTCATGTTCTTGAAGATCGTTGTCTCCTGGAACGTGCGGACGACGCCCTTGCGGGCGGCGATATGCGGCGCCATGCCGGAGATTCGCTCGCCTCTCAGGCGCACCTCGCCCGATGTCGGCCTGAGGAACGACGAGATCAGCTTGAACAGCGTCGACTTGCCGGCGCCGTTCGGGCCGATCACCGACAGGATCTCCTTCTCGCGCACCGAGAAGGAGACGTTGTTGACCGCGACCAGGCCGCCGAAGCGTTTGCTGAGACCGGAGACTTCGAGCATTTCGGCCATGGCTCAAGCCTTCTTGCCGGTTGAAGTCGTGAGGCTGAGCAGGCCGTTGGGCAGCACCAGCATCAGGACGATCATCAGGCCGGAATAGATCAGGAGCTGGAACTCGCCGGTCTGGAACAACAGGTCCCAGCCGAAATAGAGCACCAGCGTGCCCAGCATCGGCCCGAACACGTAGCCAAGGCCGCCGAGGAAGCAGTTCAGCATGAAGTTGACGGAATCGGTGACCGTGAAGCTCGACGGATAGATCGATTGCGAAATGGCGGCAAAGATAGCGCCGGCGACACCGCCGAAGAAGGAGGAGACGGCATAGGCGATGACGCGCAGATAGGCGATGTTGACGCCGATCGAGGAGGCAAGCTCCTCGTTCTGCTGCAGCGACTGGCACAGCTTGCCGATGCGCGAATGGACCAGCCGATACATCACGCCGAAGCACACCACCATCAGCGTGACCGCCAGCAAATAGAAGGCGAGCCGCGAATTCTGCAGCGTGGCGAAATCAGGGATGATCGTCAGGCCGAACACCGACAGCGCGCCGGGCAGCGGGATGCTGACGATGCCCTTGGCGCCGTTGGTGATCGGCAGCGCCAGCGCGAGCAGGCGCGCGACCTCGGTCAGCGTCAGCGTCACCATGGCGAAATAGACGCCGCGCAGGCGCAGGATCGGCAGGCCGATCAGCACGCTCGCGGCGGCGCAGAAGAGACCGGCGACGGGCAGCGTCAGCCAGAAGGACCAGCCGTGGTTCGTCACCAGTATGGCCGAGACATAGCCGCCCATCAGCGCATAGGCGCCCTGGCCGATGTTGATGCGGCCGATGTAGAAGGTGAGCCAGACGCCGGCGCTGGCGATGCTGAGCAATGCCACGGACGTCAGGGTGTAATAGAGGTCGATGCGGCCGCTTGCCGAGATCGCGGCCGGCACGGCGACGAAGACAATCGCCAGGAAGGCTGCGACCGAAGCGATCTTCATGTTGGAATTGCGGGTCATGGCGCGGTCAACCCCACGGCTTGCCCATCAGCCCGTTGGGGCGGATCGACAGGAACACCATCAGGGCAGCGAAGATGACGAGATAGGTGACGTCGCCATATTCGCGCAACGCGGTCAGGCCGACCGACTCCATCATGCCGAGGATGAAGCCGCCGGCGATCGCCCCGCCGACAACGCCGGCTCCGCCGATCATCACCATCAGGAAGGCCTTGATCGAAATCGGTCCGCCGATACCTGAATTGACGCCGGTGATGGTGACAAGCAGGCCGCCGACCACGCCGGCGAGCATCGCCCCCATGGCGAAGCCGATCATCGAATAGCGGTCGACCCGCACCCCCATCAGCTGGGCGGCGACGCGGTCCTGGGCGAGCGCGCGCATGGCACGGCCGACGCGGCTGTATTGCATGTAAAGCACGAAGGCAGCGATGAAGACGATGGCCAGAGCGCCGACGACCAGCCGGTCGTAAGGCAGGATGATACCGGCCTCGTTGAAGACGCCCTTGACTATCTTGGGGACGCCGCGCTGCTTTTCGCCGAAGATGAGCAGGATGATGGCGTCGAAGAAGAAGGCCGTCGCGGCGGCAAGCAGCATCGTGCTCTCCTCGCGATGGCTGCGCCGGATGACGGTTCGGAAGAGGAACTTCTCCATCAGCGCGCCGATGACGGCGAGCGTGATGCCGGACGCCAGCAGTGCCACCACGAAGGGCAGGCCGAGCTGGCCGTACACGGTATAGGTGATGAACCCGCCCAGAACATACATCTGCCCGTGGGCAAAGTTCAGCACGTTCATCAGGGCGAAGATCAGGGTGAGACCCAGCGCGATCAGCGCATACTGGGCACCGAGATATAATCCGTTGGCGATGACCTGTTCCATGGACACCTTCGATCTTCCGCGGGGCCCGGATCATTGTCCGGACCCCCGGATACGGGAGGAAGCAACCTAGGAACCCGTCTCTAGATCAGGATGACGTTTCATTGAATCGCCATCCTGATCCAACCCTTTGCTGGAGCATGATCTTCTCCGAAAACCGGTTCCCGCTTTCGGGATCATGCTCTAGTCGACGGAGCCGACGAACAGGGTCTGGAATGCGCCGTCCTTGTATTCGTTGACCACCATCGGCACGGCGAGCTGGCGCTTCTGGCCGAACGAGGTTGCGCCGACATAGCTCAGCTTGGCGTCGCCCTTCAGGAAGGGGTTGGGCGCCGAGAAAGTGTCCATGGTCTTCTTGAATTCGGCGACGTCATTGATGGCTGCCGGATTGGCCTTGAGCGTGTCGAGGATATACTCCAGCGCGTAGACCTTGGTGTTGGACTCGTCGTTATACTCGCCGAACATCTTGGTGTAGCGGGTGACGAACTCCTTCATCTCATCCGAAGCAATCTCCGGCGTGGAGGCGCCGCCGACGGAGATGAAGCCATTGGCATATTCGCCGGCGCCCTCCTCCAGAACCTTGGCGTCCTGCGCCGTCTCGGTCGAGATCAGGCCCTCATAGCCGAGCTCGCGGGCGGCGCGGATGAGGAGCGGCGCGTTGGCCGGCGCCACGCCCGACAGCACCAGCAGATCGGGCTTCAGCGCCACGATCGGCGTCAACACCGGCGTGAAGTCACGAGTGTCGTTCTGGTAGGTGTCGTTCTGGGCGACGACATCGAGCCCGAGCGCCTTGGCCGCCTCGACACCGCTGTCACGCTGGCTGAGCGGGTCGGATTCGTTCGCGGCGACAAAGGCGATCGTCTTCACGCCCTTGTTTTCCTTGAGATATTTGTAGATCGCCGGACCCGACTGGTAGTTGGCGATCATGCCAAGCACGGCGTTCGAGGCCGGCTTCTGGTAGAGCGCCTTGGGGAAGGCGTAGGGGAAATAGATGATGCCGTTTGCCTCGGCGACGGGGCGCACCGCGGCGGCGCCGTCATCGACATTCGGTCCGACCACATAGTGGATGCCCTCCTGCGCCATCTTTTCCATGCCGGCGATGGCGCGCTTGGGGTCCTTCTGGTCGTCGAAGGTGACGATGTTGATGTTGTAGGTGTCCTCGCCGATCTTGACGCCGCCTTTTTCGTTGAGCCAGGCGGCGCGCGTCTGCATCGAGCGCACATTGGAGGTGCCCCAGGCGGCGGCTGGGCCGCTGGTGACGCCAACGAAGCCGATTTTCAGTTCCTTGTTTTCGGCCTGCGCGGAAGGAATGCCAACGGCGGCAATCGCCAGGGCCGAGACGGCGCCAAGCACCATCGATTTCAGAGTCGAGCGTCGGTTGATCATTTTGCAGTTCCCCTTGGTTATCGCGCTTTGTGTTTTTGCTCGTAGGCTGCGCGGATACCTAAAGGGAAACTCACCGCGAAAGATTGTCAACATCTTTCTTGGTTATTGTATACAATTGTTGGAAGGAATGTGTGCGATGCGCGATTGCCCACGGCGAGGCAGTGCTCAAGGGGATGACCGCCGAACGGCAGCCATCCTCGGTGAACCCGATCAGCGTTCGCGGAAGAGCGAACAGAAAGGCTTGTCGACGACTGGCGCGCGCGATGAACGCGCGTCGCGGGCGGCAGCTATTTTCCGCAGTGATGGTCGTTGATCTTGTTCAACGCATTCGCGTCCGGCCCCGTCCGGTGATAGGAGCAGGCACCCGCCGCCGTGGTGACCAGCATGGCGTCATAATAGCGTGGGCCGCCGAACAGGACGTCGATGAGGTCGCCTTCGGCCGGAACATAGCGTTCTTGCTCGACAGGACGCTTGTGGTGCCGGTCGCCGGCGAACGCCGGGCCGGACACGCCAATGGCCGCAGCCAGAACGAGAGCGGAGATCGCAAGGCTTTTCGTCGTCATCGTCAGCAACCCTTCTGGCCGTCCGTACCCAAACATATAGCCAAAATCGCCAGCGCAACAAAGGTTCCGTCAGCGGCCTTGCAGGCGGAGCTATTGCAGGTGCTTCAGCTTGTCGGGGTTGCGCATCACATAGATCGCCGTGATCTTGCCGTCCTCGATGTCCAGCGCGGTCGTCTGCAGCTCGCCATCGGCCTCGAGCGTGACGAAGCCGGGCAACCCGTTGATGAAGCCAAAGCGGACAAGCTGCGAGCGATTGTCCTGAAGCCAGGCGACGACGGTCTCGTATTGCTTCATGACGGCAGCATGGCCGAAGACCGGCGCGACAGCCGCCGGGCGCTTGCCGCCGCCATCGGCATGGGCGCTGACATCGGCGCTCAGCATCGTGCCGAGCGCCTTCATGTCGCCGCTGCGCGAGGCGTTGAAGAAGGCTTCCGCAAGCTCAAGGCCGCGCTCCTTCTCGATCTTGAAGCGCGGCCGCGCCTCGCGGACATGGCTGCGGGCGCGGGCGGCGAGTTGGCGGCAGGCGGCCGGGTCGCGCTCGATCTCCTCGGCGACCTCCTCGAACTGCAGCCCGAACACGTCGTGCAGCAGGAAGGCCGCCCGCTCGAGCGGCGACAGGCGCTCCAGCGCCAGCATCAGCGGCAGGTTGACGTCATCGACCTTGTCGTCCTCGACGACCGGCTCGGGAAGCCAGGAGCCGACATAGGTCTCGCGCTGGTGGCGGGCCGATTTGAGCTGGTCCAGGCACAGGCGCGTGACGGTGCGGCGCAGGAAGGCCTCGGGCTCGCGCACGGCGGCGCGGTCGGCCCTCATCCAGCGGATGAAGGCCTCCTGCACCATGTCCTCGGAGTTGGCCACGGAGCCCAGCATGCGGTAGGCGACCCGCATGAGCTTCGGGCGCAGCGGTTCGAACACCGCCGCCGCGCCTGCGGATGACGCCGGTTCCGCCATCAAGCGGCGGCCGCCTTGCTGGCAGCCTTCGCATTGGCGGCCTTCACGGCCGCCGGGTCGACGAAGCCGCCGAAGCCGACCGCGATGCGGTTCCAGCCGTTGATGATGTTGATCATCAAGGTGATCTTCACCCGCTCCTCCTCGGTGAAATGGTCCTTCAGCGCGCCATACGCAGCCTCATGCGTATGGCCTTCGCTGATCCGCGTCAGCGCCTCGGTCCAGCCAAGCGCGGCGCGCTCGCGGTCGGTATAGCACGGCGCCTCGCGCCAGGCCGCCAGCAGATAGACGCGCTGCTCGGTCTCCCCGCGTTCACGGGCATAGGTCGTGTGCATGTTGATGCAGTTGGCGCAGCCATTGATCTGGGAGGAGCGTATCTCGATGAGCTCGGCGAGCGCCGGATCGAGGCTGGAAGCGATGGCCAAAGAGGCGCGATGCCACTCCTTCATCAGCGACGGAGCGGCGGCGAGAGGGTCAAGTCTGGCAGTCATGGTCGGTTCCTTTCGTTGGTTCCGACCTCAAGACGAGTGAGGACCCGCTCAATGTGACACGGCGCGGATCTTTTTGCGCCCCAAGCCCACTACTCGCCCGAGCCCCTACTCGCCCAAGCCCCTGCTCGCCCCAAGCCCCTGCTCGCCCCAAGCCCCTACTCGAAGAAGTAGGTGAAGCCCTCCTTGGACGCGCCGACGGTGACCTTCGTCATCTTGGCGCCCTCCAGCGCGCGGTTGAGCACGCCGCGGCTGAGCTCCGGCAGCAGCGTGTTGGTGAGGATGGCATCGATCATGCGGCCGCCGGATTCGATCTCGGTGCAGCGCGCCTTGACCAGGTCCATGACGCCGTCGCCGATCACCAGTTCGGCATCGTTGGTTGCCTTGAGGCGCCTAGCGATCTTGCCGAACTGGTGCCGGGCGATCGCCTCGATCATCGAATCCGACAGCGGATAATAGGGGATGGTGACGACCCGGCCGAGGAAAGCCGCCGGGAACACTTTCAGCAGCGGCGCGCGCAGGGCCGCATCGAGATCGTCGATGCCGGTCCGCACGGTGCCGTTCTTGGTGCGGCCCATGATGACGTCCGACCCGACATTCGAGGTGAGCAGGATCAGCGTGTTCTTGAAGTCGATCCGCCGGCCTTCGCTGTCATCCATCATGCCCTTGTCGAAAACCTGGAAGAAAATCTCGTGCACGTCCGGATGCGCCTTCTCGACCTCGTCGAGCAGGATCACCGAATAGGGCTTTCGGCGCACCGCCTCCGTCAGGATGCCGCCCTTGCCGTAACCGACATAGCCGGGCGGCGCGCCCTTCAGCGTCGAGACGGTGTGCGCCTCCTGGAATTCGGACATGTTGATGGAAATCAGGTTCTGCTCGCCGCCATAGAGCGTCTCGGCGAGCGCCAGCGCGGTTTCGGTCTTGCCGACCCCGGACGGGCCGCAAAGCAGGAACACGCCGACCGGCTTTTCCGGAGCGCCGAGGCCGGCGCGGCTGGTCTGCACGCGTTTGGCGATCATCTCCATCGCGTGGTCCTGGCCGACCACGCGCTCGGACAGGGTCGCGGCAAGCCTCAGCGCCTTTTCGGTCTGACTGGACAGCATCCGTCCGGTCGGGATGCCGGTCCAGTCCTGCACCACGGCGGCGACCGCATTGCGGTCGACCGAGGGCAGGATCAGCGGCGTCTCGCCTTGCGCCGCGGCAAGTTCCGCCATCAATTCACGCAGCCGCGCGAGGTCGGGGGCCGGAGCCGCCGGTTCCTCGGCAATTGTCTCGGCAACGGCCGCCTCGGCCTTGGCCGCTTTGCCCTTGGCTGCCTTGCCTTTCGAACCCTTGGATTTGACGGGGTTGGCTTCAGCCGCCCTGTTTTCAGGCGCCTTCGCCTCGGACGCTTCGGACGCAGCCGGCTCAGCCGCGGCGCTTTCCCCGCCGGCCTCCTCGGCCGCCGCATCGAGCGGCACGCCCTCGCCGCGCAATTTGGCGCGCAGGTCGAGGATCTCGCTCACCAGCGCTTTTTCCCGATCCCAGCGCGCTTGGGCGGCGGCTAAGGTCGTCTCGGTTTCCGCCAGCCCGGCATCGACCCTGGCCTGCCGGCCGGCGACGTCGATGCCGATCGCCGCCTCGCGGCCGATGATGCCGCTCTCGACCTCCAGCGCCTGGCGGCGGCGAAGAATGTCCTCGACCTCGGCCGGCGTCGCGTGCTGCGAGATAGCGACGCGTGCGCAGGCGGTATCGAGCAGGCTGACGGCCTTGTCCGGCAGCTGCCTGGCCGGGATGTAGCGGTGCGAAAGCGCGACCGCCGCCTCGATCGCCTCGTCCAGGATCTGGACCTTGTGGTGCTGCTCCAGAACGCCGGCGACACCGCGCAGCATCAGCACGGCCACCGCTTCCGACGGCTCGTCGATCTTGACCACCTGGAAACGGCGCGTCAGCGCCGGGTCCTTCTCGATGTGCTGCTTGTATTCGGCCCAGGTCGTGGCGGCGATGGTGCGCAGCTCGCCGCGCGCCAGCGCCGGTTTCAAGAGATTGGCGGCGTCGCCTGTGCCCGCCGCACCACCGGCGCCGATCAGCGTGTGCGCCTCGTCGATGAACAGGATGATCGGCACTTCGGAGGCCTGGACCTCGTCGATGACGGCCTTGAGCCGCTTCTCGAACTCGCCCTTGACGCTGGCGCCCGCCTGCATCAGCCCGACATCGAGCATGCGCAGGCTGACATTCTCAAGCGTCGGCGGCACGTCGCCCTGGGCGATGCGCAGCGCAAAACCCTCGACCACCGCCGTCTTGCCGACGCCGGCTTCGCCCGTCAGGATGGGGTTGTTTTGCCGGCGTCGCATCAGGATGTCGACGATCTGCCGGATCTCCGGATCGCGGCCGATCACCGGATCGATCTTGCCGTCGCGGGCGCGCTGGGTGAGGTCGGTGGCGTATTTCGCCAGCGCCGAATCCCCGCCGGGTCCGCGCTTCATCGGCGTCTCGGCGGCGGCAGCGGCAGGTGGTGAGCCGGCTTCGAGCGAGCCTTCGGTAACATCGGCGAAGCGGGAGATGACGCCGTCGGCGTCGATCTTGTCGAGCTCGGCGCTGATCTTCGACACCAGGCCTTCCAGCACCGGCGTCTTCAGGCAGGCAAGCAGGATATGGGCGCTGCGCACCTCCTCCACGCCGAATTCCAGCGTCGCCAGATTCCAGCCTTCCTGGATGGCGTGGAAGATGTGATCAGAGAACTCCTCGATCGAAGTAGCGCCGTAGGGCAGCTTGTCGATGGCGCGGGTCATGTCTGCCGAGAGTCGACTTAAATCCACTCCGGCGTCGGCGAGGATCAGCAGGACGTCCGAGCGATCGGAGAGCACCAGCTGTTCTATGAAGTGGACGAGCTCGACATAGGGATTGCCGCGCAGCTTGGCCGTGTCGGCCGCAGCCTTGAAGGCGCGCACCCCCGTGGCATTGAGCTTGGCGACCAGTTCCTTACGCTTGAAGCTCTGCGATGACCGGCGCTGTTCCATCGAACCTGCTCCCGCAATCTGCCGACCGTACCCTGCCATATAAGAGGCAGCTTGACAAAGCCGTGTGACCGGCCGTGTGACGGACAAGGCGTTTGGACCCGTCCGGGCGGCACCGCCCGGTTACAGAAGCTCTGCAATCTTGTGCAACAAACACCGGATCGCGGCCCGGGCTATGCGAGCCATTTCACATACCCGGCCCGACAATCGCGCAATGGGTTTCGCCGAAAGAGAACGGTCGCGTTTAGCTTCCGTTAGTTTTTGAGCGGCTGCTCAATTGTGGTAGAGTGAGACCGTGTGATAACGTTGCGTCACATAGGGGTCTCAGGGCCGCTGGCTGGGGGTTAGTGTGATTGATCTCGCACTCTGGCTGAATCCTCTGAACGGTGAGAATCCGTCGGGAGAGGACTTGCGCAACGACCCGGCCTTTCATGAGCTGGAGCGTCTGACCGAGCCTCAGGTCAAGGTCGTCCACGACGGCAGCAACAAGCCCACCTCGCAATCCAGCCCGGTCGACTGGGCGGGTGTCCTCGACAAGGCGGCGGAGCTTCGCTCCCGCGGCCGGGATCTGCGCCTTCTGGTCATCGTCGCGCGCGCTCTAGCCAACGAGGATGGGCTGGCCGGCCTCGCCCAGGGCCTAGCGCTGATCGCGAGGACCTTCGACCAGTACTGGGACACGATGCATCCGGCATTGCGGCCGAACGCGACACCGCGCGACGCCGCCTTGCGCCGCATCAACGCGCTGCTGGATCTCCAGAACGGCCAGGAAGGCCTGCTGGCGAACCTGCGCGAAACGATCTTCCTTTCGCCGCGCCAGGTCGGACCGATCAGCGGACGCGACCTGGAACAGGGCGCGCTCGACGAGCGCGTCATGCTGCAGGAAGCGGCTTCGGGGCTGGGCGCTTCCGAAAAAGCGGCGCTGGCGACCGCTCACAGCCAGCTCTTGAACCGGGTGCGCAGCGGTTGCGCGGCACAGATCGACCAGGCCGGCGACGCGATGACCTCGCTGCTTGCCGACGCCCGCGCGGTGATCGCAGCCCTGGACGAGGTCGACGCCGCTCTCAACAAGCGCATCGATGGCAACGGCCCGACCATCCCGGAATTGAAACGGTTCCTGCAGCGTTTGCTGACGACGCTGGAGCGGAATTCGGCTGCCGGCACTGCTGGGAACGGGGCCGCGAAGCCCGCCCAGCAGCAGGCGGAAACGGCAACGCCGGTCCGAAACGGTCATCGACCGGAAGGGACGGGCACCGAAGCGATGGGAGCCGAAACGATGGCAAGCGGCTATGCGGAACCGAGCGTCGGGCTGCCCGACCGGATCACCTCGCGCGATGACGTCGTCAAATGCCTCGACCTGGTCGTCGCCTTCTATGACCGCACCGAGCCGTCGAGCCCGATCCCGCATCTCGCCCGCCGCGTGCGCCGCATGGTGCACATGGATTTCGTGGAACTGATGGAAGATCTCGCCCCGTCGGGGCTGAAGGAATTCCGGCTGCTTGCCGGTGTCCCCGATCCCAAGAAGCCGGCCCAGAAGGATGAAAGGTAACAAGCATGCCAGCAGAGAGCAAAGCGAAGGTCATCGAAAGAAACCGCGCGCCGCGCGTGCAGATCGCCTACGACGTTGAAACCTACGGCAGCCCGACGACGATCGAACTGCCGTTCGTCATGGCCGTGATGGCCGATCTTTCCGGCGCTTCACAGACCAAGGAAGCGGTGAAGTCGGTGCTCGACCGCAACTTCGTCGAAACCGACGCCAACCGCTTCCCGAAATTCATGGAGGCCATGGGGCCGAGGGTAAAGGCGCGGGTGAAGAACACGCTGCCGCAAGCCGAGGGCGCCGAACGCGACGAGGAGCTCGCGGTCGATCTCACCTTCTCGAAGATTGGCGACTTCGCGCCGGACAAAGTCGCCGAGCAGGTGCCGCAACTGGCCGAGATCCTCAAGATGCGCCGTCAGCTCGAAGAGCTGCTCGGCTTCATGGACGGCCGCGTCGACGCCGAAAAGCGCATCGCGCAGCTTCTCAACAACGAGCCGCTGCTGAGCAAGATCGCCAGCCAGGCGCTGTCTGACGGCAAGGGCGAGGAGTAAGTCATGGCTGAACAGCAAAAGACCGCAGCCGCCACCGCCGAGGCGGAAGCGATAGACCTCGGTGAATTCAGCGGACTCCTGGAAAAGGATTTCAAGGTCAAGAAGGACGACAGCGAGAAGCTGCAGCAGCTGGTGCGCAACCTGGCTTTGGCCGCACAGTCGCGCTCCGAGACAACCACCATCTCTTCCAACGCGATCAAGTCGATCAAGTCGCTGATCGCCGGCATCGACAAGATGCTGACGACGCAGGTCAACGAGATCCTGCATGCGCCGGAAGTGCGGGAGATGGAAGGCACCTGGCGCGGCCTCTGGTATCTCGTCAACAACACCGAGACGGATACCAAGCTCAAGATCCGGGTGATGAACATCTCCAAGGAGCAGCTGGCCGACACGCTCGAAGACTACGAAGGCCAGATGTGGGACCAGAGCCCGATCTTCAAGAAGGTCTACACGGACGAGTATTCGATGCTGGGCGGCGAGCCGATCGGCTGCATCATCGGCGCCTACGAATTCTCGAACCATCCGCGCGACGTCGGCCTGCTGCGCAACATTTCGGGCGTCTGCGCCTCGGCGCACACGCCCTTCATCGCCGCCGCCTCGCCGCGCCTGTTCCGCATGGACAGCTGGCAGGAACTGCCCAATCCGCAGGACCTGCAGATGATCGTCAACAACCCGGCCTACGCCTCGTGGCAGTCGCTGCGCGAGAGCGAGGACGCCCGCTATATCGGCCTCACCATGCCGCGCGTGCTGGCACGGCTGCCGTACGGCTCGGAGACCGTTCCGGTGAAAGGCTTCACCTTCGAGGAGGAGGTGGGCGGCGACCACAACAAATATGTCTGGATGAACGCCGCCTTCCCGATGGGCGTGAACATCAACCGCAGCCACAAGCTCTTTGGCTGGGGCACGCAGATCCGCGGCGTCGAGAACGGCGGCACTGTGCTCAACCTGCCGGTGCACGCCTTCCCGACCGACGACGGATCGATCGCGATGAAATGCCCGACCGAGGTCGCCATCGACGACCGGCGCGAGGCGGAACTGGCCAAGCTCGGCCTGATGCCAATCCTGCATCGCAAGAACACCGACCTCGCGGCCTTCATCGGCGCCCATTCGCTGCAGGACGACGAAACCCGCGCCGGCCGCCTGGTCGATCCCGACGCGCAGTCGAACGAGCGGCTCAGCGCCAACCTGCCCTATCTTTTCCCGGTCTCGCGCTTCGCACACTACCTGAAGGCGATCGCGCGCGACAAGATCGGCTCGTTCAAGGAACGCACCGACATGGAGATCTGGTTGACCGAGTGGATCAACCGGTACGTGCTGGCCAATCCAGCCTTTGCCGACGACAAGGCGCGCGCCAAGCGCCCGCTTGCCGCGGCCGAGGTCCAGGTCGACAGCGTCGAAGGCCGGCCCGGTTACTACAATGCCCGTTTCTACCTGCGTCCGCACTACCAGCTGGAAGGCATCAACGCCTCCCTCCGGCTGGTGTCGGAACTGCCGTCAGTGAAGGGCTGAAATCGCAAGCAGAGTCATCTTGTTTCGTTTGAAAGCGGTGGAGAAAGACAATGCCGACAACAGTGAGAACCGATGGGCCTTCGACGAAGATCGATGGTTTTTTGAAAGTCCCGGACATCAAGGGCCCGAGCAAGCGCGACGGCCATGAAGACGAGATCGAGATTCATGGCGTCGACTACAAGATGGTCGCGCCCTACGACCCCAATTCGCTGTCGCGCCGCGGTCGTGTGTCGATGGGAATGATCAAATTCATCAAGCACTACGACAAGTCGTCTCCCTACCTGAAGAAGGCGCTTTTCGAGAACAAGGCGCTCGACGAGGTGGTGTTTTCGGCACGCCGCACCATCGACGGCGAGACCAGCGACTATCTGGTGGTGACGCTCACCGACGCCTCGATCATGGAGTACGACATGCGACAGGCCGCCGACGAGGCCGACCTGATCGAGGAAGAAGTCAGCTTCGCCTACAAGAAGATCAAGTTCGTCTATGACAAGGACGACGAGATCGAAATGGATGTCTATGTCGGCAAGTGAGGCCAAGCGGCCCGGCGCGAAGGCGCAGCTTGCCGGCAGTTCCCGGGCAAAGCGCGAGGCGGTCCAACCCTCCCTGTGGGACCGCCTCATCAACGACTTGCCCGGCCTGACCTCGGAGATCGACGGACTGCGCCGGCTGCTGGAAGAAGAACTCGCCGCCGAGCGCGTCGAGGCTCTTCTTGCCGGCAGCGCGCGCGCCATCGATGCCGACGCGGACCTCACGCCCGACCAGAAGCGGCGCCTGCAGCGGCTGATCTTGCAGACCGAGCATCGCGCCGAGATCGAAAGCCGCGGCGTGGTGGTGTCGGCGCGGGTGCTCAAGGAAGCCGTCCGGCGCGACATCGAAGCCCTCTTCAATACCGAGCGTTTTGAATCCGTTCCGATGCTTTCCGATGCCGAGCACGAGCAGCCATTGGACGAACTGCCGTCGCTCGCCGATTTCCCGGAAGTGCGGCGCAGCGTCGTCAACTATGGCGTGCCGTCCTTCTCCGGCCGCTCCTCACGGGACTTCGACCGCGATACTCTGGCGCGCGAGATCCGCGCGGTGCTCGCCACGTTCGAGCCGCGCCTCAAGGAGAGCGCCACGACGGTCAATGTCACTCTGGGCGACAAGAGCGTCGGCCTGAAGATCGAGATCGACGCCGTGCTGATCATGACGCCGACGCCGGAACGCATGCGGCTGCGCACGACGATCAATCTCGACAACGGCCTGGCGCGAACCGAATTCCGGGAGACCTGAGATGGATCGGGTCTTCGTGGAGTATTACGAAGAGGAACTGACCCATATCCGGGCGCTGGCCGCGGAATTCGCCGACATGCATCCGGCGGTCGCCCGCAATCTTTCCCTCGATACCGTCCCCTGCCCCGACCCCTATGTCGAACGGCTGCTCGACGGCGTGGCCTTTCTTGCCGCGCGCACGCGGCTGAAGGTCGACGCGGAGCGCTCGCGCTTCTCGCGCGCCGTGCTCGATGTGCTCTATCCCGACCTGGTCACCCCGGCGCCGGCAACGGCGATGGCGGTGCTGAAGCCCGGCCAGCAGGTGCAGTCGATGATCGGCGGCCATGCCGTCGCGCGCGGCACGCGCTTGGTCTCCAGCCTGCTTCCGGGGCTGTCGACGCGCTCGACCTTCACCACCGCGCAGGAGATCACGCTGTGGCCGATCGCGATCACCTCGGTCAGCTATTTCCAGGACCGCAGCGGGCTTGCCGCCGCGGGCATCGGCCCGATCGGCGGCGTGCGCGGCGAGGCAGGGCTGCGCATCGCGCTTGCGCGGACCGGAAAGGGCAAGCTCAGCGAACTGTCGCTCGACCGGCTCGACCTCTATTTCGCCGGTCGCAACAAGGCGCCGCTCATTTTCGACGCGATCTTCGGCGCCTGCTCGGCCCTCGGCGCGCGGACGGAAGGCAAGACCAATCCGCTCACGGCCCTGCCCGAGCCCGAAATGGTCGGCATCCGCGACGACGAGGCCCTGATGCCGCGGACCCGCCCGACCTTCGAGGGCTACCGGCTGCTGCGCGAATATTTCATGATCCCGGAGCGCTTCCACTATGTGCGGGTCTCAGGCCTGCAGCCGGTTGTGCGCAAGTGCGAGGCGGGAATAGAGATCATCTTCCTGTTCCGGCGCCCGGTGCCCGAGCTTGCCGACGTGACGCCGTCCGATTTCGAGCTCTTCGTGACGCCGCTCATCAATCTCTTCGAGCGCGAATGCAATGTCATCGAAATCGATCCGCGCAGGACGCGGCAGGTGCTGCATGCCGACCGCACCCGGGCGCGGGACTTCGAGATTTTTCGCGTCACCCGGGTGGAAGACGCCGATGCGGAAGGCAGCGAGGCCGAGATCCCCGAGCTTTTCAGCCTGGGGCAGAACCGCGGCAGCGGCTGGGTCTATTCGACCGAGCGGCGCCCGCGCCGGGCCACCGAAGACGAGCGCCGCGACGGCCTGACCCGCACCTCCTATACGGGCGACGACGTGTTCCTGGCGATCTCGCGCCCGGCGGGGAGCCCGGCGAACCGGCCGCTCAGGCGCCTCGACGTGATGGCGCTCTGTACAAACCGCGACCTGCCGATCCTGGACGACACCCCGACGCTGACGCTGGAGACGGCCGACCCGGTCGAAGCGGTCAGGCTGCTCGGCGCGCTGCGGCCGCCGCAGCCGGCGATCCCGGCCTCACTGCCGGCCGGTGCCGAAGGCGAATCCCGCGCCGACAATCTCGCCTGGCGGCTGGTGGCGCAGCTCTCGCTCAACTTCCTCAGTCTCGCCAAGGAAGGCCGCGGCGTCGATCCGCTGCATGCGCTGCTCGACCTCTATGCCGATCGCGGCGATCCGAGCCTTGCGCGCAACGTGCATTCGATCACCCGCATCGACTCGCGCCCGGTCATCGAGCGGCTCAAGATCGACGGGCCGATGTGCTTCGGGCGGGGCACGGAAGTGACGCTGCATGTCGACCAGTCGGTGCTGGCAGGGCAAAGCACGCTTTTGCTTTCGGCCCTGCTTGCGCGGCTGTTTGCCCGGCATGCCGGAATAAACGGTTTCGTGCGGACCCGCACGCGGCTGCTGCAGAAGCAGGAGGATGTGCCATGGCCGATGACGCCCGGCAATCGCTACCTGATCTAGCGCGGCCCGCCCAGAGCGAGGCCGCCCCGGACCGAATCGAGGCGCTGTCGGAAAGCTTCGACTTCTTCGAGCTGCTGCGCCGGCTGGAGCAGAGAGGCGGACTGTTCGGCTATTCCGGCCAGGCCAATCGCGAACCGGCGCGGCTCGGCCAGCATGTCCGCTTGAGCTTTTCGGCCAGGGACGTCGTCAAATTCCAGGATGCGGGCGAAAACGCGCCGGCGCGGGTGACCGTCGCCAATCTGGGGCTGCTGGGACCCGAAGGACCGATGCCGCTGCATCTGACGCGCTGGGTGCTCGACCGGCTGTCGCAGCGCTGGTTCACCGGCGCCGAAGCGGAGCAGACCAGCGACACGACCTTCGTCGACTTCGTCAACATCCTGCAGCACCGGATGATTGCGCTTTATTACCGCGCCTGGGCGGACGCGCATCCGGCGGTGCAGGTCGAGCGCTCGGTCGGCGGGCGCGTCCGCGCCATGCTGGAAGCAATGTCCGGGATCGGCCTTCCCGGCACCCAGGATCCCGAGATCGACACGGTGCGGCTGCGCCAGGCCGGATCGCTGGCCAACCAGGTCGACGGCGCGGAGCGGCTGACGCTGTTCCTTGCCACGGCCTTCAAGGTGCCGGTTGAGATCAAGGAGTTCGTCGCGTCCTGGATCACCATACCGGCGGCGCTGCAGAGCCGTGTCGGCAAGGCCTACGCGGCACTCGGGCGCGGGGCCACGATCGGGCCGCGCGTCTTCAGCCGCCAGAGCCGGATCGAGTTGCGCATCGGCCCGCTCAGCCTCGACGACTTCAAGTCGTTCCTGCCCGGCGAACGGCGCCTCGCCCTTTTCAAGAAAGCAGTGCGCGACATGATCGGCGAAGCGCTCGATGTCGATTTGCGCATCGTGCTTGCGCGCGACGCCGTGCCGCCGCCGAAGATCGGAACCGTCCAGCTCGGAAGAACCTCCTGGCTTGCGCGCCCCGCCGAGAAGGGAGACGCCGACGATCTCAAGCTGCGCACCATCGTCGGCTGGCGGCCTGAAATGGCGGAGGCGGCCTGATGAGCCTGCTGCTGACGCTCGAACAAGGTCCGCGCTCCCAAGTGGTCAGGCAGACCCGGCTGGACGAGGGCGAGCTGGTGATCGGGCGCAGCGCCGATGCCGGCTGGCAGATCGATGACCCGGACATGTTCGTCTCGCGCGCGCATTGCAAGATCAGCGGCGGCCGCGACGGCTACTTCGTCACCGACACGTCGAGCAGCGGGCTATTCATAGACGATTCCGACAGCCCGCTCGGCGCCGGCAGGTCGACGCGGCTGCAAAGCGGCATGCGGCTGAGGCTGGGCGATTACGTTCTCTACGTCGAGGTTCAGCCAAACGCGAGCCAGACGTCGGTCGGCCAGGTCGCCAACCAATCCGCCCCCTCATGGTCGCCGCCGCAGCCGCGACCCTCGCCCAATATCGGCGGCGACGACTTCTTTTCGGCCAAGGTCCAGGAAGAGCCGCGGCGGCCGCGTCCGGCCGACCTGCCGGACCCGTTCGAGCAGCCCGTGCCCGGCGCATATGACCGCGCCTCCAACCAGCGCAGCTCGCCCGCCTTCGACGACCCGTTCAGCCTCGACCCGGTTGCGACGCCTCAATCGAACGACGATGCCGGAGCTGGCCGGTCGGATCCGTTCGGCTTCGGCGACATGCCGTCGCGCGGCAACACGGCGGAGTCCGCGCCGAAACCGGCCGGCTTCGATGACGATTTCGGCTTCGGGCCAGCCGCGGCGCCTGTCTCTGCCAACGCCGCTCAACCGGCCGGTCATGGCGAACGGCCGGCCGAAAAGCAGCAGGCCGCTCATCCCTGGAATATGCCGGCGCACGCTGCCGAGCCCCCTCCTTCGCCGCGCCGCGCTCCCGCGCCCAAGCCGTCCCGTGCATCTCAGCCTGCGCCGGGCGACATGGCGCTGCGCGCCGCCTTCCTGCGCGGTATGGGTGTCGAGGAGGCCGATTTTCCCGGCCGAGATCCGATTGCCGAGATGGAAAAATTCGGGCGCGAGTACCGGCTGATGCTGGACGGCCTGATGCAGCTCCTGCGCAAGCGCGCCGAGGAAAAGGGCAGCGCGCGCGTCGCCCAGACGATGGTCGGCGCATCGGAAGTCAACCCGCTCAAATTCCTGCCGACGGTCGAGGACGTCATCGTCACCATCATCTCGGAACGCAGCCCGGGTTTTCTCTCGGGCGAAGCTGCGATCTCCGATGCGGTGAAGGATCTCGCGCAGCACCACGTGCGCGCCTGGCGCGGCGTCCAGGCGGCGCTGCGGCGCATGATCGACCGCTTCGATCCGGCGGCGATCGAGGAAGAGCTCAAATCCAATTCCGCGATCGGCAACCTCCTTTCGGGCGGGCGCAACGCCAAGCTGTGGGAGCTTTACCAGAAACGCCATCGCGACATCGCCCAAAGCGCGGAATCGAGCTTCCTGGGCGAGATCGGCGCGGACTTCAGGGATGCTTACGAAGAGGAGTAGGACATGATCGATCGACGCGAATTCATCGTTGCCCTCGGCGCGACGGGGCTGCTTGCGGCTTGCCAGAGCGGCCCGCCGAAACCATCGGTCATCTCGGTCAACGTGACCGGTGGCGCCGGCATGAATCCGGGACCGGGCGGCGGCGACAGGCCGGTGACCGTGCTGGTGATGCGGCTTGCCAGCACCGGCAAGTTCAACTCGGCCGATTATTTCGCGCTGCAGGGCGATGCGGGCTCGGCGCTCGGCGCCGATCTCCTCGGATCCGACACGATCTCCGTCGCACCCGGCAAGACAGCGGCCAAGACCATCACGGTCGAGCCCAATGCGGCGGCGCTCGGCTTCGTCGCGCTGATCCGCGAACCTGGCGGCAGGAACTGGCGCACGACCAAGTCGGTGTCGCCGGGGTCGAAATTCACCATCAACGTCAGCCTCGGCAAGGGCGGCATTTCCGCCTGACGGCGCGACAACAGTTGGCAGTGCAGAGAGCAGCGGCATGAGCGACGCAAACAGGGTGCTGTGGTCCGAGGGTCTCTTCTTGAGGACCCAGCATTTCCAGCAGCAGGACCGGTTCTTCGAGGCGATGGTGCGCGGCGCGTTGCAGGCCGGCCAGCTCCACACGTTCGGCTTCCAGCAGCTGACGCTCGACCAGTCGCTGCTCGACGCCGGCCAGGTCTCGATCGTGTCCGCCCGGGGTATTTTTCCGGACGGCACGCCCTTTGCCATCCCGGAGCTGATGGACGCGCCGAAGCCATTGCCGGTGACGGCCGATACCGGCGCG
Organism: Mesorhizobium sp. M1D.F.Ca.ET.231.01.1.1; assembly: GCF_003999155.2. Lineage (NCBI taxonomy): Bacteria > Pseudomonadati > Pseudomonadota > Alphaproteobacteria > Hyphomicrobiales > Phyllobacteriaceae > Mesorhizobium > Mesorhizobium sp. M1D.F.Ca.ET.231.01.1.1. Next base: position 60,006 of record NZ_RZOZ02000013.1, read on the forward strand.
GGCCCGGTGCTGGTGGCACTGCCCCTCGAGCCCCCAGGCGGCGTCGGCTTCGACCCGGCGCATGCGGCGTCGACCGGCGCGCGCTATCACGGCAAGATCGTCTCGGTGCGCGATGCCGTGCAGGGCGGCTCGGACCCGGAAGAGATCGAGATCGCCCGGCCGCAAGCGGTGCTGCTTGCGCCCGGCAAATCGGTCGGCGGCTACACCGCGCTGCCGATCGCCGACATCAAGGGCGTTCGCGCCGACGGCGGCGTCTCGCTCGACGAGACCTTCCTGCCGCCGACGCTGATCACGGGCGCGGTCGCCTGGTACCGACAGTTGCTGCAGGAGGTCGTCACCGGCCTCGACCAGATCGCCGAGGCGCATGGCAAGATGGTGATGGGCGGCCCTGGCCGCAGCGTCGAGGACCTGTTGATGCTCCACCTTGCCAACGCGGCCAAGCCGCGGCTTGCGCATATGCTGGCGCAGGACGTCTTCCATCCGGCCGAGCTTTACCTCGAGCTTGCCGGCCTTGCCGGCGAAATGGCGACCTACGGCTCCAGCTCACGCCGCCTCGGCGAGCTGCCCGCCTACGACCACATGGCGCCCGGGCCGGCCTACATGGCCCTTGCCGACGCCTTGCGCTCGCTGATCCTCAGCCTGCGCTACATCGAGCCGAAATCGCGCGCGCTGCCGGTCATGCGGCATGCGACCAATGTCTGGAAGGTGCGCATCGACAATCCGAAGCTGCTTGTCGCGAGCCGCATCGTCATCCGCGTCGGCTCCGAACTGTCGGAAGACGCGTTGCGCAAGATCTTCGTCAACCAGGCGACGGTCGGGGCGGCGGACCAGTTCGAGGGCCTGTGGAAGTCGCGCCTGCCCGGCATCCCGCTGAAGCCGCTGCATTCGCAGCCGCGCGAAATCCCTTATGACGGCGACCGGCTGTGCCTGGAGTTGGACCAGAAGAGCGAGCATTGGGCCTCGCTGCTCGACGCCCCTGGTTTCGTCATCGGCGTTTCCGGCGTGCTGCCGAGCGAGCCGCAGGTCGACTGCTATTCGGTGAACAGGTGAGGCCATGAGCCGGGATGATCCTTTCGGACTGTCGGAGGATCGCGAACGCACGCGCATCAGGCTGACGGGTGCGGCACCCAGGCCAATGGCGCCGCTGGCGCCGGGCGCGCCGGTGAAGCGGGCGCGCGCCCACCCCAACACGCTGATCAACACCTTCGCCCCGCTGCTCGAATTCGCGCCGGAGCTCGAAAGCGCCCTGGCGCCCGAGAACCCGGAAGTGCTGCGCACGCGCCTGCTCGACGAGCTGGTGCGGGCGCGCGATGCCGCGATGGCCGCGGGCTCCTCGCTGGAGCGGGCCGACCAGGCTGCCTGGGCGGTGGCGGCCTTGCTCGACGATCTCGCGCTCAACACGCCCTGGGGCGGCGCCAGCGCATGGCCGCGCCAGCCGCTGGTGGTGATGCTGCGCGGCGATGTCGATGCCGGCACGCAGTTCTTCTCGCGTCTCGACGAACTGGAGCGGCACCCCAACCGCGACCGCGAAATGCTCGAGCTGCAATATTACTGCCTGGCGCTCGGCTTCCGCGGCAAATATCGCGTGCCTGGCCGCGCCGGCGACCGCTCGCTCAACGCGGTTCGCGTGGCGGCGGCCCGCTTCCTGCGCAATGCCGACGCCGAAGACTCGCCGCTGTCGCCGAACTGGAAGGGCGTGATCGCCTCCGACGAGCCGCAGCGCTTCATCGTGCCGATCTGGGTGATGGCGCTGGCGGCCGTGGTCATCGCCGCCACCGCTTATGTTGGTCTGTCGATGGGGCTGAGCAGCCAGGCGGTCGAGCTCTCCGCACTGGCCCGCACCCTGCCGCCGCCCGCGCGTGGCGACGTTACCCGCGCCGCGCCCAAACCAGATGCACCCGAACCCGAACCGCCGCAGCCGGTCGATTTTGCCTTGCTGCCGGAATTCAAGGCAGAGGCGCCGGACAACCTCAAGGGCGCGCTGAGCGGCACAGAGAGCGTGTCACTGGCCAAGCTCGTCATCCAGTCCTCCAACCCCGAATTGTTCCAGTCGTCGCGCCCGACGCTCACCCCAGGCTACGAGCCGCTGGTCGAGTCGATCGCCAAGGTGATCCTTGCCAATCAGGAGCTGATCGGAAACATCACCGTCGTCGGCCACACCGACAATGTGCGTCTGCAAAAATCGAACCCGCTTTCGTCCAACCAGCGGCTGTCGGAAGCGCGCGCCGAGACCATAGCCGACCTTCTGGTGCAGGCCGGCGTGCCGCAGGAGCGCATCCATTCCGAAGGGCGCGCGGAGACCGATCCGGTGGCCGACAACTCGACGCGCGAGGGCCGCGCGCTCAATCGCCGCGTCGAGGTCCTGGTCGAGAAGAGGCTCTGATGTTCATCCTGCGCTTCCTCTGGGCCGTGCTCACCTCGCGCTTCCTTTGGACGCTGATCGGCATTGCGCTGCTTTCGCTGCTGATCTGGGTGTTCGGCCCGATCGTCCAGGTCGGCCCTTACGTGCCGTTCGAGTCCGACAATGTGCGCATCGCCATGATCGCCGGGTTGATCATCCTTTGGCTGATCTGGCTGATCATCGCGCAGCGCCGCGCGATCCGTGCCAACCGCATGTTCGTGGCCGAGATCGCCGCGCCCGTGCAGGAAAAGCAGCTTACCCCCGGCGAGGAGAGCGTCGCCGCCGTCGGCGCCAAATTCGGCGAGGTGATGGCCGAGCTCAAGCGGCGCAAGCTCGGCGGCCGGAAATTCCTGCGCGAGATGCCGTGGTATGTCATCGTCGGGCCGCCGGCCACCGGCAAGACGACGGCGCTGCGGCAGTCCGGCCTCAACTTCCCGATCGACCTCACCGACGACCTGCAAGGCGTCGGCGGCACGCGCAACTGCGATTGGTTCTTTTCGGAGAACGCGGTGCTGATCGACACAGCCGGCCGCTATGTCCAGCAGGAGAGCCAGCCGGATGTCGATGCGACGGAATGGCTTGGCTTCCTCGATCTTCTGAAGAAGCATCGTGGGCGCCGCGCGCTGAACGGCGTCATCGTCGCGCTGTCGATCGATGCGCTTTCGGAGGGCGACGAGGCGATCAAGGCGCATGGTCGCAAGATCCGCCGCAGGCTGGCGGAGCTGAACGACCGCCTCGAAATTCGCCTTCCCGTCTATCTGATGCTGACCAAGGTCGACCTGATCAAGGGGTTCGAGGCCTTCTTCGGCGGCCTGTCGACGACGGCCCGCGAGCAGGTGTGGGGGACGACCTTCCCGCTCGACGCCCGCATTGATGCCAAGACCATCGAGAAGGAACTCGCCGCGCTCGCCACGGAACTGGAGCGGCGGCTGGTGCCGCGGCTGGAGGACGAGGACAAGCTCGGCGCGCGCGCCGAGATCTTCCGCTTCCCGGCCCAGCTCGCCAGCCTCTCCGAGCCGATCCAGGTGCTGATCGAGGCGATGTTCGGCGAAAGCCGCTACGAGGAAGCAGCCTGGCTGCGCGGCCTCTATCTGACCTCGGCGACGCAGGAAGGCGCGCCGATCGACCGGCTGACCGCGGCGCTGTCCTCCTCCTTCGGGCTGCCGCCGCGGCGCGCGATGCTTACGCCGCGCGTCGAGAAGCGCAGCTTCTTCCTCAGGAACCTCCTGACCGAAGTCATCTTCAAGGAAGCGGGTCTCGGCACGTTCGACCCACTGGCGCAGCGCCGACGCGCCTGGATCTGGCGCGGCGCGGCTGCGGCATGCGTGCTTGCCGCCCTGCTCGCCTGCGGGCTGTTCACCTGGTCCTATCTCGACAACCGCAATGCGATCACCGAGCAGGCCGGCCAGTTCGAGGCGCTGCAGGCGCCGCTGACCGATGTCGCCGCCGCGCCGGCTTCGGTGGAAAAGCCGACGATGGACGGAGCGCTGGCCGCGATGGACGCGGTGGCGACGGCGCGCACCGCGCCGCCGGATGCTGTCCATAATCTGCTCGGCCCGACGGCTTCCGCGGAACTCGTGCGCGCGCAGACCGATACCTACGACCACGCGCTGCGCAACGTGCTCGAGCCGCATATGGTGGCGCTGCTCGAAGCCACGATGTGGCGGCAGATCCGTGATCCGGATTTCATGCTCGGCGCGCTGAAGACCTATCGCATGATGACGGGCCTGTCGCAGATGGACACCGACTTCGTGCAGAACTGGTGGGTAAACAGCCTGCCGGAATTCGCGCCCGCCCCGCCCTTCACCACTGCCGACGCCGAGGAGCACCAACTCGCCGCGATCCGCCGCATGGCGGTCGACGACAGCTACATCGCCCCTGACAAGGAGCTGGTGGCCGAGGCGCTGAAGACGGTGTGCACGATCTCGCTGCCGGAGCGCGCCTATAAGCAGCTTCTGGCCGATCCCGAAGTGGCGGCCGTGAAGGAATGGGTGCCCGCCAATTTCGCCGGCCCGAACGGCGCCAAGGTGTTCGCGCGCCGCTCCGACAAGACGCTGCGCGTCGGCGTTTCCGGCGCCTATACCTATGCCGGTTTCCATGACGCGGTTCTCGACCGGGTCGAGGACGTGGCGGCGCAGGCTGCGCTCGACCGGGCAGTGTTCGCCGGCGGCTGCTCGGAGAACTCCGAGACCTCGGTGTCGGCGCTGTCCGAAGACATTCTGAAGCTCTACTACGACGACTATATCGCGCAGTGGGACAGCTTCCTGCGCGACATGCGGCTGGCGCCGCTGAGCGACCTCAATGTCGCCAGCGAAAACCTCAAGGACCTTTCGAGCGCCGATTCCGCGCTGAAGCGGTTGCTGAAGGCGGTGGTGCAGGAGACGGACCTGACCCGGTCCGACGAGGCGCCGGCCGACGACAAGGGCGGCGCCGCGAAGACCGGCTCGAAGCTGCTCTCCAAGCTCGGCAAGCTGGGCAAGGTGGTGAAAACGGGAGCGAAACTGCTGCCGCGCGCGGGCTCGGCCGATCAGGTCGACATGACCGGCAGCCTGGTGGCCGAGCATTTCAAGCCGCTCAAGGGCACGATCGCCGAGGTCGACGGCCAGCCGCCGGCGCTCGACGCCGCCGTGGTGGCGCTGACGGCGCTGTCCAACGTCTTGCAGACGGTGACGGCCAATCCCGACCCGCAGGACGCCATCAAGAAGCAGGGCGGCCTCGCCGAGCTGACGGGCGCGGTGGCCCGCCAGGCGCAGATCCTGCCCTCGCCGATCAACGACTGGCTTGGCGGCATCGCCGGCGACACCAGCGGCCTGTCGCAGAAGGCCGTCACCAACGAGCTCAACGCCATCTGGCGCGCCGACATCCTGCCCTTCTGCCAGGCGGCGCTCAACAACCGCTATCCGTTCAGCCCGGAGAGCGCGGTGGACGTCAATGTGCGCGACTTCCAGCGCCTGTTCGGGCCCGCCGGGCTGATCGACGCCTTCATCAACGACCATCTGATCAACTATGTCGACACCGCCAGCCAGCCCTGGAAATGGCGCGCCGACTTCGGCCTCGACGCCGCGGCGCTGGCGGCGTTCGAGCAGGCAAGGCACATCCGCGACGACCTCTTTCCCGGCGGCACCGGCCCGGTGATGAACTTCACGCTGGAGCCCAAGGACCTGTCGCCTAACGTGGCGCGCGTGACGCTCAACCTCGATGGCCAGAACCTCGTCTACTACAACAACGCGACCCGGCCGCAGCCGATGACATGGCCGGGCAAGGACGGGACAGGCGTCATCTCGCTCGCCTTCCAGCCGGTCGACGGCTCGCCCGAGGTGATGCTCAACGAGACCGGCAGCTGGGCGTGGCTGAGGATGCTGCGCGGCGGCAAGTTCAACGGAACCAAGCTCACCGACGTCTACAGCCTGCGGCTCGGCACGAAAGGCATGTATGCCGACTTCGAGCTCAAGGCAGCCAGTGTCGAGAACCCCTACACGCTCGAGATGTTCAAGAAGTTCACATGTCCACCGCAGATATGAACGTGCCCGGCTTCTACGGAAAGATGCCCGCCACCGGCGATTTCGTGACGCGGCGGCTGCCGGGCGATTTCGTGCGCGGATGGGACCGCTGGCTGGCGCAGCACATCGTCCCGCTGTTTGGGATCGAGGCGTGGCCGGAGGACACGGCGCTCCGCTTCCTAGCCGGCCCCGCCTCCTTCGGCGCCTCGGCGGGCATCGTGCTGCAAAGCGCCGACAGGGTCGGCCGGCAATTCCCCTTGAGCATCGTCGCGAGGCTTGCCGAGGCGCCTCTCAAGCTGGCCTATGCGGACGCCTGGTTCGATGGCATCGAAAACGCCGCCTTCGCCGCGCGGCGGGGCGAGCTGACGCCCGATGCGTTGGATGCCGCGCTGATTGCCCTGCCCTTGCCATCTGTCGAGCCGGAGGGCGACCTCATAGACGACCTCGTCATGTGGACCGCACGCACGGATATTTTCGACGTCGACCCGCAGGCGCCGCAGCCGGCGCTGGAGCAGATCTTCGCGGCTAGTTGGGAGACCAGCTGACGATGTGGCAGGTCGAGAACGATACGCCGTTCATGGCAAGTGGCACCTGGACCAGGGGCCGAGACGGAGGCGAGGTCTGGATGGTCGCCGTACGGTGCAGCCTTCGCATCAATCCGGATGGAACAACGGCCGTAGCCGATGAACAGGAGCCCCCCGTCGTGGCGCCCAAATTCGGCAGCGGGCCGGGCGCGGGCAGCCTGGTGTACGATTCCGATTTTTACCTGACGAAGCCGACGACCGACGTGCTTCTGCGTGGCCACGCTTATGCCCCCGGAGGCAAACCCACCACGTCCTTAGACGTGAATATGAGAATAGGTGACCTGCAAAAGACTCTGCGAATCACCGGGGATCGCGCCTATCAGCACTCCGTGTCTGGTGTGAGTGTTGGGTCGCCGCAGCCGTTCATACGGATGCCGCTGGTCTACGAGCGCGCATTTGGTGGGCGCGAGCCTGATCCAGTCAGAGATCCGGCGCGTCCGAGTTTCGACCAGGACAACCCGGTTGGGACCGGCTTTGTACCTGTGGCCGGCAAGATCGCTCCCAATATCGAAACCGTGGGATCCAACGGCGGCACTAAGCCGGCCGGCTTCGGACCGGTCCCGCCGCACTGGCGCCAGCGTGTCCAACACGCCGGCACATATGATGAGGCTTGGCAGAAAAATCGCTTCCCGCTCTATCCGACCGACCTGGATGACCGCTTTTTTCTTTGCTCTCCAGAGAACCAGCGCCCTAAGCATTTCTTCCGGGGCGGAGAGCCGGTGGAGTTGCTGAATCTGACGCCGACCGGGCGGCTGGCGTTTCTTCTACCTCGCCTCGCCTTCCGGTTTGAAACAGATATCAGGGGAAAGCCACGCATCACGCACCGGGGCGCCTTGCACACCGTTATCCTCGAGCCGGACGTGCCGCGAGTGGTGCTGGTCTGGCGAACGTCGCTGCGCGCGCACGCCGACGTGCAACGGCTAACCCGGACGCGGGTCAGCCTGTTGTCGGTGACGAACGCACATCCGCGCTCGGTCCCTTCCGGCATTGATGGGGGTTGGCGCGATCCGGACGAAGAAGGCGGTGGGCGGTGAGAGTGGCGACTATCGGATCCGGCGCGCGAACGGCCATCGGGATGACGGCGGCGGCGACGGCTGCCGCCGTGCGCGCCGGTATCGCCGGCTTCGGTGAACATCCATTCGTGGTCGACACTGCCGGCAACAGCATGATCGTGGCCGCAGCGCCATACATCGGCATAGATGTGAGGGGAGCGGCGCGGTTGGCGGAACTGGCAGCGCCCGCTGCGGCTGAAGCTGTCGAGTCATCTTCGGCGCCTTCAATCGGCCAGTTGCCGGTTTCCCTGTTTGTCGGTTTACCCCCAGTACGCCCGGGTCGCGGAAGCGACGTGCCGGCCACGGTCGTCGCCCGGTTGCGTGAAGAGTTGGCCTCTCTGTGCCATATCGAAAAAATCGGTGTGATCGAAGTCGGGCACGCCGCCGGAACGATGGCGATCGAAAGGGCGTGGCAGGCGGTGCGGACCGGCGCGACCGAGTTTGCGCTGGCAGGCGGCGTGGATTCCTACCTTGAGCCGGAAACTCTGGAATGGCTGGAAGACAACGATCAAGTCCACTCAGCCGGCCCGGAGAATAATGCCTACGGTTTCATCCCCGGCGAAGCAGCGGGGTTCGTATTGCTGACCTCCACGGACGCAGCGAGGAGATATCAGCTATCGGGCGCGCTGGAGCTCATGTCGGTCGCCATCGCTCGCGAAAGGAACCTGATCAAGACCGACACGGTGTGCACCGGCGAGGGCATGCTGGCGATGTTTCGAGCCCTCGCCGGCGAGCCAACCGCTGTCAAGGTGGACCATCTGTACTGCGACATGAACGGCGAGCCGTACCGCGCGGACGAGTTTGGCTTTGCAAGCATCCGCGCGGCCGACCTGTTCCGCGAGCCCGACGCGTTTACAGCCCCTGCGGACTGCTGGGGCGATGTCGGGGCGGCTTCGGGCCCGCTGCTGCTCATGCTGGCCGAAGCAGCAACCAAGAAAAGGTACGCTGCGGGGCCTGTCCTAGCGGCATTCACGAGCTCGGAGTCGGGTGAACGCTGCGGATTCCTGGCCCACGACCGCACATGGGCAGGAGCACGCTGATGTCGGTCACCGTCAAGATCAACGGCACGATAAACGGGATCGTCCACAAGGGCAGCTCCGACTTCGCGATGAGCACAGCCCCCGACGTGTGCAAGACACCTAGCCCCGGCGGACCTGTCCCTATTCCATATCCAGTCATCATCTCGATGGCCAGCGATCTGGCCAACGGCACGACGACGGTAAAGGTCGATGGGAATTCCTGCGCGATCAAGGGGTCTGAACTCAGTCGCTGCTCAGGCGATGAGGCGGGGACCGCCGGCGGCGTCGTATCGAGCACCTTTATGAAGGAGGCGACGTGGATCACGTACTCCTTCGACGTGAAAATGGACGGAGCAAACGTGTGCCGGTTCAGCGACAAGCTGAAGATGAATCACGGCAACACGATCTGCATGGCGGGGATTATCCCCGACGTGTGCAACGCCGGCGACGAACCCCTGGTTATCAAATGCTCCGACTACAAAGAGGAAAGAAACAAAGAGAAACGCGAATGTGACATTAAATGCATGTGCGCCAAATGCCTGGAGATGAATAACCAGGGGAATTTTCGGCGGCAGGCTTCGCACGCGCCGCGGTCGGGGGGACGAAAGAGTCTGCGTAAGCTCGGGAACGCAGGGGCCAACGCGTACCGCAAGGCGCTGACCGATCGGCTCAAAGCAGGTGAAACGCCCGACGATATCAAAGACAACTTCGTGCATGAGTGCGCGCATGAAAGATGGAAGGCTCAGGGAGCCAAACCCAACTTGCCGGGAATGAGCCCCGATCACATGAAAGAAATCCAGGTGGGCGGTTTGACCAAAGACTTCTCGAACCTGAAGATGATGCCGTCCAAACCGAACGAATGGATCGGCTCGAAGATGAAGGGTTTCAAGACCACGGATTTTACCTACGCGAGCGGAAAAAAGGTCAAGGCACACACCGGCGTCGCGCTCGATTGTTGCAAATAGATGAGGATGGAACGATGGCTAAAGACATCCGTACTCAGCTACAGACCCTGGTCTCGAAACTGCACGACGTCCGAGAAGAGTTTTACCAGGTGGCCTTTGGGCAGTCCGCTGACCAGGTCCTCGGACCGCCCGCCTCCGAGCAACAGCTGCAGACCTTCGAACGCAGCCTCGGTTACGCGCTGCCTCCAAGCTATCGCCAGATGCTGCTGCTACACGATGGCTGGGCGGCCCTGGAGGATGAAGCTGACCTGCTGTCTTTAGCGCAGCGCCGCGAGGAGGAAATTCGTGACCGCGTCGCAAGCTTCAAGAGAATGATGCGTGAAGGGGAAGATCCTTACAATCCGGACAATCTGCTGGTGGTCGCTGGCGCCGATACCACTTTTGTCGTTTACCTCGACATCGATACCCGCAGGCCCAGTGGCGAAATGGATGTCGTGGAGTACACCTACGAAGAGGGAGAACTGGCCCGGCACAAGGACATGCTCGCATATCTGAAAAGCAACTATGACGAGGTGTGCGGATGGATCAAGGACGAGAAAGGCGCGGATGCGGGGCCCGAGCCCGACGCAGAATAGACGGCGCTCCAGATGACGTCTCCCTCACTCCTTACACAACCCTCCCCGGGGGATCCGAGCGTTCCGCTGCTGGAGATTGGGCTCGACCTGACGATTTATGCGGAACGCCTGTCGGTGCCGGAATGGGAGGCAGTCCTCGATATCTACCGCAAATACGCGCCGGCAGAGGTCTGGACGAAGGTCAAGGCTTCGCCCGATATCGGCTTCAACAGGCTGCCGGCCGGTGATTACATCAACGCTCCGCTTTCGGACGACGCGACCTTTCCGTTCCTGCGCCGCATCCGCCATCGGACGGTCCGAGGATGGCGGACGGAATTTCGCATCTGGGACGGGAAGCTCTCTCAAAGCTGGAGCGCCTGCATGTACCGTCTGGCTCATCAGGCTGACGAGCCGGAGCATGCCTTCTACCGATTTCTCTTCCCCTGGGACACAGCGCCGGCCCTCGTGGCGAGCCTGGCCAACGAATTGGGAAAACAGATCAAGTATCTGTCCGGCCATGCTGGATTTTGTCACCTGTACGAACCCTACTTCAAGGCGACCGCTTTCGCGCAGATTTTCGCGTGGGCGAAACGCTACTGGGCCGTCGACGTCGAGGATCTGAATGCAGCCTTGCCGTTCATGCACAACGGCATGAAGGCGATTTCCTGGCTTACATTCATCGGTCCCAAGTTCCTGGCTGACCCGAAAATCGAGGGTCAGAGACAGTCGTTGAGGACGATCCCTGGCGCAGTGCTCAAGCCCTGTGGGTCAGGCGCGCTGCTTCAACTCGGGGAGAAACCCATCCTGGGCGATCGACACCGTCTTGAGCCCGAGTTGGCTTCCTATTTCGCGGCCGGGACTCTCCTTGATCCTGTCTTGCTGACGAACATCGCTGAATTCGAAGGACCGTTCATTGAAAAGGGTTGCACCGTGGACTGGATCCATCGATTTGCTGCGCCGAACGCCTGGACGTCTGCCTAGATTAACGCCTTGCGACCCGGATCCGATTAAGTTCAGTCAAGGAGGGCAGCCGCCCTTCCCCATGCCGTCACCCTGTCGGCCACAGGCACGTTCGGGCCAAAATCGCCGAAATATTCCTCGAACGCTTGGCCGATTTCCGCGGGGTCGAGTGTAAATAGATCGGCAGCGCGCGCCTCTGGAAAGAGCTCCAGCAATGCGCCACCTGCCGCCACTGCCAGCGCCGGATTGCGCATCTGCTGAACGAGCCAGTTCAGGATAGAGCGGTCGCCCAGCATGCCAGCGCCGCGCACGGCGAGCGGCGCGGTGTCGGGCGACTTCAGCAGCCCGCCCATCCAGGTGCGCACGTCCTTGTCGGGCCCGATCTTGACAATGGCGCGCAAGGCAGTCAGCGCGTCGGGTCCGTTCGCCAGGACCTGCCTCTGCAATTCGGGCTTCGCCAAGGCGGCGAAGCCAAGCTCGTTGAGGGACAGGGCGCTGGAAAGCCGCACCGGCTCGTGTTGCGATTCCAAAGCGGCGGCGATCTCGCGCACCAGGTCAGCACGCTTCACCTTGCCGGCCAGCCGCAGAGTGGTTGCGCGTACACGCACATCGGGATCGCGGATGAGCCGGACCAGAAGATCTTTTGGGTCGACGCCATGTTCCAGGCACGCGGCGGCAGCCAGATAGCGCTTGAACTCATCCTCGGACACAATCCAGTTGCGCACTAGCGGCGCGATCGCCTTGGCATCTTGCCATGCGAGCGCGCCGACCAGCCCGTGCGCTCCGTCATCCCGCGTCCGTCCCAACTCGACGGCTTCGAGAATACGTCGCCCATCCGTCTGTTCTATTGCCGCCCAGCCATAGAGGAACAGTTCGCCCGTCTCGGGAAAATCCTCATAAGCAACGACGATGAATGGCCAGGCGGCCGGGCCGGCGACGCGCACGCCGTCCAGATTGGCCTCCAGCCGCCGGTCAATATCCGCGATGACCTTCTCGTCCCGCGGATCCTGCGCCATCAGCATGTCGCGCTGTGCCCAGAGGAATGCCGCCTGCTCCACATGCTGGCGTACAATATCGGGAACAATCTGTCCTTGCGCCGCGATGGGCGGCTGGTTCAATTTCGCCGCGCCCGCCATCTGACTGTCAATTCAGATTGATCGACCCGCCACGCATGCGATTGGTCGCGCTCGCATGACTGGTGACAAAGGTGCCGCGGATGGTGATGCGGCCGTCCGCCTCCATCAAGATCGTGGCCTTGCCGCAGCGCAGTTCGAGGCGTTCCTCAGCATGGATCCGCACGCGCTCGCCATCGCGAAAGACCTGAGCCCCAGACAATTTCTTGGCGGGCTCTACAATGCGGCCGACGATCAGCGGCTTTTGCGGGTCACCGCCTTCGAACAGCAGCGCGACCTCCTGCCCTATCATTCCGGAACTCAGCTCGGCCAAGCTGCGCGCCGGCAGCGCCGTCTCCTGCGGATTGCCGGGGAAAACGACCAGTGGCTGCTCGTCGTCGAAACCAAGAAATTGGCCAATTACGACACCTTCGATGCGATTACGAAGCTTTGCCATGCGTCCTCCTAATTCTCCGCAATCTTCGAGCCCTTCATGGTGATGTCACCCGATGCCTTGATGACGATCTTGCCCGATCCCTTGACGGAGATGTCCTTGCCCTCGATCGCGATCGTGCCGTCCTTCTTCATCATGATCTTGGCCGATCCGGTCTGGATTAGGATCTCGTCACCAGCATTGATCACCAGCTTCTTGCCGACATTGATCGAGCTGTCCTCGCCGACGCTGATCGAACTGCCCTTTGCGATCCCCAGCGAATGAGCACCTCCGACGTTTGTCGAGTCATCTGCCCCGATACTGGCGCTCCGCGCCGCTCCGACGTTGAATGACTGAGCGCTTCCAATGGTCACGCTTTGATCCGCACCGATATTGACAGTCTGCCCGGCACCGATGTCCCAGCTGTCCGCAGCGCCAATGCTGTGGCTTTGACTGATCCCCACGCTTACCGACCGCGTTGCGCCGATGGTGTTCATTTGCGCCGCGCCAACGGTCCTCGTCTCTGCTGCTCCGACACTATCAATGCGCGCGGCGCCCACGGTGACCGTCTGCACCAGCCCCACCGTCTGCGAGTGGTTCGCGTCGATGTTTTCCGTGGAATTGGCGACGACGTGTATCGTCTCATTCGCCATCACCGTCAGCGAACGGTCCGCGCCCACCGTCTCGGTATCGTTCGACCCGATATTCGTCGTCTGGTCGACACCCACCTTGACCGTCTTGTTGTTGCCGACGTCCTCGTCGAGGTTGTGGCCCACCGAGTGCTTGGCGTCGTGGTCGATGCGGTCGGACTGGTCGTGCTGCACGGTCTTGTTGCGGTCGTGCTTGATCAGCAGGTGGTGGTCCTTCTGGGCCTGGAAATTGACCAGCTCGGAGCCGGTCTTGTCCTCGAACATCAGCTCGTTGTAACCGCCGCCACCCTTCGAGGAATTTGATTTCCAGCCGGACTGCGTGGCGTTCCCCGGCAGCCCGTAGGGCGGCATTTGCGAAGCGTTGTAGACGCGGCCGGTGATGATCGGCAGGTCGGGGTCGCCCTCGATGAAATCAACGATCACCTCCTGGCCGATGCGCGGGATCTGGATGAAGCCCCAGCCGCTGCCGGCCCAGGTCTGCGACACGCGCACGAAGCAGGAAGAGTTCTGGTCCTTCTTGCCGAGGCGGTCCCAATGGAACTGCACCTTCACCCGCGCATATTTGTCGGTGAAGATCTCTTCGCCGGAAGGACCGACCACCGTCGCCGTCTGCGGCCCGCGCATGATCGGGCGCGGCGTCATGCGCGGCGGCCGATAGGGCAATTTGGTGGGTGCCACGCCGAGCACCACCCTGAAGTTTTCGCTGTGGGCCTCGTTCTGGGTCCGGTAGCCAGGGTCGAACAGCCGGTATTCCGCGCTGACCACCAGATAGTCCTGGTTCTGGTCGTCGCGCGGAAAACTTTCCAGCTTGAACTTGCAGCCGGAGAAGAGCCCGCGCACGGTGCCCACCGCGGTGCTGCGCTGATGCACCGCCTGAAGCTCCTCGCGGCGGATCCCGGCAATCATGTCGCCGCGCCCGACATCGAGATGCGCGCCGGGCTGGCGGTAGTTCTCGCCGGAGGCTTCCTTATGGCTGAACGGCTGGGCCGACTTCGCCATCAGGTCGGCGCCGGGCTTCTCGAAATCATAGTCGGTGTGGGCATAGGCGCCCGGCCGCACCGAACTGCCTGGAATCCATTCGGTGATGTATTCGACGTCGCGCCGCGAGCCCTGCCCCTCGAAATTATAAAGCACCTTCTCGTAGCCAGGTGCTGCCTTCAGCTTGCTCATTGCGTCGCAGAGGACCAGCGTATGCTTGCCCTCGTCATGCTCGAAGAAATAGAAAATGCCCTCGTGCTCCATCAGCCGCTGCACGAAGTCCAGATCGCTCTCGTCATACTGCACGCAATATTCGCGCTGAGGATAAGACCCCTGCAGCCGCTTCTCGAATTTCGCGATGCCGTATTTCGAGAAGATTTTCTCGACGATCTCGACCGCCGTCATGTTCTGGAAGATGCGGCAATCGGTGGTGTTGCCGAGGAACCAGAGCCACGGCCTGACGACGGCCTCGTAGAAGGCCAGCCGGTCCTCGATGCGGGTCAGCTTGAAATCCGACACGAGGCCGCTGAACCAGCGTTTCGGATCGGATTCACCCTCGACCGAGACGACGCCACCCAGCATCTTCAGCGGATCGACGTCATGGCTCTTCGAGACGAAGCCGACGGTATAGGCGAAACAACGGCTGATCTCATCGCGGCCGATGAGATGGGTGAAGGTCAGCACATCGCCGCCAACCGGCGTCTGCACAACCGTGGCACGTTCGTTCGGCATGGGTCGTGCCCCTCCTGGACGCGGCCGCCAGTGTGATGGATCGAAGCCCCCGCTCTGTAAACTGCATCACGTTCGGGACGTTTTCGAATTCACCGCACCGGACGGTCCAGCCTAGCACATGTTTGGTACCCGCCAAACAACAGCGACGACTAAACCGCGCCCGTGCGCCGGTGTGAAACGCTCCTCTCCCGCCGCTCCCGCAAGCTGCTAGAATGCTGGAGCAATTCCCAGGAAAGGCGCATTGCGGTTCTCTGCCCGGAATTGCGTGAAAACAAGTATCTGTTTACCAAGTTCGGCGACACTTGCGGATGTTCATCTCTCTCCAGGTCAGCAATGTCGACAGGCTGCCCGCCGGCAGCGCGACGAGCTACGCCGCGCGCGACCGCAGCTTCGAGATCGGCCGCGAGAATTGCGACTGGACGCTCGCCGATCCGCAAAAGGTCATCTCGGGGCGGCACTGCGAGGTCCGCTACCATGCGGGCGCCTTCTGGCTCTACGACGTCTCGCGCAACGGAACCTTCGTCAACGGCTCCAGCCAGCGCGTGGCCGGTCCGCACCGGCTGGCGCAGGGCGACCGCGTGCTGATCGGCCGCTATGTCATTGCGGTGTCGATCGACGAAGAACGACCAGCGGCCGGCCATCCGCAAACCCGGGCCGGGTCGACGCAACGCGAGCTGCCGCCGTCGACCGGCAGGCCTCTCGAATTGGGCAACGAGCCGTTTTTCAGTCCGACGGAGCAGCGTGCCGGACAGGGGGCGCCGGTCTCGACATCCTCGGCGCTGCAGCAGCCGGCCGCGGCCGCGTCGGCCGGCCGAGCCGCGGACGCCGACACGCTGTTGCGGGATCTCGCGAAGGCGGCCGGCATGTCGCCTGAGCTGCTGCAATCGCGCGATCCGCATGACGTGGCCACCGAGATCGGCACTGTGCTCAGAACCACGATCGAGCAATTGTCACTGCTGCTCAAGGCGCGCGCCGCGGCCAAGGTGCTGGCCAAAAGCGCGAACCGCACGATGATCGGCGCCGAAAACAACAACCCGTTGAAATTCGTTCCGGGCACCGACGACATAGTGGAGATCATGTTCGCGAAACGCCGAGCCGGCTATCTTGACGCCGCCCACAGCGTCGAGGACGCTTTCCGGGATCTCAAGACGCACGAACTGGCCACTTACGCCGCCATGCAGACCGCGCTCTCCAGGCTGCTCGACGACCTGTCGCCCGAGGCCGTCGCCAGGAAACTGCCGCCGGCCTCCTTCTCATCCAAGAAGAGCCAGGCGTGGGATGCCCTCGTCGCAACCTGGCGGACGATGGAGGAGAAGCACGAAAACGGCATGCTCGACGTCTTCCTGGCCTATTTCAGCGAAGCCTACGCCAAGGCCAGCAAGCAGAAATAGCCAACCAGGCCAGCCGAGCACGCGCTATGTGACGGGTCTCACAGAAGAACCCGACACTTTGATCATCCTTCTTCCGTTTTCAATCAGCTGCCGATTTTATTTATGTGCTTGGCCGATTAGGATGCGCATGGAAGCTTGCCTGGCGGGCAAAGCGGCGTGGCTTGGGGCGTGTGCAGCAATGTCATGTTTCGGCGAGATGAGCCTTTCCATCCGGCCCGCCGCCAGATCCTGGCATGAAAAGCGCGAAGCCGCTCCCCGCCGCTGCGTCTCGACGGTGGACCGCCGATGAGCTCGAAGGACGATTCCTCCCGACCGGCGGACAAGACCGTCATCCGGGCGCCACGGCCAAGACAACGCTCGCCCGCGACTCCCGAGAGCCCGGGCGGCGTTGCGCCTGCTCCGCCGGCCGCCCGGGAATCGACAGTGTTCGACGCCGGCATCGGCCGGCAGATGCCGACCGGCTGGTCGACCGGGACCGTGGTCGTTCAAGGCGCGGCTCCCGCTGCCGCGGCCGCCGCTTCGACGCCCGCGCTGCAGCAGGAAATCCTGCTCCATGCCACGGATGGCGTGAGATACGCCGCGGCAAATCCAATTCTCGCAGCTGCAGCACCCCTGCTGATGCTGTTCGGCCAGTTGCGGCTGATGCCGGTCGAACGGCAAGCTGTGCCTTTGGCCGAGCATGTCGCAGAAGCGATCGAGATGTTCGACCGGGAGATGGCGAAAGCCGGCATCGCCGAAGAGGACGGCAGAATCGCGAAATTCGCGCTTTGCGAGACCGCCGACGATCTCGTCGGCAACCTGCCCTGGCCGAAGGACGACGCCTGGAGCGGGCACAGCCTGGTGGCGAGGTTCTTCCACACCAGGCCCACCGGCGCCGGTTTCTACGAGGCGCTGAACAAGATCCTCGGCCGCCCGGAGGGTCATCACGACCTGCTCGAGTTGATGCATGCCTGCCTGTCGCTCGGGTTCGAGGGCCAGTATCGCGGGCGGGCCGGCGAACGGGACAATCTCGAGCGCGTCCGGCGCGACGTCTACGACACGATCCGCTATTTCAGGCCGCGCCCCGAGGACGACATCTCGCCCCACTGGCAAGGCATGGCGGCGACGCTGTCAAAGCCCCGCGCGCGGCTGCCGCTATGGGCGGTCGCCGCCGCCGCGGCGACGCTGGTGACGGCGACCTTCTTCGGGCTGCGGGTCCTCATCACCGACGAGGGCGACGCGACCGCCGGCGAATTGCTGGCGCTCAACCCGTCGACGCCGGTCAGCATCGAGCGCGCCAGCGTTGCGGCGCCCGCAGAACTCGCGGAAGCCGCTCCGCCGCCCCTTGCCGTCCCCACCACCACCCAGATCGACCGCATCAGCGCAGCTTTGGCCAAGGAGATCGCCGGCGGCGGACTGACGGTCGGCACGAAGGGCAACTTCATCGTGGTGGAAGTCAACAACCAGCTGCTCTTCGCCCCCGGGCAGGCGGAGCTGAAACCGGAATTCCAGCCCGTGGCGGCAGACATCGCCACGGCTCTGGATACCGAGCCCGGACCGATCCGGATCGTCGGCCACACCGACAATGTGAAGCCGAAGAAGTCGAGCCAGTTCAAATCCAACTTCGATCTTTCCGTCGCCCGCGCCAAAGCCGTCCAGGCAATGATGGCCGCGCAATTGAAGGACCCGTCGCGGATGACGGTCGACGGCAAGGGCGAGGACGAGCCGATCGCCGACAATGCGACGGCGGACGGCCGCGCCAAGAACCGCCGCGTCGACGTGATGATTTCGAAGGAGGAGACGCTGTGAGCGAGGCCGGCGGGGAGCGGCACTGATGCGCTGGGTGCTCAGGATATTCAGCCTGCTGGCGCTCGCCGGTTTCTCGGCGGCGGTCTGGTATGCCGGACCGCTGATCCGCTTTGCCGATACAAGGCCCCTCGGGCCTGCCTGGCTCAGGGCTGCGATCATCGGCGTCACGGTCGCGCTGCTCGCGCTCGTTTACGGCATCCGCCTCTGGCGGGCGCGCAAGGCGCAGAAGGCGCTCGAGAAAGCGATCGCACGCGGCGATGAGCGCAACGACGATTCGCAGGTGCTCGAGGCGCGCATGAGCGAGGCCATCGCGACGCTGAAGCAGTCGAGCGGCAGGCGCAACTTCCTCTATGAGATACCCTGGTACGTCATCATCGGCCCGCCTGGAGCCGGCAAGACGACGGCGCTGGTCAATTCGGGGCTGAAGTTTCCGCTTGCGGGTTCCGGCAACGCCCAGCCGGTGGCAGGCGTCGGCGGGACGCGGTCCTGCGACTGGTGGTTCACCGACGATGCGGTGCTGATCGACACGGCCGGCCGCTACACGACGCAGGAGTCGGACCGCGAGCGCGACAGGGCGAGCTGGCTCGCCTTCCTCGGACTATTGAAGAGGTACCGCACCAGGCAGCCGATCAACGGCGTGATCCTGGCGATCAGCCTTGCCGATCTCATCGGCCTCGACGACCAGCAGCTCGACGCGCATGTCACCGAGATAAGGAGCCGCCTGCGGGAATTGCACGAGACACTGAAGATCCAGTTCCCGGTCTACCTGCTCTTCACCAAGGCCGACCTCGTCTCAGGCTTCATGGACTATTTCGGCGATCTCGACGAGGCCCGGCGGCGCAAGGTGTGGGGGACGACCTTCCAGACCACCGACCGCAACAGGAACATGATCGGCGAGGCTCCCGCCGAATTCGACGCGCTGGCCAGGCAGCTGGCAGAGGAGCTCGCCGACCGCCTTCAGGACGAGGCCGATCCGGTGGCGCGCATCGCGATCTTCGGCTTCCCGGTCCAGTTCGGCGCGCTGCGCACCCGCGTCGTGCGTTTCGTCACCAGCCTGTTCGACCCGTCCCGCAGCCAGGTCAAGGTCAGCCTGCGCGGGCTCTATTTCTCCTCGGGCACCCAGGAAGGAACGCCCATCGACCAGGTGCTGGGGGCGATCGGCCGCAGTTTCGGCGGCGCTTCCCAGGCGCATCTTTCCGGCACCGGCAAGAGCTTCTTCCTGCACGATCTTCTGGCGAAGGTGATCTTCCCGGAGGCAGGCTGGGTCTCGTTCGACAGGGCCGCGGAGCGGCGCGACAGGCTTGCCAGATTTGGCGGCCTCGCCGCGATCGCGCTGGCGGCCTTGGCGGCGCTCGGCGTTCTCGGCCTCAGCTTCTTCGCCAACAAGTCGCTGATCGCCTCGACGAGGCAGGCGATGGCGCAATATCGCGACAGCGCGGATTCGCTGCTCAAGAGCACGACGGTGACCGATGTCGATCTCGAGAACGTCATCGGCTCGCTCGACCAGCTGCGCAACCTGCCGGCGGGATATGAAACCGCCGCCCAAACGAAGCCGGTCGAGGAGAGTTTCGGGCTCAGTCAACGGGAGCGACTTCTGTCGGCCTCCAAGACGGCCTACCGGCAGGCGCTGGAGCGGAGCTTCCGCTCCCGTCTCCTCGTTCAGGCGGAGCGGACGATCCAGGCCAAGATGGGCGATCCGATCGCGCTTTACGAGCCGTTGAAGATCTATCTGATGCTGGGCGGCAAGGCGCCGAAGGTCGACGACGAGTTGATCGTCTCCTGGATGAAGCAGGACTGGGAAGAAAACCGCTATCCAGGCGAGAACAACCGCGAAGGCCGTGCGCAGCTCGAAAAGCATCTGCGCGCCATGCTTGCGCTCGACGATGCCTACGACCCGGTCTTCGAGCTCAACCAGCCGCTGGTCGAGGCGGCGCAACGCTCGCTCGGACGCATGAGCCTGGCCGACCGTGCGTCGGCGCTGATCAGGTCGGCGGTCTACGCTGCAAGGCTCCAGGACTTTTCCGTTGCCGCGAAAGCCGGTCCGGAAGCGCAGCTGCTGTTCGAACGCATGGACGGCAGCGAGCTCTCCGAGCTTGACGTTCCCGGCCTCTACACCCGGGCCGGCTTCAACGGTTTCTACCTGCCGCAGCTCTCGCGCATCGCGCAGATGCTGGTCGACGACCAGTGGGTCCTCGGCGGCGGCGGCGAGCAGGGCGGCATCGACCAGGACCTGCCCAGGCTCGGCCCCGAGCTCATCGACCGCTACGGCAAGGAATTCGCTTCCGCCTGGAGCGGCGCGCTCGACCAGTTGAAATTCAAGGCGATGCTGAAGGACAAGCCGCAATATATCGCGCTCTCAGCCGCCGCGTCGCCGGACTCGCCGCTCGACCGACTGTTCACCGCGATCGCCGATGAAACTGCGTTGACGAAGGACAACACTGTGTCCGATGGCGGGGCCAGCGCGGTGCAGCAGGATCCGGCTGTTATGGCCAAGGGCCTGGCCCGGATCGGTCTGCAGATCGCCGGCGGCAAGTCGCAAAGCCGCGCCGGGGCAAGCTCGTCCACCGCGCAGAACGCCGGCGCCACAGTGGAAGCGCAGTTCAGGCCGTTCCAGGCGCTGGTGAGCGGCTCCGCCGGACGCCGCCCGCTCGATGCGCTGACGCAGAACTTCCACGACCTCTACCAGAGTATGAAGCTGGCAGCGGATTTCCCCGCGCAGACGGAGCGCGTCAACGCGAACCTGAAACTGCAGATTTCGACGATGCGCGCCAATGCCTCGCGCCTGCCGAAGCAGCTGGCGCGCATGGTCGACGCGGCAGCGGACGAGTTCGAGGGCAATGTCGCCGCGACCTCCGTGGCCAACCTCAACCAGACGCTCGACGAGACGGTCACGCGCCCCTGCGAGGAAGCCGTCAACGGCCACTATCCCTTCGCCAGCGATAGCAGCGAGGAAATCTCTTTTGCCGATTTCGCCAGGCTGTTCGCCCCGGGCGGCCTGATGGACCGGTTCTTCGCGCAGAATCTTGCGCCGCTGATCGACATGACGGGCCAGGACTGGACGTGGAAACAGAATGCCCGTTCCGGCCGCGATCTCGCCAAGTCGACCTTGAAGGCGTTCCAGTCGGCGGCGGAAATCCGCAGCGCTTTCTTCCCGTCCGGCGGTTCGGCGCCATCGGTCGCGATCACCTTCACGCCCACCTCGTTGAACAGCGAGGCCGACAGCGCGGTGCTCAATGTCGACGGGCAGACGGTGCAGAGCGCTCAGGCCGGCAACGCGCCGGGCACCGTGACCTGGCCGAGCGGCGCCGCGTCCGGATCCGCGAGCCTCAGCCTGACGCCGGAAATGCCGGGCCGCGAGTCCGCCCTCAAATTCGAAGGGCCATGGGCCTTGAAGCGCCTGCTGGACAAGGCGACCGTCACCGGCGATGGCGGCAACACCGAGGCGCGCTTCGTGATCGGCGGACGCGATGTCGCCTACAAGATGGAGACCGGCTCGGCCGCAAATCCCCTGGTCCTCCCTGCGCTGTCCGCCTTCAGCTGTCCGAAGGCGTTTTGACATGCCAGCGCTCCTGAGCATCGCCGGCGCCAGCCTTCATTTCGGTACTCTAACGTATGCGCTTGTGGCAAACTGGCCTGGGCACGCGGCCCATGGTTCGTCACAGAGGACGCTCGCGAAGCGCTTGGTGGCAAATTGAGCACTGTCGCCCTTCCCATCGAGAGCTTCGGCGTGAGCCACAAGGGTTGTGTGCGCGACCACAACGAGGACAACTACCTCGTCGAGCCGCGCACCGGCCTTTGGGTAGTGGCCGACGGAATGGGCGGCCATGAGGCCGGTGAAGTCGCTTCGGCCAGCATCGTCGACCACCTGGCTACGATCGGCATCGCCAGCTCGGCGCCGGACCTTCGCGCACGCTTCGAGGATCGGCTGAGCCGCGCCAATGCCGAGATCCGCAACATATCGCGATCGCGCGGCATCACCATCGGCTCCACCTTCGCTGCCTTGCTGGCGATGGACGGGCGGTTCGCGGGCCTATGGGCCGGCGACAGCCGCATCTATCTGGTGCGAGGCGGCGCGATCTCGCAGATTTCCAGGGACCATACCGAAGTCCAGGAGCTTCTCGACCGCGGCATGATCAGCGCGGAGGAAGCGCTCACCTGGCCGCGCCGCAACGTGATCACCCATGCCGTCGGGGTCAGCGACGAACTCGAGATCGATTTCCAGCAAGGCGAGCTTATGCCGGGCGATGTCTTCGTGCTCAGCACCGACGGGCTCACCGCCCATGTCAGCGACGCCGAGATCGAAGCCGCGGTCAAATCAGGGCCGCCGCAGGTGGCGTGCGAGAAGCTCTTGGAGACCGTGCTGGCGCGCGGCGGAACGGACAATGTCACCATCGTGATGGTGAGCGTCGGCGACCGTCGCAACGGGCCGCTGCAATCGGCTCAGTCCGGAACGGGGGCTGCGTGAGATGAGCGACGACGACAAGACGCGGATCTCGCCGAGCCTCGCCTATACCGGCGTCGGCACGCAGCTCAGCGGCATCTATGAACTCGACGAGCGCATCGCGTCCGGCGGCATGGGCGAGGTCTATCGCGGCCATAACATCCAGACCGGCGATCATGTGGCGATCAAGATCGTGCTGCCCGAATTCGCGCGCGACCAGACGATCCTGTCGCTGTTCCGGAAGGAGGCGTCGATCCTCAACCATCTGTCGCATGACGCCGTCGTGCGATACCACGTCTTCACCATCGATCCGGGCATCGGCCGTCCCTATCTGGCCATGGAGTTCGTGGACGGACAGTCGCTCTTCGACGTCATGCGGCGCGGCCCGATGTCGCCGCCGGATGTGCGCAGGCTCTGCCATCGCCTCACCTCCGGCTTGAGCGCCGTGCATCAGGCCGGCGCGGTCCATCGCGATCTCTCGCCCGACAACATCATTCTGCCGGGAGGCCGGGTCGAGCGCGCCAAGATCATCGACTTCGGCATCGCCCGCTCTGCCAATGTCGGCGGCGAGACGCTGATCGGCGGAAAGTTTGCCGGCAAATACAACTACGTCTCTCCCGAGCAGCTTGGCCTCTATGGCGGCGAGGTCAGCGAGCAATCCGACATCTACAGCCTCGGACTGGTGCTGGCCGCAGCCCTGCGCGGCAAGCCGCTCGATATGAGCGGCTCGCAATATGAGGTGATCGAGAAGCGCCGCACCGTGCCGGACCTGTCGGACATCGACCCCGATTTCCGGTCTCTCATCGAGGCGATGCTGCAGCCGGATCCGCAAGACCGCCCGGCAAGCATGGCCGAGATCGCCAGGGCAACACGAGACGACGATTACGACGCGACCTTGCCGCCGCCGGCGTCTTTCGCCCCGCGCGAACGCTCAGGGCTGCCGCGCGCCGCATGGACGGCGCCGCCGGACGCCGGGTCCCCGCCGTCGACGGTCCCCGGCGAGCCACGCTTCGTTCCGCATGTGCGGCCGGCGCATCTGTCGGAGCCGCGGCCTTCCTCGGCAGCAGCTGCGCCACGAGCTGCGGCGCCTGCGCCTTCCGCGCGGCCAAAGCGCTCGCGATTCCCGGCAATCGCAGGTGGCGTGGTGGCGCTGGCCGTGGGGGCGGGCGCCGGCCTCTATTTCGCCGGCGTCATGTCGCCTCGGCCGCCGGCGGTCGAGAAGCCGATGCCTCTCGCGCCCAAGCCTGCCCAGGAGCCGGTGACCGAGACGCCCAAGCCACAGCCGGAGACGTCGAGGCCCCTGCCGTCGAACAACGCCGCCGGCAATGAGCCGGCAAAACCTGTTTCGCCCGCGCCGTCCCAAGCGGAAGCCAGGACCGGCCCCGAGGGGAAGCCGGCAGATGCAGGGGCCGAGCAGAATCCGGCGCAGCCCGCCGAAACGCCCGCACCCAAGCCTCGACCGCCGGCGGAGATCCAGAGAACGCCGGCGGCCCAGCCGGAGAGCGATGCCAAAAATCGGGCCGAAACCCCGCAGCCGACCGAACCCGCGAAACCGTCAACCGGGACACCGACGCCGGCTCCAAAGGTTGCGCAAAGCCAGAAGCCGGCTCAACCAACCAACGAGCCGCCGCCGGCCAAGGCGTCAGGACCGAGCCAGACGGAAGCAGAAAACTCTCCGGCGCCGGAAGCAAAGCCGCCGGCGACCAGGCCCAGCGCATCGGACCTCGTCGAGGCTCTGTCCAAGTTGCCCAAGCCGAAGACTGCTCCGCCTGCCGAAAGCCAGGCACCGGCGTCGCCTCCCAGCCAGCCGACCGCGCCCGAAGCGGCTGGCCAGCCGGCAACTCCGAGCGCGTCGACGCAACCGGCACCGCTGCCGCAAACGCCGCCTGCAGCCAAGCAACCGCAGAATACGGACGTCGTCATCAACCTGCCCAAGCCGCAGGTTCCGCCGCCGGCAAAAGAGCTCGACGAGCTGACGCAGCGCGCCTCCTGGGTGCGCGACTTCAGCGGCGGTGACTGCTTCTATGCGAGCCTGACATCGGCGACGGACGGCGCCGCCGCGATCGAAGGTTTTGGAACAACGGTGCAGCCCTTCGAACAACTGCTCAATGATTTCCAGTCGAGATTCCACCTCGAGCCGGATATCAGCGTGCGCCTCATCGACCAGCCGCAATGCGAGGTGACCAGCTTCCTGCGCTTCCTCGACCGCAGCGGAACGGAGCGGCCGCAACTCGTTCTCGACCGGACGTCCGTGCCGGACGGCGCGCCGATCAGCGGCACGATCGTGACGCGCGGCGGGCTGATTTCCAACGTGATGCTGATCGACCACAAGGGCATCGCCTTCAACCTCGACGAGCGCATGGTGGCGCAGCCGGGCAAGGCGGCGTTCAGCATCCCGATCGGTCTCAGCGACGCCGACAGGGCGGCCGGCAAGGCGCTGCCGCAGATCATGCTGGTGATCACCGGACCCCGGGATATCCAGGCCGCGATGTTCTCGCGGCCGACGCCGGCCTCGGAGCTGTTGCCCAGGATCCTCGAGGAGATCGAGGCCGACGGTTCCCAATTCTCCGCCACGGCCAAGTACTTCCGACTTGGCGGATAGACATGGACGCCGATGGAACTCCGCTACCCGCGTCCTTCCTCTCCGTCACCGCCATGCAAGAAGCGTGGCCGGCTTCGAATTCGGGCTGATACGACCGGCCGCGTGAAGCTTGCCGCACTGCTCGGCGGGGTGCTGCTCTCGATCCTCACCACCGGCAGGGCCCATGCCGAATTCACGGTCTGCAACCAGACGCTCGACGTCGTCAACCTTGCCGTCGGACAGAAGGTCGACGATGCCGACCAGACCGACGGCTGGTGGACGATCGGCGCCAACCAGTGTGTCAACGTCATCCGCGAGGAGCTGGCCAATCGCTATATCTACATCTACGCCACGGACGTGTTCGGCCATGCGATCCTGAACGGATCGACCGAGATGTGCATCGACCGCCGCCGCTTCTCGATCCGCGGCATCGACGAGTGCTGGCAGCGCGGCCATATCGCCGCGCGCTTCGTCGAGGTCGATACGCTGGAGCAGGTGCGCTGGACTTATTTCCTGACCGGAAGCAGCCCGTGACGCACAGCATCGACACGAGCTTCAAGTTGAAGAAGCAGGCGCGCCTGGCCGAGCGCCGGCGCAAGCTCTGGCGTTGGGTTCTTTCCGGGGTCGCCGGGCTCGCCGTCGTTTCGATCGCCACGGGGTTCTACCTCACCAAGGACTACTGGTCGTTCGGCGACGAGGACGAGGAACTGCATCCGGTCGAAGGCATGGAGGATGTACCGCCCGATGCCTCGGTCTATGTGCCGGCCATCATCGACCTCGCAGGCGACCCGATGTGGATCACGCTGGCGCCCGACGCCGACACCGCAACGAAGGGCAAGACCGTCGCGCGTCCGGCCGAGCTCGACAGTTCCGGCGCCTCGCCGCAGATCGAGATCCTCTCCGACGTGATGCTGAGCGCCAGCGAGAAATTCATGACGACGATCCCGTCGACACAGGAGGATTTCGCCTTCTTCCAGGCGCAGCGGCAGACCGCGCCAAAAGTCCCGGCGACGGCGCCCGACCAGCAAGCCGCCCCGCCCGCCCCGGCTGCAGCCGACGATCAGCAAGGCGATCTGGAGAACGACCTTCAGGCGGCGCCGGACGAGAGCGAACCGCCTGAGGCTTCTGGGCCCAAGGCGGATGCGGACGATCCCGAGGCGGGCTGGGGCGAGACCGTCGATCAGGGCGAAGCTGCCCTTCCCGCCTTCAAGAAGACCGAGATCGAGAACAACACGACCGTCGCCACCGTCACCAGCGAGTACCAGCGCTTCGAGGCGACGGGGGACACGTTCGTAAAAATCCTCAACGACCGCAGCCTGGACAGCGTCGTCGCCGATGCGCACTTCTCTGCCGACGACGCGAAACTGGCGGACGAAGCGCTGAAGGCGCTGTTCAACCGCGATGGCCTGCAATCGGGCTATGTGGTGGCCATGCGCGGATTCAGGCCGAACCGCGAGACGATGACCATGTCGCTCATGCAGGTCTCGATCTACGCCAGGAACGTCTATGTCGGCACGCTGACGCGCAATGCAGCCGGCGCCTTCGTCTCGGGCGTCGACCCGTGGGTGCGCGAGGACCTGTTCAACTATTCCGGCGCATCCGACGAGGGCGGGCCGAAGCGGCAGTACCGCCTGCTCGACGCGATCTATTCGACGGCGGCGCGCAACAAGGTTCCGACCAGCGTGATCGGCGAGGCGATCATGTATCTGTCGCGCGGACAGGACCTCGACGCCTTCGCCAGCGAGGACCAACGCCTGGTGCTGATCTATTCGCAGACGCCGCGCGGCCAGGGCGAGATCTCCGGAAGGGTCCTCTATGTCGGCGTCCAGGGGACTGGGAAGAGCCTCGACTGTTTCGTCTTCCAGCAGAGCGACGGGCAGTACGCGTGCGTCACGGGCAATGACGAGGTCCGTTCGCTGACCGTCACCAATGGCATGGTCACGCCGGTCAGCGGGGTCATGACCTCGACCTTCGGCCCGCGCAAGCATCCGATCCTGGGCACAGTTCGCATCCACAAAGGCGTCGACTGGGCCGCTCCGGTCGGCACGCCGATCATGGCCGCCTTCGATGGCGAGATCTCCTTCCAGGGCGATGGCGGCAGCTATGGCAACCTGGTCAAGATCACGCACGCCAACGGGCGCGAGACGCGCTATGCGCATATGCAGAAATTCGCCATCGCAAGCGGCGTCGGCACCAAGGTGAAGGCCGGCGACGTCATCGGCTATATCGGGACAACGGGGCTTTCGACGGGCCCGCATCTGCATTTCGAGCTCTACCAGAGCGGCGAGGCGATCGATCCGCTGGGGACGGTCACCACGGTCGCCACCTATGCTGCAGCCGGTTCCGGCGGTTCCGGCGACGCTGCCGTCGAGACGCTGACCGACCGGATCGTGCATGTCGAAAGCGGCGGCAGCGCACGGGCCAAGAACCCGCTGTCCTCGGCGACCGGCGCCGGCCAGTTCATCACCAAGACCTGGATCCGAATGATGAACACCTACCGGCCCGATCTCGCCCGCTCGCTGTCGACCGCCGATCTGCTGGCGCTTCGCTACGACGCCACGCTGTCGCGCGAGATGGTGCGCAACCTGGCGCGCGAGGGCGAAGCCTATCTTCGCGCCCGCGGCCACCAGATCACCGCCGGGCGGCTCTATCTCTGCCACTTCCTCGGCATGGAGGGCGCGGCCCAGGTGCTGGCGGCGCCGGGCTCGGCGCAACTGAGCGCGGTCCTCGGGGCCGCCGTGATCCAGGCCAATCCGTTCCTCACCGGCAAGACCACCAGCTACGTCATCGACTGGGCCGAACGGAAGATGGGCCAGAAGGTGATCCGCGTGGCATCCGATCAGAACCAGCAGACGACCACGACGCAGATCCGGCAGACATCGCCGGAGTTCGAAAAATACAAGCAGGCGATAACGGCGCTGGTCAATTCGATTCAAAGCACGCTGGAGCCTGGTTAACCCCGGGTTTCAGTCGCCCGCGGATCGCGCCCCGGCAGCCAAGCCGTTTGGTTTTGATGCTTGCGAATGGTATATTGGCGCGTGGTTGCAAAGTTTTTTTGTGAACCAAAACTGTGGCCGGGATCACATACGTCCAGAAGCCATTTTTGGCAGAAGCGACTTTGTCGCGAGCGGAAAATTAGCATGCGCAGAAACCGATAACGCGCCCCCACGGGGCGGAGGGCAAATCCATGAAAGCGTTCGCCGTCCTTTTGAGCGGAATTCTTCTGTTCGTCCTTGCCGCGTTCGGCGCCGAGGCCGCCACGCCAGATGCCGCCAAGCGCGTCGCGCTGGTCATCGGCAACAGCAAATATGTCAACGCCGTGCCGTTGCCCAACCCGGCCAACGACGCGCAGCTCATCGCATCGACGCTGCGCAATGCCGGCTTCGAGGTGATCGAAGGCGTCGACAAGGACAATCAAGGCATGCACAGCCTGATCAGCCGGTTTACGGAAGAATCCTATAACGCCGACCTCGCCGTCATCTTCTATGCCGGCCACGGCATGCAGGTCGACGGCAAGAACTACCTGATCCCGGTCGATGCCGAGCTGACCTCGCCGGCCTATCTCAAGACCCGCACCGTGCAGATCGACGAGTTCATGGCCGCGTTACCGCCCGACCCGGCCGTCGGCGTGATCATCCTCGACGCCTGCCGTGACAATCCGCTGGCAAGGACGCTGGCCGCCTCGCTGCCGAAGAGCCGCTCGCTCGGCGCCGGCCTGGCGCCGGTGGAAGCGAAAGCCGACGGCGTCGGCACGGGCGGCGTGCTTATCGCCTATGCAACCGACCCCGGCGCCATCGCCTTCGACGGCAACGGCGTCGACAGCCCCTATTCGCTGGCCTTGGCCAAGCACCTCACCGAGCCCGGGGTCGAGATCCAGAGCGCCCTGACGCGGGTGCGCGGCGAGGTGACGGAAGCCACGCAAGGCCGGCAGCGGCCCTGGCACAATGCTTCGCTCGGACGCGAGGTCTTCCTCGGCAAGCCCGCGGCGGAATCCGCGCCCGTCGCGGCGCCCGTGGCCGATGCGGCCAAGACGACGGCGGCGCCCGCCCCTGCGGCAACCAGCGAACCGCCCTCCTGGGAGGTCGAGCAGCGTCTTTGGGACGAGGCTTCGAAGAAGAACGCCATCCCGTTCTACGAAGCCTATCTCGAACAATTCCCGAACGGCCGCTTCGCGACGGTGGCCAAGCTCAACATCGATCAGTTGAAGGACCCGAACGCACAAAACAAGCAGGTCGCGGCCCTTGATGCCAATGGGACTGACGCCAATGCCGGTTCGGCCGTGCGCACCTCGGTCGGCATCAGCGACGAGATGAAGCGGACGCCGGGCACCGAACTGACGGAAGACGCCATCGGGCTCGATCGCGACGGCCGCATCGACCTGCAGCTGCGCATCGAGGCGCTGGGCAACGAGCTTGGCCAGGCCGACGGCAATATCGGCCCGAGGACGCGCCAGGCGATCGGCGTCTGGCAGAGCAAGAACGGCCTGCCGCAGACGACCTATCTGACGGGCGAGCAGCTGGCGTTCCTGGTGATCCAGACCGACCCGATGATGGATGCGGTACGTGCCAAGAATGCCGCCGACCAGGCGCGCGCGGCGGCGCCCAAGAAGCCTGTGGCGCAGAAGACCCGCACGCTGAAGCCGGTAGCCCAGAAACCACGCAAGAGACAGCAGCAGGTCGTCCAGCGGAGGCGGGACCGCGAGACCGTGGTTCGCGAGGAAGGCCCGCCGCCGAACGACAACAACGACTTCCTGACCAAGGCGCTGATCTTCGGCACCGGTGTCGCGGTGGGCGGCGTGCTCAACAAGCCCTGATTGTCTTCGCGCAATTCCGGACGGAAAACTGCTACGCACTTTTCCTGGAATTGCTCTTAACAGAAACGGGAGTCCGGCGGTCTGGCCGGGCTCCCGTTGATTGCCGCATGCGGCGCGCGGATGACTTTGTGCCCGCGGCTTACTCCGTCCTGATCCGCATCTCCACCCGGCGGTTGACCGGATCGTAAGGATTGGCGACGCGCGGGTGCGATTTGCCGAGGCCGATCGCCTCGAGCCGGGCGGCCTGAACGCCGTTCGCGGTCAGGAAGGCGGCCACCGACTGTGCCCGTCTTTGCGACAGGTCCTGGTTATAGCGCGTCGAGCCGGAAGCATCGGTATGGCCTTCGACGACGAAGGTAAACGTGCTCAGCCGGTTGTCCTTCAGCGCCTTGGCGAACTCGTCGAGTTCGGCGCGCGCGGTCTGATCGAGCTGGGCGGAATCCAGGCCGAAATTGATCATCATGTCGAGCCCGGTCTTGGTGGGGGCCGCGTTCTTGTCGTTCTTGCTCTTGCACTCTTCCTCGGTGCCGACGCAGATCCCGCGCGACGCGCCGAGTTTGCCCTGGCCGGTGAAGAACTTCACGATGTCCTCGGATTTCTGAAGCGGATCAGCGGAAACGTGCGTCGAAAAAAGCACGGCCGCCAATGCAAAGGCTGAGCTGGCCAACCGCATGACCGTTACTCCTTGTTTGAGCGGATCTCGCTGCGGCGGAAAATAGCAAATTTCGCGACGGTTGTCTGTGAACAAACACACGCCCGGAGCGGCCGCTGTTTGTTAAGCTAGGCTTGACCAATGCCCCCGCCGGGGTTTCAGTACCTCTATTCCTAGTGGGGGCGGGCAGCCATGGCCAACGGGCTCCGGTTCAGGACGGCGCGGGATCTCTTCAGCGCTTGCCCTGCCGTCGCCCACGATATGAAAGCGACCCCCACCGACCAGTCTTCGATCGAGTTCTGCCGCGCGCTGCTGGCCGGGCGCGTGCCCGAAGAGGCAATCACCTTTTGCGCCTATCTGCTGCCCGAGCGGGCCGCGGTCTGGTGGGCGCATGAGTGCCTGGGCAATCTTGCGGAGCTGCTCGGCGACAGGGATCTCGAATTGCTGGCGCTCGTCGGCGACTGGGTCGGCGAACCCGGCAATCCCGACCATCGCGCAGCGGTTGCCCAGGCCTTGGAGGTGCCGCCGACGACACCCGTCTCGTGGCTGGCCCTGGCCGCGGGCTGGCGCGACAGCGGCTCGGCCGTCGACCAGGCAGCGGTCGGATTTCCGACCGCCCACGCCGTCGGCGCGGGGATCCTGGCGGGGCTTGCGCGGGTGTCGCTGGCAGACCGGTTTGCCGTGCTTTCGGCCTTTGTCGAAATGGGCATCCAG
Source organism: Mesorhizobium sp. M1D.F.Ca.ET.231.01.1.1 (assembly GCF_003999155.2). Taxonomy (NCBI): domain Bacteria; kingdom Pseudomonadati; phylum Pseudomonadota; class Alphaproteobacteria; order Hyphomicrobiales; family Phyllobacteriaceae; genus Mesorhizobium; species Mesorhizobium sp. M1D.F.Ca.ET.231.01.1.1. The sequence continues at coordinate 91,326 of NZ_RZOZ02000013.1, forward strand.
ATGGCGGAGATGGAGGCGCAGCAGCAATCGGCCGACGCCTATTAGGTCCGACCTTCAGACGTCCGCATCGCGCCCGTGCTCGGCAACCTGCGACAGCAGCATGAGGTGCTGCTCACAGACCCAGCGGCTGACACGCGGTTCCAAGTACGCGGAATGATATGCTGTAAAACCGGGCTTATCCCCAACCACCGCCGCCGCCACCGCCACCGCCCCCACCGCCCAAAGGAGGCACGACGACAGGTGTGGTTTCTTCCTGAACGGGCTTGATCAGTTTCTTGGCGGTGACTTTCTTCTGTTTGACGACCTTTGGCGCGGTCGTCGTGCGAACGACCGTCGTCCTGTGCTTCACCGTCGGGGTCGGCTCGACCCCCGGCATCACGGTCGTGCATCCCGCGGCAGTTAGAGCGCCGGATAGGATTGTTGCAATGATCGCCTGTTTCGATGCCCAGCCCACCACATTGCCTCCTTGTTGATCAGAACAAGTCCCGGCGCGGATTGGCTTGTTCCCAGACCGCCCTGGCCGTCTTGACCAGTTGATCGTCCAACGAGCCGTTCGCCGAAATCTTCGATTTGAGTTCCCCACGCATCTGTTTCAGAGCCGCTGTCTTCGCCTTCGCTCCGAATTTCGTTATCGTGGCCTTTGCATCCGGAATTTCGTTGCGAAGATCGAGCGCGGCGGCGAAGGCAAGGTAGCGCACCGCCACGGCCTGGTCGGCCTTGTCGCCCCTCTGCATCTCCAGAGCCGCGCGATCATACGCGGCCGACTGATCGCCGCGGTCAGTGGCCAGCTCGAACAATCTTTGCGCTTCGGCCAGATCCTGCGGCACGCCGACACCGTCCCTGTACATGCGCGCAAGGCTGCCGGGAGCGTAGGGCTGCCCGAGATCCATGGATTTCTGGAAGAGCGAGAGCGCCGTCTTGGGATCCTTCTCGACCCCGGTGCCGGCGAGATAATTGCGGCCGAGCAGGTTCATCGAATACATGTCCTGCCGCTCGACGCCAGCCTTAAGGAAGGCCACGGCGCGAGCCGGATCGGCAGGCACGCCGTTGCGACCTTCCGTGAAGATCGCGGCGAGATCGTTCATGGCATAGGTGTGCCCCATCGCCGCCGCCTTGAGCAGCAGGTCCAGCCCCTTGGTGGTGTCACGTTCGACGCCATAGCCGTTGAACAGGGCGCGGCCCCACGACGTCATCCCGTAGGGATCGCCCTTGTCGGAGGCCGCAGCGTAGAAAGTGTTGGCCTGCTTGCGGTTGGCGGGCATCCCCGTTCCCGTCGCGTTGAGGTAGCCGAGCTCGAACACCGCGCGGACGTGCCCCTTGTCGGCAGCCTCCTGGATCGCCTTCTTGGCCTCCTCGACCTTGCCGACAACAAGCAGCGCACGTCCGAGCTCGTAGCGGAAGCGGGCGACGTCCGGATAGGCTTTCACCGCCGCCCGGCAGACGTCCACGGCGTTGCTGCTGATCTCGTTCGGCAGCAAGCCGGGCACGACGCCCTGCAGGTCGAGGGGCTCGCCGGCCTCCCTGTCGCAGGGCTCGACGCTGGGCGACAGCTTCATCGTCGCCTGCTTCGACGACGTGTTGTCAGCCCGGATCTCGACGCCGACGATGAGTGGTTTGACTTCACCTATCTGGGGTTCGTAGCGCAAGTGGTCGACTTCATCGGCCATCAGGCTGGAATCCGGAGACAGGGTCCGATCAGGCAGCGACAGCGTTCCCGTCGCCGGATAGCTCGCCAGCTTCAGGCTGACGGCGGGATCCTTGGTCGGGAAATCGAGCTTCAGCGGCACAGGCCCGACACCGACCGGAACGCTGATGTCGCGCTTTTCGATCACCTCGGCCGCGCCGGCGATGTGGATGCCGCGCTCCAGCACCTGCTGCTTCTGCTCGGCCTCGAGCGAGGCCATGAGCTGCTGCCCTTCGGCGGCGTTCCCGTTCTTGACCCTGAACACGAGGATGCCCTGGGATTCGCCGCCCCAGTTGTCGCGCGTGGCATAGGCCAGCATGTCGACCTCTTCCTGCGCGCCGGAACCCTTCGGCACGTCCATTTGAAGGCGCGGCAGGTCCTTGCCGGCGATCGGCTCGCCGGTCGCGACAGGCTTGCCGTCCAGCATCAGGCGTCCGAGTGCCGGCGGTCTCTCGATGCTGACGGTGACCGCGCCGCCGTCGACGTCAACCGGCTCCGGCAGGTCCAGAGCGACGGGCCCGACGCCCGACGGCACGACTTTCTCCAGCACCGGGGGCAGCGCAGGGCGGCTGGCGCGGCGCATCAGCACCACCTCGTCGATCAGCGAGGAGTTTTCCCAGGGAACCTGCTTGCCGTCGGTCGCCTTGACAACGTCGCGGCGGACTGCCGCCATCACCGTGCGGATCTCCTGGTTCGGCGCCAAGGCGCGGCGGGAGAACGCGGACGAGAACGGGCTCAAGTCACCCGTCCCGTCATAGGCGACCGCTCCCGGTTCGGTGGCGAAGGCAATCAGCGTGTTCAGCGAGCTTTTCACCTGCGCAAGGCCGGCGCCGCCGGCGGCGATCAGCTGGTCGCGCAGCCAATAGTCCTTGCGCGGAAACGGATTGTTGCGGCAGGCGTCGAGGATGATCACCTGGATCTTCGACTTCGAGCGCATCTGCTCCAGCACGTCGTCGAGCTTGATCGCCTGGACCTCGATGTCGGCCGCGGCCTTCAGCGAGGCGTCGACCGGGATGAGGAAATTCTCGCCGCCGATCTGAAAGCCATGGCCGGAATAGTAGACGACTGCGAGATCGGCGCCGTCCGCCGCAGCGAGATAGTTGCGGAACTGCTCCTCGAACTGCAGCTTGGTGAGATCCCTGGCGACGAACACATCGAAGCCGGCCATGCGGAAGGTGTTCGACACATCCTCGGCATCCTTGTCCGGATTCTTGAGCGCCGGGATCTGTTGGTATTCGGAATTGCCGATGACAAAGGCAACCCTTCGATCGGCATGAGCTTCGAACGCCGTGAAGCCCACGAGGATCAAGGCTGCAAGGAAGGCGCAGCATCGCAGCATGGCAAATCCTTAACTGCTATGACCTGTCGGCCGCAGCAATGCAGCTTGCGGCGCATGGGTCTGTTAAAGAGTTCACAATCTGCCGAGACCGGAGCAGAACGCATGCATAACGACAGCGGCCATGCGTCTCATCCAATCGGATTCTAAAATACTCCAGAGGCACGGGCGCCGCAATGACGCTGCGCCGCGTCCAAGGGATGGCGTGGCACATTTGCGCGGCGCCGATCTTGAGATAGATGAAAGGGCATGACAGCCAGAGTGATCGTCCTCGACGCCAGGCCGCTCGGCGCGACGGATGTCGCCGAGATCGCGCGGCGCAATGCCCGCCTCGTGCTTGGCGAGGAGGCCATGAGCCGCATCCGCGCCAGCCGCGCGCTCATCGAGCGCCTCACCCAGCTCGGCAAGCCGCTTTATGGCGTCACCACCGGCCTCGGCGCCTGTGTCGACACGCCGCTTGCCGAGGCCGATCTGATCGCCTTCCAGCACAGCGTGCCGCTCAGCCACTCGATGGGCGCCGGGCCGGCCCTGCCGACCGAGGCGGTGCGGGCGCTGTTGACGGCGCGCATCTGTGGCATGGCCGCCGGTGGCACCGGCACCTCCGAGCGGGTCATCATGGGACTGCTTGCCGCGCTCAACGCCGGCGTCCATCCGGTGATCCCTAGCTGGGGTTCGATCGGCGCGGCCGACCTTGCTCCTCTCGGCCACATGGCAAGGGCGCTCGGCGGCGACGGCGAGGCCGAGTTCCAGGGCAGGGTCATGCCGGCCGCCGAGGCGCTGAAGCTTGCCGGGCTGGAGCCGCTCGACCTGCGCGAGAAGGACGGCCACGCCATCATCGTCGCGAACAGCCTTTCGACCGGAACGGCCTGCCTCGCCCTCGAGGATGTCGCCTGCCTCATCGACTGGTCGCTGGCGGCCGTGGCACTCAACCATGAGGCGTTCCGCTCGTCCCTCAAGGCCATCGACGAGGATGCGCTGGCGGCGCGGCCGGCATTCGGCCAATGCGAGATCGGCGCGCGGCTCAGGGCGGAGCTGGCCGGAAGCGGGCTGTGGCATGAAAATGCCGCGCGGCGCCTCCAGGACCCGCTGAGCTTCCGCTGCGTGCCGCAGGTGTGGGGCGGCCTGCTCAACGCGTTCGAGCAGGCCAGGCTGGCGACGGAGATCGAGCTTGGCCATTCGGGCGACAATCCGGTGATCCTGCCGGCGGCCGAACGCGTCGTCTCGAACGGCAATTTCGACCTCACGGCCTTCACGCTGGCCTGGGAACAGCTCGGCCAGGCGCTTGCCCATTGCGCGGTCGCCACCGCCAACCGCTCGATGAAACTGATGTCGCCAACGGTGGCCGAACTGCCGCGCTTCCTGTCGGCCAGGGGCGGCAGCCGCCAGGGCTACGCGGAACTGCAGAAGCCGGTCGCGGCGCTCGAGGCCGAGATCCGGCATCTCGCCAACCCGATGTCGCTCAGCCCGCTGGCCGTCTCGGACGGCATCGAGGACCAGTCGTCGATGGCGCCGCGGGTGGTGGCCAAGACCGCCGGCATCATCGAGCGCCTGCGCTACCTCGTCGCCATGGAGCTGATCTTCGCGGCGACAGGCGTTGAGTTGCGCGGCGTGGTCGACAGCATGGGCGAAGGCCCGCAACGCAGCTATGCCGCCGTGCGCGCGCTCGTGGCCCCCCTCGACGACGACCGCGAGATGAGCGCGGACATGGCGCGGGTCGCGCGGATGGTGGCGGGGCCGCGTCTCTGATCCGAACTTGCCGCCCCGTTTCTCTACCTCGCCAGCCGCGCGCCGTGCCACTTCAGATGGTCGTCCATGAAGGTCGACATGAAGTTGTAGGAATGATCATAGCCTTCCTGCATGCGCAGCGTCAGCGAGATGCCCGCCTTGCTGCAGGCATCCTCGAGCAACCACGGGCGCAGGCCGTCCTGGAGGAAACCGTCGGCGGTGCCCTGGTCGACGAGCAGCTCGCCGTAGCGATGGCCGTCCTCGATGAGCAGCGTCGCGTCATAGGCGCGCCAGCTCTTCTCGTCCGTTCCCAGATATTTTTCGAACGCCGGCCGCGACCAGCCCGCCGTCGTCGGCTGCACGATCGGCGCGAAGGCCGAGCAGCTCCGGAAGCGCCCGGGGTTCTTCAGCGCGATCGTCAGCGCGCCGTGCCCGCCCATCGAATGGCCGAAGATCGACTGGCGCGACATGTCGACCGGAAAATTCGCGGCAACGAGCGCCGACAGTTCCTCGGCGACATAGGAGTACATGCGGTAGTACTTCGCATAAGGCTGTTCGGTGGCGTCGAGATAGAAGCCGGCGCCACAGCCGAACTGCCAGTTGTCCTTTTCGTCCGGCACATCAGGGCCGCGCGGGCTGGTGTCGGGGCACACGATGATGAGCCCCAGCTCGGCCGCCAGGCGCCGGTACTCGCCCTTGTCCATGACATTGGCATGGGTGCAGCTGAGCCCCGACAGATACCATAGAACCGGCAAAGGTCCGTCCTTGGCCTGGGGCGGCACGAAGACGGCGAAGGTCATGTCGCAGGCGCAAACGTCCGAAGCGTGCGAATAAACGCCCTGAATGCCGCCATGCGATTTGGAAGTGGAAACGACGTTCATCGGCACTGCCCTTCGTCAGGATTTTCGGACCCGGCATAGCCGTCCGACCCGGCGCCGGCAAGCTTGTGACCGGCAGATTGCACCGGCCCCACCGTAGTGAAGCCTCCAAGCACCGACAATGGCCAGTGACTGGGCCGGGTGTCTGGGGACCAGGTGTCTGGGGACCAGGTGTCTGGGGATTTGAGACAAAGCCGGTTGTGACGGAACTTTTCCGAATGCCGCAGGTTGACCCTCGGCTTGGCGATGCGCAGCGGCACCGCCAAAGATCCCATGCGAGCAATTCCCGGAAAAGCGCTCAGCGGCTTTCCATCCGGAATTGGGAAGAACAAATACTTCGATCGAAAGGCATGCCGGTGGATACGAATTCTCCAGTTGCCGAACCCGTGGGCGAGACGCAGCCGCCGACGCGCCGCTCCGACACCCGAAAGATAGCAGACGCCGATGCATCGGGGGATAAGGCCGGGGCATCCCGCAAAGAGGGGGGCGCTTCCCAGGACAAGCGACGCGGAAGCCTTTTCGGATCCATCAAACGGCATCCCCTCACAGCGGGCACCGTCGTGCTTGTCCTGCTGCTGGTTGGGGCGGGCGCGGTGACCTGGTGGCTGAACGCGCGCAACTACGAATGGACGGATGACGCCTTCATCGATGCGCGCACCGTGACCGTCGGCGCCGAAATCGCCGGCCGCATCACGGAGGTGGCCGTCACAGACAATCAATCCGTCGAGGCGGGCGCGGTGCTTCTTCGCATCGACGACAGCGACTACCAGGCCTCGCTCAAGCAGGCGGAGGCCGGCGTGGCGGCGGCACAGGCCGAGATCACCAATGTCGAGGCCCAGACCGAGGCGCAGAACGCCAAGATCGACGCCGCGCACAAGCAGGTCGCCCAGGCACTGGCGGCGCTGGAATTCGCCAAGTCGGAGGACCAGCGCAACCGCGAGCTGCTGGCCCGGGGCACCGCCACGCAACAGCAGGCACAGCAGGCCGCGTCGACGCTGCGCCAGGACCAGGCGGCCCTCGACACCGCCACGGCGAATGCAGAGGCCGCTAAAAGCCAGCTCGCCGTGCTGCAGGCGCAGGGGAAGAGCGCCGAAGCCAAACTGCGGCAGGCGCGCGCCAGCGAGGATCAGGCCAACACCACCCTCAAACGCACGACGGTCGTGGCCCCGGTCGCCGGCCGGGCAACCAATATCACCGTTGCCAAAGGCACCTATGCGCAGCCCGGGCAGGTGCTGATGATGTTCGTTCCGAAGCACGTCTGGGTGAAGGCGAACTTCAAGGAGACGCAGCTCGACCTGATGCGGCCGGGCCAGCCGGTCGACATCGCCATCGACGCCTATCCGGAAAAGACCTTCCATGGCCGTGTCGACAGCGTGCAGGCCGGCAGCGGCACCGCTTTCAGCCTTCTGCCCGCCGAGAACGCCACCGGCAATTTCGTCAAGGTGGTCCAGCGCGTGCCCGTGAAGATCGTCTTCGACCAGCCGCCGGATGCCTATCTCGGCCCGGGCATGTCGGTGGTGCCGACGGTCAAGGTACGATGACTGACGCAGCATTAGCCCATGGCGGCGAAAGCCGCTCGGCCGCCGGCGGGCGCAACCCCTGGCTCATCGCGATCGTCGTCTCGATAGCGACCTTCATGATGGTGCTCGACACCTCGATCGCCAATGTCGCGCTGCGCAACATCGCCGGCAGCCTCGCGGCCGGGATGGACGAAAGCACCTGGGTCATCACCACCTATCTCGTCGCGAACTCCGTCATCATTCCAATCAGCGGGTGGCTCGCCGACGTCATCGGCCGCAAGCGCTATTACATGCTGTGCGTCGCCACCTTCACGGGCGCGTCGCTGCTTTGCGGCCTGGCGCCCAGCCTCGACATGCTGATCCTGTTCCGCATCCTCCAGGGACTTGGCGGCGGCGGCATGGCGCCGAGCGAGCAATCCATCCTTGCCGACACCTTCCCGCCCGAAAAGCGCTCGCAGGCCTTCGCGCTTTACGGCATCGCGGTCATCGTCGCGCCGACGGTCGGCCCGACGATCGGGGGATGGCTGACTGACAATTTTTCCTGGCACTGGATCTTCTTCATCAACGTCCCCTTCGGCATTCTTTCGCTGGCGCTGGTGCAATGGCTGGTGGTCGAGCCGGACGTTTTGAAACGCGAACGCCGGGAGAGGCTGAAAGGCGGCCTCAAGGTGGATTGGGTCGGCTTCATCCTGGTGGCGCTGGCGCTCGGGTGCCTGGAAGTCTTCCTCGACGAGGGCCAGCGCAACGACTGGTTCTCCTCGAGCTTCATCACCGTCTTTGCCGTGATCTCCGCCGTCTCGCTCTTGATCCTCATCCCGTGGGAGCTGACACGCCGCGATCCGATCGTCGACATGCGGCTGCTCTTCATGCGCCAGTTCGGCACGGCCTTCCTCGTCATGACGGCGGTGGGCGCCGTGCTGTACAGCTCGACGCAGCTCCTGCCGCAGCTGCAGCAGACCGCGTTCGACTATACCGCGACGCTGTCAGGGCTTTCGATGATGCCGGGCGGCATCGCCATGCTGATGCTGATGCCGGTCTCGGGCTTCGCCTCCGGTTTCGTCCAGCCGAAATACCTGATCATGATCGGCATGTCGGCGGTGGCGGTAGCGCTCTGGAATATGACCTCGCTGGCGCCCGATGCGACCTTCAGCTTCTTCGCATTCGCCCGCGTCTTCATGATGGTGGGCCTGCCCTTCCTGTTCATCCCGATCTCGACGGCGGCCTATCTCGGCCTGCCGCCGCAGAAGACCAACCAGGCTTCGGCGCTGATCAATGTCGCCCGCAACATCGGCGGCAGCATCGGCGTCTCGCTGACGAACACGGTGATCGCGCAGAACGCGCAGCTGCATCAGTCCAACCTGATTGCAAACACCGTACAATCGTCGTCCAGATACCAGCAGACATTGCGGCAGGTCGGCGACTATTTCACCGTCCAAGGCTCCCCCGCCGTCGAGGCCAAGGCACAAGCAATCGGCTGGGTGGCGCAGCTCATCGGCCGCCAGGCGACGCTACTCGCCTATGTCGACGTCTTCCGCTATTCGGCGATCGCCACCGCGTTGCTGGTGCCGCTGGCGCTCCTGCTGCGGTCGCCCAAGTCGTCCCGTCCAGCGAAATAGCACGCTCCCGAGGGAACATGCGCGGCGGGTTGCGAGTTGCACCCAGGGCAATGGCCGTTGCGAGCGATATGAAATCGAAGCTGGTCTCAGAAACTTCCGGACAAAGAACCTTCGTGGTCGTGCTGGATCCCAGGCGAGGAAGCGATCGCCGCGCTGACGAATTTTGCCGGGCAGAAGGGCATCACCGGCGCTTCGTTGACGGCGATCGGCGCGTTCGAGAAGGCGGCGGTCGGCTGGTTCGACATCAAGTCGAAATCCTACCGCAAGATACCTGTCGACGAGCAGTGCGAAGTGCTGAGCGCGATCGGCGACATCGCCGTCGACGACAATGGCAGGCCAAGCCTGCACATTCACGCCGTGCTTGGCCTGAGCGATGGAAGGACGCGCGGCGGACATCTGCTGGAAGGCACCGTCCAGCCGACATTGGAAGTCATCGTGCTGGAGTCGCCCGCTCATCTGCGCCGCAGGAAGCGCCGCGATCTGGGGATCGCGTTGATCGACCTCGAGGCCTGATGCCGGCGGCGTCGATGCCCGTGAGGGATCGTCGTATAGCGGTCAGTTCCAGGCCGAGAGAACCGTCTCCATCTCGACCGTCTCGACCTGTTGCGCGAAGCGCTGATGATAGACGGTCATCAGCGCGTCATGCGTGGCATCCGAGGAGCTGCAAAGCGCATCGGTGACCAGCACGACGCGATAGCCGATATCGATCGCTCCGAGGACGGTTGCAAGCACGCAGACGTCGGTCTCGCCGCCGGTGATCACCAGCGTATCGATCCGGCGTGCGGCAAGCATGGCCTGCAGATTGCCCTCCGGCCAAGGTGAATAGACGTGTTTGTCGATCGCCCGCGCCGGCGGGCAGAACGACGACAGCGGCGGCAGCAATTCGATCATCTCCGGGCCGACATTCTCGATGGTCATCGAGGCCCAGCGCTCATAGTAGCGCCTCCAGGTACCAACGCCCCTCCCAGGCCTTTCGGCCGGCAAGAAGCGTGTGAAAATCGTCTGCTCGGCTTTCCTCTCGACGAGGCTCACGATCCTGGGAAGGACACGGGTAGTCCAGGGCGTTGCCCATTCCGAAGGTTCAGCGAACAATCTCTGCATGTCAACACAGACATGCGTGCAACGATCGCCGAGAGGACCATAACTCAAGCCGGAAACCGACATCAGGATTCCTGACGGTAGTTCATGTTGATGTGATGGAGCAAAGCGGCCCGACTGGATGGCCGAAGTTCCTGATTTGTGGTGAAGCAACGCCCCGCCGTGCGACTCGTTCCTGTTGGCCGGAAACCACAGCTTTGGTCGAACGTTCAAGCGAGATGGAGACTTCCCGGATTTCCGCCCAAACTGCGTCGAACAACGAGTTTCCCCTTCCCCTGGACACGCAGCCGATGGAAGCGCGCGCCGCCGAGGCGCTGCCCGAGGATCGCGGTGCCTGGGCATACGAGCCGAAATGGGATGGCTTTCGTTGTCTCGCCTTCAAGGGCCATGATCCCGTCGACCTCAGGGCGAAATCCGGCAAGCCGCTCGGCCGTTTCTTCCCCGAGCTTAGAGCCATGCTGCGCGGTATCGATGCAAAGGATTTCGTCGTCGACGGCGAGATCGTAATCGAGATCGAGGGCCGCGCCTCCTTCGACGCGCTGCAGATGCGGCTGCACCCAGCCGAGAGCCGTATCCAAAAACTGAGCGTGAAGATGCCGGCGCAATTGATCCTGTTCGACATGCTCGTCGCGCCAGGCGGCAAGCTTTTGCTCGAAAGCGCCCTGCAGGAGCGGCGGGCGGCAGTCGAGAATTTCGTGGCGAAAGCCAATACGGCTTCCTTGCGGCTCTCGCCTTCCACCACCAGCCTCGCCACAGCCAGGCAGTGGCTGCAAGGCGCAGGTCAGGGCTCGACCGACGGGGTTGTCGCCAAGGCGCTGGGCGGATCCTACCGGCCGGGCGAGCGCGCGATGATCAAGGTCAAGCGGCTGCGCACAGCCGATTGCGTGGTCGGTGGATTCCGCTACTTGAACGGCAAGCCTCAGGTCGGGTCGTTACTGCTCGGGCTTTATAACGGCCAGGGCCAACTCGACCATGTCGGCTTCACCTCGACCATCGGCAATCAGGAGCGGGCGGGGCTCACCAAGAAGCTCGAGAACTTGCGCGGCGGGCTCGGCTTCACCGGCAAAGCGCCGGGCGGCCCGAGCCGCTGGAGCACCGAGCGCAGCGGAGAATGGGAGCCGATACAGCCGGAATTGGTCGTGGAGGTTCGCTTCGACCACGTCACCGGTGGCCGCTTCCGTCATGGAACAAAATTGGTCCGCTGGCGACCCGACAAGGCCCCGCGTCAATGCACATTCGAGCAGATCGAGCGTTGAGCCGCGTGCCGCGCCGGCAACCGCGGAACAACCGGTCACCCCAGCGGTTCTTCAATGGAGCGAACCGGACGCCGGTAAAAGGTTCACAAAATTGGAGAGCGATATGGACCCCCGCAACAAGCAGCGATCCAAGCAGCAAGACGAGGCCGAGGCCCCTGCCATCGAGCAGCAGGACTGGGAGTCCTTTGAGGGCGACAGGGTGCTTCCCGACAGCGTGGTCGTGGAAGAAGGCGTTCCCGATGCCAGGGAGACGGAAGAAGCGCCCTCCGAAGAGGACGACGACAACCCCAGCCAGAACAGCGACGAGGCCTTGCCCGACGACGAGGAGGAAGAGGTTTTGTCGAAGGACCCCTCCAAGGAGGGCAGCCGGTTCGACGAGGTCTAGAGCAATTCCAGGAAAAGTGTGTGCCGGTTTTCCGTCCGGAATTGCGTAAAAACAAATACTTAGAGCGGTTCGGCGATTCTATGAATCGCTGAAACGCTCTAGCCGATCACGCGCCTGCAGTCGGCTGGTTCTAGGTGCCGAGATTGCCGCGCGCCCGATGTTCGTCGGCGCAAGACCCTTCCCGTACAGACTGCGGCCGGCTGATTGCGGCTTCCCCCTTGCATGCCGCCAATCCGTGCGTTAAATACTGAACCACATGGTTCAGTATTTAACAGTCCGCCTCGACGCCTCGTTCGCCGCGCTCTCAGACGCCACCCGACGCGGCGTTCTGGAGCAGCTCGGGCGTGCAGACGCTTCGATCACGGAGCTTGCCGAGAAGTTCCACATGACCCTCACGGGCATGAAGAAGCACGTCGGGGTCCTGGAGCAGGCGGGGTTCGTCACCACGGAGAAGGTCGGGCGCGTGCGAACCTGCAAGCTCGGCTTACGCGGATTGGAGGAAGAGGCGGCATGGATCGAGGGGTACCGCCGGCTCTGGGACGCGCGGTTCGACGAATTGGACAAAGTTGTCGAGGAATTGAAACGGAAGGAGAAGGTCGATGGACGAAAGAAGAGATCGTGAGCCCACCCGCATGAACAATCGCACGACGGTCGTACGGAAGTCCGAGCGTGAGCTGATCATCACGCGGACCTTCAACGGCCCGGCGCGCGTCGTGTTCGCGGCGTGGACCAGGCCCGAGCTGTTCATACGGTGGTGGGCAGCGAAGTCGACAGGCGTGCCTATGCTTTCCTGCGAGATGGATGTTCGGGTCGGAGGCAGGTACCGTGTCGAGTTTGGCCACGATGCTTCTGAGTCTATGGCATTCGTGGGTAAGTACCTCGAGGTGATACCGAACTCGCGCCTCGTCTGGACAAATGAGGAAAGTGAGGACGGCGCCGTGACCACGGTGACCTTCGAGGAAAAAGGCGACAAAACGTTGCTGGTCCTGCACGAACTCTATCCCTCGAAGGAAGCTCTCGACGAAGCCATCGCCGGGATGGAAGGTGGGATGCCCGAGCAGTTCGAGCAGTTGGACGAGCTTCTCCTCATCCTGGGCGAAAGCGCGGGAGGGTCATGAAGCGCGTCAGATATCGAGAGGCGACGTTTCAAAACGGCGGCGAAAATTGCCGCCGCCGTGTGCCCCCTACTCCCAAATGATGGCGGCCTCCAGGATATGTCCGCCTAGACCGCTTCAGCGATTCATAGAATCGCCGAACCGCTCTAAGTATTTGTTTTTACGCAATTCCGGACGGAAAACCGGTAGACACTTTTCCTGGAATTGCTCTAAGGCTGGATGCCGGAGCTAGTAGACCTTGAAAGCTCCCGCGTCCGCTCGAGCATTCACGTCAGTGATCAACATATGCCCTGGCGATACCGAGATCGAGATCGCGAGTTCGGCACGGGCAAGCGCATCCTGAGCGGTCAGGCTGCTGGCCCAGAAGACGGGGACCTCGCCTTCCATGATTTCTACCGCTTCGCCCCAATCGGGCGCCATCAAATCTTCTATTCCGATGATCGCGGGGTCTCCGACATGGATTGGAGAGCCGTGGGCGTCCGGGAAGCGTGCCGTGAGGGCGCGTACCTTGTCAACATCGCAACGCCTTATCGGGCGCATCGAAACGACCATTTCGCCACCAAAGGGACCGGCGCGACAAGTCTCGATTCCGGTTCGAAACTTGGGCAACGCCTTGCCGCTGGCAACGCTGCGGAGCGCTACGCCCTTTTCGACCAATGCCGCTTCGACGGTAAGCAAGCTGCCGAGCGCAAATGCCGCAAAGTCATCCCGCCACAGGTCGATGATATCCGTCCTGCGACCGGTGAGCTCACCATGACGATAGATGTTGTACTGGGGGGCATCGGTACGGATGTCGATGTTGCCTAAAGTCGGCATCAGCGGGCTGCCGGCACGGCTTACCCCCACCAATGGACAGGCTTTAGGATTGCGCACGCAAAACTGATGGAAATCGCCGGCAAAGCGGCTGGGCACAATCACGACATTGGCTTGAAGCTTGCCGCTCGCAAGCCCTCCCGTATACCCTTCATAAGCGCCCATCCTAACCAGCCTGCGCAGCTTATCTGCATCGACCAGTCGCAAATTGTCATAGAACAATGAAGTGGTCAGGCGAGGCATGGCGTCCGAGAGTATGCACGTTTCACAGACACGTCGAAAGAGCGTAAGATCATCGGCGGGCCAGCCGGTTGTCAAATCGTCAGAATCTTTCCTCTTCGATAAATTGTATTTATTGGTTAGCCAGCGAATGCTCTACTATTAGCATTTTTGCATAAACATACTGACTCTCACTGACAGCTTAGGCAGCCGATCGCTTGTATCTGACGGCCTGCCTCGCGCAGGAAGCCGAGGTCGCGGTTCATGTACGAGAGGAGAAAAGCCGCGTAGAGGACAAAGACCAGGCTGAAGACCAGTGTCTTGACGACCAGCGAAAGCGCAAAAACATTGAGGTGCGGCGACGCGCGCGCCAGGAAGGCCAGCACAATATCGGACAAGAGCATGCTGATGACGAGCGGGAAAACGAGGGTCAGCGCCATCACCAGAATGCGGTTCAGCAGGCCGAGGAAGATCCCGGCCGCGTCCTGGCTGAACAGGGGCAGAAGTCGGTCGATCGGCCAAAGGCCGTAGCTGTCGTAGAGGCTGGTCAGGGAAAGTTGCAGGCCACCGGCCGCGAGGTAGATCGTGACCATGATGACGGCGAGGAAGGTGCCGGTGGCACCGGTCTCATGGGTCATCATCGGATCGATCAGCGTCCCCATCGTGGAACCGCGCTGCAAATCCAGGATATCGCCCGCGGCCTCCGCCGCCCAGAACGGTATTCCCATCGCCAGGCCGAGCGTTACCCCGACCACGACCTCCTTGAGCATGTAGAGCACGACCATCGTCGTCTGGAGATCGGTGCTCGTCAGCTTGTGGACGATCATCGGGAAGATCGGAACCGCCAGCGCCAGCGCCACGCCGCTGCGCAGGAGGCCTGACAGCGGCACGCGCGAAAAGAGCGGCATCAGGAGCATGAACCCGGTCATTCGGGCGAGCGCGAAAGCGCCTGCCAGGAGATAGAACTGGAGCTCCTTGACCGAGGTGAAGAGCGGCTCAATCGGCATCAGCGTGCCTCAACGCGTGACGACGGGGAACTCGTCCAACGCCGTCGAGGCCTGCTGCGCGATCTGCTGGCCGAGCAGCGGACCGAACACCATGATGACCAACAGGATCACCACGAGCTTGATGGTCTGCGGCAGCGACTGGTCTTGGATCTGAGTCAGCGCCTGGGCAAGACCGACGAGGATGCCGACGACCAGCGCCGCGATGATCGCCGGGCTCGATGCCAGCAACACCGTCAGAAGCGCGCCTTGGACCTTCGCCAGGATGAAGTCATTGCTCATGCAAAACCCCCAGCGGCGTCAGCCATAGCTCAGGATGAGGCCATGCATCAGCCGCGACCAGCCGTCTATGGCGACGAAGAGGAACAGTTTCAGCGGGATCGAAATAAGGACCGGCGAAACCATGATCATGCCGAGCGTCATGAGGACGTTCGCAACAACGATATCGATGATGAGGAAAGGCAAATAAAGCAGGAAGCCGATTTCGAAGGCCCGGGTAAGTTCGGATGCGACGAAGGCAGGGACAAGGATCGACAGATCGTCGTCCTTGAGATTTTGCCGGGCCTGTTCCGGCCACAGACGGTTCGTCCCGTCGAGAAAGAACTGGCGCTCCTGCGGCTGGGTGAATTTCATGAGGTGGCGCTGCAATGGTTCCCTGACCAATTGCGCCGCCCTGGCAAGGTCATCCGTCGTCTGGAACTGGACCTGCCCTTCCTGAAGCCGGCCCGACATTTCGCTCAGCAATGGCGTGGTGACATAGACCGTCAGCACGAGCGCAATGCCATAGAGCACCAGATTTGGCGGCATCTGCTGAACGCCGAGCGCATTGCGGATGAGAAACAGCACCACCGAAATCTTCAGGAAGCCTGTCATCGTGACGACCGCGAGCGGCAGCAACCCGACCACACCGACGGCGATTAGAATTCCAAGCAGGTTGGGCGAGTTATCAAGCATTGTCGAACATACGGACGATCCGCACGCCCAGGCTTTCTCCGATCCGCACGATCTCGCCACGACCGACACGCCTGCCGTTGGCGAGGATGTCGACCGTCGCCTCAGCTACATCGGCGAGCGGAACAATGGCGCCAGGCGCAAGTTGCCTCACCTCTCCAAGCGGCATCGCGGTGCGGCCGACCTCGAAGGCAAGCGCGACCGGCAGCTCGTCCAAAGTCGATTCTTCCAAGGTCTGCCCGGCTGGCGGCTGCGTGTTCTGGTTCATGGTCCACTCCCAATTCGATCCAGCGATGGCGGTCGGCGCGGCGAGCAATTGCGGGCCATCGGCTGTCAGGGCCACCGGCGCATAAAGGCGCTCGGCAATGACGAGCGCCGCCATGCGCCCCTCCTCCGCATCGCTGAAAAGCACCACATCGTCGACCTGCAGGCTTTGAAGCTCGCCAAGATTGATCGCAAGCGGTCCGCGCCGCAGGCAGACCGGCAGCGGAAATTCAGCCGGGATCGGCGGTCTGGTCTTGTCCAGTTCGTCGAGAAGGCGGCCGATCCGTACGGCAAGACCGACGTCATTCGCGGTCAAGACGCAGCCTATCGTCTCATCCACGCCGGTCAGGACAAAAGCGAAAGGAGTCTCGCCTGAGACGGCATTTCCCAGCGCGACCGAGGTGATCTCGATCCTCTCATCCAGCTTGCCCTCGATCCATTGGAGATCGTCTTCGAATGCAGTCTCCAGCAGCAGTGCGGCATGCGCGGGCGCCAGCCGTTTCATATCGATCGTTCCGTCGATCCCGGCGAGACCTCGCTCGACAACTGAAAGCGGCAGGCGCAATTGCCCGACCGTATCGCCGGCGGTGAACCCAATCGCGCACTGCGGCTGGTCCGCAGAGTTAGGCGCCGGCCAGATGGCTGCGATCGCCACCGTCTTGCCTGCAATCGCGACCTGTGCGGCGGCGCGGCGACGGTAGAAGGCGTTCACCGCTCCGACATCCGCGGGCGCCACAGTTTGCAACGTCAGGCGTGCTCCTGCGCCCGCGCCTGCGGCGGCCCGTTTCGCCGGTTTCAGCCGCGCTTTCCTTTTCGCCGGAGCGAAGTCTTGAGGCATCACATCCATGTCGATCACGAATTGGGCTATTGTTCCGCGGGCGGGCGCGGTTGGCCGCGCTCCTCTTCCTCGGAAAGCTCGGCGAGGGCCAAGCGACGACGCGCGTTGCGCTTGGCCAGTTGCTCCGACAGCCTGTCCAGCTTGCTCACCGCCTTCATGCTCGCGCGGTGATCATTGCGGGCCATCGACAGTTCCGCCTGGCGTTGCTGCTCGGCGAGCGCTGCCATCTTCGCGGTTTCCCGCAGCTGCTCGGTTTTTCTCGCAGCGCCCTCGAACCGCCCCTGAAGCCGGCGGAGCCTGGCGGCCTTTACCGGCTGTCCAACGAGCGCCCCGAAGGCGGTGTCTTCGGCGTCGACCGTGCGCTCGAGATGATCCGTCACCGCGACGGCGGCTTCCTGGCCTTGCCTTGCCGCCCTTTGCGCAGCCGCGTGCCTTCTGACCACATCTTCCCTGGCGCGCTCTTCACGGCGACTTCTGAGGTCGCGCAACCGGGCGATCATGTCACGCTCCTTCATCGACGATCTCCCGCATCAATTGCCGAGTCCTCTCGATGCTTTCGTGCGTGGCGGACGGCTGACGCGGGAAGGCGGTGATGGCGTCGATCTTCGCCATCGCCTCGTCCGCCACGGCATCGCTACCTTTTTCGTACTCGCCGACACGCAAGAGAAGTTCGATGTCGGCGTAGCGGGCGAGCAATTCGCGCAGGTGGCCGGCGTCGGTCCGATGTGTCGACGGCACGACGGCATCCATCAGGCGGCTCCTGCTGCGCAGGATGTCGATGGCAGGAAAATGGTTGCGTTGCGCAAGTTCGCTCGACAGGAAGACATGGCCATCGAGCAGCGCCTGGATTTCCTCGGCGACCGGATCCAGCGTTCCGTCGCCTTCCAGAAGGACGCTGTAGAGGCTTGTGATGGACCCGATGCGGCCGGGCCCCGAGCGCTCGAGCAGGCGCGGCAGGACCGCGAACAGCGAAGACGGAAAACCTCTTCGCGTCGGCGGCTCGCCCGAGGCCAGGCCAATTTCACGCTGCGCTCGGGCGAACCGCGTTATGTTGTCCATCGCAAGCAACACATGCTTGCCCTGGTCGCGAAAAAATTCGGCGATGCTGGTCGCCACATAAGCGGCCTTGACGCGCTCGATGGCGGGCCGGTCCGACGTCGCGACGACGACGACCGCCCGCTCCCGACCTTCCGGTCCAAGCTGGTGTTCGACGAATTCGCGCACCTCGCGCCCGCGTTCGCCGACGAGGGCGACTACCGCAACATCGGCGTCGGTGCCGCTGACGATATCGGAGAGCAGGATCGACTTGCCGACGCCGGGTTCGCCGAATATGCCGACGCGCTGCCCGCGCGCGCAGGTGAGCAGCCCGTCGACGGCGCGGATGCCAAGCTGGATCGGCTCGGAAATCAAACTGCGCTCCAGCGGAGACGGCGGATAGGCATTGACCGGATAGCTGCCGACAATGCCGTCCGGCGAAAGCGGCCTGCCATCCAAAGGCTCGCCGAACGCGCTGATCACGCGGCCCAGAAGGCCGGGTCCGACGGCTACCATCTGGTCCTTTCCGGTCGCGACGACCTCAGTCAGGCTTGAAAGGCCGGTCAGATCGCCCAACGGAACAAGGATCGCCATCTCATCCATGAGCCCGACGACTTCCGCCTTGGTCGTCCTGCCGGCCTTGGGGTCGACCAGCTCACATATCTCCCCGATCCGGGCTTCTTCCACGGTCGCATGAATGACCGTGCCGACCACCCGCCGCACGCGGCCTTTCCGGGGGCGGCTGGCATCGTCGCGCAGGCCGGAACGGAGGTTCGGAATGATGGCCGCCAGACGACCTTCGATATCGATGGCTGGACCTGTCATGCCGGCGCGTCGCCCTTAGACGAGATTGCCGCGGCGATGGCATCGAGCTGGGCGTCGATGCTGGCGTCAATGACGGCGACATCCGTCGAAAGGATGCAAGCGGCCGGCGCCAGCGCATCGTCCGTGTCGATTTCGACCGTCATGCCCAGATCGCTCTTGCGCAACACCGCGTCCAGCTCTTCGCGAACCCTTTCCACGGAAGCGGGATGGACCCGGATCTTCAGATATTTGGCTCGGCGAATTTCGGTCACGGCCTGTCTTGCGGCCCTTGCCACAAGCGTGCCGACGTCGAATTCCCCCAGAATTCGCCTGACGACCTCGAGGGCGAGACTGGTGACTTCGGCTTCCAGCCCACCGAGATAGCGATCGACCTTGACAGCCGTTTCGCTTAGCAGCTGGCTGGCATCCGCATCGCCTTGCGCCTTGCCGTCCTCGTAACCCTGCGCATATTCGGCTGCATAAGCATGCCGGGCGGCGTCACGCATCTGCTGGGCATCACGCCGCGCGCCATCGAGAAATGCATAGCCATCCTGCCAGGCGCGCGCTTCGGCGGCGCGCAGGATGCGGGCGTAGGGCCGCCTTGGCGTGTCGGTGGTCGCAGGGCCGGGCTCGACCATCACGCCAGCTCCATCGCGCGCCGGACGATCGCCGGACCGCACTCTACGAAAGGCTCGACCGTCCGGTCGATGAGTTCGTGCGGCATGAGCTTGAGGCGAACGCGCGTGCCGGTTTCGCCAGACATCGCCTGGCACCACCCGCCAAGGCAGCTCACGCCGTCGGCATAGATGCGACTGCGGATATCTTCCAAGGGCTCCAACGGCCGCACTGGACCGGCCAGGTCGCGGTTGGCGACGGCGAAGGTACAGAGATCGGCGCCGAGCGCCGCCTGCAGCGCATCGGCCTCGCGTCCGTCAATGACGGCGGCAAGACTGCCCGCCCAGTAGATTGCTCCCGAGCGAAGAGCGAGCTCCTCCAGCTCCTCGCCCGACGACAGGGCGATCGCCCGATCCACTTCGTCGGACGGTTCATCGGCTGCATATGAGAGCCGGTAGTGCTCCAGCAGAAGCTTCGACAACCGCTCATGCAGGCGCTGCGACTGCAGTATGCGTTGGCAAGCAGCCTCGCTGATCATGCCGTCAAAACACTCCGCCAGCCGGGCCGCGTCCGCATAGGATGCGGGTCCGGACATGAATGCCTGCCACTGCGGGCTGGCGGCTTGCTCCGAGCGGGCCCGGGTCATGTCTTCTTCACAGGTATTGCGGAAGCGTCGAGGGCGTAGACACCGGGCCGTCGGTACCACTGCAGGTACGCCAACCGGGCGGCCAGCGCGAGTATCGCCGCCGCCATGCCGTAGAACAGCCACATCGCGGCCGCCACGCTGTCAGGATGCAGCCAGAGACCAAGGAAGGTCGTGAAGCCGGCCTCGGAGTCCGGTTCAGGGGCTGTCGCGGCAACCGGAATGAGTGTGACCGAGACGTTGTCGTAGGTCAGTCCGGCGATGCCCTTGGCCACCAGCATCTTGACCTGCGGGATCAGGTCATTCATCGGCACGGATGCGCGATGCCGGATGAACACGGAGGCGGACGACGGCACCAGTTGCTGTCTCAGCGGGTCGTTCTCGGGCAAGACAAGATGAACGCGCGCCGAAAGCACGCCGTCGATCTCCGAGATTGTCTGCGAAAGCTCCTGGCTCAGGCCATAGATCATCGTTGCCCGTTCTTCCACCGGCGAAGACACAAGCCCGTCCCTCTTGAACACCTCACCCAGCGTCTGGAATTCCTGTTTGGGCAAGCCGCTTTCGTCGAGGATAGCCATGGCTTCGGCGAAACGGCCCTTCTGCACCGAAACCGTCATCTTGCCGTCCTTGCCGGCTTCGCGTTGTGCCGGAATCCCGTGACGCATCAGAGTAGCCACGATCTCGTTGGCCTGCCGCTGATTGAGGTTGGAATAGAGCTCCACCGAACAGGCCTGGAGCAAAAGCATGGCCACGAGAACAAGCGCGACGCGGCACCCCGCGACACATCGACTGAACAGCGCCGACCGCCGCGGCAGGACCAATTCGGGCACGAGCACTTCGCAGCGCCTATTGTTGCTTGATCAGCGTGCTGGTGGACGACGTCACGGCCTTCACGCTGCTCGTCACGAGCTCGAGATTGGCTGCCGCCCACATCACCGAAATGGATCGTTCGAGCAGCTGCTCGGCATTCTTTGCCGGTGCATTTTCCGCTTCCTTGCCTGACGGCGCGGCATCCTGCGTGGCGGCCGTTTCGGCGTTTGCCGGCGTATTCGCCTTGCCGAGGGCCTTTTGGACCTGCTGCATGGTTCCTTCCAGCGACTGGACGGCGGACCCCAACAGGGCCGAGGGATCCGTGACCGCTCCTCCTCCAGCCTTCTCCACCTCGGCCAGATAGTCGAAGAGTTTGCGTTCGACGATCGGCCCGGCCCTTTCCGACTTGGAAGACTGTCCGGCCATTGCCGGATTGGCTCCGGACGACGCCTGCGCCACCTGCTGGCCCGCGCGTGCAGCGACATCGCCGCGCTCTGGCGCGTTGAGGTGCGCGGCATCGTGCTTTTCCTGCTTGGCGCCTACCATCCGGTTGCCCGGCTGCGCCGCCGCGCCGGCGTTGATCTGCTGTTGCGAGCTTATGCTGGTGGTCAAGTTGGCCAGCGTCGCCTCCAAGGCTCCAATCGGCGCGATCTGCATGAACCTGCCTCCTATTCCTTAGTCGGTTTTCCGGAGGGGACAGTTTGCGCCTCCGCCTGCTTTCCGCGAAAAACGCGGACCGAAACAACTTTGCCCGGCTCCTGCTTTTTGCCCTGCGCGGCAGGAACCCCGAGCGTCTTCCTGACGAGCTCGATGTAGGACGGCGGCCCCGATACCGACACGACATCGTCCTGCCTGGAGACCTTCACCGGAAACTTCGGATCGATGACGCCCAGCCGCGAAAGCCGGTCTTCCGCGTCGGCAGCCGTGTTGGCATCAAGCGGAATCATCTCCGTCTGGACCTCCGCTTCGGTGGCGACGTTCATGACGATGCCGTCGAAATGCCAGACAAGGCCGTAACGATTGCAAATCTCTTCAAGAAACTCGCGCGCCGTTCCAACCGGCATGCCGGCGCTCAGGCGCCCCTTTACGAGCTTGCTGACACGCATCGGCACCCGCATGTTGCGGCCAAGCTCGACCAGCGCATCCGTCACCGACTGATCGATGGTGATGTATTTGTAAGGACCCGCGGGCCAGCGCGGCTCGGCGGCATCCGCCCGCGAAGCAGCGAGGCCGAACATCAGCATGGCCGCGAGGCCGCCGGCCACGAAGGCAGCGCTGGCTTTCGACAACCGGTGCGCTTGGCAGGTACCGCGTGCCGTCAACATTGGGTCCTATCGCAGGGGAGCGGAGCGATAGCCCGCGTCGCCCGTCTCATGGTTTACCCGCCGCGTTCATCCTATCGCGCGCGTTGCCAAATTGGAAGTCCAATTGGACTGCCAAGGCATACTTGGTTCCAAATGTTGCGAATGGCGAGCAAAGCGATATGGTGCGCATGGAATCAGGCAGAAGCGGTTCGTGGTTGCCGGTTTCCTGCTCGAATTTGAAAGGGATCGGCCCCTGTGGCAGCACGCAAGAACCTGCTCTCGAGCTTGATAGCTCCTGCGGGCAGTCAAGGGCGCTGGACCCTGATCGACCCGCGTCTCGTCAGGGGCTTGGGTGAGTCGGTTCTGGTTGCCGCCACGTTGACCGCCGCCATGTCGCCGGCGCAGGGTCAGTCGAATAGCGGCTACGACCCGCGAAGCTGGAGCTACGATCAAGCCCGAAATGTGCTGATCTCGCCATCCGCTCCCGACCAGGCCGCTGGTGGAGAAACGCGGCCGGCATGGTCGGCAATCCCCAAGGAGGTCGTCGATTTCGGCGAGGTTCACCCGAAGGGATCAATTGTGATCAACACCACGGAGCGACGCCTCTATTACATATTGGGGAACGGCAAGGCGCTGCGATATGCGGTGGGCGTCGGCAAGGAGGGACTCGAGTGGTCGGGTCGCGACACGATTTCGAGCAAGAAGGACTGGCCGGAGTGGCGGCCGCCGGCCGAAATGCGATCCAGGGAAGCATCGAAAGGCCGCTTCCTGCCCGTTCGGGTCGCGGGCGGCCCCAACAACCCGTTGGGCGCGCGCGCCTTGTACATCGGCAATACGCTTTATCGCGTCCACGGCACCAATCAGCCATGGACCGTCGGACAGGCCAACTCCTCCGGTTGCATTCGAATGACCAACGAAGACGTTATCGACCTATATGACCGAGTGAAGATCGGCGCCCAGATTATTGTCCGGCATTGAAACGTGATCCCTTTCAACATCAAGCAGCTCGAAACTTTCCTCCTGGTGGCGACTTTCGGAAGCTTCCGAAAGGCGGCTGAACGCCTGAACACGACACAGCCAGCTGTCTCGACCCGAATCGCCGGTCTGGAAGAAGCGCTTGGCGCCAAGCTGTTCGAGAGGCAGCGCAGCACCGTAAGGCTGACCGCCGAGGGACAAAGGCTGCTGCCGCCGGCGCAACGCGTCCTGCGCGTGGCCGAACGGCTGCAGTTGATGGCTAACTCTCTTTCGGAAACAGCAGGGGTGCTGAGACTCGGGATCGCCGAGACCATCGTGCACACATGGCTTCCTGATTTCCTCAAGGAATTGCAGGCGAACTATCCGCTTGTCGATGCCGACATCGTCGTCGACACGACGACGACCCTTCGCAATGAGCTCATGTCCCACCGGCTCGATCTTGCCGTGCTGATGGGCCCTATCCTGGAATACAATATCGAGAACGTGGAGCTGCCATCGTTTCCGCTCGTGTGGGTCTGCTCGCCCGCCTTGAACCTGCCCAACCGAGGCAAGCTGACGCTGAACGACCTGATGCAATTCCCAATCATCAGTTATGCGCGCACGACGAGACCCTACAGCGAGCTTTACCGCAAGCTGACGGGCGAGCTCGAAGCGACGCCGCGTATCTTTCCGGCCAATTCGCTGGCCGCTTCCATCAGGATGACGCTGAACGGGATCGGTATCGCCTCTCTCCCCAGGGAAGTCGTCCAGGATCATACCGCCAGCGGCGCCCTGCGCATCGTCGACTGCGAATGGCATCCCTCCGACCTGCGGTTCACCGCCTCCTACTCCTCCGACCCATCGAATCCGACAGCGGAGCGCGCGGCAAAGCTGGCGGGTTGCATCGCGCATGCATATGCCGCGCGCATCGGCAAGGGGCAGCCTGCCGATGACTCTCGAGTCGAGCCCGCGCCGTCTCAGCCCACCGACGCAAGCGGCAGATAGATGCGGTCGCCGGAGAAAATCATATCCGGCCTCAGAATATGATCCATGTTCAGCACTACCGTATCGGCGACATCGGCCGAATGCGCATTGGCGATCAGGCGAATGCTGTCGCCATTCTTGACCTCGACCCACCGATAGCCGCCTTTCTCCAGCGACGGATTGGTGCGGCCCTCGGAGCTGCTGCTGCCGGCGGGATGAACCTCGACATAGTCCGCGGAAACCCAGCCGCTGTGCATTTCGCCGTCCGGTCCGAAACCTTCGACGGGTATCCAGGCCTCTCCTGACGGATCGGTCGAGGGTTTCGCTGTCTGCTCGACAAACGTGCCGGGTTGCAGCACCGTCACCGCGGCGGAATCGCCGTCGGGCTTGCTCCGCAAATTCAGGCCGTCATCCGCCGACACCACGAGCTGTGGGAAGCTTTCGGGCGGGGTCTTCGGCTTACCTGGAACATCCGAATGATCGTCGGGCTGCTGGGACGAGGAATCGTCATCCGGCTTTTTCGGATCGGGCGGAGGGGTCGTTTTCGCGTCCCAGGGCTGCGCGAGCAGGGAGTCCAGAGAGAAGAGAAGCATTCCGATGCCAAAGGTGATGCCCAGCGTCCATCGATCCGCTGTGGCCCATCGTTTGTCGGACTTTGCCGCCGCCGCGATACCGGCATCGGTTCGGGGCACCGAACGACGATTCATCCGGTCCGTCCTTATGGCCGACGCCCAGAACTCCGCGCAGCCGAACGTGAACATGGTGCCGGCGACTGTGGCGATCGGAGCCGGCCAGGAGTGCAGCGTATAGACGGCGCAGCCAAGCACGTAGCCGGGCCCGGCCAGATGCTCGGCCAGGTTACGGATCACCGGCCTGCCGGTGAACGACTGCAGCATCGACTTCGTGCCATAGACGACGTTGCCGAGCGAGAAGGTGCTGTTGACGACAAGATCCTTGCCCTGGATCATCCCGGTCGCGGCGCCCGGCGCCGCGGCAATGAATGTGGCTCCGCCAAGCGCGTTGAGGAATCGCCCGAACGGCTTGTTGTTGGCGGTTGCGTTGGGGAAGATCGCCTGCGTGCCGAAAACGAAGCCTCGCACGCCAAATGCCACCGCTCCGGCCGTTGCGCTCCAGGTCGGGGGCAGCGAACTCCACAACACATAGGAAGTTGTCGACATGCCGCCAAAGGTGGCGAGCGCCTGAGCGTTTTCGCGCATCCTGGCATGGCGCAGCGCCAGATCGACGCTGGTCGCCTGATCCGGCGTCATCGTCTTCTTGTGGGTGGCCCGAAAGGTCGTCAGTTGCAGCACGGAGAGGCCGTTCGTCTGATCCCCGCTCATCCACTCGAACTGCTCGGGCGTGAACTTGCGGAACTGGCCGGGGCTCATTTCCTCGAACTGCTTTGGTGTCACCGCTTCGATCTGCGGCTGGGTCAGCGCTTCGATGTGGTGGATGGTGAAAGCGCCCCACTGATCGCGGGTCAGCGCCGGGATCTGCCTCCCGGTCAGCCACGGCACCTGCCTGGCATCGAACTTCGCCACGTCCACCGAACCGATGATGGTCTCGGGGATCGCCCGGACCTGGTGCTCGACCAAGTTCTTCAGCAATCCGGCCTCGCCGAGGTCCTTGAATTGCGGTGACGTGAACTTCGCGACCTGGCCCCCCTTGAACCACGGAACCTGGCGCCCATCCAACTTGGATACGTCAACGAACCCGACCTTGTCTCCTTTGATCGCCTGTACCTGCGGTTTCGTCAGGAGACGGGTAAAACCGGCCTTGCCGAGATCACCGAACTGCGGGTCGGTCAGATTGCGGATGTGGCCCTCGGTGAGCCAGGGGACCTGTTTTCCGTCGAGGCCCGCTATGTTAATATAGCCTGTCTTCGCCTTCGGAATACCGCGCAATTGGGTCTTGGTCAGATAGGGCAGCAAGCCCGCCTGGTCCATGACGCGGAACTGCTGCTCCGTCAGCTCGGCCACCTGCTCGCGCTTGAGCCATGGAACCTGGTTCGGCTGGAAATCGCCCATGGGGAGACCCGGCACCTGGTCAAGCGGGGTGGCTCTGACGCCATCGCGGGTGAGCGGTCCATTGTTCGGAGCCTTGTTTGCCGGCGCAGGACGGCCAGTTTCGCCGGTGAGACCAGAACCAGAAGAGGTATATTCGTTATATACGCCATCGGCGTACCGGCTGTAGAAATCCACGTAGGTTCCGTCCGCAGTGCTTGGCTCCTTATCCCCGAAGAGCGCCGCCATCTCGTCAACGGCTTGTGTTCGATCAATCTCGCCAGCCTTGTAGCGGGCGAAGACATCGGCTTGGGCGGAATTCCAGTCGGCACCGAGGATAGCTGCCGGCTTGCCGCCGTTAGCCGCAAGCTCGTCGGCAACAGCATATTGAACAAATCCCGCCTCGCCCTCGACGTTCAGATAGGCGGAGACCACCGCATCCCTATAGGTCTGCCGATCTGAAAAATCGGCAGGATGGAGATCGATTGGAGCGTCCCCAACATGCGACAACTCGTGGCCGAGCATGTCGACGAACTCCGCAAGCACGGTGTCGCCGTCCGCGTCGTCAGCGCGGAATGTCTCGGCGTCGACAAAGACGACCTCCACGTCGCCGATATATTGTGACCCGGTCGCGGTCAGGTCGTCGCCTGACTGGGCGTCGGAAATCCTGAGATCGTTCCGCGCCGGGTTTACGATGCGCACGTCTTTCGCGTGAGCGTCGCGCAAGAGCTTCATCAAAGTCGGGGACCGGCTGATCTGGTCGATGAGATTGGTTTTGGTGACCTCCGGCATGCCGAGGCTCTGAGGGAGCATGTCATCGAGCAGGCTTGCCGCCTCTTGGCGGTTGGCGGCGATTTCGTCGGGTGTAAGCGGCTTGGTGGATGATGGGCCTTTTGACCCATCCGGCGCAAATCCCTGTCCTCGAGGCGCTGGCCTGGGCGCAGGTCGGATGCCGTCCCCACCGGCTTCGGGCGGCCTCGCTTGCGTGGAAAGGAATGTCAGCACGCCATCGGCGACGTTCTGGCGCATGAAACCGCCGTCAACGATCGACGGGCCGAAATCGCTTTTGAATTGCTCGATTGCGGCAAGCTGGTCGGGCTCTGCCCTTTGCTCAAGTCCGCTCAGGAGCTTGTCGAAGGACGCCTTGCCGCCCTTCGGGATGCCGGTCGCGGCACCGTCGCGCCCGGATTCCACTGCGTGCGCAAGCCAGGCCGGGACCGTCAGCGTTTCGCTTTGCCCATTGGCCCGATCGAAGGTCAGTGTCGCGTTTTCGCCCTTGGCGATCGAAGGAGCGGTCTTGGCCGCCTTCGACTTGTACTGGAATCTCACTTCGGCACTGTAAGCCACCGCGCCTGCCGGCAGCGGAGGCGTGGAGAACGAAACCGTGTAGCGTGTCGCCGGAGTGCCGTCGGAACCGTAAAGGTTCTTGTAAATGTTGCCGGCGCTTGCCATGTAGCGGGACTGTGGCGCCCCATCGGATTGGAAACGCGCCGGAAGCCAGGACTGTAGCGTCGACTTCACCTTGTAGGTCGCGGATGTGACCATCCGGTCCGGATTGAAACCCAGCGGGCCCGGCAGCCTGTTGCTGTCGTTGAAGATAACGTCGACGAGCATCGCTTCGGGGTTGACGACGCGAGCCTTCTCGCCGGTCAGCAAGACTATATCTGCCGTGGGCGCCTTGCCCGGTATGGCCGAGAGCCTGAACCCGCTTAGCGTCGGCTCGTCGACGAGGGAGACCGTATTCGATGGATCGATCTGACCAGACTTGACGAGATCGTGGATCGAACGGATGCCGTCTCCCTGCCCTATTGCTGCGACGAGCTCTGATGCCTTGGCGGGGTCCTTGACCGCGAACTGGATCTTCAGGGTCGTCGAGCCAAGCGCCGACTGGATCTGGTCGTACACCTGCTTCGAGACGATGTCGCCAGGCTGGAGCGTGTCCTTGACCGGCTGTTCCGGGCGCTTCTCGAAACCGATGCGCGGCATCTGGTCAACCGCCGTCACATGGTTGGCCACGATCGGCAGGCGTATGCCGGCCTTGGTCTCGGTCATGACGCGATCGAGTGGAAGCGTGCCCTGCAGCGCGACATGGCCGGCGCTGTTTTCGGCCGGCACGCCGAAGAAATCATGCTGGCCCGGTGCGAGCGCGGCCTCCTCGCCTTTGAGCGAGGGCGTGTAGGTCATCTCGACCACCGTGCCTTCACCGTCTGGCGTCATCCCGACAATGGCAGCATCCAGCGGGGTGGCGCCGTAGCCGGTCGCATCGCCAAACACCGCCTTGCCGGCCGCCGCCGAAAGATCGCTGCTGCGCACCGGCAAGGCTGTCTGGTTGGAAACCGGCCAGACGCCGGCCTGAAGGGCCGTGATGTTCCTGTATTCGCGGGCCCGGTATGAGACGACGCCCTGGGTGCCGAGCGCGTCCTTGAACGGTGTCAGGTTGCGCTGGCTGACGCTGTCGACGATCGACCATCCGATCATGCCGAAATCGGTCTTGGTACCAACGCCGAAGCCGACGGCAGCAACGGTCGGCGAACCGATCCCGAACGCCTGGCCCGTGTTCAGCCGGGCCCGGAACGTGACGCCGACGCGGAAGTCCGGCAGGGTCTCGCGAAGCGGCGTGCGCGGTATCTGGACCCCGTCCGGGCCGTAGCGTTCGGCCAACTCGCGGCTGGAGTAGTAGCTCTTCTCCTGTTCATAGCGGCTCACAAGCTGCTCGGCGGTCAAGCCGTCGAGATAGGCCGAGGGGGTCTTCGGATCCTTGCCGCTGGTGTAGACGTAGCCGCTGGTGTCGCGGTCGGGCATGCCGGTAAAGCTGCGTGTCTCAGGGTCCCAGACGAGGCGTACCGACCCGTCCTTTCCTGTTGGCTTACCCGGCACGACGATGGGGTCGCCGTCGGCGGGGTGCGGTGTGCCGGAGGCAGTCGAGCCGTCAGGATCGCGACCCGGCTGTGCCGTCGAGCCATTGCCGCTGCCGTCATCGGTCTTGATCACCTCTCCTGGGATCACCGGGTGGCTGGGGTCGTGGAAGACCTGCTTTCCTGTTGGCCGATAAACGCCGTCGGCGCCGATTTCATACACATCCATCGGACGACCCGAAGGGCCGGGTTCCAGCGCCAGTTGCGACGGTCCTTTGCCGCCGGGCGGCTGCTGGAACGGTCCGTCGCCGCCGGGCGGCGGATTGGCATCAGCACCGGGAGCGTCGGAGTCCTGCGTGCCCGTTCCTGGCCGCATCGTCCGCAGACCATGGATGCCGAGCCCCGTGCCGGTAATGCCGGTGCCGAGACCCGTAAGCGCGTTGGCAAACTGGAGACCGTTCATCTGGTCTCCGTTGGCGGCGAGATCGTAGGCGGATGTTGCCAGTAACGGTGAGCCGACAATCACCGAACCGACATCCATCCCCCACGCCGCCTTGTTCAGTCCGGCGCTCGACTGCATGTATGTGCGGGTTTCGGCTGCCAACGCCCAGTTCGACCGTGTTGCGCCGATGCTGCCGGCGAAGGCGCGGGGACTGGCGACAACGCCTGCCAAGAATGACTCACTCTTCGCCGCCATGCCGATCGTGCGAAGGCCGCTGGAAGCCATGGGCAGAACCGTGGTCGCCGCACTGGCGATGTTCATCATTGACTCGGTATCGTCCCACTCGCCGCCATGGTCGAGATGGTTCACCTCGTTTATGACGGCCCTCGTTCCAAGATAGGCCGCGCCCGCATAGGCCAGCGGTGCGGCGACCGGCGCGGCCGGCGTGAACGACAGGATGGTTGCAATGCCGGTGCCGATGCCGACCACCGGATCGACAACCTTGTCCCAGACCGAGACGTTGCGCGCTTTCACCACTTCGAGCGCGATCTTGCCGTCGGCGCCCGCCTTCATTTCCAGGCCTTTGGGAACGACGAGCTTGCCGTTCTCGCTAAACTGGCTGTTGTTGTCCTGGAAATCGCCGAGATCGTCGAACTTCTTGCCGGTCGCGTCGACGTAGCGCGTGTTGCCGTCCCCGTCGCGCACCGCAAACAGCGCCACCTGCTGCGTTCCGACCTGGTCGTCGACATAGAAGATCGGCACGCGACGCACATAAGGGTTGTCGCCACCGATATCGCGGATCTCGCCCGTCACATTCTCGATCGCCTCGCGGCCGTCATCGGTCGAACTGTCCAGGCCGAGCGTTTTGGCTACCGTGGTATCCAGATCCTTGCCGAACTGTTGGTGGAACTCCTTGTCGTAGCCTCTGTCGAGCAGTTGCTGGAACCGCGGCTGATAGATGGCGTCGAGCGTCTGCTGCTCGTGCTCGTCCAGGTAGGTTTTGTCGACAGTGGTGTTGTCATCGGCCAGCAGAGACGGCTCGCTGAGCCGAAGCTCGTGATAGTCGTTGAAGCCCTGCAACTGCCTGCGCAGATCCTGGATTTGACTTATCTGAAGCCTTGTCGCCTCCAGCCTGAGCTTGGCGACCGCCAGTTCGGGATCGACCCAGCGGCCATTGGGGTCGTCATCCTTGGTATCAAGGTCGATCCAGATCGCCTTCCCGCCCTGGGTCAGCGCATCGATCCCATGCTCGTTATAGTTCCGGGCAACCTCCGGCGCCACCTTGATCGTCTGTCCGCCGACATTGATCTCGACCGGCTGCACGCCGTCGGGCAACGTGCCTTCGGGAGCATCGACCGACCCCGGCTTGTCATGCGTCAGCGCGTTGTCGAAATTGGTCTGCAGCGTCGGCAGCTTGGCGTTCAGATCGGCGAGGCTGTCGCCGAGCTGCCGGTCCAGCACGTCGTTGAGGCTCTTTGCCGCCTGCTCCTCGCTGGACCTCACCGATTGCAGCCCATTTGCCGTGCACATTTTTGCGTTGGAGTCGTAGCCGGCCAGCAGCGCCTGCCAGTCCTTGTTGAGCTGGCGATCGCGATATTCGCCCCTGACATGCTTGTCGTTCAGGCCGTAGGTCAGCTGCTGTTCAGTGGTTCCCTCGTCGAAGTGGTTGACCACCCAGAGCTGGCCGTCACGGATCTCGAGCGTCGAGTTCTTGTAGTGCCCGAGGTAGTCGCCATTGATGCGATTGTACTTCTCGTCAAAGTTAAAGTTCTGCTTGCTGAGATATTCGTTAGCCAGCTTCTGCTCGAGGTCCGTCTGCCGCGCGTTGACCTGTGCGGCATCGGCATGGGCGTCGAAATAGTTCTGGTAGGCTTGAGCCAGTTCGAGCTGGTTGCCTGCCGTCGTCTGTAGGGCTTTGAGGTCCTTGTAATCCTTGGAGTCCGCGGGGACGCCGGCGAGCTCGGCCTGCCCAACCAGGTAGTCGATGGTCAGCTTGTCGCCCTTGCTCAGATGCAGGCCGACCTCGGAAAACAGCTTGTCGACGGCGCTATGGTCGGAGACGCCCTGGTCGTATTTCGGATCAAGGTCGGGAGTACCCCGCGCCCTGGCCGACGGCGCATTCGGATCGCCCAGAGGAGTGAGCCTGCCTTGCCCGGCAATGGCATCCTTGAGGACGCGCCCGGCATTCTCATACTCGCCCCGGGCATCCTGTGCGTTTTGCAGAAGGGTGTTGGCTTTGGTCAGCCGCGCCTGCGCATCGGCAAGGCTGCCCTCGGGTTTCTGCGGCGTCCATTGCAGGCCGTGCGGCGCCAGTGCCTTGTTTATGATGGTTTGCGCGCCGTCGACGGCTTCCTTATAGGCAGGATCGAGCAGATCGACGTTGAACTGCTCCTGCCGCTGGCCGGCCAGAGCGCGCGTCTCGGTGATGCGCGACAGTGCGACGTTCTCGTTGATGATGGCCTGGGCAACTTGGGGATCGACCCACCTCCAGACGCCATCTATCTTCATCGGCATCCATTTTCCCCCGGAGGGGGCGTTGCCCTGGGGTGGATCGCCGAATGGATCGACAACCCTGTTCTGCCCATCAAGCTTGGGCTTGGCAGGCGTACCCAGGTCGTATTTGTCGATCAGGTCCTGTTTGTCCTGTCCGGCCTTTTCCGCGGCATCGATCAGGCTGGGCAGGGTCTCCCCTGCCAACAGCCCCTCGACGAAGGTCTTCACGACCTCGCCCTCCTTTGCCACCTTGGGATCGCTGCTGTTGGGGTTCACCGCCAGCAGCGTCCTGGCCAGGGCTTCCTGCGTGCTCCCCGCCTCGATTTTCAGGTCGGTGCCGGTGGTGTTGTTGTGCAGCGTCATGCTGCCATCGGGCTTGGTGGTCAACGTATAGCCGTTGAATGTGACCTCGACCGTCGTGCGGGTGCCGTTGTCGATCGTAATTTTTTCGCCCGTATGGATTGTGCTCGGGTCGCGCGACGAGCTGAAAAGCTCAGGATTCGTCCGCCTGAGATCATCCAGCGTCACGCCATAGTGCTGCGCGATAAGGGTCAGGTTGTCGTTCGGCTTGACCTCGTACTCGACACGCTTGCCGCCATTGATCTTCTCGGTGGTGGTGGTCGTCACCCGGCCGTCCTGGTCGGTGACGGTCTTGGTTTCGGTTCCCTTGCCATCGACGGATATCGACGTTTTCTTGCCGTCCGCCGTGGTCGTGACGGTGCGTACGTCGTGCTGATAGTCGTAAGAGTAGACGGTCTTGCCGCCGCTGCGCGGGTCGACGAGCTCAACCGACTGCGCGTCGCTGCTGCTGGCGGTCGTGACCTTATAGCCCGCGGCTTGCAGTTCGGCGATTACCTGCTGGCTGGTGAGGTCGTTTTCCTTCGCGATCTGGTCGATGCTTTTTCCGTCGGCAAGGCCGTTCTTGATGTTCTGCGTGCTGGCGCCACCTGGATCCTGGGAGGGCTTCAGAATGGTTTTGCCGCCGTCTGGACCGGTGACGGTGGTCACGGGAAGCGAAGGTCCGGCGCCCGGCGTCACCGTTTCCACCGATGCGCCGTTGGGCAGCGACGTCCGCTCGGTGACGGTGCCGGTGCCGAGATCGTCTTCATACCGCGTCGTGATGGCGCCGGTATCGGGATTGTAGCTGTTGGTCTCCTTGCGCCCGAGCCCGTCGCGGACCGGCGTGGTGGTTGCCGCGCCGTTGGGTTGTGCCTGGACGCTCGTATAGTAGCTGTCGTGCTGGTAGTCGTAATATTGCGTGACGGTGCGACCGCCGGCATCCGTGATCTTCGTCGTCTGCACGTCGCCGTTGCCGCTCGTCGGGTCGGTGGTGGACACGGTCATTCCGCCGGATCTGAGCGCGGCGATGACCTGTTCGCGAGTCATGTGACGGGCAGATGCAATCTGGTCGATGCTCTTGCCGCCGGTAACGTCGTTGACGATATTGCGAGCGGTGGCCGCGGCAGCAGGATCATCCTTGGCCGGACTGCCATCGAAGTCCACCAGCGTCAGGGGCGTCGACGCGAGATCGCTGGGCACATAGAGGGCCGGCGCCACCGTGGCGCCATTGCCGGATGTGCCATTACCGGCGTTCACGACACCCGGCGTCGCCCGAGCCGTTGCCGGGTTCGGCTGAAACGAGCTTAGTTGCGTGTTTACCTGAGCCAGTTCTTGGCGGGCCTGCGCCGCCCAATCGCGCTCGCCCATTCTATTGGCAAGCCTGATCTGTTCCCGCAGTTCGGCTGCCTGCGCCTCCAGCCGCGCAATCTGTGCCGCGTTTGCCTTGGGATCGACCTTTTGCGACTGGAGCGGCGGCTTGGTGAGCGTTATCGGGCGAACCATCTGGACGACCTCCGGAAATCACTATCACCGGCAGCCCGGCCGCCGTCACGCCCGCCCCGATCGCTTCCGCTGTTATCGAGGGGGCTTCCAATAGATGCCGAAAGCAGCAAGCTGCTCTTCCGACTGCTTCACTTGTTCCGCAGCATCCGTTCCGGACCGCGCCGCCGTCAGCGCAGCCAGGATTTCGACGGCGGCGAACGCCGGCGACATGCTTCGGAAGAACGATTGCGAGTTTGAGGTCACGATGATTGTTTCCCGCGCGATCCGGGCCAGCGGCGACACGCTGCTGTCGGTGATCGCCACCACGCTGACCCCCTGCCGGGCCGACTGGCGCGCCACCTCCATCGTCATGCGTTCATAGGGCGACATGCCCACAGCAAGGAGCACGTCGCCGCGCCCCGCATGCCGAAGCGCATTGAGACCCTGTCCGGCAATCTCGCCGACAAGCATCACCTTGCGCTCACCGCCAGCCGCAAACGACATGATGTGAACGAAATGGCTCGCAATCGCATAAGCCGCGCCTGAGCCGAGACCGAATAGATTGCGCGCTCCCGCAAGCAACTCGGCGGCGGCGACGAACTGCATGGCGTTGCCGTACTCGCCAAGGCTTGAAATCTGGGCAGCGAGAGAGTCCGCAACGACGCCGGCCGTCGAATATCCCGGATCGCCATGCCGTTCGACACCCTGTCGGGCCGGTTCTCCGGCTGTCGTCTCACGCAGCGCGCGCGCATAAAGGCTGCGCATGTCCTCATAGCCTTCAAGGCCGAGCCACCGAGCCAGCCGCATCATCGTGCTGTGCGAAACGCCGGCCTGCTGCGCCTGCTCGCGCATCGACATCAGCGCCACGTCCTTGGGATGATCCAGCACGAAACGCGCCGCCACCCGCAGTTGCGGCGGCATGTTTTCAAACCGTTCGACCAACAGCTCCGCCAAAGGACCTTTTTCCATTCCCGTTACCCCATCCAACCCCGTCGATCAGGCTACTCCGTGAACGCCCGAAACGCAACAGTTGGAACAAACTAGCCTCAAATATTCCAAGTGGACTTTCATTTCCGATCGTCCTGCCCTAAGTTGTTATAGCAAAGTCTCGGGCCGCCTGGGCCCAGGCTTGCAAACTGAATAGCCCCTCAAGGAGACAATGATGGCTGCCACCCCTCCCATTACGTCCGGCTCTGCAGGGTCGCCGGAACAGAACCTGGACAAGATGATCAAGCAGCAGGAGCGCATGTTCAGCCTGGAGATCACCAAGGAGATGGCGAAATCCCAGCACGACATGCTGATGAGCACCGCCAAGACGCTCGGCGAGTCGGCCGAGAAGGCTTGACGCAGCAGATGCTCGAACCCATGCGCCGCCGCGAGCAATCGGCGGCGTACCTCATGGCGGATATTTTCGACCGCCATCGTCCGGCTGCATTTGAAATCCTCACCGGCGGGGAGATGAAGTGGCATGACCGCTAGTCCTATCGGCAGATATCTGGATGCCGCGCCGGCGCGGTGGCTCCCGTCGATTCTCGCTCCGTCGCCGGCAACCGCAAAATCGGTTGCGCTGAGCGTAACCCACGGGTTTCATGCCGGTGCCGAACTCAGTCTGGTCGAGCCCCTGTACACGATCGGCTCCAGCACCGAATCGGACGTTGTCCTGAGAGATGCCGGCATCGCTCCGATCCACGCCAGGCTGCGGCGCAAGGGCGGCCAGTTTGAAGTCGAAGCCGTCGGCGGCGATGTCGCGCTCGCCACGGGCGAGATCATCCGTCAAGGTCAAGGCAGCCGCTGCAGGTTGCCGATCATCTTGGGCATCGGCGATGCCCGTATCCGGCTGGTCAATCCGGAACGCTCCCCGAACCGGTGGTCGATCGGCAACCGACCGATGCTGGTTGCGGGCAGCGTTCTCTTTGCCGTTTTCGCCGTTTCCGTCGCCGCCAACGGGTTCTCTCTCGCCAAGTCCGACATTGGCGCGCAGACATCTTCTTCCCAGGACGGCCAGGTCAAAATGGCTTTTGCCGGCGAGCAAGGCCAGGGCGTGCTGGACGATTCATCGCCCGCGCAAATTCAGACTGTCGCCGAAGCGGAAAGCCAGCTCAAACTGCGTCTCGATCAGTCCGGCATAAACACGGTGACGGTCCAGCGATCGCCCGGCCGCCTGGTGGTTTCGGGCATGATCCCGAGTGACAAGAGCGGCGTCTGGACGGAAACGCAATCCTGGTTCGACGAGGCGTTCGGCACCCGCGTCCCGCTGGTGTCCAACGTCATGGTCGGCAACGCACCGCAGGCGCCGCGCCTGACGCTGCAGGCGATCTGGTATGGCGAGCGGCCTTACGTCATCGCAGCCGACGGCGCGCGCTATCACGAAGGCGCGTTCACGGATGACGGCTGGACCATCAAGCACATCGGCGAGACGGAACTTCTGCTGACCAAGGGCGGCGCTACGGTCGCGCTGAAATATCCGTGAACCGCCGGCTCGAAGGGCCGCGCTTCGATTCGGCGAGGATGGACACTGCCGGCCGTGACGTCCATCAGGCGGAAGGCGTGCGCAACCAAACCATCAGCCGGCGACGGATGAATGGCGTCGACCAGGCCGCAAAGCGCGCCCAGGGCACGAAAGCGGCTGCTGCCGCAGAGAGGCCTGAGACGGCGGAGTTCCAGGCCTCTCGAGAAGCGGCGGGCGAATCGCTGGACGAGATCCTGATCAACTTCGTCATGCCCGCCATTCCGGAGCCAGCCATCCTGCGTCGCTCCGTGCCCATTCTCCAGCATTTCATAACGAACCTGGTCCCTGAGCTCGAGGGCGGCGAGCAGCTCAAGACGCTCGCCAGGGCACTGATCGAGGGCGAGATCGAGCGTCATCGCGATCTGCTCGGTCGCATGCAGGAAGGAATCGAAATCTGACCGACCCGCATGACACGGTCCATCTGCTGCATGTCCTGGGCTATCTTTACGGATGTCATGGGCAGGCCAAGCGGGGTGCGACGTACCTGCTCATCGCCGCGCAGCTGGCGCCGGAAAATGCCGGTCTCCTGAGGACATTGGCGCACCTGCTCATACTTGATGGCGAAGCGGAAAAGGCGCTGGCCACGATTGCCAGGCTGGAGACCTTGGAAGGAATGGCCCACCCGGCGCTTGCATTGCTGAAGAGCCGCGCCCTGCTCGTGGCCGGGCGCAAGACTGAGGCTCACAGCGCCTTGCTGCGCTTCCTGTCGCAACGAGGCGTTGAACAACCATGACTGTACCGGAGCGGCTTCTGCAATTCCTTGCCAGGCTGTCGCGGCGCAGCGATCTGGTCATTGCCGTCCTGATGCTCGTCGCCGTGGTGATGATGCTCATCCCGTTGCCGACGTTTCTCGTGGACATCCTCATCACCGCGAATATCGCCATCAGCGTGCTCATCCTGCTGGCTTCGTTCTACGTTTCCCATCCGCTGCAATTCTCGTCGCTGCCGTCGGTCATCCTCATCGCCACCTTGTTCCGGCTGGCGATCACGATCACGACCACGCGGCTGATCCTGCTCCAGGCCGACGCCGGCGAAATCATTACCGCCTTCGGCACCTTCGTCGTCGGCGGCAGCATTGCGGTCGGCCTCGTCATCTTCCTGATCATCACCGTCGCGCAGTTCATCGTGGTTGCGCGCGGCGCCGAACGCGTCGCCGAGGTGGCCGCGCGCTTCACGCTCGATGCGCTGCCGGGCAAGCAAATGAGCATCGATGCCGAGCTGCGCAACGGCGATATCGATCAGGCGGAAGCACGCCGCCTGCGCCAGCAGCTGGAGCGCGAGAGCCAGCTGTTCGGCGCGATGGACGGCGCCATGAAATTCGTCAAGGGCGACGTCATCGCCGGGATCGTGATCATCCTGGTCAACCTTATCGGCGGCTTCGCCGTCGGCACGCTGCAGCACGACATGTCGCTGGGCGATGCGGCAGCGACCTACTCGCTGCTCACCGTGGGCGACGGGCTGGTGGCGCAGATACCGGCTCTGCCCGTCGCCGTCGCCGCCGGCACGATGGTGACGCGCGTCGGCAGCGCTGACGGAACCGGCGACCTTGGCCGGCAGATAACGAGCCAGCTTCTGCGCGACTCGCGTGCGCTTGCCCTCGCAGCCGTGATCATGGTTGGCCTCGCCATGGTGCCAGGCTTTCCTTCCATCGTGTTCCTGGTTCTTGGCGCCTGCTTCGGCGCAGGCGCCTATGCCATCGGCCGCCACAACGCCCAGGACTCCGAACCCAAGGGCATCGGCCAGATAGCGGTCGAGGACCAACGGGGCAGTTCCGCCTCGCTTGCGGCAATTTCCACGGGAACGCTGCCTGCTACATATCGCGTGGTCGTACGCCTCGGCTCCGAACTCGCGGACTCGATTCCGGAGCCCGAATTCAGCGCACTCGCCGACGGCGTTCGCCGCGAACTCTTCGGCGATCTCGGTGTCGATGTTCCGGCCATCGGCTTGCAGACCGACGAGATGCTCTCACCACGAAGCATCCGCATCGACCTGGAAGGCGCGCCCATCCTGGACGCCGAAATTCCCGCCACCCGCGTTCTCGTCGAAGCGGACCTGACTCACCTCGATCTGCTGGAGGTGACTTACGAAAAAGCTGCTTCGATCGCCGGCCAGCGCAAATTCGTATGGGTCGATGACCGCCACGTCCCGGCGCTGCAAGAAGCCGGATTCGTATTCTCCACGCCCGCGGAAACGGCCGCCAAATGGACCGGAAATGCGCTTCGGCTCTATGCCGGGCATTTCGTCGGCATCCAGGAGACACGCAGGCTGCTGTCGGACATGGAGACGGAATATGCGGATCTGGTCAGGCAGGCTCAGGAGATCGTGCCGCTGCAGAAGATCGCGGAAGTGTTTCGCCGCCTTGTCGGCGAAAACGTGCCGATCCGCAATCTGCGCCTTATCCTCGAAGCGTTGATCGAATGGGGCCAACGCGAACAGGACGTCGTCCTGCTGACGGAATACGTCCGTACATCCCTGAAGCGCCAGATCAGCTTCCGTTCCGCCGGCCGCAACAACATCATCGCGGCTTATGTGCTGCAGCGGTCGGCGGAGGATGTTCTGCGCAACGCTGTGCAAAGCACATCGACCGGGACATTCCTGAACCTTTCGGATGATGATGCGCAGGCCCTGGTCGGCGAAGTCGAGCGAGCACTGGCGCACAGCTCCAGCGACGTCTCGCCGGTCGTCCTCGCCGCGATGGATGTGCGCCGTCACATGCGCAGCCTGCTGACGCACAATGCGATCGAGCTTCCTGTCCTTTCCTTCCAGGAACTTGCGCAGGAATTCAACGTCCAGCCGCTGGCCACAATCACCGGTCGCAGCGCAAGAGCCGGCGCACGCGCCCAGGCGCTGCCGGCGGCTCAAGCGAAAGCCGCGCAGGAGGCAGCCTCATGACGGCAGCCGGACGACTGGGGACATCCGGGGAATCAGGAGAGGAACAGCATGACAATCCACGATACCGCAGCAGGCGTTCGATCCGCCGCTTCCGCCTGGCGGACGGACATGCGCCGGCTCGCTATCGCGACGGTTGGCGTTTTGGTGACCTTGTTGTTTACGATTGCCGATGCAACGGCGCAGAACGTATCGCCGCTGCCGAGCAAGCCAACGCTCGACCTGCCGGTCGGGCAAGGCCGATTGCTGCGGTTCAATGAGCCGGTCGAATCCGTCCTGGTCGCCGACACTACGATCGCAGACCTCCAGGTCGTGTCGCCAAGCATGGTCTATGTCTTCGGCCTCAAACCCGGCCTGACCAATCTTATTGCGGTCACCGCCGACGAGCGGATCGAGGCGACGGCTCAATTCCGCGTCACACCCGATGTCACGCCCGCCTCCGAAGCCAAGCATGCCATGCAGCCGAATTCGGCGACAAACCTCCACATTTTCGGAACCCGCATCGTCATCACGGGCGAGGCAAGAGGCGTCGATGAAGCAAAGGATCTGGACAATGTCGCACGCACGTTCTCGCCGCCGGAACAGCCGCCGTTGAACAACATGACCGTGCAGGGTTCGCAGCAGGTCAACATCCGGGTCCGCTTCGCCGAAGTCTCGCGCACGGAACTGCAGTCTTATGGCGTCGACTGGTCCGTCGGGTACAAGAGCGGCGGTTTCGAATTCAACATGTTCCAGGACAACGGCGTGCCTTCGGGCGGCGGCGGGAATTTCGGTCTGAGCCTCGACCAGGCGCACGGCCTCAATTTCGACGTCCTCATCGAGGCCCTGCAACGCAACGGCGTCGTCAAGATACTGGCCGAGCCGAACCTGACCGCTGTGACCGGACAGACGGCGAACTTCCTGGCCGGCGGGGAGATTCCGGTGCCCATCGCGCAGGGATCCGACGTCACGACCGTTCAATACAAACCTTTCGGCGTATCCCTCGGCTTCACCCCGACCCTCATCGGCCGCAATCGCATCGCGCTCCATGTCCAGCCGGAAGTCAGCTCTCTGTCGGATGCCGGCTCGGTCACCGCCAATGGTTTTGCCATGCCAAGCTTCGTGGTGCGAAGAGCGGACACGACGGTGGAAGTGGCCAGCGGCCAGACCTTTGCGATCGCGGGCCTGTTCCAGCAGCGGACCTCGCGCAATCTGGAAAAATTTCCAGTGCTCGGCGATGTGCCCGTGCTTGGCCCGCTCTTTCAATCGCAGCGCTTCCAGCACGAAGAGACCGAACTGGTGATCCTGATCACGCCGTATCTGGTGGCGCCGGTGCGGGACAGTCTCGCCACCCCACTCGATCGCCCGGCTGCCAAGCGGCTCAGTCGCAAGCACGCCAAGGACGCGTCGGCGACCGGTCTGATCATCAAATAGCGGGAATTGACCATGACATTGCGCACCGCCTTCTGCTTCGTGCTTCCCGCGCTGTTTCTTGCCGGCTGCATGAACAGCCCGCAACAGCGGCAGGAGTATTCGCCCGGCTACAGCTATGTCTCGACCGATCCCGGCGGCTCCGAGAAAGGCGTCAGCGGCTCGATCCTTGCTCCCAATGCATGTCTGGCGGAACCGGCCGACGACGACAGCCCCGCCGCCAGGACCGACCTGACTATCGTCTCCGGCGTCGGCTCCCATCTGCCGGCGGGCTGCGCCAATGCCTACAATCTTCAGCGCATGGCCGAAAGCCAGCCCGACCTCGTCGAGGGCCGCCGCATGGGGCCGGCGGCCGCCGCGC
Source organism: Mesorhizobium sp. M1D.F.Ca.ET.231.01.1.1 (assembly GCF_003999155.2). Classification (NCBI taxonomy): domain Bacteria; kingdom Pseudomonadati; phylum Pseudomonadota; class Alphaproteobacteria; order Hyphomicrobiales; family Phyllobacteriaceae; genus Mesorhizobium; species Mesorhizobium sp. M1D.F.Ca.ET.231.01.1.1. The sequence continues at coordinate 131,960 of NZ_RZOZ02000013.1, forward strand.
CGACCGCGCGCGCGGCCCGTCGTTATCTCGATGGCGAGGAGGCTCCGATCGGCGGCGCCAACAGCGCGCCGGCAGCGCCGCAGACGACGCTTCCGGTCGAGTGAGCCGGCGCGATCATCGCCCGTTCAGGGCGGTTCAGCGATCCACACAATCGCTGAACTGCTCTAACTATTTGTTTTTATGCAATTCCCGACGGAAAACCGTTCCACACTTCTCCTGGAATTGCTCTAGCACCTGTTTGCGCGGCGGGCTTTGCATAGGAACACCTCAGGCGCTAGCCGAGGATGGAGCCGAGCGCCTTGGCTTTGGCCTGAGTGGTGCCCTTCGACCGGATGGTTCTGGCACGCGCAAGCAAGGTGGTCACCTCCTTGGTCGTCAATCCGATAGGCGGCGAAGCCTTAACCTGATCGGCCTGGCCGAGAAGCCCATAGACCATCACGAGATTGCGCTTGTGGTGCAATTGCGCCTTGGGTGCGGCGGCAACCTTCTGCACCAGCGGCAGTGCGGTGGCCGAGTTGTCCTCGAGGGCTGCCGCCAACGCCATGTTGGTCTCGACGTCCAGATCGCCGGGCGCAAGTTTCAATGCCTGGGCGAAGGTCGCCTGCGCTTCGGCAGTCTGGCCGGCAAATGTCTGCGCCACGCCCAATCGGTTATAGGCGGCGCTGCTGTTGACCAAAGGCGCTGCCTGTGCGAGCGCGCGCATGCCGGCCTCGATATCGCCGGCCTCAATCATCGCCGAGCCAAGCCCCAGCATCGCTTCGCCGTCGTTGGGCGCTTTTGCGAGCGCTGCCTGGTACGCTTTGGCGGCATCGGCCGGATATCCGGCCCGCATATAGGCATCACCCGCCTTGACGAACACACCCGGCTTGGCGTCCGGCATCGCCGCCGCACGCTGGTAGAGCGCTATCGCGGTATCACTGTCCCCGCGCGCATTGATATCGTCGGCAAGCTTGATCAGTCGATCCGACTGCGAGGCCGGGGGTTGGTCCTTCGCGCTGACCGAGCCGGTTCTGGCCGTCTGGCAACCGGACAGCGCCAACGCCATGACGACAGGCAAGAATACGACATGCAACCGCATATCCACCTCTCCGTATTCAAGCCCGTCCTCACCTTACACAGACCATCGACGGACTGGAACCACGCCAGTGCGATAAGATTGCAACATGGCCGAAGAAGCTGAGGAAAAGAAACTACCCGCTTCCGACAAGAAGCTTCGCGACGCCCGCCGCAAAGGCAAGGTTCCGCAGAGCCGCGACCTCACCTCCGGCTTCACTTTCCTTGCAGCGCTCGCCTATCTCTATTTTTTCTGGCCGACGCTTTTCGAACGTCTCTCCGAACTCGTGCAGACCGTAACCGTGCCTAGCGGCCCGTTCGGGGATGTCAGCCTGCGCGCCATCCGTCATTCGTTGTCGCTGCTGATGCTTGCCACGCCGCCGCTGGTTGGCATCGTTGTCGTTTTGACCGCCGTCTTCGGCATGCTGGGGACGTTCGGACCAGTCTTCTCGTTTGAGCCGCTCAAGCCGCAGCTCGACCACATAAATCCGGCCAAGGGCCTAGAGAAGATCCTGTCGCTCCGCAACGTCATCGAGTTCGCCAAAGGCGTGATCAAGCTGGTGCTGCTGGCGTGCCTGTTCGCGTTCGTGCTAATCACATGGCTGCAGCCGCTTTTCGATGCGCCAGGTTGCGGTCCGTCATGCCTGGGCCCGATGATCAAGGCGGTCCTGACGCCTCTCGGAATCGCCGCCGGCCTGGCCTTCGTCGCCATCGGCGTGATTGATGTTCCGGTTCAACGTTGGCTGTTCCTGCGCGACATGCGCATGACGACAACCGAATACAAGCGCGAGCACAAGGATCTCGAAGGCGATCCGTTGATCCGCCATGAACAGCAGCGGCAGAGGCGCGAGGCGGTGTTGCAACCCGCAAAGCTCGGCGTGAAGAATGCAGTCATAGTCTTCGTATCCGGCGACCTGGCCGTGGCGTTGCGCTACGTCAAGGGCGAAACGCCGGTGCCGGCGGTGGTCGGCAAGGGCCAGGGGCGCATTGCCCACGAGATAATGGCGCAAGCGCGCCAGTCAGGTATCCCAGTGGTTGTGGATGCGGCCGTCGCCGGGTCGCTTTTCGAGCGTGCGAATACCGGAACTTACATCGGCGAGGAGTTGTTTTCTCCAGTCGTTCGCCATCTGGTACGACATGGCCTAACTTGAGCAAGGACCGTCGGCAGGGCCTCCTGATGGTATGAGATCTGGCCCTTCGCGCGATGCCTCAACATCCCGTCAGAATTGTCGTCAAAATCCTCACTGCCTTGCCGGCGGTGATTACGGAGGTCTTAACCTACTCCAACTCGATTGTTCACGACCCAGCGGGGCGGATGTTCTGGTTATGGTGGAAGGTGTTGTCGGGGTCGTACGCAGTCTTCACCTCCACCAGTCGGTCGTAGACGGCTTCGCCGTATGCCTCGCGGACCCGGGCGGGATCTTCGTCGCCGCCGAGGAAGTTGACGTAGACGCCCTCGCGGAAGCGGCCGAGGGCGCCGAAGAACCCCTTTGCCCAGGCAGTGTCCCGGTCGCCGAAGCCCTCGCCGGGCCGCCACACCGCATCGAGGGTGATTGCGTGCGACGCCTGCCGGTTGCCGAACGCTGTCCCGCCCTCGGGTACTCGGCTCACGGCCCCCTTGAGATGGAACATAACCGCGTATGACCGCGGCGATGAAGAAGAGAACGCGTGCTCGATGATCACGTCGATGAGGTCGTCGCGGAGCTCGGGGAGGTGGGTGGACTTCCAATAGTAGTTCCAACCATGGGGAACGGTCGAGTCGAGCGCGCTCTGGAATCCCACATACGGTGTGGCCGCAACCAGGTCGACGACAGGGGTCCGGAAAGTGCGAAGCGGGCGCAGCGCCTGCTCACCGTCCCCGATCGGCCCGGCATAGCAGGTACCGACCATCATCACCGGGCGCCAGTGCAGATCCGCGGGTATGACCGGTAGGGGTGGCGCGGCGCCGAACCTCACGACCGTGCCGAGCTCGTCGGGAGCGTCGCGGACGAAGTCGCGATAGAATCGGAGGACCTCTCCGGCGTCTGTTGCGTCCCAGATGATGGGCCCCGCCAGGACGTTGGGCCCGACGGGATGGAGGCGGAATTCGAACGAGGTGACCACGCCGAAGTTGCCGCCGCCGCCTCGCAGTGCCCAGATCAGCTCGGGGTGCTCTTGCTCGGATGCCCGCAGCAGCTCGCCGTCGGCCGTCACGATGTCGACAGCAAGGAGGTTGTCGGCCGTGAGGCCGTGCTTGCGCATCAGCCAGCCGACGCCACCGCCCAGGGTGAGTCCGGCCACTCCGGTGTGGCTCACGATACCGCCGGTGGTGGCCAGACCGTAAGCCTGCGTCTCATGATCGACGTCGCCCCACAGCGCGCCACCCTGCACCCAGGCCCTGCGGTTGGTGGGGTCGACTCGCACGCCCCTCATGGCCGAGAGGTCAATGACGATTCCATCGTCGCAAACGGCGGTGCCCGCTACGTTGTGGCCTCCACCGCGTATGGCGATCTCCAGATCGTGGTCGCGGGCGAAACGCACTGCCGCGACCGTGTCGGCGGTGCCGGTGCATCGGGCGACCAGCCGCGGGTGCCGGTCTATGGCACCGTTCCAGACTGCGCGGGCGAGGTCGTAATCGGCGTGCTCGGCACTGATCAACCGGCCTCGGAACCCATCGATTTCCACGGCGGCTGACTTCGTGCTTGCGCGATCGATCTCCGCGGTTATCGGCGTCGTCATCGTTTCCTCCTCCTGTTGAGAGGCAACATCGGACCACGGCGTAAGGCGGCCGGATAGTCAAAAATCTGGACTTCACAAGCGGAGGCGGGCGCGCAACAGTGGTGTCATGAGGACATACGGCCAGTATTGCCCGATCGCTCGCGGCGCCGAGATCTTCGCCGAACGCTGGACACCGCTGATCATCCGCAACCTGCACCTGGGCTGCGGAAACTTCAGCGAAATCCTGGAGGGGGCGCCGGGACTCTCCCATACCCTCCTTTCACAGCGGCTCAAGCAGCTGGAACGGCTCGGTGTCATCGCGTCAGCACCCAAGTCCGACGGGCGTGGGCACCATTACGAGCTCACCTCGGCGGGTCACGCCCTGTTCGGGGTCTGCCAGTCGCTCGGCGAGTGGGGTGCGCGTTGGCTCGAGATCGCGCCCGAGCATCTCGACCCCTTTGTGGCACTTTGGTCCATGTGCAACGCGTTCCGCCGAGACCGGCTCCCGAATCGACGCGTCGTCATACGTTTCGACTTCACCGGCCGGCCGCATCGAGAGCGCTACTGGCTGCTCATCGAATTCGGAGACACCGAAATCTGCAAGAGATACCCCGGTTTCGAGGAGGACCTCTACATCACGGCGGAAGCCGAAGCCTTCGTCAAATGGCACACCGGCCAGCTTAGCTGGACCCAGGCCATCGGCGGAGGCCGTATCCAGCTCGACGGACCGCCGTCGCTGGTAAGAGTCTTCCCTACCTGGAACGGGCGCAGCATGTTCGCGCATATCAGGCCGGTCTCCCGCGCCGCCACGAGCCCCGCCTGACATCTTGACAGCGCTGCAGCAGGTTTCCGCCAGTTCGACTGGCGGTTTCTGGCCTGACAAGCCCATATCCAGACGTTCAGCTCGCAACGCTTGAGGGCAGCGTCCAGTTGAAGATGCCGAGGGAACAACTTTAAAATGGTTGAAAGTTGGCCGGCTCTTCGGTCGACGAACAGCGACGCCAACCTAGCCGAGGGTTTGGCTCGCAAGGGCATAGGTCTTCGGCATAGCCGAGCCGCCGGCGGCAAAATCGGCAAGGCGTTTGCCCAGCGACATGGTCAGCACCGTGTCGAAGACCGGCATTCCGGCGTGCGAGAGAAAGGCGGCGAACTCGCCATTGTCCACATGGGTGTCGACTCGGAGGAAAGACCCCGAATGATCGACGACGTGCGGCCGCACGGTCGCCACGGCGTCGGCATCGCTTTCGGCGACGACCGGCCCTACGACATGGCCCCGCCCGAATGGCCTGCAGAGCGCGAAAGCGGTCAGTTTGTTCCCCCTGAAAAGCCCATAGCCGGCCGAATGCGCGAAGAGCTTTTCAATGAGCGCTGTCCGCCTTGCACCGAATCCCGCCGCGTCGAGCGCGATCCCTGCCGGAACATCGCGTGCGTCCAAAGTCCGGATATCGCCGCGCGTCTCCGCCGGACCGCCCGTTGTCGGCACGCGGGCGATGCCCTGGCATTGATAGACGGTCTTCTCCGGCTGAAAGTCGAGCGAGAGATAAAGCCGCCGCGCTGCACGGGTCGCGTTGAGACGCAGATCGCGTCCGGCGACATTCTCGAAGACCCGCTTCATCAACCATTGCCCCGCCCCCAGCGTCTGTAGTCGCGGTGAGGTGATGACCATTCCGACCGTCGCGAGATCGGCGCCATGCGGGAACCACATGGCCGAGCCGAGAACGCGGCCGATTTCATCGAGCGCCACGAACCCCTGTCCCGATTCGCGCAGGAATTGCCAGTCCTCGGCCCGATGCGGCCATCCCACAGAGAGCGAGAGGGCGTGCAACCGATCCAGTTCGACCTTTTCGATGTCGCCGATGCGCATCGAAAAGGTATCGATTTTCAAGCTTCCGGACGGCTTCAATTTCAGGCCTCTGAAAGATTGCTGCAATAAAGGGCGACACGCCGAAGTCCGCCCCTTGCCTCTGCCAACGCTAACTAAGCAGGCCGGTACGATTTGCTTGAAAGGCGCGCACCAACGTTAGATTCAACTGAAACACTTCCGCTTTCGGCACGCAATCGCGAAAGGACGCGCGCACCCTCTGCGGAAATCGAGCAGCTTACGGTCAACTGAACCGATCCCTGCGAACCAACGCCTTGAGGGCTGGAATGGACGTCTTCGACATCCTCGACCGTCTCGTCGCCTTTCGGTCGCAGGCAGGGCGAACGGTGACATCGCCGGCTGGATCGAAGCCTATCTCGCCGAACACGGTGCACGGGTCGCCCTGCTGCCAGGGCCAGAAGGCGATCGTTCCAATCTTTTCGCGACGATCGGCCCCGCCGATGTCCCGGGCTACATCCTGTCGGGCCACATGGACGTTGTTCCCGCTGTCGAGCCTCAATGGAGCTCATCTCCCTTCGCGCTGCGCCGCGAAGGCGAGCGGCTCCACGGGCGCGGCACCACGGACATGAAGGGGTTCCTTGCCGCAGCGCTCGCGGCTGTGCCGCACCTGGCGGGACTGCGCCTTGCCAGACCGATCCACCTTGCTTTCTCTTACGATGAGGAAGTCGGATGCCGTGGCGTGCCGCACCTGATCGCCCGCCTGGCCGAACTCTGCGCCAAGCCGCTCGGCGTCATCGTCGGCGAGCCGAGCGGCATGCGCGCGGTGCGCGGCCACAAGGGCAAGGCGGCCGCCCGCGTGACCATCCGGGGACGCACCGGTCATTCCTCGCGCCCCGATCTCGGGCTCAACGCCATCCATGCCATGGCCGAGACGCTGAGCGCGGTCGTGAGCGAAGCCGAGCAGCTGACGCATGGTCCGTTCGACCCGGCCTTCGCGCCGCCCTGCTCCTCGCTGCAGGCGGGTGTGATCGCGGGCGGACAATCGGTCAACATCATTCCCGACTATTGCACGCTGGAACTCGAGGCCCGCGCAATACCCGGCGTCGACCCGGCCAGCCTGCTCGCGCCGGTAAGGGCGCGGGCGGAGGCCTGTGAGGCCAACGGTTTTCGCGTCGAGTGGACGCCGCTAAGCGCCTATCCGGCGCTGTCGCTGCCGCAGGACGCGACGCTGGCAACGCTGCTCAGCGAACTGACCGGCGAAGCGCCGCTCGCCGCCGTCAGCTACGGCACGGAAGCCGGGCTCTACCAGGCCGCCGGGCTGGACGCGATCATCTGCGGCCCCGGCGACATCGGTCGCGCCCACAAGCCGGACGAATACATCCTCGCCAGCGAACTCGCCGCCTGCCAGCGGATGATCGAAGCGCTGGGCGCGCACTGCTCGGCCTGAAGGAGCAACCAGGATGACGTTCCTGTTCAACTCCGATGCCCGGCGCGGCGCGGTCTTCGCCGAAGTCTTTGCCCGGGAAATGCCGGACGTCGCCTTCACCATGGACGCTGTGACGGTCAATCCCGACGTGGTGCGCTATCTCATCACCTGGACGGTGCCGGAAAACCTGGCCCGCTACCGCAATTTGGAAATCCTGTTTTCAATCGGTGCCGGCGTCGATCAGTTCCGCTTCGATGCGGTGCCCGCAACAGTGAAGATCGTGCGCATGGTCGAGGAAGGCATCGTGCGCATGATGCAGGAATATGTCGCGCTGGCCGTGCTCGCATTGCACCGCAACCTACCGGCCTATCTGGCGCAGCAACGCGCCGGCGAATGGCGCGACATCCCGCAGCTCCAGGCAGGGTTGCGCCGGATCGGCGTGCTCGGCCTCGGACAGCTCGGGCAGGCTGTCCTCGACCGGCTGAAACCTTTCGGCTTTCCGCTTGCCGGTTGGAGCCGTTCGCCGCGGCGGATCGAGGGCGTGACCTGCTATCATGGCGAGCCCGGACTGGAGAATATCCTTATGGCCAGCGATGTGCTGGTCTGCCTGCTGCCGCTCACCCAGGACACGCGCGGTTTCCTCAATGCCGAGCTGTTCGCGAAACTGCCGGAGGGCGCAGCACTAATCCACACCGGCCGGGGGCCGCAACTCGACCACGCGGCCCTCGTCGCGGCGCTCGACGGCGGTCATCTTTGTGCGGCGATGATCGACGTGACCGATCCTGAACCGCTCCCCGGCAACCACCCGTTCTGGTCGCATCCGAAGATCATTCTCACCCCGCATGTCGCCAGCGTCACCCAGCCCAAGACCGCCGCGCGCGCCGTCATCGACAACATCAAGCGTCATCGCGCCGGTCTCGACCCGATCGGGCTCGTCGACCGATCGCGCGGTTATTGAATCTCCAACCTGAAAGGCCGTTCCATGTCCCTGCTCAAGACCGTCGATACCGACCCGTCCTTCCCGCCACGCCAATCCAGGGCGCTGCCGGAGCGGCTGATCGCCGGCGACCCCGCCTTCAAGACCTGGGCGCAGGACGCAGCCAAGGGCGACCTCGTCCACACCGGCGTCTGGGAGGCGACGCCGGGCGAGACGCGCTCGATCAAGGGTGAGACCTTCGAGTTCTGCCACATCCTCTCCGGCGTGGTCGAAATCTTCCCGGATGGCGGCCAGCCGGTGACCTACCGCGCCGGCGACAGCTTCGTGATGAAGCCGGGCTTCACCGGCGTCTGGAAGACGATCGAAACCGTGCGCAAGATCTACGTGACGGTCGGGTAACCGATGCGCCTGGCGTTCCGCCACCGCGACAGATTTTGCCGTCCCGCGCGGGCTGCACGCAACAATCGTCCGCCGCGCTTCGCCGAACAACGCATGCTGCTTGCCCGCCCGCGCTAGGCTGCGGCCAACGCTGCTGAGTGGTTGCCCATGAGCCTGAGTTTCGATCCGGACACGGTTCCCCTGCCCGCCGGCCATTTCATCGGCGGCGAGCTGATCGCGGCCAAGGGCGCGATCAAGATGCGTCGCCCGTCGGACGGTAAGGCATACGCCGCCTGCCCCGTGGCCGGCGTGGACATGATCGACCGTGCGGTGGAAAGCGCCAAAGCCGCGCTGAAGTCCAGCAACTGGGGCGGTGTTCGCCCGCGCGAGCGCACCAGGGCGCTCCAAGCCTGGGCCGACCTGATCGAGGCGGAAGCCGAAACGCTGGCCCGGATCGAGGCGCTGTGCTCGACCCGGCCCATTGGTCAGGTGGTTGCCGGGGACATCGCCGTTACCGCCGAGCAGATCCGCTTCTTCGCCGAGTTCGCCGACAAGGAAGGCAGCGAACTGGTGCCGACAGACGACGCCAGTCTCGGCATGATCGTGAGCGAACCCTATGGCGTGGTCGGCGCCATCACACCCTGGAACTTTCCGATCTCGATGGCGGGATGGAAGCTCGGCCCGGCACTGGCCGCGGGCAACGCCGTCGTGCTGAAGCCGTCGGAAATGACGCCCTTCTCGGCTATCCATTTGGCAGAGCTCGCGGTCAGGGCCGGCCTGCCGGCAGGGCTGATCAATGTGGTCCTGGGCGACGGTCCGACGACCGGCACGGCGCTGACCGGCCATGCCGAGATCGCCAAGATCAGCTTCACCGGCTCGACCCGCGCCGGATCGGCGATCATGGAGAATGTCGCCCGCACCGGCGTCAAGCCGATGACGCTGGAGCTTGGCGGCAAGAGCCCGCAGATCGTCTTCGCCGATGCCGATCTGGGCAAAGCGGCGACGGCGATCGCAGGCAGCGTCACCTACAACGCCGGCCAGGCCTGCGTGGCCGGCACCCGACTGATCGTCGAGAAGAGCGTCGCCGACCGGCTGACGGCGGCGATCCTGGAGAAGATGAAGGCGGCCCGGCCCGGCCCGACCTGGGACGAGGCTACCCAGTATTCGCCGATCATCTCGGAGCGGCAGCGTGCGCGCGTCGACGGCATTGTGCGGGCCGCGGTCGAGGCCGGCGGCGAATGCCTGGCGGGCGGCGTCGCCATGAACAGCACCGGCTATTTCTACCAGCCGACACTGATTGCCAATGTCGATCAGAACAATCCGGCGATCGTCGAGGAGATCTTCGGCCCGGTCCTGACCGTCCAGAGCTTCGAGACCGAGGAAGAGGCGTTGACGCTGTCCAGCCATCCGATCTATGGACTGGCTTCCGGCCTGTTCACCTCCGACCTGTCGCGCACGATGCGTTTCGCGCGTAAGCTCGAAGCGGGCACCGTCTGGGTCAACCGCTACAGCCGCTCGCGCGACCACATCCTGCCGACCGGCGGCTACAAGCGCTCCGGCATCGGCAAGGATCTTGGCCGCGAAGCCTATCTCGCCAATCGCAGGACCAAGAGCGTCCTGATCAGCCTGTGAAGAGACGCCGATGAAAACCTATTCGATCGCCCTTATCCCTGGTGACGGCATCGGCCGTGATGTCACCTCCGCCGCCTGGACGGTGCTGGAAACGGCAGCCAAACATTCCGGCTTTGGTTTGACGGGAACCGAATTCCCCTGGTCCTGCCGCTTCTTCAAGGAGACCGGCCGCATGATGCCGCAGGACGGTATCGAGACCTTGCGGGGCTTTGACGCCATCCTTCTTGGCGCCGTCGGCTGGCCGGCGGAGGTGCCGGATGCCGTCTCGCTCCACGGTCTGCTGCTGCCGATCCGCAAGGCGTTCGTGCAATACGCCAATATCCGCCCGCACCGCCTGCTGTCGGGCGTGACGAGCCCCCTCAGGGCCGAAAGCTTTGACATCCTTTGCATCCGGGAGAACACCGAAGGCGAGTATTCGGGCGCCGGCGGCCGCGTGCATCAAGGCACTGCGGACGAGGTCGCGGTCGAGACCTCAATCTTCACCCGCGCCGGCGTCGAGCGCATCCTGCGCTTCGGCTTCGAGCAAGCGAGGACGCGGCGAGGCAAGCTTGCCTCCGTCACCAAATCCAACGCGCAGAAATACTCGATGGTGTTCTGGGACGAGGTCACGCGCAAGCTGGCAGCGGAGTACTCTGACGTCACCGTGACCAGCTATCATGTCGACGCGCTTGCCGCCCGCATGATCATGGCGCCGGAGAGCCTCGACGTGGTCGTCGCCTCCAATCTGTTCGGCGACATCCTGACCGACATCGGCGCAGCGATTCAGGGCGGGCTCGGCTACGCCGCCTCCGCCAACATCAATCCCGACCGCTCGGCGCCGTCGATGTTCGAGCCGGTGCACGGCTCCGCGCCCGACATCGCCCATCTCGGCATCGCCAATCCGATCGCCGCCATCTGGTCCGGCGCGATGATGCTCGAGCACTTGGGCGAAAAAGACGCAGCCGGCCGCGTCATGGAAGCGATCGAGGCGACAACCGCTCGGGGCCTTGGAACCATTGCCGGCAAGGACAGCACGAACGCCATCACCGCCGCCGTTATCGCGGCGCTCAAATGATTACAAGGTCGTTTTCGATGAAAGGCTTGATAGACAAAACTCTCTTCCGCGAGACCGGCTTGATCGGCGGCAAATGGGTCGCCGCCGCCTCCGGCGGGACGGTCGATGTCATTGATCCGGCGACCCAGGCCGCGATCGGCACGGTGCCCGACATGGCCGGTTCTGACACCCGCGCGGCCATAGACGCAGCGGCCTCCGCCTATCGGGATTGGCGGAAGAAGACCAACGCCGAACGCGCTGCCCTGCTGGAGGCCTGGCATGGCCTGATGCTTGCGCATCTGGACGATCTGGCGCTGATCCTGACGACGGAACAAGGCAAGCCGCTCGACGAGGCCAAGGGCGAGATCCGCTACGGCGCTTCCTTCGTCAAATGGTTCGCGGAAGAGGCGCGTCGCATCAACGGCCACACCATCCCCTCGCCGGCGTCAGACCGTCGCATCATCGTGCTCAAGGAACCCGTCGGCGTGTGCGGCATCATCACGCCGTGGAATTTTCCGAACGCGATGATCACCCGCAAGGTCGCGCCTGCGCTCGCGGCCGGTTGCACAGTGGTCGTCAAGCCGTCCGAGTTCACGCCCTATTCGGCGCTGGCGCTCGGCGTGCTCGCCGAACGGGCGGGCATTCCCGCCGGCGTCATCAACATCGTCACCGGCATGCCGGCCGGGATCGGCAACGAGATGATGGCGAACGAGACCGTGCGCAAGATCTCCTTCACCGGCTCGACGCGCGTCGGTTCGCTGCTGATGCGCGGCGCGGCCGATAGCGTGAAGCGGCTCAGCCTGGAGCTCGGCGGCAACGCGCCCTTCATCGTTTTCGACGACGCCGATCTCGACCTCGCCGTCGAGGGCGCGCTCGCCTCGAAATTCCGCAACGGCGGCCAGACCTGCGTCTGCGCCAACCGCATCCTCGTCCAGGGCGGCATCTATGACGCTTTCGCCGCGAAGCTCACCGCCCGCGTTAACGCCTTGACGGTGGGGCCCGGCACTCAAGCCGGCGTCGCCATCGGACCGATGATCAACATGGCCGCGGTTGAGAAGATCAACCGCCACGTAGACGATGCGCTTGCCAAAGGTGCTGAGATAGTCACGCAGAGGCCGGCTCTGCCGGAAGGGCCGCAATATGTTGCCCCGCTGGTGCTGACTGGTGCGACAAACGACATGCAGCTCGCCGACGAGGAAACCTTCGGTCCAGTCGCACCGCTTTTCCGCTTCGAAACGGAAGAGGAGGCGATCGCGCTGGCCAACGGCACGCCTTACGGGCTTGCTTCCTACTTCTACACCGAGAATCTGAAACGCGCCTGGCGCGTCGGCGAGGCACTGGAGTTCGGCATGGTGGGGCTGAACACCGGCTCGGTCTCGATGGAGGTGGCTCCCTTCGGCGGCGTCAAGCAGTCCGGCCTCGGGCGCGAGGGCGCCCAGGCCGGCATCGAGGAATATCTCGAGATGAAGAGCTTTCATATGGGGATAGGGCAGTAAGGGAATAGGGGAGTAAGGCAGTAGGGAATGAGCACCTGTACCTACTCCCCTACTCCCCTACTGGACCCGGTCGAGCATCTTGTAATAGAGACCGACCACAGGCAGGAACCAGGGCTTGCCGGAGTAGCCGGGAATGGCAGGCCACTCGACGCCTTTCATCGGATTGCAATCCTCGCGGCCGAGCATGGCATCGGCCATGATCATGCCGAGATGGGTGGATAGCTGCGCGCCGTGGCCGGAATAGCCCATCGCGTACCAGACCCCGTCATGGTAGCCGGCGCGCGGAAAACGGTCCTTGGTCATGTCAACCAGCCCACCCCAGCAATAGTCGATCTCGACCTTGGCAAGCTGCGGAAAGATCGCGGCGAGGCTCGCCCGCAATATCTGTCCGCTCTTGGCGTCGGAACGCTGGTCGGAGGTCGCCGAAAAGCGCGCGCGACCGCCGAAGATCAGGCGGTTGTCGGGCGAAAGCCGGAAGTAGTTGCCGATGTTCATCGAGGTCACGCATGTCCGGTTGCCCGGCATGGTCGCGGCGATCTCGGCCTCGCTCAGCGGCCGCGTGGCGATGATGAAGCTGCCGACGGAGATGATCCTGCGGCGGAAATAGCCGAAATTCGGCGTCGTGTAGGCGCCGGTCGCCACCAGCACGTTGTCGGCGCTGATCCGGCCGCTTGATGTGACCAGCTCATGCCTTTTGCCGGTCTGCTTGTGATCCGTCACCGCCGCGTTCTCGTAGATGACGGCGCCGTGGCGGCCGGCGGCCGTGGCCAGGCCTGCCGCGTAGCGGCCCATATGCATCATGGCGCTTTTCTTCGACAGCATCGCGCCATGGAAGGGCGAGCCGATCTCGGAGGTGAGATCGTTCGCCGACAGCAGCGCCGTATCCGGATCGACCTCGGCATGGATGGCTTCGAAGTTGCGGGCGATCGCCTCGAAATGCTGCGGCTTGGAGGCGAGCTTCAGCTTGCCGGCGCGGCGGAAATTGCAGTCGATGCCTTCCTCGGCGACCAGCGCCTCGATGGCGTCGACGGATGAGTCCAGCGCCCGGTAGAGCGCGATCGCGCGTTCCTTGCCGAGTTCCGCCTTGGCCGAAAGGTAGCTGTGGGCGAGGCCGTTGTTCAGATGCCCGCCATTGCGCCCGGATGCGCCCCAGCCCACGCGCTCCGCCTCCAGCACGACCACCTTGGCGCCGGCCTTCGCCAATTGGCGTGCTGCGGCGAGGCCGGTGAAGCCGCCGCCGATGATGGCGGCATCGTAATGCCCCTCGAGCGGGCCTTTCATCCCGCCGGAAAAGACGGGGGCCGTGTCGTGCCAATAGGAGACGAATTTCATCGGCAGCCCGCCTGTCTCAAAGCCCGATCACGCCCGGAAGACCAGAAATATTGGCGATCTCGACATAGCCGTAATAGGGGTTGGCCGGTTCGTGGCCGCGATTGACCCACACCTTGTTCTTGATGCCGAGATCGTGCGCCGACATCAGGTCGTAGCGGAATGAAGACGAACAGTGAAGGATATCTTCCGGACCGCAGCCCAGCCTATCGAGCATGTACTCGAACGCCTTGAAGCGAGGCTTGTAGGCCTGCGCCTGCTCGGCCGTGTAGACGGCATGGAACGGTGCGCCGAGCTTCTCGACATTGGACATGATCTGCGCGTTCATGGCGTTGGAGAGGATGACCAGCGGAATTTCCTTGGCGACCTTCGCCAGGCCGGCCGGAACGTCCGCATGCGGCCCCCAGGTCGGGACGCGCTCATATACCATCCTGGCGTCGTCAGGGCTGAAGACGACCCCGTTGCGCTTGCAGGCGCGCTCGAGCGCATTGTGGATGACGTCGGCATAGGGCTTCCAGGCGCCCAGGATCTCGTCGAGCCGGTAGGCCGCGAAGTTCTTGATGAATTCCAGCATGCGCGGCTCATCCAGCCGGCTGCCGTAGAGGTCGCGCGCTGCTTCCGCCATCTGGAAATTGGTCAACGTGCCGTAGCAGTCGAAGGTGATGTATTTGGGCCTGAAAGAAGCCATGTCCGTCGATCTCCGGTGGAAGCACATCCGCGTTGGATGTATTTCATCATAGGCCGGCAGGCGGCGGGCCACCTGACCGAAATGGGCTATTCGAAAGCAGAAAGTTCTGTATCCGTGGCCCGGTTTGGCACGCGATAGCATCTTGCCTGTCGATGGCAGTGCCGCCCCACGCCGTGAAACGCATCCGCCGGGGGTAGTGCAGCACAAGATGCGGCGCGCGCCCCGAGCAACGGCGAATGATACCGCCGAAGCCGAAGCCTTCAGACGATCTGCGGCGCGCCGATGGCCGAGACTTGGGCGCAGACGGAAGGATGCCTCATGCAGCAGGGCGAAATCGCAATCCGGGCCTTCGGGCCGGACCACATAGAGGGCGCGGTCGCGCTTTCTCGCCAGGAGAATTGGCCGCACCGTCCGCAGGACTGGCAGATGGCGCTGCAGCTCTCCAGCGGCGCGGTCGCGCTCGACGACCAGGGCCGCGTCACCGGAACCATCCTGGTAACGCCCTATGGCACGGATTGCGCCATGATCAACATGGTGATCGTCGACAGGAACGCGCGCGGCAAGGGGCTCGGGCGCAAGCTGATGGAACAGGCCTTCACCCTCGCGGGAAACCGTCCGCTGCGGCTCGTCGCGACAACGGACGGCATGCCTCTCTATGAGAAGCTCGGCTTCGTGCCGTCGGGCACCATCCTGCAACATCAGGGTAACGTCACGGCGCTTGGCATGCCCGATGGCGTGCAGGCCGCAGACACCGGCGATCTGCCGGAAATCAAGGCGAAGGACCGCGACGCTTACGGCGCCAACCGTGAAGCCCTGATCGATGCGCTGGCCGAGCGTGGCGAATTCGCCGTCATCCGACGCAACGGCGCCATTGAGGCCTATGCCGCGATCCGACCGTTCGGACGCGGCGAAGTAATTGGTCCGGTCATCGCCGGAGATGCCGATGCAGCGAAGGCTCTGATCGGCTTCTTCGCCGCGCCGCGCGCCGGCGCCTTCCTGCGCGTAGACACCGACAGCAGGACCGGCATCGCCGGCTGGCTCGGAGAAATCGGCCTCGCCCATGTCGGTGGCGGCATCGCCATGGATCGTCCGCCCAAGACGGGTTCGAAACACGCCAGGCCAAAGGTCTATGCCCTCGCCAACCAGGCGCTCGGCTAGTTCGGAGAAAAACAATGCTCGCCAATTCCCTGATCGAACTCGACCGCGCCCATCTCATCCATCCGGTCTCCTCATATCGCGGCCACGAGGCGCTCGGGGTGCGGGTGCTGAAATCGGCCAAGGGAGCAACCGTGACCGACGCGTCAGGCCGGCAACTCGTCGACGGCTTCGCGGGGCTCTGGTGCGTCAACGCCGGCTATGGCCACCACAGCATCGTCGAGGCGGCGGCCCGGCAGATGCGCGAGCTTCCCTACGCCACCGCCTATTTCGACCTCGGTTCTGAACCGGCCATCAGGCTCGCCTCCGAGCTGGCCGAGCGCGCGCCCGGTGATCTCAATCACGTCTACTTCACGCTCGGAGGCTCCGACGCGGTCGACAGCACGATCCGTTTTGTCCGCTACTACTGGAATGCCAGGGGCGAGCCGAGACGCGACCAGTTCATCTCCATCGAGCAGGGCTATCACGGATCCTCGGTGGTCGGCGCCGGCCTCACCGCCCTGCCCGCCTTCCACGCCGGTTTCGGCATTCCCTTCGAATGGCAGCACAAGATCCCCTCGCCCTATCCGTATCGCAACCCGGTGGGCGAGGACGGGAACGCGATCATCGCCGCATCGCTCGCCGCGCTGAAGGCCAAGATCGAGGAGATCGGGCCGAAGCGGGTCGCCGCCTTCTATGCCGAGCCGATCCAGGGCTCGGGCGGCGTCATCGTCCCGCCGAAGGGCTGGATCAAGGCGATACGTGAGCTCTGCCGGGAATACGGCATCCTGTTCATCGCCGACGAGGTGATCACCGGCTTCGGTCGCACGGGACCGCTGTTCGCCTGCACGGAGGAGGACATCGTCCCCGATTTCATGACGACCGCGAAAGGGCTGACGTCCGGCTATGTTCCGATGGGCGCCGTCTTCATGGCCGATCACGTCTACGACGTCATCGCCGATGGCGCGGGCGCCGCTGCGGTCGGTCACGGCTACACCTATTCGGCTCATCCTGTCAGCGCCGCCGTCGCGCTCGAGGTGTTGAGGCTCTATGAAGACGGCGGCCTGCTGGAGAACGGCATCAAGGCTGGCGCCCGCCTGATGGCGGGATTGGCAAGCCTGGTCGACCACCCGCTCGTCGGCGAGGTGCGTGGCCGCGGCATGCTCGCCGCGATCGAGTTGGTGGTCGACAAGGAAAAGAAGACGCCGCTTCCGGCGTCGGCCATGCCGGCCCGGCGCGTCTTCGACAGGGCGTGGGACAACGGCCTCATCATCCGCGCGTTCGCCCATGGAGTTCTCGGCTATGCGCCCCCGCTCTGCTGCACGGACAGCGACATCGATGCGATCGTCGAGCGCACGCGCCGGACGCTGGACCAGACGCTGGACGATCCCGATGTCCGCAAGGCACTGGCATGACCGGCGCCCGATTTTTCGCATCTCGAAATATCGCCGGGGCAGACGATTTCGCAATTTTGTGCCGCGGCCCCGCGCCAATTCGGCGAATCCAGCGCGGGGGAAGTGCCAGACTGCTTTTACGACAAGGCCAGCGAGCCCAGGTTTCCGGGCTTTTGAAACAGGCCGACGCCCCGGACAGCACGGAATTTTGTTCTGTTCATCGCATGCAATTCGACCGCGCGCAGAGGAGAGCCAGTCTTGGCCAGGGGCTTTAGCGAATTCAAATATATGACCTTCGATGTGGTCGGCACGCTGATCGACTTCGAAGGCGGCATCACGACCTGCCTGGCCGGCATTGCCGCCGAGGCCGGTGTTTCCATCGATGGCGAGGAAGCGTTGAGCCTTTACCGACAGGCCCGCTATATGCCCGATGCGAGCCTATTCCCCGACGATCTCGTACGCGTCTACATGGTCATTGCGCCGCGGCTCGGCCTGCCGGCCGATGATAAATACGGCGTTCGCCTGCGCGATTCCGCGAGCTCGTGGAAAGGCTTCCCCGACAGCGCGGCGGCATTGGCTGAGCTTGCGAAGTCGCACAAGCTGATTGCCATGACCAATGCCCAGCGCTGGGCGCTCGATCATTTCGAGAAGCAACTCGGATCGCCCTTCTTCGCCACCTTCACAGCCGACGATACCGGCGCGGAGAAGCCCGACCCGGTTTTCTTCCATAAGGTCTTCGATTTCGTGGCGTCCCGCGGCGACAGCAAGGACGACATCCTGCACGTCGCGCAAAGCCAGCATCACGACATCGGCATCTCCCGGGCGCTTGGCATGACCAATTGCTGGATCGAGCGCCGTCATGCCCAGAAGGGCTATGGCGGCACGATCAAGCCCGAGCGCTTCACCGTGCCCGACTACCACTTCACCTCAATGGCCGCCTTCGCGGCAGCCGTGCGGGAAAGCCTGAAGGAACGAACCTGAGCCCAAGCCCGGAAAGCCGCATCAAGACGCGCATCCCGACGAAACAACAGAAAGGGGAATGAACATGACCGACAAGATCACGAACTGGACCGGCGCAGACGATGCCATGGTCGAAAACGCCATCCGGCGGGGCGCAAGCCGCCGCGAACTCCTCAAGATGCTGCTGGCCGGCGGCGCCGCGGTTGCCGCGGGCAGCGTGGTGCTCGGCCGTGCCACCAATGCCCTCGCCGCGACGCCGGTCTCCGGCGGAAACTTCAAGGCAGCCGGCTGGTCGTCGTCGACCGCCGACACGCTCGATCCGGCGAAGGCGTCGCTCTCCACCGACTATGTCCGCTGCTGCTCGCTCTACAATCGCCTGACCTTCCTCGACAAGGACGGCAAGACGCAGATGGAGCTGGCCGAAAGCTTCGACAGCAAGGACGCCAAGACCTGGACCGTGAAGCTGCGCAAGGGCGTCACCTTCCACGACGGCAAGGACCTCACCGCCGACGACGTCGTCTTCTCGCTGAAGCGCCACCTCGACAAAGCGGTCGGTTCCAAGGTCGCCAAGATCGCCGCGCAGATGACCGGCTTCAAGGCGGTTGACAAGTCGACGGTTGAAATCACGCTCGCCGATCCGAATGCCGACCTGCCGACCATCCTGGCCCTGCACCACTTCATGATCGTCCAGGACGGCACAACGGATTTCTCGAAGGGCAACGGCACCGGCGCCTTCGTGCTGGAAACGTTCGAGCCGGGCGTGCGGTCTGTCGTGACCAAGAACAAGAACTACTGGAAGTCGGGCAAGCCCTATCTCGACTCGTTCGAGTTCATCGCCATCAGCGACGACAGCGCCCGCGTCAACGCCCTGCTTTCCGGCGACATCAGTTTTGCAGCTTCGATCAATCCGCGTGCCATGAAGCTCATCGCAGGCCAGCAGGGTTTCGAACTGTCGAAGACCACCTCGGGCAACTACACGGACCTCAACATCCGGCTCGACATGGATCCGGGCAGCAAGGCCGACTTCGTCGCCGGCATGAAGTATCTCGTCAACCGCGAGCAGATCGTCAAATCGGCATTGCGCGGCCTCGGCGAAATCGGCAACGACCAGCCTGTCTCGCCGGCGAATATCTTCCACAATGCCGACCTCAAGCCGAAGGCGTTCGATCCGGACAAGGCGAAATTCCACTTCAAGAAGGCGGGCGTGCTCGGCCAGTCCATCCCCGTGGTCGCCTCCGACGCCGCGACCTCGTCGATCGACATGGCAGTGATCATTCAGGCGGCCGGCGCGGACATCGGCATGAAGCTCGATGTGCAGCGCGTTCCGTCCGACGGCTACTGGGACAATTACTGGCTCAAGGCGCCGGTTCACTTCGGCAATATCAACCCACGCCCGACGCCGGACATCCTGTTCTCGCTCCTCTATGCCTCCAACGCGCCGTGGAACG
This sequence comes from Mesorhizobium sp. M1D.F.Ca.ET.231.01.1.1, assembly GCF_003999155.2. Classification (NCBI taxonomy): domain Bacteria; kingdom Pseudomonadati; phylum Pseudomonadota; class Alphaproteobacteria; order Hyphomicrobiales; family Phyllobacteriaceae; genus Mesorhizobium; species Mesorhizobium sp. M1D.F.Ca.ET.231.01.1.1. Next base: position 151,387 of record NZ_RZOZ02000013.1, read on the forward strand.
AGAGCCAGTACAAGTCCGAGAAGTTCGATAAGTTGCTCGTCGAGGCGCGCGGTTCTCTCGACCAGGCCAAGCGCAAGGAAATCTACAACCAGATGCAGGTCATGGTCGCCGAGGAGGCCGGCACCATCATCCCCGCCTATATTTCCAACGTGGATGCCCTCTCCAGCAAGGTGAAGGGTTTGGAAGCGAACCCGCTCGGTGGCATGATGGGCTACGCAATGGCCGAATACCTCTGGCTCGAAGCCTGAGAGGCGCCTGCCGGGGGCCGGTCAACCGGTCCCCGGCACTGCATTGCGCAAAATTGCTTGACTGAACGCAACCGCAGGGAGCTTCCATGAAGTCTGGGGTTCTAAACCTCGTGCTGAAGCGGCTGGCGGTCGCGCTCGTCACCCTTCTGATCGTCCTGTTCGCCGTGTTTTTCGCCACCAGCATGCTGCCTGGCGACACAGCGTCGATCCTTCTCGGCCAGGCTGCGACGCCGGAAGCGGTCGCCGGCCTGCGCGAGGCCATGCATCTCAATGATCCGGCGATCCTGCGCTTCCTGCGCTGGCTTCTCGGCCTGCTCCACGGCGACCTCGGCACTTCCTATGCCAACGAGATGCCGGTCGCGGCGCTGATCGGCGGGCGCTTCGTGAACACCATGAAGCTTGGCGGCATCACCACGCTGATCTCGGTTCCGCTGGCGCTGACGCTCGGCATAACCGCCGCAATGCTGCGCGGCTCCGTCTACGACCGCGCCGTCACCATCCTTTCGATCGGGGTCATCTCCGTGCCGGAGTTCATGGTCGCGACGCTGGCGGTCCTGCTCTTCGCCGTCTATCTCAGATGGCTTCCGGCGCTGTCCTCGGTCAACGAGGCGCATTCGCTGACCGACATTGTGCGCATCTATGCGATGCCGGTCATCACGCTCACCTTCGTCATCTCCGCCCAGATGATCCGCATGACCCGCGCCGCGGTGATCGAAACGCTGTCCACGCCTTATGTAGAGATGGCGCTTCTCAAGGGCGCTTCGCGCAGCCGCATGGTGTTGAGGCATGCGCTTCCCAACGCTCTGGGCCCGATCGTCAACGCGGTCGCGCTCTCGCTGTCCTATCTGGTCGGTGGCGTCATAATCGTGGAAACGATCTTCAACTATCCCGGCATCGCCAAGCTGATGGTCGATGCGGTCGCGACCCGCGACCTGCCGTTGATCCAGAGCTGCGCGATGATCTTCTGCCTCGGCTATCTCCTGCTCATCACCGCGGCCGACATCGTCGCCATCATGTCCAACCCGAGGCTCAGATGACGATGGCGCGCGCGGCATCCCCCCGACGGTCCTTCCTGGGCCACAGCTACAACCTTGTCGGCGTCGTGGCCTCGATGGTCATCCTGGCGTGGACGCTGGTCGCGATCTTCGCGCCCTACATCATTCCGCATCCGATCGGCGACATCGTCGACGACGACTATTTCGGACCGATGCGCCAGGGACTGTGGCTGGGTTCGGACTATCTGGGGCGCGACATGCTCTCGCGGGTTCTGATGGGCGCGCGCTACACCGTCGGCATATCGCTCGCCGCTGTCTCCATCGCCTGCTGTTCGGGCGTCGTGCTGGGGATGATCGCGGCTGTCACCGGCGGCTGGCTCGACACTTGCCTCAGCCGCTTCCTGGACGCCATGAACTCCATCCCCAGCAAGCTGTTCGGCCTTGTCGTCGTCGCCGCGGTCGGCTCGTCGATCCCGGTGCTGATCCTGACGCTCGCCGTCATCTACATCCCGGGCGCCTACCGCTTCGCGCGGGCGCTCGCCGTCAACATCAACACGATGGACTTCATGACCGTTGCCCGCGTCCGTGGCGAGAGTACCGTCTATCTCATCGGCTCCGAGATCCTGCCCAACATCATCCGTCCGGTGCTGGCCGACTTCGGCCTGCGCTTCGTCTTCATCGTGCTCTTGCTCTCGGGCTTGTCTTTCCTTGGGCTTGGCCTGCAGCCGCCTCTAGCCGACTGGGGGGCGCTGGTGCGCGAGAATATCGGCGGCCTGCCTTTCGCGGCCCCCGCCGTCATCGTGCCTTCGCTGGCGATCGCCAGCCTTACCATCAGCGTCAACCTGCTGATCGACAACCTGCCGCAGAAGATCAGGGACAGGGACGCTTGAGCATGACCAATCTCGTCGAGGTCAAAAACCTGCGGATCGAGGCGACGACCGATGCCGGCCGGGTGGTCGAGATCATCAAGGGCGTCAGCCTCGACATCGCGGAGGGCGAGATCATCGCCCTGATCGGCGAGAGCGGCTCCGGCAAGACCACGGTGGCGCTTTCGCTCATGGGTCACGCAAGACCCGGCTGCAGGATCACCGGCGGCGAGATCAATCTCAACGGCAAGAACATGGCTGCACTTTCCGAAAAGGAACGCGCCAGGTTGCGCGGCACCGACATCGCCTATGTTCCGCAAAGCGCCGCCGCCGCCTTCAATCCCTCATCGACGATCATGGAGCAGGTGATCGAGGTCACGCGCATCCACAAGCTGATGCCGCCCGAACAGGCGCGAAAGCGTGCGGTCGAGCTGTTCAGGGCCCTGTCGCTACCCGATCCGGAAGGAATCGGCGCCCGCTATCCGCACCAGGTTTCGGGTGGGCAACTGCAGCGGCTGGCCGCGGCCATGGCGCTTATCGGCGATCCCAAGCTGGTTATCTTCGACGAGCCGACGACGGCGCTCGACGTGACGACCCAGATCGACGTGCTGAAGGCGTTCAAGTCGGTCATGCGGGCGGGTGGCATCGCCGGTGTCTACGTCTCCCACGATCTCGCGGTCGTTGCCCAGATCGCCGACCGGATCGTGGTGCTGAAGGGCGGCGAAGTGCAGGAGACCGCCGCGACCGCTGAAATCCTTTCGGCGGCCCAGCACCCCTACACGCGTGAATTGCTGGCCGCCTTCGAACCAAAGCCGCGGCAAGCGCAGGCCGACGCGGATGCCGGAAAGAAAGAGCTCTTGCGTATCGACAATCTGACGGCCGGCTACGGCCCGGTACGAGATGACGGACTGCCGCTTATCCGGGCCGTCGATTCCGTCAGTCTGGTCGTGGACAAGGGGCGCAATCTCGGCGTCATCGGCGAATCCGGCTGCGGAAAATCGACACTGGCGCGGGTTATCGCCGGCATCCACCCGGCGGCTGCCGGCGAGATCGTGTACGACGGCAAGGAACTGGAGCGCGCGGCCAGGAGACGCAGCCAGGACCAGCTGCGCGAGATGCAGATCGTGTTCCAATATGCCGACACCGCGCTCAATCCGGCCAAGCCGGTGGAGGACATCATCTCGCGACCGCTGGCTTTCTATCACGGGCTCGACAGGCAGGCGCGCTCCAAGCGCGTCGATGAACTGCTCGACATGGTGCGCCTGCCAAGGGCGCTGCGCTACCGTCATCCATCGGAGCTCTCGGGCGGCCAGAAGCAGCGCGTGAACTTCGCGCGCGCCCTGGCGGCCGGCCCGAAGCTCATCATCTGCGACGAGATCACCTCGGCGCTCGACACGGTGGTGGCATCCGCCGTGATCGAGCTGCTCAAGGAGCTGCAACGCGAGCTGGGACTGTCCTACATCTTCATCAGCCATGATCTCTCGGTCGTCGAGGCCATCTGCGACGAGATCATGGTCATGTACAATGGGGAGCGCGTGGAGCAGATCACGCCCGACAAGGTGAAGACGCCCACCCACCCCTACTCCAAGCTGCTGTTCTCCTCGGTGCCGAAGCTCGACCCGACCTGGCTCGACGGCCTCGTCCGCGACCCCGAGCTCGTCAGCCAGTATGGTCACCGCTGACTACATCGGAATAGGCCGGAAGACTGGGAGTGACGGCAAGTTTTTCAGCCACGATTGTGTCACCAGATCAACGCGCAGGCAGGCAGAATGAAGCTTGATCGACTGGACTCTCGCTTGCTTAATATTCTGCAGACCAACAATCGCCACGGCACGGAAGAGCTTGGCCAAATGGTCGGCCTGTCGGCAACGGCGGTCCAGCGTCGTCTCAAACGGCTTCGGGAAGGGGGAGCAATCGAAGCTGACGTTTCGATCGTGAAACCCAAGACTGTCGGCCGGCCTATTGCGATGCTCGTGCTGGTTTCGCTCGAGCGCGAACGAGCTGACATCGTCGACCGCTTCAAACAATCGATCCGCCAGACTCCGGAAGTGATGAACGGCTACTACGTTACGGGAGAAGCAGATTTCGTTCTCATTGTCACATCCCGAAGCATGGAAGATTATGAAGCTTTTACCCGGAGATTTTTCTACGAGAATCACGACATCAAGGGGTTCAAGACAATGGTTGTCATGGATCGAGTGAAGGTTGGGTTTTCCATGCCAATCGATTTCGAGCATTGTCTTGATTGATGATGCGTCTAGGCCTGTCAACGGCGTGGTGCAGGCAGCCCGCGATCTGAATCTCTGCAAGAACGTGCCGCAAAAACGGGCGCGAGGTGAGCGCCGATCCGAAGACCTGGTTTACCCTGCCGCGGTCCGACTCCGACGCGTTCGGAGCGTTTCCTCTTACAAACCTACGATTGGCAGGAATTCTGCGGAAATTCAATGGAATAAGACGAAATTGCGTGCCCCGACGGACATAAGCTGAGGTTACGTTTTGTAGTCCTCGAGGGTGGAATGCAGATGGAAGCAGTCGGCCTTGAACAGGAGGGCGCGCAACAGCATCCGTCGCCGAATTTCGTTGAACTGAAATTCGTCTGTTTCTGCGATTTGGCCCCCTTAGGGATCCGAGAATGACGACCAGCGAAGATGTCGCCGAAATGGACCGTCGATCGGTTCTACATCTCTTCACCACGGCACGGACGGGAGGCGCCTGGGCATGGCTCCTGTTCTGAAGGTTCACGAACTTCGCAAGGCATTCGGCGCTGCCAGCGTTCTCAACGGGGTGAGCTTCCGGATGCGGCAAGGCGAGGTCATTTCGCTCGTTGGTTCTTCCGGCTCGGGAAAGAGCACCGCGCTACGATGCATTAACTTTCTTGAGACCCCGAGCTCCGGTGAGATCGAGGTGATGGGCGATGCGATTTCCGCCTTTGAGAACGAAAGCCGCGAAACGAAAATCGTCAACGCAGCCAACATCAGGATTTTTCGTCGCCGCATCGGCATGGTGTTTCAGAGCTTCAACCTGTGGCCCCATCGAACCGTGCTCGGGAATGTGACCGAAGCACTGATCTACGTACTGCGGAAGGGCAAGCGAGAGGCGGATGAGACAGCGCTTTCCGCACTCTCCAAGGTGGGCATGGCCGACTTTGGCCACCGGTATCCAAGCCAGCTTTCGGGTGGGCAGCAGCAGCGCGTGGCAATCGCGCGCGTTTTGGCGATGGAGCCCAAGCTGATGCTTTTTGATGAACCAACTTCCGCGCTTGATCCCGAACTTGTCGGCGAGGTCTTGAAGGTCATCCGAACGCTTGCCGGCGACGGAGCGACCATTCTCCTCGTCACGCATGAAATGAGGTTCGCACGAGAGGTGTCGAACCGAATGATATTCCTGCACAACGGTATCGTTGAGCAGGATGCCGTGCCGGAAGAACTGTTTCGAAATCCCGCATCCGAGGCGGTGAACCGGTTCCTATCCAGCGTTATTTCAACTGCCGCCTGATGGCGGCCATCAAACAGAAAGCAAAGAGGGGTAACTCAAAATGCTCGTAAAGAACACACTTCGCTCAATCTGCCTATCCGGGCTGATGGCGGCGGCGGCAATAAGCGTCGCATGGGCCGAGGACGGCGTCTTACGCGTGGGCACCGAAGGCGATGCCCCGCAGTTCAGCATGGCCGACGCCAACGGCAACGTTACCGGCTTCGACGCCGATATCGCCAACGGCATTTGCGCCGAGCTTAAGGTCAAATGCAAATTCGTGGTCCAGACGTTCAGTTCCTTGGTGCCGTCGATGGACAGCGATCGCTTTGATGTCATCATCTCGGGTCTCGGCATCACCAACGAAAGAATGAAGAAGATCGACTACTCCGTCCCCTATGCAACCACACCCCAGTATTTCGTGGTTCCGAAGGATTCTTCGCTCATGGGACTAAAGAGTCTTGCGGAAATCGAGAAGGGGCTGGCCGGCAAGACCATAGGTGTCGTGAATGGCACCACATACGCGCAGTTCATCAAGAAACATATTCCGACCGCGGACCTGAAGACCTACGACGCCACGACCCAACAGAATTCCGATCTGGCGGCAGGCCGGCTCGACGCTGCATTCGGCGATTCCCCGACCTGGGTCGACTTCCTCGGCTCACCGGACGGCGCCAACTTTGCCCGCATCGACGTCAAGGTCACCGGAGCGGACGATCACGAAGCGCTGGGCTATGGCATGGGTGTTGGCCTGCGCAAGGGCAATACCGAACTCAAGGCCAAGCTCGACGGCGCGCTCTGCAACATGATCGACAGCGGCAAGGTGAAGGCTGCCTCGGAAAACTGGTTCAAGGACGACTACACCATCGCGTGCAACAAGTAATCACCGACAGGCAACAGACCGTCGCGGCAAATGTCGCGACGGTCTGATGGAATGCTTTCATGTTGCACGATATCTGGGTGCTGATGGTCGAGAAGGGCTGGCTCCTCGCGCTGCTGCGCGGGGCCGGTATCACGCTTCTGATCGGCTTTGTTGGCGTGGTTGTAGGATTGGCGGCGGCGATACCGCTTGCCATCCTTCGTTGGCGTCAGGTTCCTGTTCTGTCACAGCTTGTTGATGCCTACAGCATCATCATCCGCGGCGTTCCGGGACTACTGGTCATTTATCTCCTGTTCTTCGGCTCCGTCGACTGGGTGCAAAGCATTGCCTCGGCGTTCGGCTACGCGGATAGCGCCGAAAACGCCTATCCATTCCTTATCGGCATTGTCGCGATCGCCGCCATCTCATGCGCGTACTCGATAGAAGTCATACGAGGCGCGCTGCAGGCAGTTCCCATTGGCCTCCTGGAGGCGGCTCGATCGCTTTCTTTGTCGCCACGCGTGACCTTTTTTCGCGTGACGCTACCGCTCGCCCTCAGACTGGCTCTGGGTGGGATCAACAACGTGTGGCAGATGACGATCAAGGATACCTCGCTCGTATCCGTGGTCGGTATGCAGGAACTGATGCGAGCGGCAGCGGTCGCCGCAGGAATCACGCGCTCGCCGCTTCTATTCTATTGCATGGCGGCCGCGATGTTCTTCGCCATGACCGCCGTGAGCCAGGTTCTGTTCAACCGCGCCGAGAAATATTTCAACCGCGGCTTTAGTAGAGGTTAGGATGGATTCCAGCATCGTTACATATGCGGTTCCATTTCTCCTCACCGGCGCGAAGACGACCCTGCTGATTGCAGCTTTCGGCGTCGGTCTTGGATTACCATTCGGCATCCTGCTGGCAACAGCCCGCATTTGCCAGACCGGCACGGTTCGCAAATGCGCCGATTTCTACTGCGCGGTCTTCAGGGGCACACCGATGCTCGTACAGATCTTTGTGATCTATTACGGCCTCGCGCAGATAGGTTTCATACGCCACAACGCGGTTTTATGGTGGCTGATCGGCGACAGTCTTCACGCTGCCATCCTTGCCGTCATTCTCAATACCGGTGCCTATACGGCGGAGATCTTCCGTACTGCCCTGCTCTCGCTACCGCGCGGACTGATCGAGGCGGCAGAGGCCTGCGGCATGTCCGGATGGGTGGTCTTCCACCGTATCAAGTTTCCCCTGGCGCTGCGTCAGGCCGTGCCTTCCTACAGCACCGAAGTCGCCGTTATCGTCAAGGAATCGAGCCTTGCCTCCACCATAACGGTGCTTGAAATCACCGGCTACGCGAAACGGCTGATGAGCGAGACATTCGCCATCTTGGAAATCTTCGTCGTCACCGCTGCCTTCTATCTTGCAATCAACGTCATCTGTCTGACTGCCCTGCATGCCATCGAAAGGCGTCTCTCTTTCGAACGGCATTCCGCACGCTGAAAGGGTGCCCTATGTCCAAGCTTACCTTTTTCGATCAGAACAATCTCCCCGAACCCAGGAGAGGCGAACCGCTGCCGGAACGGCGCGCGGAAGGTGATCCCCGGTTTCTAACTTGGGATATCGCGCAGACCGCTGATGGCCAAGTACAGGCTGGCGTATGGGAGGCCACGCCTGGCGCTTATCGTTCCATCAAAGGCGGGACCTTCGAATTTTGCTACATCCTTTCGGGGGTTTCGGAACTCATCGAGGATGGGTTCGAGCCGCGCCGAATTGCAGCGGGCGATGCCTTCGTCATGCACCCAGGATTCACGGGGGTCTGGCGGGTGATCGAGCCCACCCGGAAGCTCTGGGTCTCGCGCGATTGAGCGCGTGGATTGAACCAGAGATGCACGCCATGGATCCCATCTCCGCACGTCCGTTTAAGTCCACGCCGTACTGGTGGGACGACTGCGCGTTTTCTGCTCTGCCGGTGTGGCCGGTGATCCCCAGATGCGACGTCGCCATCGTCGGCGGTGGCTATGCGGGCCTGTCGGCTGCCATCGAGCTCGCGAGGGCCGGACGCAGCGTTCAGCTTTTCGACCGGCAACCGATAGGGCAAGCCGCGTCCAGCCGAAACGGCGGCATGGCGAGCGGCAGCATAAGGCCAAGCCGCAAACAATTGATCCGTAGGTTTGGTGAAGCCCGCGCCAATGGCATCTTGATGGAAGGAAAGGCTGCGCGAGAGGATCTCTGGGCCTTTCTCGAAGGGGAGCAGGTGGAGTGCGACTTTTTCCTTTCTGGCCTTTTCGACGGAGCGATAAATGAACGCGAATGCGAAGAGTTGAGCCGATACGCCGAGTTGTTGCAACGTTTCCTAGGGATTGAGGCATTTTCAGTTTCCCGTGCGGAAGTATCGCGATACATCGGCACGGAGGTCTACGCGGGTGGCTTCGCGCGCATGGACATTGGTGGTCTTCATCCCGCCAAGCTGCTGGCCGGCATATTGCGGGTCGCCCGGGCAACCGATGCAGTCATTCACGAGGATACGGCGGTGCTGGGGATGGTCGCCGAGGCCGGCGGCGTGCGTGTCGCCACATCGCGTGGCGAGGTCTTCGCCAAGAAGGTGCTGGTGTGCACCAATGCCTATACTGACGACTTCGATCCCTGGCTTCGCCGTCGTCTCGTGCCGGTGCGGAGCCGTATCGTCGCCACCGAGCCTCTAGGCAACGGCGTCATGGAACGCCTGATGCCGAAGCGCATGATGTACGGCGACACGAGGCAGCTCAGCTACTACTATCGTCCGTCGCCAGACGGCTCGCGCATTCTATTTGGCGGGCGCGACGGCACGACGGAAGGAGATCCGCTTTCGCCCACCACACACCTGGGCTTCGAACTCGGCCGCATATTTCCCGAACTGGCTGGTGTTGGCCTCACGCATAGCTGGTTCGGCCAAGTCGCCATGAACCGCGATATGATTCCGCGAATGTTTACCGTAGGGAATACGGTCTATGCTACCGGGTTCTGCGGATCCGGCGTGGTTTGGGCGCGCTGGCTCGGCAAGAAGGCTGCCTTCAAACTTCTTGGCCAGACAGAGAAGGCCCTGTCGGCCTTCGACTTCGACCCGCCGAAGGCAGTGCCATTCTACCAGGGCAAGCCATGGTTTATCCCGTTCGTCTATTCGCTCTACGCGTGGAGGGATAAGCGTGCAATGCGCCGCAAGAATGAGCGCGAGAAACGGTGATGATCTTTTTCAGCGGTCGCGCGCATGGTTTTGCGATGCCTTCGCGGTGCGCAGGACCCTAGTTCGGCGCGGCCACTGCTGACTACATCGGGAACAGGCTTGGCAGAGGCATGTGCGCCTTGACGATGGGAGACTTCAGCACCACGAAACTGAAATACTTGTCGATGCCGATGTCCATGTCGGTCAGCCGCTCCATGATGGTCTGATACTCGCCGATGCCGGCGGTCACAAATTTCATCAAATAGTCGTAGCCGCCCGAGACGAGGTGGCATTCGATGACCTGGTCGATCTTCTCGACGACGGCGAGAAAGCGGGCGAAGTCGACCTGGCGATGGTTCTTCAAGGTGATCTCGGTGAAGACGGTCAGCGTCTGACCGAGCTTGCCGAGATTGACCTGCGCGGAATAGCCTTCGATGTAGCCTTCCGACTGGAGTTTCTTGACCCGCATCAAGCATGGGCTGGGCGACAGGTGCACCAGCTCGGCCAGTTCCACATTGGTGATGCGGCCGTTCTTCTGCAGTTCGTGCAAAATCTTGATGTCGATCCGATCGAGCTTCATGGCAGTCTCCAGGGAAAGCGTGCCACAGCACAAAATGCTGTCATGTAAGATCCATCGAGACTATCACAGCCCGCCGGCCTGTCCATCCGAAGGAATACCGCTTGAAGCGCAAGGACTCCCGATTTCAGCGGGGTCGCCGAAATAAAATTCTGCTTCAGCCTCAACTGCAGCAGCGACTGCCTGCCAAGCACGCTAGACTGTGGCTTCAAGACAGAGAGGACCATGCGCGCGCCGCTGCAGCAAATCGAGACATCTGGCCAACTGCCGCAGTCCGCGGACGCGGTGGTGATCGGCGGCGGCATCGTCGGCGTCTTCGCGGCTTATTCCCTGGCGCGGCGCGGCATGAAGGTGGCGCTTGTCGAAAAGGGACGCATCGGCGCCGAGCAGTCTTCGCGGAACTGGGGCTGGTGCCGCCAGCAGAACCGCGATGCCCGCGAGCTGCCGATGGCGACCCGCAGCCTTGATCTGTGGGAGCGCTTTGCAGCGGAGACCGGCGAGGACACCGGCTTCCGCCGCTGCGGCCTGCTTTATCTCAGCAATGACGAAGCGGAACTGGCCGGCTGGGCGCGCTGGCGCGACTTCGCCACGACGGCCGGCGTCATCACGCACATGCTCGACAGCGCCGAGGCCGGCGCGCGCGGCCGCGCCACGGGCCGGACTTGGAAAGGCGGCGTCTTCTCGTCGACCGACGGCACCGCCGACCCGTCGCAGGCCGCGCCGGCGGTCGCCCGCGCCATCCTGAAGCTCGGAAGCACTGTGCACCAGATCTGCGCGGCGCGCGGCATCGAGACCGAGGGCGGGCGCCTGAGCGGCGTGGTCACCGAACGCGGAACGATCCGGACGAAGGTGGCGATCATGGCCGGCGGTGCCTGGGCGTCCTCCTTCTGCCGGCAGTTCGGCTTCCGCTTTCCGCAGGCCTCGATCCGCTCCTCGATCCTGTCCGTCTCGCCCGGCGCCGAGGGCCTGCCGGACGCGCTGCACACGGCGCGCATCTCCGCCACGCGTCGCGGCGACGGCGGCTACACGCTCGCCATCAGCGGCCGCGGCCGCGTCGACGTCACGTCGCAACAGCTGCGCTTCTCCCCGCAGTTCGTTCCCATGTTCCTGAAGCGGTGGCGCAGCCTCGCGCCCGGTGGGCTGGAGGGCATGCGCTCGGGCCACGAGACGCTGCAACGCTGGCGGCTCGACCACCCGACGCCGATGGAGCGCATGCGCATCCTCGATCCAGTCCCTGACCAGGCGACGATCCGCCTCACCCACGCCCGCGCGCTCGAACTGCTGCCCGATCTCAGAAGGACCAAAATCAGCGCCGCCTGGGCCGGCTACATCGACAGCACACCGGACGGCGTGCCTGCCATCGGCGAGATCCAGACGGTTCCGGGTTTCTTCCTGGCGGCCGGATTTTCGGGACATGGCTTCGGCATCGGGCCCGGCGCGGGGCACCTCGTCGCCGACCTGGTCACGGGGTCGGAGCCGATCGTCGACCCGACATCCTACGATCCACGGCGCTTCGATGCTCCGGCCTGGGGGAAGGTCGCCGATTTCTAGAGCCCGTGACCTCTGGAACTGCATCAGCGTTCCCGGATAATGGCCCCGACAGGTGCCGGCCGGACAGGAGCTTGCCCACGGAACCTGCCGACGGCACCGGCGGTGCAGCCGGCCCGCCCTGCGACGAGATCGGCGGCGGCGAGTTGGCAATAGCGTCCCTGGCAGCGACCCATGCCGACGCGCGACAGCGATTTCACCCTGTTGGCCTCGCCGCCACCGCATTCCACGCTCTCGCGTACGGCTCCGGCCGTCACGTTCTCGCAGCGGCAGACGATAGCCTCGTCGGGAAGTGCCCGTGCCATCGCCTCCGGCCACGGAAAGGCGGTCGCCAGGCCGCGGGCAAAGCGCTCGAGCCGCGCGAGCTTGCGCAGGTCGCCGTTGGCTGAGGGCGCCGGACGTCCGAGATCGGACAGGCACGCCGCCGCGGCGAGCCTGCCCGCGATCTCCGCGCCGTCTGCCCCGAGAAGGCGGACTCCGTCGCCCGCAATGTAGACGCCGTTGCCGGCCCGACCCATCTCGTCGGTCTTCGGCAGCCATTGTCGCCACTGCTCGTCATAGGTGAAGGCGCAACCCGCCAGATCAGCCAGATGCGTCTCGGCGCGCAGATGCCAGCCCATGCCGATCATATCGCACGGGGTGAGGCGCTCCCGGCCACCGGCATCGCGCCATCGCAAGGCCGCGACACCGGACGCGTCAGCCTCGATCCGCTCGAGCGTCACGCCCGCATGATAGCGTCCGCCGAGTCTCGCCCGCAGGACAAGGCCGCGCAGCGCGACGATCGGACGGGCGGCGAGGTTCCAGAACCCACGCATCTGCTGGCGCCAGGGAGAGGTGTCGAGCACCGCCGCCACGTTAGCTCCAGCCTTGAGGAGCTGAGCACCGACCAGCGTCAGCAAGGGCCCTGATCCAATCAGGACGATGCGCCGCCCGAGGGCCACGCCCTGCGCCTTGAGAGCGATCTGCGCAGCACCCAGACTGTAGACGCCGGCGTTCTGCCAGCCCGGGATTGGAGCGACGCGGTCGGACGCGCCGGTGGCAAGGATCAGGCGGTCATAGCCGATCACCTCCACGCCGCCCTCGCCCAGCAAGTGCAGCCGCCCCTCGTGCATGGCGATGACGGAGCTCAGCGCGCAATGGGTGAGCCGCCCCTCTTCGGCCAGCCGGTCGAACAGCGCATGCAGCGCGCGCGCCTTCGTCGCCTCCGACGCATAGAGCTGCTCCGGCGTGCGGACGAACCCGGCAGGCGGACGACGATAGATCTGCCCGCCCGCGCGATTCCCTTCGTCGATCACCATCGGGTGGAGCCCGGCCTCGACCAGCGTCGCCGCGGCCCTGATGCCGGCGGGGCCAGCGCCCACGATCACGATCCTCGGCGACGGGGTCTCGCTCACGGCCAGCTCTCCGGCGGCGTCGTGCGTAAGCGTATGCCTTCTGTGACAGGGGTTGTGCACGCGCGCAGACGCGATCCGTCGTCCTGCCATACCCAGCAATCCTGGCAGGCTCCCATCAGGCAGAAGCCGGCGCGAAGCTCGGGGCCGAACTCGGACTTTCGCAGAGCGTGGCCCGACGCCAGCATGGCGGTCAGCACCGTGTCGCCCGCCAGCGCGCCGCGCATTTCACCGTCAAGAAGGAACTGCACCCTTGCCCGGTCGCGCTCGGCCAACCGGACGATGCGGCCGGGCGTGATCATTCCGCGGCCTCTGGCATCCGGTTAGGACGCGGCAGTTCGGGGAAGCGTTCGCAAACCGCGTCGAAGGCCGCCTGGACGCCGTCCGGCCCGGAGCGCCCCTTCATGCGGCGGAAGATCTCGGTCTTGGCGAAGAACCGCCAATGGATGGGTAAGACGTCCAGCAGGGCGTGGAGCCGGTCATAGGCCGCCGGCGTCCACTGCGCTTCGTAGCCTTCGCGCTCCGGGCCGAAATGGAAATGGCTGGCGGACGGCTTGTGCCGCGCGCGCAACAGTTCCGTCGCCTGCTGGTCGACCGCGCCGTCGCGGAGGACGACGCCATAGTCGCGCTCGGCCACGGCTGGCGAGACATAGCCGCGCCGCACGTCCTGCGCGACCCGCCAGGGCTCGCGTTCAAGCGGATCGCCGCGCCCGCCACCCCCGGCGGAGCGGATCTCGAGCACGTCGCCGGGCTGCAGGACCGCGGTGTCGATATTGCCCAGCCGCCGCTCGTGCGCGGCCCCCGGATTGACGACCATGTCCGACAGGCCGGCAGCCTTGCCGCCCAGCACGCCCCACGGACGAAAGAAGCTGCGGTCGCGGTTGCGGGCCGTGATCCTGGAGTCGGGGGCAAAGACGCGGAAAGCCATTTCGGTCGCCAGCCCGCCGCGCCAGCGGCCCGCGCCGCCGCTGTCCTTGGCGAGCCCGTATTTCACGAATTCGACCGGTGTCTCGGTCTCGGTGATCTCGATCGGCGTGTTCTTGAGATAAGCGGCATCCGCGCCCGATCCGTTAGTGCCGTCGCGATGCGGCATCGCCCCGCCGCCGCCCACCACCGGGTTCACCGCCGCGATGACGCTCCGGCTGGTCCGCTCATCGACCGTCATGACGTTGACGATGCAGTTGTTGCCGGCCGGAGCTGCCGGCAGGCGATCCGGCACGGCTTGCGAGAAGGCGCCGAAGATGACCGAACGCAGCCGGGCGCAGGTGAGCGAGCGCATGCCGACGGCTGCGGGATGAACCGGGTTCAGCACCGAACCTTGAGGCGTGATGCAGGTGAAGGGCCGGGTGAGGCCGGTGTTGAGCAGGATTTTCGGGTTGAGCGTGTAAAGCACGTAGTAGACGCCGACCAAAAGCACGGTGTGGCGCGGATCACCGCCCGAAGGCACGTTGAGCGAGGAGCCGAGCTGCGGGTCGGAGCCGGTGAAATCGAGCACCGCCTCGTCGCTTTTGATTGTCAGCCTCAGCTTCAGCCGGCAGGGATTGGCTTCGACCGAATCCTCATCCGCATAGTCGGCGAATTCCCAGGTGCCGTCGGGCATGGAGCGCAACACGTCGCGCGCCTGCGCCTCAGCATGGTCGAGAAGCGCGGCAACACCTTCGATGAAGCCGGCCTTGCCGAACTTCCTCACGATCGCCTGGATCTTGCGCTCGCCGGTGTTGAGCGCACCGACCAGCGCCTTGATGTCGCCGATGTTGAGGTCGGGCTTGCGCACATTGGTGCTCATGATCCTGAGGATTGTCTCGTCGAAGACGCCTTCCCTCACCAGTTTCATCGGCGGAAAGCGGATACCTTCCTGATGGATTTCGGTCAGCGCCCGGCTGAGCGAGGCCGGCACCGCCCCGCCCATGTCGGTGTTGTGGATGTGCCCCCCGGTCCAGGCGACGATCTCGCCGTCGACGAAGACCGGCTTCCATAGATGCGTGTCGGGCGCGTGCGTGGCGACGTGGCCGGAATAAGGATCGTTGGTGAAGGCGACGTCACCCGGCCGGTAGTCTCCCACCATCGCGATCGCACGGTGATAGGAAAGCCCCGGATACCAGGTGGCGCCAAGTTCCATCGGCACGGCGAAGGTCGCCCCAGAACGGTCCATCAGCATCACCGTGAAGTCCTGCGTCTCCTTGACGAAGGCGGAATGCGCGGCGCGGTGCAGCGTGTGGGCCATGTTTTCGGCGGCGGCGCGGGCGTGGTTCGCCAGAACCTGCAGGTTTGTCCGGTCAAACATGGCGTCACTCCGCGAAGGTCAGCAGAAGGTTGAGGTGGCGATCGACGCGCGCCTGCGCTCCCGCGGGAATGGCGAAGGTGGTGTCTTCCTGCACGACCACGGCAGGCCCTCGGAAGGTGCTGCCCGGCACCAGGGTCTGCCGGTCGTGGAGGTCCACGACTTCGAGGCTCGCGCCCGTGTAGACCGGGAGGCGGCGCGCCGGAATGGCGGCGGCGCCGATCTCGTCTGTCTCCGGGAAGGAGAGTTTCGGCCCCGCGCCTATGGCGGACAGCCGCACGTTCACAAGTTCAATCTCGCCGTCCGGGTCGTGGAAATCGTAGAGCTGCTCATGAGTGCGATGGAAGGCCTGCTTGATTGCCTCCGGGTTGGCGTCCGCCAGCCATTGCGGTGAAAGGACGACCTCGATCTCGTAGCTCTGCCCGACATAGCGCATGTCGCAGGACAGATTGAGTTGCGCGGCTGCATCGTGCCCCTGCGCCGCAAGCCAGTCGCGGCCCTCTTGCGCAAGCGCCTCGAAGGCCTCGAGGATGGCGGGGAGCGACGCTGCCGACAGCGAGCTGAAGATCGTGCGGATGAAATCCCCGCGCAGGTCCGCCACCAGCCCGCCGAGCGCCGACACCACACCGGGGCGGCGCGGCGCCATGACGCGCTTCATGCCGAGTTCGCGGGCAAGGAAGGCGCCGAGCATCGGGCCGCCGCCGCCGAAAGGCATCAGCGTGAAATCGCGCAGGTCCACGCCGGCGCGCGAGGCGAGCTTCTCGACCTCGACGAACATTTCCGACACCGCGATGTCGAGGATCGCCTGCGCGGTCTGCTCGACCGGGCGGCCGAGCCGCGCGGCCAGCTCGCCGACCGCGCGATGCGCCAGTCCGGTATCGATCCTGAGCTGGCCGTAGGCCATCTCGCTGTGGCCGAGCCATCCGCACACCACCATGGCGTCCGTCACCGTCGCCCGCTCGCCGCCGCGCCCGTAGCATGCCGGTCCCGGCGTCGAGCCGGCCGACTCCGGTCCGACCCGCAGCACGCCTTGCGCGTCGACACTGGCGATCGAACCGCCCCCGACGCCTATCGAGCTGACCGATACGGATGGGATGTGAAGCGGAAACTCGCCGATCAGCTCGCCGGTGCCGAACTGCGCCTCGCCGCCGATGATCAGCGCGAAGTCGGCCGAGGTCCCGCCGATGTCGAGGGTAAGGACCTTGTCCTCGCCTGCCTGACGCGCCAGCCACGACGCGCCGATGACCCCGGAGGCCGTTCCCGACAAAAGCATGTTCACGCAGGCGCGCTTGCCTTCTGCGGCGTTCATCAGCCCGCCATTCGATTTCGTCAGCATCGGGCGCGCCGGCACGCCGCGAGCCTTCAGCCGGTCTTCCAACGCCGTCAGATAGCCGGACACGCGCGGATGGACATAGCCGTTGAGGATGGCGGTCGAACTGCGCTCATATTCGCGGATGACCGGCCAGACCTCTGCCGAGGAGAAGACGAAGAGGTCCGGCGCAAGACGCGCGATCGCTGCCTTGACGGAGGCCTCCTGCGCGGCGTTGCGCCAGGCATGGAGGAAGGACACGATGATCCCCTGCGCCCCGTTCGCCTTCGCCACCGCGACAGCCCTCTCGACGGCCGCCATGTCCGGCGCCTGGGATTCGCTGCCATCGGCACGCATGCGGGCCGGAATGCCGAACACCATGTCGCGCAAGATCAGCGGATCCGGCCGCGCGCAGAACAGCGAGTACATGTCCGGCATGCGAAGCCGCGCCAGTTCGATCACGTCCTCGAAGCCGGCATTGGTGAACAGCGCGAGCTGCGCGCCTTTGCGCTGGATGACGGTGTTGATGCCGACGGTCGTGCCGTGCACGAAGCGCGTCATACGGGTGGGATCGAAGCCCTCGCGCTCGGCCAGAAGCGTGAGACCCGTCATCAGCTCGGCGCCCGGATCGTCCGGCGTCGTCAGCACCTTCAGCGAGGCGACGCGGCCGGAGCGGGCTTCGAGCGCGCAGAAATCGATGAATGTCCCGCCGATATCGACGCCGACCTTCCAGTCGGCTCCGTTTTGCGGCTCATCCGCCGCGCGAGCGATGGCACCATCCATGACGCATCCCTTCCTGTCTGCCTGCCAAAAGCTGGCACGACCGGAGGGTCCTGGTCCAAGATGGATGACGGGCAAGCATATAAGTCCTGCTTATGCCTTTGCTTTGTCGCCGGCCAGGACAGCGGAACAGGCGGTACGGATGTGGTCGCGCATCATCTCATCGGCCCGCGCAAGCGCCCGTGTACGCGAGGTGAGCAGCGCGATCGGGAATTCCGGTCCCGCCGCCAGCGGCCTGACGGCAAGCCCGGCAAATTGGCGCCAAGGCAGCAGCGCGTCGACCAGCGCGATGCCCAAACCGGCCTGGACGAAGCCGACGGCGGAGATCGACACGTCGATCTCGAGCGATGGTGAAAGGGCCACACCTTGCGCGCGGCCCGCGTGGGCCAGTTCGTCGGCAGGGCGGGTATTTCCGCGATAGGATATCAGCTCCTCGCCGGCGAGATCGGCGAGCGTCAATTCGGTCTTCATGGCCAGCGCATGCCCGGCGGGCAGAAGACATGCGAAGCCGACGCTGCCGATCACTTCCGCCTCGACATCGGGAGGCAGGCGGTCGTCCATGGCGACGCCGAGGCTAGCATCTCCCGCACGCAACATGTCGACGATCGCGGCGATTGGCGCCATATGGGAACGCAGCAATATGTCGGGATGCTGCGCCCGGAAGCTGGTGAATGCGCGCGGCAATATCGCCATGGCCGGCGGCGGCGAGGCCGCCACCCGAACCAGTCCAGTACGGCCGAGACGCAGGTCGGTGGTCTTGCGGCGAAGGCCCTCCAGCCCCGCCGACAGCCGCTCGGCATCGGCGAAGATCTCGAGCGCCTCGGGCGTCGGCCGCAGCCGGCCCTTGACGCGCTCGAACAAGGTGAAGCCGAGCTCATCCTCGGTGTGCAGCAGCACCTGGCTGAGCGCGGGCTGCGAGATGTTCAGCATCCGCGCCGCGGCGGTCACGGTGCCTGCGCGCATGACGGCGATGAACACTTCGAGCTGCCGGGCCCGCATTGCCACTCCATAGGTAAAGCTTATGGCTGTCGTTCAAACCCATCTTTGACGCAATGCCGCGGCGGCGACAAGATCGATCAAACTTCGGGTGCTGTTCGCAAGGGGCCGCCATGGATGTGATCGTATTGGGCGGCGGCCTGATGGGGACGGCTTCGGCCTATTTCCTCGCCAGGCGCGGCGCGCGCGTGACGCTGATCGAGCGCCACCGGGTCGGCAGTGGGGCGACCGTCGCCTCCTTTGGCAACATCCGGCGCACCGGGCGGCATATCTCCCAGCTTCCGCTTGCCCATCGCTCGCTCAGCCTGTGGGGCGAGGCGGAAAAGATGCTTGGCCGCGACGTGGAATTCCGCGCCACCGGCCACATCCGGCTGATCTTCGATGAGGGGGGCCTCGCGGACATGCGGGCCTATGCTCAAGCCGCGCGGCCTTGGGGGCTTGAGCTGGAGGAACTCACCCCGCGCGAGATCCATGCCCGCTTTCCCGGCCTCGGCCCGGATGCGATTGCCGCGTCGTTCTCGCCGCATGACGGCAGCGGCAATCCGCGGCTGATCGCGCCGGCCTTCGCCGAAGCCGCCCGCAAGCTCGGCGCGGAAATCATCGAGGATGCCGAGGTCGAGAGGATCAGCCACACGGGTGGCGGCTTTCTTGTCGCCAGCTCAAAAGGCGCGTTCGCCGCCGAGTGCCTGCTCAACACCGCCGGCGCCTGGGGCGCGCGCATCGCGGCGCAGTTTGGCGAGGCGGTTCCGCTTGACGCCCGCGGCCCGCAGATGGGCGTCACCGAGCCGCTGCCGCATCGGATCCTGCCGGTGGTCGGCATCTGGACGCGCGACAAGGACTATGGCGCCTATCTGCGTCAGGTCGAGCGGGGCAACATCGTCTTCGGCGGCGCAGCCGAAAGAGTGTCGGTGAACCTGGATCCGGGCCATGCGAAGGCCGATCCCGCGCGCCTTCCGGTGCAATTGCGCGCCGTCGCGCGGCTCCTGCCGGCAATCGCGCAGGCCGCGGTCATCCGCACCTGGTCAGGCTGCGAAGGCTATGTGCGGGATATGCTGCCGGTGATCGGGCAATCGGCAACGACGCCAGGCCTGTTTCATGCCTTCGGCTTCTGCGGGCACGGCTTCCAGCTCGGACCGGGCGTGGGCGACGCCATGGCCGAACTCATCACGACCGGCCATTGCGAAACGCCGCTCGATGATTTCAGTATCGATCGCTTCAGCCGAGAAGCCTAACGAAACGAATCGATCGCGATTGGCCTCCTCGAGGTCACTAGCAATGGAAACGCCAGAGCTTACTGCAGCGGCCGAGATTGAGGCGCAAAGCAGACACGCCTTTGTGCATGCCGTTCTACGCCGCGGCCCTCGCGCCATTCGGGGTATCTCGCAATCTCGTCGCTCAAGCGAGACGGCTTTGATGCCTCCCGCTTGCCGCGGCCGTCGCAAGGACCCGAGCCCGACGATAGGCATCTGGGATCGACAGTGCCCACACGAACAACCCGAACGCATGTCGCCCGATGAACGATTGATCCGGGGTTGTCGTCATATAGCTGATCACTGAAAAGAAAAGCACGAAGAAAGCGAACGCCAGCCCGCGCCTTGGATCGCGTACGGCAAAATGACCGCCACCGGGGCAGAGGATCGCCATGGCGAGGACCAGGTAAGGATTTATTGGTTTAGCCATCGGCGACCTCAGGCGGCTTCGTGGGTAGCGGTGATGGCGCCGCCCGCGGCCAGCGCCTCGCTCAGGGACTGCGCCTCCGCGACTGCCTTGCTGACGAGATCTGCGGAAATCGTGGTGACGGCAAAGCGGATCTGCCGCAGCAATAGGTGTGCGCCGCGCTCGCCTTGGGCGGCCTGGCGGATGACCCGGGTGCCGCGCGGCGAAATGACGGCTTCCTTAACGGCGGAATCGGCAAAGAGGTTACGGAAGATCGCTATGGCGCGCTCAACCTGGCAGGCAGTGGCGCGACCATCGCCCCGCATCAACACTGATGCGTCCATCTCTGGTGGCGCCATCCATTCAGGCAAGTCATGGACAAGCGAATAATATTCAGCACCGGTCGGGCGGGCGAGCACGCCAATCGCTGGCCTGTTGCGTTCGTTGACTTCGCTGAGTGTCACCCGGAGCCAGAGCTGCGGCAGTCGACGTGTGACCATTGTGTCGGCAAGGAGTTCGATCCGCACCTGCCTGCCGTCCTCAAGGCGGCTGACAAGAATGGGAAAGTGATCGGGGGCGAAGCTGATCCGCGCATCGGGGAAAGACCTCGCCGCCTCGTCAAGAAGCCCCCTGCGTTTCGCGAGGGAGGCACGATGGTCGCTGATCGCGCGCTTGCCTATCCAGGCGCCAGCAGCAGCGATGAAAACGGAAAGAGTGATGGTGATGATCATCGAGATCGCCTTGATGAGGACGTGGCGGCGCAAGAGCGGGCCGCCACGTCTGACAGGTTCAGTAACCGCGCGGCTTCGGCCAGGGCATGGTGAACTGGTCACCCCGACGCACGAACCGATAGCGCCGGAAATGGAACCAGAGCGATGCCACGATGTAGAAGCACATCATCGCGCTGAGCTGCGTGCCGTAGCCAAGGAACACAGCGAAGTACGCGGCGGCGCACAGCGTCAGCAGGACGATCGTCGGCAGCGGGTGGAGCGGATGCACATAGCCGCGCTTAATCGTTTCGAGCGGCCATTTGCGCCGGAACATGACCATATTGAAGGTCATGAAGGTGTAGCCGAGCAAGCCCGAGAGGATCGAGAAGGTCACGACCTGGTCGAGCGGCGCGCCAAGCGCGAAAATGAGCGCGATGGGAACCAGGAACACGATCGATCGGTATGGCGTGCGATAGACTGGGTGCACCGCGCCGAACCAACTCGGCAGGTAGCGGTCGCGGCCCATCGAGAACCAGGCGCGCGAGGCGTCGTTGATGCATCCGTTGGCCGAGGCGAGCGTCGAAAACATCGTGCCTACGAAGAGAAGGACCATCAAGCCGACGTTGCCCGTGACGCGCGCGGCGTCAAAGAGCGGCGTGCCGGCCTGGCCGAGATATTCCCAAGGCAGGAGGCCGGAACAGACATACCAGGTCATGGTCGCGGCGATTAGCAGCGTCATGATGCCGGCCATAGTCCCGTAGGGTAGCGAACGCGCTGGCGATCGCACTTCTTCGGCGGCCTGGCAGGTTCCTTCGATGCCGAGATAGTACCACAAGCCGAAGTGCAACGCCGCGACGATGCCGATCCAGCCGTAGGGCAGCGGGGCCGAGGTGATCGCCGAAAAGTCCATCGCCACGGCTGAGGCGCCCAGTTGCACCGATACGAACAGCGCAATGATTGCCAGGAAGGCAATGGCGGTGATGACCAGATTGAAGGTCAGTGTGGCCAAGACACCGCGGAAGTTGAGCCATGCCAGGAACATGATGGAAAGGATGATGAACGGCTTCTGGTTGAGGCCGGTATGGCCCATCATCCCCGCGACCGTGTCGAGCAGATAGCCGACGGTGATCGCGTTGGCCGCCTCGAGCATGGTGTAGGCCATGACCAGGAACAGGCCGACATTGAAGGCCATCAACGGCCCGACGATGTGCTTGGCTTGAGCGTACTGGCCGCCAGCGGCGGCAATGGTTGACGTCACTTCGGAATCGATCATCGCCACGCATGTGTAGAGCAGGCCTGCCACCCAGCAGGCGGCAAGTCCTGCGATCATGCCGCCTTTGCCGACAGAGAAGTTCCAGCCCATATATTCCCCGACCAGCACGATGCCGACGCCGAGAGCCCAGATATGGGCGGGGCCGAGCACGCGCAGGAGCTGAAGCCGCTCGGTTGCGGGTGCGGTTGCAGTCACGTTTGCCATTTCCGTCCCCTCAGATTTGGTGGCGCTCGGCCGTCACCTCGATCTCGCCTTCGCGGGATGAGGTCAGCAACTCGTTGTCGTAGGTGGTGTCGATGCGAATGAGGTTGATGAGCATCAGCGCACCGAACATGGCTGACAGGGCCCAGGCGACGTATTCGAGAATGTTCCAGATATCCATGATTGGCTCCCTATCGCCGCTTTGGATCGAAGCGTTCCTCGATCACTTCGCGGTATTCCCTGTCGGAAAGCCGCACGACCAAAACAAAATAGCCAATGACCAGCACCGCCATGACGATCAGCGGGAGCCAGTTGAAGCTGTAATCGAAGCGCGCGGTGATGATGTCGTTCGCGGCAGCCGGGTCGGTAATTCCAATCGCCGCCCATTGCTTGGCCTCGGTCGGATTCTGACCGAGCGCTTCCCAGGTCGGGTTGGCGATCGGGTTGGGCGTTTTGGCTGCCCCGGCAAAGCCCAGGTAAAGCGGCAAATAGAGAGCGCCCACGGTCAGCACGAGCAGGGTAATGACGTCGAAGACCTGACCGGCGAGGCCCTGTTTGGGAGGTTGATATGCCATTTGCTAGCTCCTTAGCCCCGACGCCTGCGCATCTCGTCGAGATGCTTGATGTCAAGTCCGTAGATGAAGTGTTTGTCTTCGGCGTAATGGCGCAGCATGGCGACTATGGCCGCGGTGTTGAAAACCAGCACCAAAGCGCATGCGACCGACAGGATAACGCGCATGGCGGGGATTGAAATGAATGGCCAGACGCTGAACAGCGCGAACAAAAGTGTGCCCCATAGAACGACAACGAACGCCAACAGGCCTGCGCGGTCGCGAGCGTGCATTTTGTCGATGCGCTGATTGAGGCTGAATTCGCCAGCTCGACTATTGATTGTTGCTTCCATTGTTCTCCTCCGGACGGCCATTTTCGGCTTCGTTGCGCTTTTTCGTATGGGAAAATTAATTTCCCAGCAGGAATATCCGGCAAAGTTAATTTCCTGTCAAGTGACGCGGTGCAGATAGTGGATGGCGTCGGTAAGGCAGAGATGTTCCTGAACAGATCTAACCCGGATTTGGGGTTTGCATCCGCGCGGACGCGTTCGAGACACCTCAAACCAGATCGCGGGGCGAACGCATTTTTCGATCGCGGAACGCGACCGCCGGAAGCCTTGCCACTCGGGTTGCCTGGGTGGAAATTCAAGCCGTCGTCCGATCGACGATAGCTCGCTAGAGCAATTCCAGGAAAAGTGTGTAGCGATCTTCCGTCCGAAATTGCGTAAAAACAAATACTTAGAGCAGTTCGGCGATTCTATGAATCGCTGAGACGCACTAGCCGGCATCTCGGCGAACTTCCACGCCTGACAATCGGTCTTCCTACGCAGTTCCGCCAATCAGGAGCGATCGAACGTCCGGCAATTCCAGGAAATTGGTTTGACGACTTCCGTCCGGTGTTGCGCAAAATAGACAATTGGGGCGAATCGGCGATTCTGCCAAACACTGAGCTGCGCTAGGCTGGACTAAATCCGGATCGTCTTGCGGGATTACTCCGTGCGCAAAGCAGTACCTGCTTCGCCGTCCAAGAACCGACGAGTGGCTTTCCGTCCCGGAATTGCTTGGGAAGCAATTTCTTTACCACCAGTTCTATCAAGCTGAATCGTTCCACGAATCAGTCGTAGATCGGGAATTGGCTGACCAGGTCGTGCACTTCCTCGCGCACGGCCGCCTCGATTGCGGCGTTGCCGGCCTCGCCATTGGCAGCCAACCCATCGATCACGCTCATCGTCAGGCGTCCGACCTGACGGAATTCTTCCGCGAGCAAGCCGCGTGTGGTGCAGGCCGGGCTGCCTAGGCGGATGCCCGACGTCACCATCGGGCCCTGCGGGTCGAATGGGATGCCATTCTTGTTGCAGGTGATGTGAGCGCGACCGAGTGCGGCCTCAACAGACTTGCCAGTCAATCGTTTGCGCCGCAAGTCGACCAACATCAAATGCGTGTCGGTACCGCCCGAGACGATATCAACGCCCCCCTGAGCGAGGGTCTCGGAAAGGACCTTGGCATTGGCCACAACGTTTGCCGCATAGACCTTGAATTCGGGCGCCAGCGCCTCGCCGAAAGCGACTGCCTTTGCGGCGATTACGTGCATTAGCGGTCCCCCTTGGAGGCCGGGGAACACCGCCGAGTTGATCTTCTTGCCGATCTCGTCATCGTTGGATAGCACCATGCCGCCACGCGGGCCGCGAAGGGTCTTATGGGTGGTTGTAGTCACCACGTGGGCGTGCTCAAGGGGGTTGGGATGGACGCCACCGGCAACCAGGCCGGCAAAATGCGCCATGTCCACGAACAGCTTGGCGTCGACTTCGTCGGCGATCTCGCGAAAGGCACTGAAATCGATAATGCGCGGATAGGCGGAGCCGCCCGCAAGGATCACCTTGGGCCGATGCTTGCGTGCCAGATCGCGCACCTCATCGAGGTCGATGCGATGAGTATCGGGGCGAACCCCGTAGGAAACGACATTGAACCACTTGCCGGATTGGTTGACCCGCGCGCCGTGGGTGAGATGTCCGCCGGCAGCGAGGTTGAGACCCAGAAAGGTATCACCAGGCTGCATCAGCGCCATGAAAACCGATTGGTTGGCCTGGCTGCCGGAGTTCGGCTGGACGTTGGCGAACGAGCAGCCAAACAATGTCTTGGCGCGCTCGCGCGCCAGATCCTCGACCTCGTCCACGAATTGGCAGCCGCCGTAGTACCGGCGGCCCGGATAGCCCTCTGCATATTTGTTGGTCAGCACCGAACCTTGTGCCTCGAGCACCGCCTTGGAGACGATATTTTCGGAAGCGATCAGCTCGATCTCGTCGCGCTGGCGTATGAGTTCGCGCTTCATGGAGTCGCTGACGGCATGATCTGTAGTGGCCACGCCGGCGCGGAAGAAACGGCCTGAGGCACCGGTGCCAAGCTTGGTCGATATGTTCATAAGCTCCTCCCTTGCGACGTGACGCTTGCGTCAAGATTGCTACTCACCCAGTCCAGCCAAGACCGGTTGAAATGCAGTTGATCGAAAGCAAAAGCGCGTTGACCGCACGCTTTGGTTTTGCGGTGGAGCCGTCCTGTGCGCGGACCTCGCGCAAGAGCTGCACCTGCAATCGGTGTATGCCGTCCATCTGCGGCCTGATGCGATCGAAGTGCTGCTTGAAAGTGGGGAAACGCTGCGAGACCTTCAGGCCGCCATGGACCTCGGCGATCATCTTTCGGGTCAGCAGATATTCGGTGGCGATCTTGCGGTAGATCCGTTCACCCACCTCGCGATCTTGGACCAGACCGGCATAGAGCCGGCCGATTTCCATGTCGGTCTGGTAAATTCCCTTGTCGACCTCGTCGACGATGAGACGGAAGAAGCGCGAGCGCTCGAACATCTGCCTGAGCAATTCCAATCCGGCGTTGCCGCGAACATTGAGGAAGGAATTGAGCGCGCTGCCGATGCCGTACCAATTGGTCAGCAGATGCCGGTTTTGGCTCCACGCGAAAACCCAGGGGATGGCGCGCAGGTCGGAAATGTCGCGGGCCCCGAAGCGGCGGGCCGGACGCGATCCGATCTTGAGCAGCGACAGTTCCTCCACAGGACTCGCCTGATGGAAATAGTCGATAAAACCCGGCTCGTTGATAAGGCTCCAATAGGACGCCTGCGACATGCCGGTCAACGCCTCCAGAGCCTCGTTGAACTCGGGGATGTCCCTGAGCTCGGGTTCGTTGGCCGATTTGACGCTGTGGGCAAAAACGCTCGCGGCGAAGATTTCGAGCTGGTAACGCCCCGTGCCACGATTGGCGAATTTCGACGACACCACCTCGCCCTGCTCCGTCACGCGCATGGCTCCGCCGACCGTGCCGGCGGGCTGGGCGGCAATCGCGCGGCCCGTCGGCGCACCGCCCCGGCTGACCGAACCGCCACGGCCATGGAAAAAGCTGATCTTGATCTTCCGCTTCTGGCCCAGGGCGTGGATACGTCTTTGCGTCTTGTTCAACTCCCAGTTCGAAGCGAGGAACCCGCCATCCTTGTTCGAGTCGGAATATCCCAGCATGACTTCCTGTCGGTTGGAGAAGTCGCTCAACGAACGGCGCACGATCGAGACGGCCAGCAGCCGATCTAAAATGTCGGGGGCGGCACGCAGGTCGGCAATGGTCTCGAAAAGTGGCACGACACGCAGTCCGATTGTGCCGCTGCCGTCGAGCACGGTGGCCATGCCGCAAAACTGGCCGAGCAGATAGACGGCAAGCAAGTCATCGCAAGAGCGTGTCATACTCAGGATGAAGGCGCCCACAGCACCGCCGTTCAGTCCAGACGCGGCCCCGCGAATGACGTCGAACAGGTCAAGAAGCTCGCGCGCCTCCGCGGAGAGAGCGCCCCGGTCGATCCCAAGCCGCTCGCCAGTACTGAGCGCACTACGAATGCGCAGGCTCCATTGTGGCGTATCGGGCGCGGGCGCCTGATCCCCATCTGTGAGCCTGAAAAGCTCGGCCAGCACTCGATTGACGACCGTCGAGTTCTGGCGAATGTCCAATGCGACCGTGCGGAAGCCGAAGGTTTCGACCTGCTGCCGCAAGGGGCGGACGAAGCGCCGCGCGACGAGATTGCCACCCAATTTGGCAAGCACCGTTTCGAGGTGGCGCAGGTCGGTCTTGAACAACTCCGGGCGGGCATACGGCTTGGCCGCGGTCTCGCCGAGCATGGCCCGCAAGCGATCCAGCATCGCGGCCGCGAACTGCCGCAGCGGCTCTCCCGGATTGCGCGCCGCAATCTCGCGAGCCGCGCCGCTCCGATGCAGCGCCTGGGCCAGCGCCTTGTTGAAGTCTTCCGGGATGTCGACGACATTGGCGCTGACGCTTAGCACCGTGACCAGTCGGCGAACCTGCTGGATGTACCAGCCGATAATCGCCTGGCGCGATTCCTTGAGCGCACAAGCGGTAGTGCTTGCAGTCACATTCGGATTGCCGTCACGGTCGCCGCCGATCCACGACGCGTAGCGCATGAAGGATGGCACTTTGAGATCGTATTTCGGGTAATGACAGGCGAGCGCTTCCTCGACGGCATCATAGATCTTCGGAGTCGCCTCGAAGATCACCTCGCGGAAAAAATGCAGGCCCCAAGCAATCTCACTTTCGACCGAGGGGCGTTCAAGCCGCAACTCACCCGACATCCACAGCAGCTCGATCTCGCTCCTGAGATCGTCGATCAATTGTTGATGCTCGCGCGGCGCCCACCGCTGCTGTTCGAGGTCAGTGAGCTTGCGATAGATGCGTCGGTGGATTTCGAGAACTGTGACTCGCTTTGCCTCGGTCGGGTGGGCGGTCATGGTTGGACCGACACTCAGTGTGTCGAGGGCGGTCTGGATCTCCTCGGCCGGGTAACCGGCGGCTTTTATTTCGCCGATGACGTTGGCGAAAGAGCCGATCACTTCGTCCGCGCCGCCCATCTGCTCAAGCTCGCGGCGTGAACGCATTGCCAGCAGTTCGTTCGCGATCGCGACAAGCTGAAACCATATCCCTGTCGCCTGCAGGGCCGGAATGCGCTGAACGTCGGTGAGGGTGTCGAGGCTTGCACGTCCGGTCAGAACATCCCCCAGCCCGGGTTCCCGTGCGCTGACGACGGTCGTCAGGAGCCTGAAAAGCAGGCTCCTGACGTCCTCGTGACAGCTGAGTGGTCTGCTGTCGTTCAAAACGGCACCCATTCTTCCAAGCGTTGTCCCGAGCTTGCCGAATGAGGCGGATATCTCGGGATTCTCCATCTGGAAGCAGATAGACTTTCCGCCTTCTTGAAAACGCCCGGACGGGTAGATTTGCCGTTCGTTTGGGTGGGTCGGGGCACCGACCGGATGATGATCCGCAGAGCCGACCTGGGCGTCGAACCAGGCATGAATCACGATCTTGCCAACATTGGTCCAGCGCGTTTTGGCTCAGGACGTCATTTAACTGTTATGCAAACATGTTGCCTTAAAGGAAAAAGCAACACAATTGAGACTGCGGTTCATATCCATAACCGCGCTAGCTCAGCGTGTTTCATAGGGGACCTCGGGAGGGACTTGGATATGGATATGCACAAGGTGTTTCCAGATCTCTTTGAAGGGCATGCCCCGATCACCCTGCAGAACGCTTTTCACGAAGCGCTCGAGGCGCTCGAGGAATGGAGCGAGAAAGACGAAGAGCCGCTCGTTCCGATCCATGGCGTTGCCATACCGATCAGCAGCGTTTTCGTCAGAATGAGCGACTGCACCGATCTGATGCCGCTTAGAACACAAGGTGTTCTGGAAGCGATCATCGGCAGGGATCTGGTTCGCGCCTCAGGACGGATGCTTTATGCAGACGCAGCAAGGCTTGCGATGCCCCTATTTGCTGCGCGGGTAGACCCTGGCGCCCTTCCCGCTTATCCCTGACACGAACGGACGAACCGCAGCACCCGGACTTTCCGTGGAGAGGGGCCAGCTGTCACGGATTGCTTCAAAGCCGCCCGGACGGCTGTGAATAGCGCGAGGACCGAGTAGCTACCAGGCCGTCACGGCTGTCCCGCATAAAGGATTGCCAAGGGCAGCAATGCAGGCCATGGCAAAACCCTCACGGCGAGTTCAAACGCGGCCTCGATTTTTCTCGCCGGCGTAGAGCGCCACAGCCATAGCCCGGTTGCGGACGTCAAGTTTGTCGTAGAGGTTCCTCAGGTGGTATTTGACTGTGTTCTCTGAGATTCCGGTCCGGGTGGCGATCTGCAGATTCGTCCAGCCGTCGGCCAGCACCGAAAGCAGTTCGCGTTCCCGTATCGTCAGCCGCGACATCGGCGTGTCGTTGATTTTCGAGACGTCCAGGTAGGGGACGCAAATCCGGCCATTGGCGACCGCGACCAAGGTGTCGAAGAGGATCGCTGGGTCGTCGAACTGGTAGCAGAACCCCTGGACGCCAAGGCGCACGCACTGCTTGAGGATGGCGATGTCGTGATCGTTGGAAAAGATCACGAGGCGCGCATGCAGGCTGCGCCGCTGCATCTCCGTCATGACAGCGCCGGCGTCCATATCCGACAATTTCCACCCGAGCACGGCGAGGTCGAACTGAGGAGTTGAGGCTGACGCCGCCCGGAGAAAAGCCTCACCGGCCTGGACGCTACCAACGAGATCGAAGCGGTCATCCCGCGAGATCATATCCCCAAGGGCAGCGACCACGAGCGGGTTGCGCTCTCCAATCAAGATCCTGAATCTGCTCTTTTCGGGCATTGACTCCACCTAAGTCCCGACACATTGGCGCTGATCCTAGACTCGGCGGCAGTCATGCGCGTTCCCGGCCTTCGGCGCTTGCGCCCTCTCCCTTGCAATCCCTACGCTGGCCGACCACTTTCCTGCTTCGACCACCTTTCGGCATTGATCCCCTATCGACCAGATCCGCACCAGGATCTCCATTCATATCATGAATTTTATTTTCCTTCTAGTACAATCGGTCAGGTCGACGCACTGTTGGATTGGGCCTTCGCGCGGCATGAGCCGCGCTACGGCCGGCACCGGCTCCGGCCTAGACGTCGAGCCCCGCTCCAGCAATCACACCCCCTTGTCGAGCGCGTGGATGTCTCGTCGATCATATCTCCGCGCGCCAGATTGATGAGGAAGGCGGTCGGCTTCATGATTGAGAGCCTTGCTCCGTCAATCAGATGCCTTGTTTTCGGCTCCGCCTGGACAATGCAGCGAGACGAAGTCGGACTCCGCCAGCACTGCCTCGATGGATGGAAGTTGCCGCGCAGACATCGGCGCGAACAGAGTTGGCTGAGCGGTAGCCTCGCATCGTTCAATTGATGGCGAAGGCCGGCGCACGCCACCGATCGGAAGCAACGTCCTGCAAGCCTTCGTACCGGTTCTGCCTGGCGTGACGCGCTACAGGGCCGGCCATTTCTAGAGCGTTTCAGCGATTCATAGAATCGCCGAACCGCTCTAAGTATTTGTTTTTGCGCAATTCCGGACGGAAAACCGTTACACACTTTTCCTGGAATTGTTCTAAGCATCCATGAGGACAACCAGAAGCCTGGGTGCCTGCGGTCGTCACGCGACGGCGTGCCTGCTTCGCGACCGGGCAATCACTCTCATGCCCCTGGCGCCGCCAGTGGACACGGCTCGCTCAGTCCGGCCAAATGCCCGGCGACGTCGGAGCGCCGTCGTCATATCGGGACAGCCATTCCACGATCTTGGGGCGATTGGTGACAAAGCCCTTGTAGGTCGCAAGCTCGGTCGGCAGATCGCGGATAACGCGATGAAAGCGCCTGGCCCATTTCGGCACCGCCACCAGTTCGTCGAGCTTGATGAGATAGCAGCGGATCGGAAACACCAGGGCATTCGAGCGAGGGAGACGGAAGAAGGTCTGAAGCTCGACGCGCAAATGCATCATTTGCCCCATGTTCTCCAGCGTCAGGTCTTTCTTCATCACGCCCCATTTGTGATAGTTTTCGGGGCTTGTATCGAGCAGCGGATTGACCGTCATCGTCCAGTTCAGACGGCGCGCCGGCGAGCCCTGCTGCACGTTCAGGAGGAACTTCAAAGCGCGCTGGAATATCCCCATCTCGTGCGCCTTCGGCACCGGGGCGTGCCATTCGAAGAAGTTCATGCCGATGTCGAAATCAAGGCTCCAGTCGGCCTGTGTCGTCACCATGCCAGCGTCCATCCACAGGTTGTCGTCGCGTTGGTCGAGCACCGCAAAGTCGCCCTGGGTCTGCCGCGTGATGTACTCCATCGGACCACAGGGCAATGTGGTCTCATCAAGGAAAGTGAACTTCTGCTCGATGCCCAGCGGGCGGTTGATCCAGTGCCATTTGGCGCCGTCGCGGCGCAGCTCGAAAAGCTCTGGATACTCTCCCGCCTTCGAGGTCATGATCAGCTCGAGCAGATCCCAGCCGGCCAAGGTCATGTGCGGCAGCGACTGGCAGCGCAACGGGTCTTCGGCAAGGACGCGGGCACGGTCGCGCATCTCCGAGACGTAGTGCTCATCGACGTCGAAAGTCCGCTCGTAGACGCTGCCTGGACGGTATGATTTATGCGGCTCCAGGTTCACCGAGTACATGTAGCTGTCCTCGGGGAAAGGGAAAGGGAAGCGCTTGACCGCCTCCGGCGAGTTGCGGAAGGTGAAGTCGTCGTGAAACGTTTCTTCCTTGAAGACAATAGTCATCACAGCCTCCTCCCTATCGGTCCAATACCAGCGTCTTGCCTTCGAAGCGGGAAACGCATGGCATGATCTTGGCGCCGCTGGCACATTGCGTGGGCGTCAGCCAATGGTCCTTGTGCAGGAACGTTCCCTCATACTGGAGGACATCGGTCTCGCACTGACCGCAGGCTCCCCCGCGGCACAGATATGGCGCCTCGACGCCGGCCGCTTCGATCGCTTCGAGCAGGCTTTGATGCTCGCCGACCCGGATCATCTTGTCCGAGCGCGCCAGCATGACCTCGAAGGGCTTGCCTGAGGCCGGCGCAAGGAACTCCTCATGATGGACCGCCTCGCGCGGCCATCCGAGCGCCGCCGCAGTCTTGCGCACCCAGTCGATCATGCCCTTGGGGCCGCAGACATAGACATGAGTGCCGAGCGGCTGCCCGTCGAGCAATGCCGGCAGGTCGATCAGCTCGCGTCGGTCGTCGTGGTAAAGATGAACCCGCGGACGATAGTTGGCCACAAGCTCGTCGGCGTAGGAGCCAAGGGACGCTGTCCGCACGGAGTAGTGCAGTTCGAAGTTGCCGTTCATGGCGCTTAGTTGCCTGATCTGCGCCAGGAACGGCGTGATGCCGATGCCTCCGGCAAGCAACAGGTGCTTTCGCGCCCGCAAATCCAGTGCGAAGAGATTGACCGGATTGGAGATGACCATTTCCATCCCCGGCCTCACCTGCCGGTGCATGAACAACGAACCGCCTCTGCCATTGTCGTCGCGACGGATCGAGATCGAATAGCCCTCCCGGTCGGTCGGATCGCTCATGATCGAGTAGGGATTGCGGCGCACGCGATCCTGGTCGTTCATCTCCACGACCGTATGCGCGCCGCCCGAGAAAGTAGGCATCAGGCCGCCGTCACGGCGCACGAACCTGAACCGGGTGACGAGCTCGTTGACCGGCGTCACCTCAGCCACCCTCACGGGTATTTTCGCGGCTCCTGCACTCATCTGAACCGCTCCACCGATTCGGGAATATTGCCGGGATCTTCCGCGTCGACGCGCACGCCTTGGAAGGCAGCTATGCGGCGCGAATAGTGATCGCGCACGAACAGATGCAGCCCGCAATGGGCGCATTGGAAAGGATCATGCGTCACGTCTTCCGTGATGCCCTTGCAATGCACGCACTGCACGCGTCGCGCGGTCGAGCCGCGATGTTCCGTCTGGATGGCGGAATGCGGGATGCCGGCCTCCGTGGCCTCGAACATAGCCTGTCCCACCAGCCCTTCAGTTCCCGCCAGATAGACCTGCAGGCCCATATGCGCCCCGGCCAGCACCCGCCTCAGCCGCGGAAGCGCGGCTTCGTAGCTCGGCCCGACATAGAGTTGGGCAGGGGCAAGTTCCTTCAGCCTTGGGACGAACTTGTCCCCCGATTTCTTGGGGACATAGATGATATGGGCCGCGCCGAAGAAACCGGGGGGCGCGGCGGCGGCCAAATCGAGAATAGCCTCCGCACCTTCGGCATCGGCGACCATCAGATGCAGCCGCCCTGGCCGCACCTCCAGCACGCCATAGACGGGGCGGCTTGGAATCGAGCCTTCTAACACTGACTTTGACCCTCGGCTCCGTTTTGGTTCGGACTTGCACCCTGTTTGCGATGTCTCACCGCGACTTATCCCTTGGCGGTGCGACGCTTCTTTTCCGCATCGAAGAACGGCATCGAATGGGCGACGCAGGAAATTTCGCCGGTCGAATTGCGAACGGTCATCTTCACTCCGTCGACCGCGCAATCAACCGGCATGCGGGCAATGCCGATATTGTGCTTGTTGAGACCGGAGTACATGCCGATCGTCACCACGCCGACCTTTTTGCCGTCCTTCAGCAACGGCGCGCCTTCCTCGGCCGGCGTCGTGCCTTCGAGCTTGACGCCATAGATCTTGAAGCGCTCCTTGCCCTTCAGCCGATAATGTTCCTCGGCGCCGCGGAAACCCACCTTGCCGGGAGAGACGGTGAAGTCGAGCCCGAGTTCCCACAGCGTGTCGCCGGGACCCTCGTTCTCGAACGGATATTTTTCCGAATTGTCGTATGGGAAGAACAACAGATAGCTTTCGGCCCGCAGCAGATCGAGCGTCGTGAACCGGCAGGGGATAATGCCCATGCCCGCGCCCTCCTCCAGGATCCGATCCCAGATCGCGGGAGCGTCCTGGCCACGACAGAAGATCTCATAGCCGCGCTCGCCCGTATAGCCGGTGCGCGAAATCGTCACCGGCAGACCGAAGAGCGAGGTGTGCATATGGCTGAAGTAGTTCAGGTTCCGGATGCCTTCCACATGCTTCTGCAGGTAGTCGACGGCAAGCGGGCCCTGCAGCGACAGGTCGTGGAGATTGTCGTCGAAGCGGATGGCGACGTCACGCCCGGTAGCCGCCATCGTGAGCTGCTCATGGGCGCCGCCGGAGCCGTGCACGACCATCCAGCTGTTCGGCCCCATGCGGTAGATGACGCAGTCGTCGATGAACTTGCCGGCGTCGTTCAGCATTGTCGCGTAGACCGAACGGCCGGGCATGATCTTTTCGGCGTTGCGGGTCGTGGCGCGGTCGATGATGTGGCTGGCCGCAGGGCCGTTCAGGTGCACCTTCTTCAAGCCGGAAACGTCCATGAGGCCGGCCTTGGTGCGGATCGCCAGATATTCGCGCTCCGGATCGCCCGCATACTGCCAGGCGGTGCCCATGCCGCTCCAGTCTTCAAGCTTCGAACCAAGCGCGCGATGGCGATCGGCGAGCGTCGAAAATCTCCAGGAATTGGTCATTGCATTCCCCTTTTTTATACCAATTATTGAACCAGTTTGCGAGAACTGGTTCTTGAAATCAATACTCCCGTTAAAATTTTTTACCTGAGAGCAAAAATGACCAATCGAACATCGCGGCCAGGAAGAGCCGAAGGCCAACCGAAATGGAAAGCGAGACACTCGCGCGAAACAGACGGCGAAACGCCAGATTGGCGATCAGAATCAGCCGACCGCCAGAAGGGCGCGGTCATCGGCCGTGGCTTGCGCGGCCAACCAGAACCATCGCAAATGGATGCGAACTTTCGGATGTCGAAAGGAACGTCGCCGATGTCATCGAAACATGAGGCTGCCTTGGCACTAATCGCGGATCATTCAATCACCGCCACGGTTCGTGTCGTGGTGGATACGCTGCTGGCGCGAATAAGCTCTCAGCGATACACCACCGACGAGCGACTGCCCTCGGAGCGGACATTGGCCAGTGAACTTGGCGTCGCCCGCAACACGGTTCGCGAAGCGCTGGACATACTCGAGAAACATGGCTTCATACGCCGGCGTGCCGGGAGCGGCAGCTTCGTGAAGGGTCAGGCGGCCCCGGATGACGCGACCGGAGGTGTCGCCGCCGAGACGAGCCCGCTCGACCTCCTGGTGATGCGCGGAATAATCGAACCCGACATGATGAGACTCGCCATCATCAACATGTCGCCGCGCGCCATTGAAGGACTGAGCGAGACCTTGTCCGCCATGGAAGGGGTTCAAACCGAAGCAGCCGAGTTCGCCCGGCTCGAGGATGAATTCCACCGTCAGGTAGCCCGCGGCGCGGGAAATCCGCTGCTGACCTCATGCTACGATCTGTTGCTCCAGGCTCGCCGCCAGAGCTTCCGCGCCGCCCTCAACCGGCGGCATCTGACGCCTAGGCGGATACAGGACTACCAGCGCCGCTACAACACGCTGCTCAACGCGATCATCGCCCGGGATATCGAGAGTGCCGTCGAATTCACCAAGCTGCTATTGATCGAGGAACAAAAGCTGCTTCTGCAGGAAGACTGAGCCTCGGTCAGTCCGATCCGGCGGCGATGCGCAGCTCTCCAGAGGCACTGGAATGGCGCTGATCCCACATCAGCCCAAGCGCGCGCATTTCGTCGCGCAACCGCGCGCCGTGCCTTTGCAGCCAAGCCGGGACCGATCCAAAGGCTACAATACGCGCCTGGCCATCCGTAATGCGCACGACCGGCCAGTCGCCGATCAGGGCGTTGTCATTCCCGAACAGTTCCGAGCCCGCCCATTGCGCCATCCCGAACGCATGTTCGCCGAGCCCGCCATGCTTCATCGCTGCGAGAACGGAGACAGGCGCTGCCGTTCCAGCTTTCTCGACCGCCGCATGCCAAAGGTCGAGCGTGGCAACGTATTCCCAGGAAACCGCGCTCCAGCTGTCCGGGAAACGCCGGTTGTACTCCGCGAAGAACGCGGCTGGACGATTGAAGAAGAAGGCCTTGTCGCGAAGCTCCGGATCGTCGAAGTCCGGGAACTGGAACAGAAAGCCCTCCATGAAATCCACCGATGTCCGGTCGACCAGCCGCCGATAATAGTCGGCAGTGCAAGAAATGATCTGCCCCCGAAATCCCGACCGGAAAGCGGCCTCGGTCAGCGCGTGAACCATTGGCTCATAGCTCGTGCACCAACACAAAATGTCGGGATTGCCGACCAGCATTGCGCGCAGAATTTCGTCGGCGTTCGTGGCCTCCGGCGCGTAGCGGACCTCGCCCACCGACGCGATCCCCTCGGCCGCAAAGGCGGCGCGATAGGTAGCCAGCGAAGGCAGACCCAGCGCATCCGTCTGGCTGCACATCGCCACGCGCCGCAGGTCGGGGCGGTTGCGTGCAAGCCATTCGACTGCCGTGACGTTGTAGAGGGGGTGGATCTCGCTGGGCGCGATCAGATACGGCGTGTCGGGCGAAAGATCGCTCGGCAGCAGCGTCGAGGTCAGGATCTTGCGCGACATGAGATAGTCCTGGACCGGACGGAACGTATCGCCTCCGTGCATCATCAGCAGCCCTACCCCGTGATCCTGCACGAGGCGCCGAGCCCCTACCGCTGCCCGATCGGGTTCATAGCCGCAGTCCTCGGCCAGCAGTTGGACGTTGTGCCGCGTCCCGCCGATGAGCATTCCGCCGGTGCGATTGATCCAGTCCACCCAGATGCGGCAGCCGTTCAATCCCGGCAGCCCCCAAGAGCTGACAGGCCCGCTGAGCGGCCCGAGAAAGCCTACTTTGACCACGCGTTGTGCGCCGACGCCCAGCCGTTTGACCTGGGCGTTCACTGCAAGTCGTTGCACTAGACTGGCGGCGTTCATGGCGCGCTCCTCACCGACCGTTCATAGACCGAGGCCAATTCCGGCGCAAATTCATTTTCCTTCCATGAATATTAGTTGACAAGCTTGTCGTTTCGATCATAACTGGTTTGAACCAAAAGAACCAATCTCGAAAAAACCGGTTCAGACCAATGGGAGAATCATGATGAAGAAACGGATTGCCGTCATCGGTGCCGGCCCGTCCGGCTTGGCTCAGTTGCGCGCCTTTGCGTCCGCGGCGCAGATGGGCGCCGAGATTCCCGAAATCGTCTGCTTCGAAAAGCAGAAGAATTGGGGAGGGTTGTGGAACTACACCTGGCGCACGGGCCTGGACGAATTCGGCGAGCCGGTGCATGGCTCGATGTATCGCTATCTGTGGTCCAACGGCCCGAAGGAAGGTCTCGAGTTCGCCGACTACTCCTTCGAGGAGCACTTCGGCAAGCAGATTGCCTCCTATCCGCCCCGGGCCGTGTTGTTCGACTACATCGAAGGGCGCGTGAACAAGGCCGGCGTTCGCCCGTGGATCCGTTTTTCCACCGTTGTCAGGTATGTGACCTGGAGCGCCGAGACCCGCAAGTTCACCGTGCGCGTGCACGATCTTCCCCATGACCGATCCTACTCGGAAGAGTTCGACCACGTGATCGTCGCGTCGGGCCATTTCTCGACTCCGAACGTGCCGGAATTCCCCGGTTTCGAGACGTTCAATGGCCGTATCCTCCATGCTCACGACTTCCGCGACGCACGAGAATTCGTCGGTCAGGACATACTGATCATCGGCACCAGCTACTCGGCCGAGGATATCGGTTCCCAGTGCTGGAAGTACGGTTGCAAGTCGGTCACGGTCAGCCACCGCACGGAGGCGATGGGCTTCAAATGGCCGGCTAACTGGAAAGAGGTACCTCTGCTGACCAAGGTCGAGGGTAACGTCGCAACCTTCAAGGATGGTTCGACGGCGACCGTCAACGCGATCATCCTGTGTACCGGCTACAAGCACCATTTCCCGTTCATGTCGGACGACTTGCGGCTGCGCACCGCGAACAGGCTGGCCACGGCTGACCTCTACAAGGGTGTCGTCTATGTCCACAATCCGGCGCTGTTTTATCTCGGCATGCAGGACCAGTGGTATACCTTCAACATGTTCGATGCGCAGGCCTGGTGGGCGCGCGACGTTATCCTCGGCAGGATCAAGCTGCCTGCGTCCAAGAACGAGCTGATCGCCGATGTCGAGAAGCGCGTGGCGGCCGAGGATGCCGGCGAGGACAGCTATGACGCGATCCGCTACCAGGGCAGCTATATCAAGGAGCTGATCGCCGAGACCGACTATCCAAGCTTTGATGTCGACGGTGCCGACGAAGCTTTCTTCCAATGGAAGAAGCACAAGATCAAGGACATCATGGGCTTCCGCAACAACAGCTACAAATCGGTCATGACCGGCACCATGGCGCCGCAGCATCACACGCCGTGGAAAGACGCGCTGGACGATACAATGCAGAGTTATCTGCGCAACTGAGCTCGCGTTGCCCAGCGACTTTTCCAGAAGCCCTGCGGACCGTTCGCTTCCCTTGCCGCGTTGGGAGCAGTTCCGGGCAGATGACCGAGACGGGTCCTGTTCAGCAGCACGCTGAGCAGGGCAAAAACGAGGAGGAGCCAGGATGCTGACTACACAGACCGCGCAAAGGTCGTTCAGTTTCTACCTCTTGCCTGGCTTCTCGCTTCAGGCGTTCTCTTGCGCGGTAGAAGTGCTGCGGCTGGCCAACGAAGCAATCGGGAAAAACATATACAGCTGGCAAGTCATATCCGAAGACGGGCAACCCGTGATGTCGAGTTGCCGAACGACCGTCGGCATCGACTCCACGTTGAGAGACGAACGCGAAAGAACCCAAAAATCGAACTCGACGTCTGCCGCGGTGATTTGCGGCGGCAGCGCCATCCCCCGCCCTAACAAGCAGCTCGATGCCTGGCTAAGGGAATGCCGCATGCGCCGCATCCCCCTCGTTTGCATCGGCAGCGGCACCCTCGTTGTGGCGCGGGCTGGATTGGCGGACGGGCGCCGGTGCGCCGTTCACTGGGAGCAGCTTCCGTTGTTCTGCGAGCAGTTTCCGGGGATAGAGTCCACCCAGACAGCCTTCGAACATGACGGAGATCTGCATACCTGCTCGGGTGGGGACGCGCCTTTCGACATGTTCCTGAACCTGGTGGAACGTGACCATGGCTCGGTCATCGTCAACCGCGTCTGCGAAAAAGCCATCGTCTACCGAATGCGTTCCGCGGGGGAGCGACAGCGCCTGCCCCTCCATTCTCGTGTCAAGCTCAACCACAAGGCAGTGATGAAGGTCATTGGCCTGATGGAGGCAAGCTTGGATGCTCCTATGCCGGTCGATCATCTTGTCGCGTTAAGCGGAATCTCGCGCCGGCAGATCGAAAGGCTTTTCGACAGAGAGTTGGGGCGCTCCCCGAACCGATACTACATGGAACTGCGTCTGGAGCGGGCGCAGCTGCTTCTTGTGAGCACCAACTTGCCGGTCGTGGAAGTTGCGGTGGCCTGCGGTTTTATCTCGCCGTCGCACTTTTCCAAGGTCTATCGCGAAGCCTACGGGTGCGCTCCGCATCAGACACGACTGGCCGCCCGTGCGGACGGGCACGCCGATCTGATGGACCCGGCGCTGCTGGGACTGAACTGCACCGAAGTATCCCAACACAGGTTGTCGATGACCGCGTAGCCGACGAAGCGGCTGAGCCCCAGCCTCAGCGAGGAGGTAACGATGCTGAACACGATCTACCCTCCCGTCCGCGGTGGACCGCCGCAGGCGAGCCGCATCATCCGTCCCGCAGGATTGACCTTGCCGGCCGGCACCGAGCGCTACAACGTCAGCGGCGCCGGAGCGATGTTGATCGACATTGCGGCAGGCGACAGCATCACCGTAACGAATGATGAGGGCGGCCAGATCTGCGAGATCGTCGTGGCCGACGCGTCGGGCCGCATCGACGCCGGCATGGTCGACCATGGTCCGAACTCGGATGCTGCGGGTTTGAAGGCGCTGCTGACCAGTCAGGACCGCAGCCTCCAGCGGCTGCGCAAGGCGCTGGATATCCGTGGTATCGACCTCGCCGCGGCGGGCGGGATTCGCTTCTTCGAAGCGACAACGCCACCGAAGACCAAAGTCGAGCTGACCGTCCACCGCGGCGGCTGGCTCGTC
This sequence comes from Mesorhizobium sp. M1D.F.Ca.ET.231.01.1.1, assembly GCF_003999155.2. Taxonomy (NCBI): domain Bacteria; kingdom Pseudomonadati; phylum Pseudomonadota; class Alphaproteobacteria; order Hyphomicrobiales; family Phyllobacteriaceae; genus Mesorhizobium; species Mesorhizobium sp. M1D.F.Ca.ET.231.01.1.1. The sequence goes on from NZ_RZOZ02000013.1 coordinate 191,211, forward strand.
ATCGCCGCGCCGGGAACCGACATGGCGCCGGACGATCAGAAGACTGCGACGCCGCTGAGCGTCCTTGTGCGGCGCGCGACGGTTCGCTTGCGTGAGACCTCCCGGGATTTGCCAGATCCGCTTGCCGATCCGGTTCTCGACCTTCGCGTGCGCTCGTCGACGGCAGAGGCCTATTTCGTCAAAGCCGGGGACTATATTCAGATCATCGATGTCGACGGACGCCAGTGCACCGATTTCCAGTGCTTCTCGGCGCGCAAATTGGACAACGGAAAGGAGCATGCACTCGACGTCACCGCCACGCGCAGCGCAATGGGGCATGCCTATCCGCTGCCTGGCCTGCATTCGAAGTACTATGATCAGGACTTCCTGCCGCTGGTCGAGGTCGTGCAGGACACTTGCGGTCGCCACGACGCCTTCTCGCTGGCGTGCTATGCGAAATATTACGACGATATCGGCTATCCCGGCCATATCAACTGCACGGAAAACTTCAACAAGGCGCTCGGCTCATACGGCGTCGGTCCGCGCGGCGGCTGGATGGCGGCCAACTTCTTCTTCAACACCGGGGTCGACGCGCATGGCGTCATGTATGCTGACGAGCCGTGGTCGCGGCCGGGCGACTACGTGCTCTTGCGGGCGCTGACCGACCTCGTCTGCGTCAACTCGGCCTGCCCTGACGACACGACGGCGGCCAATGGCTGGAATCCGACCGACATCCATGTGCGCACCTATTCAGGGGCAGAGAAATTCCAACGCGCCGTGGCGATCCGCGCCACTCCCGATTCGGAGCCGAAGATGACCAAGGAAACCGGGTTTCACGACCGCCTGTCCAAGCTGACCCGCAACTTCGTGGAATATCGCGGCTACTGGCTGGCAAACAGCTACGCACAAGCCGGGCCGATCGAGGAGTACTGGGCTTGCCGGCAGAAGTCGGTGCTGATGGACCTTTCCGCCCTGCGCAAGTTCGAGGTGACGGGACCGGATTCGGAAGCGCTGCTCCAGTACACGATGACGCGCGACGTGAAGAAGCTGGCGGTCGGCCAGATCGTTTACACCGCCATGTGCTACGAGCATGGCGGTATGATTGACGACGGCACGTTGTTCCGTCTCGGCCAGGACAATTTCCGATGGGTCGGCGGCGACGACTATTCGGGCATATGGCTGCGCGAACAGGCGGAAAAGCTCGGCCTCAACGTCCTGGTCCGCAGTTCCACCGACCAATTGCATAACATTGCCGTGCAAGGACCGGAAAGCCGTGAGCTGCTGAAGAAGGTGATCTGGACGCCGCCGCATCAGCCGTCGGTCGCCGAACTCGGCTGGTTCCGTTTCGCCGTTGGCCGCATCGGTGATGACCAGGGCCTACCTGTCGTGCTGTCGCGGACCGGCTACACGGGCGAGCTGGGCTACGAGGTCTGGTGCCACCCCAGGCACGCGGGCGACGTCTTCGACGCTATCTGGGCCGAGGGGCCAGCACACGGATTGACGCCCATGGGCCTGGCCGCCCTCGATATGGTTCGGATCGAGGCCGGATTGACCTTCGCCGGCTATGACTTCTCTGATCAGACCGACCCGTTCGAGGCGGGCATCGGCTTCACCGTGCCGCTCAAATCCAAGGCCGATGATTTCATCGGGCGCGACGCGCTGATCCGGCGCAAGGAGCATCCATCGCGCAAGATGGTCGGGCTTGACATCGAAGGGACCGTCGCGGTCGGCCATGGCGACTGCATCCATCTTGGGCGCGCGCAGATCGGCGAGGTCACATCGTCAACGCGTTCGCCGATCCTCGGCAAGAACATTGCGTTGGCGCGCATCGACGTGGCCCATGCCGATGTCGGCGCGCATGTCGAGATCGGCAAGCTCGACGGCCACCAGAAGCGTCTGCCGGCCATGATCGTCCCGCTATCGCACTATGATCCCAAGAAAACCCGTCCGCAGTCCTGACGCATATGGAACCAGTAGCAGCCAAGGAAACTCTTCTTGCGCAGATCGGCGGCGAAACGGTTTTGCGCGGTCTGGTCGACTGCTTCTACGACCTGATCGAGACCGATCCTCGCGGAGAGCCGTTGCTGCGACTGCATTTTCGCGGACACGGCCTCGACCATGCCCGCGAGGAACAGTTCAACTTTCTGTGCGGCTTTCTCGGCGGGCCTCGTCACTATCTGGAAAAGCACGGGCACATGGACGTCCGTCTCATGCACGCGCATGTGCCGATCTCGGCGGGCGACGCCGAGGACTGGCTGGCTCTGATGGATCGAGCCATCGCCGAAATGCGGCTTTCTGGCCCGCAGGCAGACAAGATGCGCCTGGCATTCCGCCGAGTCGCACTGACGCTGGTCAACGATCTAGGGGAATGGGGGGTGGGAAGCGCCTGACGATGGTGGATGGTCAACGGCTTTTACTGAAATAAAAAAAACAAGCCTAATAGGAAACAAAATAACCGGCAAAGGAAAGCCGGATTCGCAGGAACACTCAACCTCTAACAATGGGAAAAAGCCATGAGCGCTTTATCTGACACTTACGCGGTGGGAGCCGCGGGGCAATTGCATAGGAGCATTGACTGGCGAGGCGCCTTCTGGGTGGCAAGCGGCGTCCCCGCCCTCGTTCTGTTTTCGATCGGCGGCATTGCTGGAACGACTGGCAAGCTGGCCTTCCTGATTTGGACCGTGTCCATGATCATGGGTTTCCTGCAGTCGTTCACATACGCCGAAATCGCCGGTCTGTTTCCCAACAAGTCCGGCGGCGCCTCGGTCTATGGCGCGACCGCCTGGCTGCGTTATTCGAAATTCATCGCGCCATTGTCGGTGTGGTGCAACTGGTTCGCCTGGTCGCCGGTGCTGTCGCTCGGCTGTTCCATCGCCGCCGCCTACATCCTCAATGCGCTGGCGCCAATTCCGGTCTTCACCGAGACCTCTCCGCAGGTGGTTGCCTACATCGGGACCCATGCCGGCACGAGCGCGGCCGACGCCATCGCGGCGGTGACGGCTGCCGCAACGCCTGCTATCCGCAGTTGGTCTCTCTTCACCCACACGCTTGGGCCTGTCAGTTTCTCATTGAACGCGACATTCTTCATCGGCGCGCTGCTGATGCTGATCATCTTCGCCATCCAGCATCGCGGCATCCTGGGCACCGCCAGTGTGCAGAAATATATCGGCCTGCTCGTCATCATCCCGATGCTGATCGTCGGCGTGGTGCCGATCTTCACCGGCCAGATCGACTGGGCGAATTTCTCGCCTCTGGTCCCGCTGGCCGCCGCCTACGCGCCCGATCCAGGCTCATGGAACATCGCCGGATGGACGCTGGCGCTCGGCGGCATGTTCATCGCCGCCTGGTCGACCTACGGCTTCGAGACCGCGGTCTGCTACACCTCGGAGTTCAAGAACCCCGGCACCGACACCTTCAAGGCGATCTTCTATTCCGGCCTGCTCTGCATGCTTCTGTTCATCCTGGTGCCCTTCACCTTCCAGGGCGTGCTTGGCCTCAACGGCATGCTGGCAACGCCAATCGTGGATGGCTCGGGCGTCGCCGATGCGTTGGCCAGCATGGTCGGCGGCGGTAACCTGATCCACAGCCTGCTGGTGATGCTGATGATCCTGGCGCTGGTGCTCTGCATCATGACAGCGATGGCCGGCTCCTCGCGCACGCTCTACCAGGGCTCCGTCGACGGTTGGCTGCCGCGCTATCTGAGCCACGTCAACGAGCACGGCGCGCCTACCCGGGCGATGTGGACCGACCTTTGCTTCAACCTTATCGTGCTGGCCATCGCCTCGGCCGACGCGACCAGCTTCTTCTTCATCCTCGCGGTGTCGAACTGCGGCTACATCATCTTCAACTTCCTCAACCTCAACGCCGGCTGGATCCACCGGATCGACAACGGCCATATCGAGCGGCCCTGGAAGGCGCCGACCTGGCTGCTGGGGATCGGGGCGATCTTCGCTTATGTCAACGCCATCTTCATGGGTGCCGGTGCCAAGGTCTGGAATCCGATGGCGCTGTGGGCCGGCCTGATAACCGCGGCACTGATCCTCCCGGTATTCTGCTTCCGGCACTACATTCAGGACGGCGGCAAGTTCCCCGATCACATGCTGGACGATCTCGGCATGAAGTCCACCGATCTCAGAGCCAAGAAGGCCGGACTTCTGCCTTACGCGACGCTGGCGGCTGGCCTTATCGTGGTGCTGATCGCCAACCGGATCTTCGTACTGTGATCGGCGATAGCCTGATCATCTTTGAACCGGGAAACGTCCCCTCCTCCCAGCCGCATTGAACCGCGGTTGCTTAGTCACCGCCTGCAAGGCCAGGCGGTGACTTTTCTTTGACCCGTGAAAGGCCTGGCGTAGCTGCCCGCCAACTGATCGAGGCAGACGAGGCGAAAATCTCTTTTTTCTTCCTATGAATTTTTCTTTCCTTATAGTTGACTTTCAGCCCAAATAATTGCAGGGTTTTGCAACTTGATTTTCGACGTTCGACGGCAAAGCGACGCCGTATTTCATTCTCAAGAGCGGAGAGAGGCGATGGCTGAAGTGATCGATGGCAAGGCTGTTGCCGCCGATGTGATCGCAAAGGTCACAAGCGCGAGCAACGACCTGGCTGTTTCGAAGAATGTAACGCCTGGTCTTGCGGTCATCATCGTCGGGGAGGATCCGGCAAGCCAGGTCTATGTGGCTGCGAAGTCGCGTACGGCGAAGGAATGCGGCTTCAATTCGTTGCAACATACGCTGCCCGCGGGCACCAGCGAGGCCTACCTGATCGATCTTATCGATATCTTGAATGGCGATCGTACGATCCATGGCATTCTGGTGCAGTTGCCGCTTCCGGATCACATCGATGCGGGCAAGGTCATCCAGGCGATTGCGCCGGAGAAGGACGTCGACGGCTTCCACTTTGTCAACGTCGGCAAGCTTGGCACCGGTGAGCTCGAGACGGCTTTCGTACCCTGCACACCGGCCGGCTCGATGCTGCTGATCGAGCGCGTGCATGGCAAGGATCTTTCCGGTCTCAATGCAGTCGTCGTCGGCCGCTCCAACATCGTTGGCAAGCCGATGGCCAACCTTCTGCTTGCCGCGAACGCCACCGTTACCGTTGCTCATAGCCGGACGAAGAATCTGCCCGAGCTTTGTCGTGGCGCCGACATCCTCGTGGCGGCGGTGGGCCGGCCGGAAATGATCAGGGGTGAGTGGGTGAAGCCAGGCACCACTGTGATCGACGTGGGCATCAACCGCGTCGCCGCGCCGGAGAAGGGCAATGGCAAGAACCGCCTGGTCGGCGACGTTGCCTACGCCGAGGCGGCGGATCGTGCCGGCGCGATCACGCCCGTGCCCGGCGGTGTCGGGCCAATGACGATCGCGCTTCTGATGGCCAACACGCTGACCTCAGCCTACCTCGCCAGCAACCTGCCGAGGCCACAGTTCTAGAAACAGCATTCATTCCCCGCAACCCGATCTCGAGGCAAAGACCCATGGCCGAATTCAAAACCGATATTGAAATAGCGCGCGCAGCCAAGAAGAAACCGATCCAGGAGATCGGCGCCAAGATCGGCATCCCCAACGAGCACCTTTTGCCCTACGGCCACGACAAGGCGAAGGTCTCGGCCGAATTCATCAAGTCGGTGAAGGGCAACAAGGACGGCAAGCTGATCCTGGTCACCGCCATCAACCCGACGCCTGCCGGCGAAGGCAAGACGACCACCACCGTCGGCCTCGGCGACGGTCTGAACCGCATCGGCAAGAAGGCGATCGTGTGCATCCGCGAAGCCTCGCTCGGCCCGAACTTCGGCATGAAGGGCGGCGCCG
>NZ_RZOZ02000139.1:0-341 GCF_003999155.2 Mesorhizobium sp. M1D.F.Ca.ET.231.01.1.1
CCTCAAGGCTTCGTCCGAACGAGATAGCTCAAACGACATCGGACATTCATTCACAGTGTTGACGGCTAGCCTGCTCAGGAGCGGGGGAACGAAACCCATGACTTCGAAGCTGAAGATCTGACGCTGATCTCGGACAGCAGAACGCCCCGCAGCCCTTCGTACACATCCGGGATCGGCACGGGGAGCACTTCTCGCCAGTTTCGGCCGGCCTCCAGCGCCGTCGCATAGTCGCTGTACAGGACCGCAAGGGCCTCGAGGTAGCCTTCAGGAGACCCCGCCGGCAGACTGGTCGCAAGTTTCGCGTCCGAGGAGATGTCGGCGTGGCCTCGACGATAGGTAAG
>NZ_RZOZ02000140.1:0-341 GCF_003999155.2 Mesorhizobium sp. M1D.F.Ca.ET.231.01.1.1
CAGAAAGCCTGGAAGATCGTCGGCGCGCGCAGGAACTTCGGGTCGTTCATCATCACCTCCTCGCCCGTTTCCGGGTTGTAGAGGTAGTTGCCGCAGATGCCGTGCACAGCGGGCGGCCGGCCGGTGGCGATCGACAGATTGTTCGGGTTGGTGAAGCTCGGGATCACCGAATGGGCAAAGCGCACCGTGCCCTTCTTTTTGATCCTTTCCAGCGCCGGCATCAGCCCGGCCTCGATCGCCTCATCGAGATAGGCCGGCTCGCAGCCATCGAGGCAGATGGCGATCGCCGGCACCCGCGGCCAGGCATAGGAGCGGCCATTGGCCGTGACGTTGACGGGAGA
>NZ_RZOZ02000141.1:0-341 GCF_003999155.2 Mesorhizobium sp. M1D.F.Ca.ET.231.01.1.1
GAGCTCAAGTGCTGCAGCCCGGCCGCCGGCTGCTTCGATTTCGGCAATGGCAGTCTTGGCCTCATCGACGCGTGAGCGATAGGTGAGGACGACGTCGACCCCTTTGCGGGCGAGGTGAAGCGCGGTGTTGCGGCCCAGGCCGCGGCTGCCGCCGGTGATGAGGGCGATGGGACGGGTGGTCATGGCGAAATCTCCTTCTCTTCGGATGGAGATGCATATACTCGCCTAAGAAGGCGATATAATCGGGCATGGATTGCCAACACTATTCAGTCTGTGCGAACAATCAGCCATGGATCGTTTTGACAGCATGCGGCTCTTCACCCGGGTCGTGGAGCGGCGCA
>NZ_RZOZ02000142.1:0-340 GCF_003999155.2 Mesorhizobium sp. M1D.F.Ca.ET.231.01.1.1
TACGCGCCATCGCGCCGAGTTTGGTGGAACAACTCGATCCGCGGCAGTTCGAAGCAATCGAAAGGCTCCTGTCTTCCGTGGTGTTGCCGCTATCGGAGGACGACGTGCGCGAGCTTGTATCTTTGCTGCCGGCCGACGGCGATACCGCATATGGCCTGAACTGGACCATTTTGCACCTGATCGAAGCCGCGCCAGGGTGGCCGCACTGGGAAGCTTTGCAGTTTCAGCAGGGCGAATGGATCGACGTACTCATGCGCCGCCTCGCCAATGCCGGCATCAGCCCGCCGGCGCGGCCGACCCGAAACTGAAGCGACTTAGGCAAGGCACCAACCGCGTTGCC
>NZ_RZOZ02000143.1:0-339 GCF_003999155.2 Mesorhizobium sp. M1D.F.Ca.ET.231.01.1.1
CCTGGTGATGCGGTCGAAGGCCTCCTCACGCGGCGTATCACCAGGCTGATCAGGAACATCTTCGACGTGCCGATCGCCATCGTCTCGATGATCGACGGACACCGGCAGTGGTACAAGGCCTATGAGGGGCTGGAGAACCGCGAGGTCAGCCGTGACGAGACCTTTTGCAAATACACGCTGCAGGACAGGTCGCCGCTGGTGGTGCCCGACGCGCGCGACGATGCGCGCTTCGCGCAGAACCCGATGGTGACGGCAGGCCCGCAGATCCGCTTCTATGCCGGCGTGCCGTTGCGCACCAATGACGGCCACAACATCGGCACGGTATGCGCCATCGGCTTC
>NZ_RZOZ02000144.1:0-339 GCF_003999155.2 Mesorhizobium sp. M1D.F.Ca.ET.231.01.1.1
CCATCTTCGGCTTACCCCATTTGGTCATTCGCCATCCGATCGTTTGGTTCTCGATCGCTCTTTGCCTCATGGCGGCAGATCCCAAGTCTATCGCGGCAACTGCGGCAGCGAGGGGCCGTTAATATGTGCGGAATCGCAGGGATCTTTCTTGCGCCGGACGCGCCCAGTACAGGGCCACTCAAAGCCATCGCACGGATGACAACGGCCCTTCGTCACAGAGGGCCTGACGGCGAAAGCTTCTGGAAAGATGTGGAGGCTGGTGTCGCTTTCGGCCACAGCCGATTGGCAATCGTGGATCTGTCGGAAACCGGCAGCCAGCCCATGCGCTCGGAAAGCGGC
>NZ_RZOZ02000145.1:0-338 GCF_003999155.2 Mesorhizobium sp. M1D.F.Ca.ET.231.01.1.1
ATCAGACCGAGCACCCTCGAATTGGCGCTTTCGCGTGTGCGCCCGCCCGTGGTGACGGCGCGAACGATTTTTTCGGCGAAATAGTTGGCGGGCGGACCGAATTCGGACTGGTGCTGCTTTTCAGGTGTGGTCGGCGTCTCACCGGGCATCACGAGGTCCGGCAGGCTCAAATTCGGCTTCACGCCAAGGAACGCCTCATCGAAGGTTTTCTTGGAGATGCCTTTGGACTTGGCCTCCGGCCAGAGGTCGGTTTGCAGCCATGAGCGGAACTGGTCGTCGATGGGTGCGGCGTGGGTCGGGGTGGTGAAAAAGAAAGCCAAAGCGGCCAGCAAGAAAAC
>NZ_RZOZ02000146.1:0-337 GCF_003999155.2 Mesorhizobium sp. M1D.F.Ca.ET.231.01.1.1
GACCGACACCGACGTGAGGCGACCTATCGGGTCGTAGGCATACGTGATGTCGTCAGCGGACGCCGCCATCGGCAGAATCGCTATATACGCCACTGCACCGGCGCTCGCCGTTCGCCGCACGCATTCCAGCCCCCGCTTAGCTGAGGCATAAAAACGAGCACCTCTCCCCCCTGAAATATTTGCCATCGATATCCTTATTATTGAATTAGCTAGCGTTATAAACGCCTTATACGATACCGAAGCCTAACGCGGATAACTATCAGACCGGTCTATATTTAAGTAGTATGTCTCCTACGCCCTGTAGGGCTCTTCTCGTATTGAGCTATCAGCATTTCAG
>NZ_RZOZ02000147.1:0-337 GCF_003999155.2 Mesorhizobium sp. M1D.F.Ca.ET.231.01.1.1
CTCCGAGAAAGCATCGAACAAGTCCCCTTGATGCACCGCAATTCGACCGGCCAATCCATGAAAGGCTACATTACGACGTGAGACTTCGACGCATCCATCCGTCAAGTCGCTCGCCCAGATTCGAGCAGCGGGGGCATAGTGCGCTATGGCGCAGGCCAGATTGCCGGTGCCGCAGCACATGTCGACTATGCGAGGCTCAGCGATCCTCAATTGGTCTAGGGCATCGAGGGCCGTTGTGCCCAGCAACTCGGTCTCGGGGCGCGGTACGAGTGCACCAGGCCCCACGAGCAGCTCCAGCCCCATGAAGGTGGTATGCCCTTTATTGTAAGCATCCTCG
>NZ_RZOZ02000148.1:0-336 GCF_003999155.2 Mesorhizobium sp. M1D.F.Ca.ET.231.01.1.1
CCAGTTGTCGGCGGCGGCGGGATAGGCGGGGGCGCGGCGCAGCGTGCCGGATGGGATATAGGGGCGCTGCGGCAGCATGAAGAGGCGCTTCCCCGGGTGGAAGTCGACGTTGCCACTGCCCCAGGGCCAGAGGCCCGCAATGGCGCGCACCAGCGTCGACTTGCCGGTGCCGGATTCGCCCGAGACCAGCGCGCGCTCGCCGGGCTGGATCTCTACCTCGGTCTCCTTCACCACTGAGGTGCCGTCGTCGAGCGTAACTGAGAGGTTTCTGAGGCTGAGCATGGCACCGTCCTCGGTCTCGCCGCGCTGGATGCGGCCCAGCCGGTCGTTCTCTTC
>NZ_RZOZ02000014.1:0-193767 GCF_003999155.2 Mesorhizobium sp. M1D.F.Ca.ET.231.01.1.1
CGGCGCCGCCCTTCATGCCGAAGTTCGGGCCGAGCGAGGCTTCGCGGATGCACACGATCGCCTTCTTGCCGATGCGGTTCAGACCGTCGCCGAGGCCGACGGTGGTGGTCGTCTTGCCTTCGCCGGCCGGCGTCGGGTTGATGGCGGTGACCAGGATCAGCTTGCCGTCCTTGTTGCCCTTCACCGACTTGATGAACTCGGCCGAGACCTTCGCCTTGTCGTGGCCGTAGGGCAAAAGGTGCTCGTTGGGGATGCCGATCTTGGCGCCGATCTCCTGGATCGGTTTCTTCTTGGCTGCGCGCGCGATCTCGATGTCGGACTTCACTTCGGCCATGACGGCTTTCCTCTGGATTGGGCGGTGGAGGGTAGGGGTTCGATCATTGGTGCATGTTCGAAATGTCGCGCGGAGGCGAGGGCATGTTCTAACCCTATCGATGCCGCCGCGTCAATTTTCATGCAACATTGTTTCCTGCGAAGAAAGATATTGCTGCTCCCGGCCGACCTTTCCAGCGTCTTCGGCGCCCGGTCGTTGCGCCGTATAGAAGCCAGAGCGAGTGTCGCTCCGCCGTCCCAAAACAGCCGCGCAATGCACCGAATGCGACAGAGGCGACGGCGCAAATCCGCCAGCGCCCGGCGCTGACGGCAGTGCTACTGGCTGAGCACGTTGCTGATTTCGACCATGTTGGAGCGCACGCGCAGGATATAGAAGCCCATGGTCGTCAGATGCGTCGGCAGGAGCCAGCCGTCCTCACGGCCGTTGGCGATGATGAAGGGCTGGATGCGCAGCGCGGAGACGAACTGCGCGTCCATCGTGTCCCACAGGTTCTGCAGGTGCTTTTCCTTGATCACGTCGTCGAAATCGGCCTGAGCGCCCTTCATCAGGCCGTAATAGCCGTAGAGCTGGCCATAGGCGAACCAGAAGCGGTCGTCGGCGCGGAAGTCGAACCAGCCGTCATTGTGGTTCTCGGCTCGCTCCTTGAGGATCGCCGAGGTCGAGCCGATGTCGGAAGAGATGCGGTCGATGTACTGCTTCAGGTTGTCGGCACGGGCATCGAACGTCGCCTGGCAGGTAGCAAGGCGAGCATTGAAGGAGCGCAGCTTGCGCACCGCGTCGCGGTAATAGCTCGGCGTCGGCGTCTTCGGGCCGAACGGGTTCAAGCCGAAATACCAGGTGTATTCATCGAACTGCAGATTGCCGCGCGCATCCTGCAGGTCGCCGTCGATCTGCGAGGTCGTGCGCACGCGGCCGAGATTGTCGGCAAGCTCCGTCGCGGTGCGGCGTACCGCCTGGTTGATGCCGCGCTGGAAGGAAGCCTTGTTGTCCATCCACGGCGTGTGGTCCCAGTCGATGCCGAACAAGCCGAGCTTGTAGAGGATCATCGAGGAGACCCAGGCGTTCTGATTGACGTTGAAGTCCGTCAGATCGGCCGCCACCTGGGCGATCGCCGAGTTGCCGCAGGTCTTGGCGGTGTCGGTGCCGGCGCCGGCCGAAACCTGCTCGCCGGCCGAAACGTTCCGCTTCTCGAAGGTGTATTTGTCCGGATAGTTGGGGTCGAAATTGTTCCACCACTGGGTGGCGTAGAAGAAATTGGCGTAGAGGCCGATCAGCACCAGAAGGGTAAGCCCGACCACCGCCTTCAGGATCCAGCCGCGCTGGCCGTACCAGCGGCCGACCCACATGAATGGCCAGAGAACAATGCCGACGACGAAGCCGGTGCCACGGCCGATCCATTGGAAAATCCGGATGAAGAAGTTCACGATCGGATCAAGCATGGCTCTCTTCACCCCCTTAGAGCAGTTCACCGTTTCAAGGGAAACGGCGATCTGCCCTAACCCTTTGTTTTGGCGCAATTCCGGACGGAAAACCGCCCACACTTTTCCTGGAATTGCTCTAGTCAGTCAAGCCGTAAAGGCGCGCGCGGAACACCGCCTTGTCCTTCAAATATGTGGTTTTCAGAACGTCCACAACATGCGATCGCCAGGCGTCGCTGAAGCCGTCGAAGTCCTTGTAGAAGCCCGGTTTGTTGAAGACGTAGCGCGAGACGAAGTCCTGCGGCACGAAATCCGAGATCAGCTGGTTGGTGAGCCAGGCATCGGGATGGTCGGGCTTGGCGCGCACCACCAGGAAGCGCTGGCGCGGCGGCACATCTTCCAGCTTCAGGTGGCCGAACTGGGCGATCTCGCGCTTTGCGGCGTTGAGGAAGGGGAAGTTGCCGTCGCTGGCGATCAGGTCGGCATGGCCGTGGATCCAGGTCTGCAGCCAGACCTTGTCGACGTCCGTCAGGTTGCGGTTGGGCTCGGCGTCGCGGATCAGCGCCCGCACCACCATCTCGGCGCGATGCTCGAGATAGCCCGAAGCTTCGATCCAGGAGGCGCGCGGCAGGTCGAGGCGGCCGGTTCCCGCCAGGAAGCGGAACACCTTGTCGGCGTCGTTGATCGACAGATAGCTCACCTGCCAAGGCCGCGAGCGGCGGAAACCAGGCGCTGCCGGATCGGAGATCACCGTCGTCATGTCGGGGTCGACGAAGACGTAGAGCCCGCCGAAATGGCTGGTCCAGTAGGCGTTGTGGCGGAAGATCACCTGGTCGGGCACCAGCGCGTTCTCGCGGATGTCGCCGCAGATCTTGGCGAGATCGACCATGCGCTCGAGCATGGCGTCGTCGCGCCAGGCGTCGGGCTCCTGCTTCAGCCGGTCGACCAGCTTGCCGAGCTCGGCCGCCTTGCCCAGCACATCCTCGGCCGACAGCACCTTGAACTCGACCTGGTTGATCGACAGCAGGTCCTCGATGTCGTTGACCTTGGGGACGGAGTCCTCGATCTCGCCGTAGATGACGTCCTTGATGGTCAGCGCGTCGATGGCGCGCTGGTTCTTGGACATGAACTCGAACATCAGCTGCGAGGTGTTGGAGAAGGCGGTGTGCACCACCGGCAGGTCGATCTGCGACGGCGTCAGGATGATGAAGCGGCGGTTGACCTCGTTGGGGTCGAGATAGTCGTAGTCGCCGCACTCCTCCGCGACTTCCGGCGAGAAGCCCGTGCGGTCGATCTGGAAGCTCTTCAGCTTGGTAGGTTCAAGGCCGAAGGCGACAAGCGCCTTGTTGTAGCGCTGGATGAGATGCGGCTCGTCGACCGCAAGCAGGCGACCATAGATCAGCTCGTTGTCGCGCAGAAGGTCGGGCTTTTTGGCCATTATTCCTTCTCCCCGTTCACGGGGAGAAGGTGCCCGAAGGGCGGATGAGGGGCGGCGCCGACGCTCATGATTTTTCCTCCAGCGTCGCAGCCGGCAGAAATTTCGCATCGATACCAATCATCTTGCGGTCCAGCCTACCATCCAGGGCTGCTATGATTGTCTCCAACACACTCGCGAGGCTGGTCAGAACATCCGCATGCCAAACCCTCAACACCGACCAACTATTAGCATTCATCGTCTCGTCCCTGTATCGATCTCGGGATCGACCGGCATGCTGGCTGCCGTCGACCTCCACGACCAGATTGTCTTCACGGCAAGCGAAATCTGCGAAATAGGGGCCAATCGCCAGTTGGCGAACAAATTTGTAGCCGTTCAATCGCCATCCTCGCAATTCATGCCACAGCCGTTGCTCGGCATCGTTTTCAACCTTCCGAAGCTCACGGCCCTCGCTACTTTCGGCTCATTTCTTCCACGCATGGCGCTGCCCCTCATCCGCCCTTCGGGCACATTCTCCCCGTGAACGGGGAGAAGGAAAAGATCACCACAGGCCCTTCTTCTTCAGCTCCTCCATCTCGCGCGTGGCGCGTTCGCGGAGCCGTGCGTCGCGCAGGAGCTTCTCCACCGCGGCGTCGTCGGACTTGTCGGAATAGCGGAATTCGGAATCGGCGTAGCGGTTGATCTCCTGCATGACCATGTCCATCGAAAACGGCCCGCGCAGTTCCTCGATCATCGCCTTCTTGTCATCGTAGCTCTTGTGCATGAAGGCTTCAGGCTTCTCGAACCAGTCGTCCGGCAGCTCGATGTCCATGGCGCGCATCTTGATGGCGTCGGTGACGTTCTTGATGGCGCGGCCGGTGAAGCGCGGCTCGGCGTCCTTGATCATGTGCAGATAGGTGCCGATATCGGCCATGGTCTTCGGCGCGCCGTTCTCCTTCATATAGCGCTCATAGACCTTTATCAGCCCGTCTTCCTGCGGCTTCTCGTGCTCCTCATAGGCTTCGGCCACGGCACGCTGGATCTCCTGCGCGGCATAGAGCTCATGATCGCCGAGCGGGATCTTGTGGTTCTTGCCGGCGAGCAGCACGAAGATGTCGATGTAGTCGTCGCGGGTCTGCGGCCCGTCGACCAGCCAGCGGGCGCCGGCGCGCTGCCGCAGCGCATCGTCGACGTTCTCGGGATAGTTGGAGAACATGCCGAAGGAGCAATTGCCGCGCACCACGGTGGAGGCTCCGGCAAAAGCGTCCATCAGGACGCCGGTGATTTCCTGCTGGCCGGCCGAGGCGCGGTCGTCGGAGCGTCGCGCCGCCACCTGGTCGATGTCGTCGATGGTGCCGAAACCGATGGCGCGCGGGTTGAGCACGTTGTTGATGAACTGGCGGCAGTTCTGCCCGGACTTGCCCTGGTAGGATGAGATCTGGTCGACGCCGAAATTCTCGTAGGCGAAAGGATAGCCGGCGACCTGGCAATAGCCGTTGACGAGGCCGGCGATCATCTGGATCAGCGTCGTCTTGCCGGTGCCGGGGGCGCCGTCGCCGATGAAGGTGAACAGGAAGCCGCCGAGCTCGACGAAGGGGTTCAGCTCGCGTTCGAAATCATAGGCCATCAGCATCTTGGCCAGCCTGACCGACTGGAATTTGGCGATGTGGTTGCCGACGACCTCTTCCGGTTTCTTGAAGGTCATCACCAACGGCTTGGAACGCTTGCCGGGCGCGACGTCGAAACCGTCGAGGGTGAAGTCGTCGACGTCGATGCGGATATGCGCGTTCTCGAACGCGCCGATGCCGTCGAAGCGGCCTTTTCGCGTCAAGAGCCCGTCGATGGCCACGCGGGCGAAGGCGCGCGCCCGCGTCATCAGGTCGCCATCGTCCTTCGAGCCGGCAATCGCCTTGTCGAGGCCGGCCACGATCGACTTCACCGCGTCCTGCGGCGTGTCGAACAGGAAGTCGGGTTCCGGACTGTCGTTCGGCGCTTCACCGTCGCTGTCGATCAGCTGGAAGAGATAGGAGGCGAAGCTGAAGGCGGAAACATAGGCCGATGCCGACAAAAGCTTCTTGAAGGTCGCAGCCTCGTCGCCTTCTAGCGGGGCGCGAGCGTTCTTGGCCTGCAGGCTTTCGAGGTCGGACCCCTCGGCGAAGACATCGGCTATGGCAAGCGCGATCGCCAGGCCGCGGCGGGCGCGGAACAAAAGCGTGTGCTGGGGAATGGTCAGCAACTGGTCGTCGGGATGGATGGCTTGAACCGTCTTCGTGAGCTCGACCTCGCGCGTGCGGCGCACCGAGCCGACCGAGACGGTCGAGACGAAGCGGCGGTTGGTGCCGGCAAGGGCGGTGCCGGATTCGCGCGACGGATCCTCCAGCACGACGATGCGGGTGATGAAGCTCTGCGCGGTGGCGCGGTGCTTTTCGATTGCCGCTTCCGAGATCGTGGTCAGCCCGGTGTCCATGAAGGATGCTCCGCGGTTGAAATCAGACGTCGCTGATGACCTGCCCGTTGGACAAGATGTGGACCTTGTAGCCGGAAAAGATCTTCTGCGCCTCGCCGGCGGCATAGAGCGCCTGGTAGGCCTCGTGCGGGATCAGCGCATGGTTCTCGTAGCTCGAGACGCCCTGGCGCGCCGCTTCGAGGTCGTCGGTGTTGATGAAGAATTCCTGCGTCGCCTTCTCGCTGGAGAACAGGGCCTTGCGGCCGGGCTTCTCGGACTTGGAAAAGACTTCCTGGATGGTCCAGGTGAGCAGCCAGGCATTCTCCGGCTTGCGCACCTTGGCCAGCACCTCGGTCACCGTCGAATTGTTCTCGGTGATGCCGGCCGAGTAAAAAGGACCGAGCACGACGCGGCGGAGCTGCTTGGGATGCAGCGGCTCGAAATCCTTGTCGAGATTGACCGCGATGGTCGCCGGCGACAGCGTGTAGGCCGAATTCTTCTCTGTGAAATCGTCGAAGCGGTGGGCAAGCTCGGGGTTGAGCAGGCCGTCGACCGGGAGCGGAATGTCGACGCGTTCGTTCAGCTTGCCGGTACTGTCGTCGACGAGCTGGCGCACCATGCTCTCGGAAGAGTCCTCGACCGTCACCATGTAGACCAGCGGCAGGTTGGCGCTGCCGTCGAACGCGGCCCAGTGGACGAGATAGTAAGGTCGCATGGTCTTCGGATTGACCGAGACCTTGGCCGTCTGCGCCAGGATGAAGGGACCGAAGGTCGCCTTGCTCTTGACGTCCTCCAGATAGAGCCGCTCGGCCATCGACTTCTGGAGTGCGGCGGGCAATTCCTTATGGCGAAGGATGAAGTCGGCCATCTCCTCGCGCAGCTCGCCGGCCTGGGGAATGTTGGCCAGGCGGCTATCGGCCTGGCGGCGGTCGTTCTCCAGCTCGAGCAGGTTCTGGAAGACGGGATAGCCGCTGTCGGCGCGCGAGATGCGGAACGTATCCATGAAGCCCAGCCGGTTGCGCCAGCAGGCGAAGGACTTGTCCAGCCGGGCGATGTATTCGGCGACGATCCTGGCGACGATGCCATGCCGGTAGAGCGGCGAGCGGTCGTCGCGCATGAACACTTCCAACCCGCTCAGCGCCGCGGTGATGGCGGAGAAGTAGCGCGCCGCCGCTTCATTTTCAGGTGTCATGGCACTGCCCTGAAGAATGCCCGCACGCCGCCTACGACTGCACGTAGTTGGCGGAATTGTGCTTCTTCATCACTTCGTCGAAGCGACGGGCGAAGGCGTCGTCGGCAAGCTTCTTGCGGCGCTGGATGTCGGCGCTGGCCACCATGTTCTTCTCGTGCATCTCCAAGAGATCGCCGATGTGCTTCTGCGAGGCGGCGCCGATGCCGGCCATCGTCTCTTCGGCCGTGTTGTCGACCTGGCTGCCCAGCGTGTTGATCTTGTGGGCGACGTCCTGCTGGGCGGCGGTCTTCAGCGAGTCTTCCAGCGCCTTGTAGAGGACGATACGCTGCTCGGTGTCGATGGTCAGCTTGTTGATCAGCGTCGACTGCGCGGCGATCTGGTTGTTGAGAGAGTCCACGAACGTCTGGAACATCGAGGTGTAGCGCTCCAGCGTCTGGCTTTCGGCCAGCAGCTCTTGCTCCTTGGCCTGCTTCTCGTTGTATTCGGTCGCCAGCTTCGAACGCTCGCCCTCGAGCTGGGTGCGCTCCTTCTGGCTGGTCGAGGCGGCGATCTTGTTCTCGATGTCGAGCAGCATCGGATTGAGCTCCTCGATGCGCTTCTGCACCGTCTCCAGATTGGACATTGTGGCCTTGCGGCGCTCGATCACCTGCGACAGGCTGGTTTCGGAGGTCTTGTAACGCTGGTCGAGGATCTGCTTCTGGGCTTTCAGGATGCCGACGATGGTGTCGGATTTCGCCAGCAGCTCCTGCAGATTGCCCGCCAGCGACATGTTGCGCACGCGGTCGGTGCGCATGCGCTGCTTGCGCTGCGCCGAGAACACGCCGACGAAGTTTTCCCAGCCGGTGTAATTCTTCATGCTCTCGAATTCGGCGCCGAACACATTGGTGGCGTCCTCCAGCCCGATGATCAGGTCGGCGATATTGCCTTCCATCACCTTCTGCTGCTTCAGCACATCCTCGATGCGGGCGTTCTCGATGTCGAAATTGGCGTCGCCAATCTTCTTGTCGGCCTGGGCGAGCGTGTCGAGCACGGTGCCAGATTGCTCGATCTTGGTGCGCATGTCCTCAACGACCTGCTTGGTCTTGGCAATTTCGGCATCGAAATTCTGCAATGTCGCCATAGGGGCCTCCCGCTTCGGCATCCGGTTTCGTGTCGCACGTGGCGGCGAATATATGTGGGGCCTCAAGGGATTGAAAGAAGGAAGACAAGGCGAGGCGCCAAAACAAAAGAATTGGTTAGGCCCTTGAAAGAAAAGGCAAGCATGCGCATGGCGCGAGTAATGCTCCTCGCCTTCGGGCAGCTTTAGCTGATACGCATTAAGCTATTGTTTTTGCGAACGAGGTGCGTCGCTGGAATGGCGCAGCAAAATCTCTTGTGGCGGATCGTCGCCAGATCAGCCGATCGCCAACCGGCCAACGGCTCGACCCGTCAGGCGATGCCTGCCGCGTACAGCCGGCCCGCGTCGCTGAGTGCGGAAGACAGGCGCGCGCCGTGACAAAGGCAAGCATGAAGCGGCGCATTCGCAAGAAGGTTATCGCATTGTCGTCGGCAGGCTCTCTGTTCAATTGCCCGTAAAGCCGATGAAGTCATCGGGCGCGGCCCGGCCCATCTCCTCTTCCCAGTGCCGGCGGCAGAGCGAGACATAGACGTCCTTGCCGATCGCCACCTGCTCGCCCTGCCTCGCCACCTTGCCGTCGGGACCGAGGCGCACGACCATCGTCGCCTTACGGCCGCAGCGGCAGATGGTGCGCACCTCGCGCAGGTCGTCGGCTATGGCAAGCAGGGCGCGCGAGCCGGAAAACAGCTTGCCCTGGAAATCGGTGCGCAGGCCGTAGCACATGACCGGGATGTTCAGCCGGTCGGCGATGCGGGCGAGCTGCCAGACCTGCTCCTCCTCGAGGAACTGCGCCTCGTCGACGAAGACGCAATGCACGGTGGTGTGCTCGTGATGCTCGGCGACGCGGGCATAGAGATCATCGCCGTCGCGGAACATCTCGGCCTCGGCCTCCAGCCCGATGCGCGACGAGATCAGTCCGCTGTCGCCCTTGCGATAATGGCCGGCGACGAACAGCATCGTCGTCATGCCGCGTTCGCGATAGTTGTAGGACGCCTGCAGGAGCATCGTCGTCTTGCCGGCATTCATCGTTGCGTAGTTGAAGTAGAGCTTGGCCATACGGTCTTTAAGCTCAATTGCCGCGGCGCGGGGAGGGGTCGCCGGCTCCTTCCACCAAAAAAGCGGGCCCACCGGAAAGCGCGCTATGTCGCTGAATGGCCAGCGCGCGCCGTTGTTCGTGATGTGGCGCCGCTTGAAACCACATCAAAATGGTGTTTGGCTGACGAAACAAGGCGGTCGCAAGAACCGTGACTTCGCGCCGCCTCGAATTGCAATGGGAGAAAGTTAATGTCGCGTATGAAATCTTTCGTCGCCGGCCTCGGCCTGGCGGCGCTTCTATCCACGACCGCCGCCTATGCCGGCGATCCGGCGAGTTGCAAGGCCGTGCGTCTGTCCGATGTCGGCTGGACCGACATCCAGGCAACGACGGGGCTGGCCTCGGTGCTGCTCACCGCGCTCGGCTACGAGCCGCAGACGATCCAGCTTTCGGTGCCGGTGACCTATGCGTCGCTGAAGAACAAGGACCTCGACGTCTTCCTCGGCAACTGGATGCCGTCGATGACCAATGACATCAAGGACTATACCGCCGACGGCTCGGTCGAGACGGTGAGCACCAACCTGACCGGTGCCGGCTACGGCATCGTCGTGCCGACCTATGTCGCGGACGCCGGCGTCAAGACGCTGACCGATCTCGGCAAGTTCAAGGACAAATTCGACGGCAAGATCTACGGCATCGAGGCCGGCAATGACGGCAACCGCATCATCCTCGACATGATCAAGAACCCGAAGGACAATCTCGAAGGGTTCGAGCTGGTCGAGTCGTCGGAGGCCGGCATGCTGACGCAGGCCGAGCAGTCGATGAAGAACAACGAGTGGATCGCCTTCCTCGGCTGGACGCCGCATCCGGTGATGGGCGCCATGAAGATCACCTATCTCGACGGCATGGGCGACAGCGGCTTCGGCGCCGCGACCGTCTACACCAACGTGCGCAAGGGCTACACCACCGAATGCCCGAACGCCGGCAAGTTCATCGCCAACCTGAAGTTCAATCTCGACATGGAAGGCGAGATGATGGATGCGATCCTGAAGGGCGGCGACGCCCAGACAGTCGCCACCGACTGGCTGAAGAAGCATCCGGACGCGATCGCGCCCTGGATCGCCGGCGTGACCACTTTCGACGGCGGCGACGCGGCGGCGGCCGTCAAGACCGCGCTCGGGAGCTAAGCAAGCTTTGAGTCCGGCATGATCTCCGGAAAAGGGCAGCCACTGGAAAAGGCTGCCCTTTTTCATATGCTGAGAAGACGACCGTCCGCCAAAAATGGCGAAGGCCAGAGAGGGGAAAGATGGATCCGATTTCGAAATTCCTGGTCGCCTACAAGATCCCCATAGGTCCGTGGGGCAAGGCCTTCTTCGGTTTCCTCACCGACAATTTCGACACCATTTTCAGAGCCTTCTCCAATGGCCTGAACTTCATCCTCGACGGGGCGGTGGACCTCTTATTGGTGGTGCCGCCGGTCCTGCTGGCGCTGGTCGTTGCCGTCATAGCCTGGTTCCTGCAGCGCTCGCGCCCGCTCGCCGTCGGCGTCTTCATCGGCCTCATCTTCATCATCAACCAGAACCTGTGGAAGCAGACCGTGGAGACTCTGGTGTTGGTGGTTGCGGCCGCCGCCGCCTCGATGGCGATCGGCGTTCCGCTCGGCATCTGGGCCGCGCACAAGCCGAAGGTCTACCGCTTCATGCTGCCGGTGCTCGACCTGATGCAGACTCTGCCCACCTTCGTCTACCTGATCCCGGTGCTGACGCTGTTCGGGCTTGGCAACGCCCCCGGCCTCATCGTCACCATCATCTTCGTCATTCCGACCCCGGTTCGTCTCACGCATCTCGGCGTCACCTCAGTGCCGAAATCGATCGTCGAGGCAGGTGAGGCGTTCGGCGCCACCAAAAGACAACTTCTCTGGAAGGTCGAGCTACCTTCAGCCTTGCCCACCATAATGGCGGGCCTGACTCAGTCGATCATGCTGTCACTGTCGATGGTGGTGTTCGCGGCCCTGATCGGTGCCGGCGGCCTCGGCACTGAAATCAACCGCGCGCTCGGCTCGCGCCGGATCGACCTCGGGCTCGAGGCCGGCCTTGGCATCGTCGTGCTGGCCATCGTGCTCGACCGAATGACCCGCATTGGCGTTGGAGGCAAAAAATGACCGTCGCCGTCGATTTCAAGAATGTCGATATCGTCTTCGGCGCCGATCAGGCGGGCTCGCTGGCGCTGATCGACCAGGGCGCCACCCGCGCCGAGATCCTCGAAAAGACCGGCAATGTGCTGGGCTGCGCGGATGCCAGCCTGACGATCCATGAGGGCGAGATCTCGGTGCTGATGGGCCTTTCCGGTTCCGGCAAGTCGACCTTGCTCAGGGCCGTCAATCGGCTGAACGTGGTGTCGCGCGGCCAGGTGCTGGTGAAGGACGGCGACCGCACGGTCGACGTCGTCACCTGCGACGAGGCGACCTTGCGGCGGCTGCGGCAGAAGCAGGTGGCGATGGTGTTTCAGCAATTCGGCCTGCTGCCCTGGCGCACGGTGGAAGAGAATGTCGGCTTCGGCCTCGAGCTCGCCGGCGTGCCGGAGGCCGAGCGCAAGGAGCGGGTCAGGAAGCAGCTTCAGCTCGTCCATCTCGACCAGTGGTCGAAGAAATACGCGCATGAGCTTTCGGGCGGCATGCAGCAGCGCGTCGGCCTGGCACGCGCCTTCGCCACCGAGGCGCCGATCCTGTTGATGGATGAGCCGTTCTCGGCGCTCGATCCGCTGATCCGCACCAAGCTGCAGGACGAGCTTCTGCTACTCCAGGCGGAACTGAAGAAGACCATCATCTTCGTCAGCCACGACCTCGAGGAGGCGCTGAAGATCGGCAGCCACATCACGATCATGGAAGGCGGGCGCATCGTCCAGACAGGCGCGCCGGAAGACATCGTGCTCAGGCCTGCCAACGACTATGTCCGCGACTTCATCGCCAATGTGAATCCTCTGTCGGTGCTGACGGCGTGGAACGTGATGCGCGACCGGCGCGACCTCGAACACGGCGAGAACGGCTGGGTCTGGCTCGACCGGCGCAAGACGACGCGCTTCAAGATCGACGAGCACGGCCTGGTGGCGGCGGCCGAACGCGACGGCAAGCCGGCGGTGTGGGTGTCGTGCGCCGATGTCGAGCGCCAGCCGGAGGAGGGGGCGCAAGTGTTCTGGGCCAATCCCGGCACGTCGCTGAAGACGGTGATGCTGGCCATGCACCGCTCGCAGACGGCTCCGGTGGCGCTGTTCGACGAAGGCTCGCGCTTCGTCGGCGCGATCGGCATCCGGGACGTGCTGAGCGCGGTGCTCAGGCGGTAGGCATTTTCGCCCACGCCGACCGATAGCGCGGTTTCATCGAAATGATGAACCGCTCTGTCTCCCGGTTCTGGCGCCATTCCGAACGGAAAAACCGGCTTCACAGTTTTTCTGGAAATTGCGCCAGCGCGGGCACGTCGCCTCCGGCTTGTTTTTCGCTTCCGTCGGGCGCAGAGTCCGCTAGTTGCGTGCCCATGCGAGGGGGATGCCGACGTCGCATGCTGGGCTTTCCGGCGCGGTTGCGCTGTCAATTCTCGCCGCGGTCTCGCTTGAAAGGGGCGCGGCGCGCTCGCAGAGTTTTGTCATCGGCAATGGCGTGACTGCCGGCCAGCAGACGATGACCGGCGCCGGCGACACCGGCGCTGTCAGTGCAACGGGAGCCATCGAGACATCTGGCGCCGGTATCGATGCCGTGCGGATGTTCGGCCCGGCCCAGAGGTTCAACAACCACGGTCTGGTTGAAACGTCGGGCGGCGCCATCAACGTCAATTCGCAGGCTTGGACGCGGCGATTCTCAACGACGGGACCATCCTGGCGATAGGCGATGCCTCCATCGGCATCCTGTCCGAGGGCGGGAACGCGGACATCGTCAACAACGGTGCGATCGAGGCGCTGGGGGTCGCCACATACGGCATCATCAGCGATGCGCCCGGCGGGCGTATCGACAACCGCGGCTTCATCGGCGTTGCCGGCGCGGCCGCCGCGGGCATCATCGGCGCCGGACCGGACCTGAGGATTTCCAACAGCGGCTCGATCGAAGCTTTTGGTATCGCCGCCGCCGGGATCGTCTGGCAGAACGACGGCCTGCGGGTGGACAATACCGGGTCGATTGCCGTGTCGGGGCTGGCTTCCATTGGCATCGGCGCCAGCGGCAACGACGTTGCAATCGTCAACAGCGGCACCGTCGGCGTTTCCGGCACGGGCGCGACAGGTATCGGTACCCTGTCCGGCAATGCGGCGATCACCAATTCCGGTTCGGTCGTCGTCGACGGTGCGAGCGCCGTGGGCATCGCGGCGCTGGGCGACAATTCGGTCATCACCAACTCTGGCCGCGTCTTCAGCGACCAGAGCGCGGCAATCTATTTCGGCGCGCCTGGAGCCACGCTGAACCTTTTGGGCGGCACGGCCATCCAGGGACCTATCGCCTTTTCCGGCGGCGGCAACACCGTTACATTCGGCCCCGCGCTGAACGCTGTCATGAGCTTCGTCGGAAGCGGGCCGCCGCAAACCATCCTGACCGGCGGCAGGCCATTCGTGACGAGCGGCAACAGCGTGGCGGTGGTCGACACCAGCGGGTTTGCGAGCAGCGCGCCACTGGTCGAAGATATTGTCGACGGCATAGTCGGCGCCGTCGAGGCGCGCATGCCCACCCCGGGCGGCGACGTGCTTGCGCCGCATAACGGTCCAGACGCCTGGATCTCCACATTTGGCGCGATACGCTCCCAGGGCGGTTCCGGCGCGTCGGCCGGGTTCAGCGAGGCGCTGGGCGGCG
This sequence comes from Mesorhizobium sp. M1D.F.Ca.ET.231.01.1.1, assembly GCF_003999155.2. NCBI lineage: Bacteria > Pseudomonadati > Pseudomonadota > Alphaproteobacteria > Hyphomicrobiales > Phyllobacteriaceae > Mesorhizobium > Mesorhizobium sp. M1D.F.Ca.ET.231.01.1.1. The sequence continues at coordinate 13,783 of NZ_RZOZ02000014.1, forward strand.
TGGTCGCCGGCGCTGAAAGGCGCTCGGGCGACGGCTTCCTGGGTGGCGTGCTGCTGGGAGGCGCTGCCGGATCGACCGAGGTCGACGACGACGCGCAGGAAATCGTCCATCGCGGCGTATTTGCGGGCGGCTATCTGGGCTATGACGGAGGAGCGCGTTTTGCCGAGGCGGCATTCGTTGCCGGGGTGCTCCAGGAGCGGAGCCGCCGCCGTGTCGCGAACAACCTGGCGCTCGGCGGCGTCGAGACAGCGCGAGCCGATTTCAACGGCGTCTTCCTCAGCCCGTCGGTGACGCTCGGCACGCGTATGCCGGTCATGGCCGGCACGCTGATACCCAGCCTGCGGCTGCGTTACGTGGTGCTCATCCTCGACGACTACTCGGAGACCGGCTCGGACGGCGATCTCGCCGTCTCGGGGCGCGACGTCAACGTGTTCGAGGCGCGTGGCCAACTCGCCCTGGCTTTGGCGCCCGTCAGCACGCCGAGCCAGACTTGGCAAACCACCCTCCGTGCCGGGATCGACGCGATCGCGCAAGATAGCGACGAGCTGTCGGCGACGCTGCTCGGCCAGGACATCTCTTTTGCCGCCGGCGGCAGAAAGGCGGTGTTTCGCGGCTTCGCCGGCGCGGACGTCGCGGCGGAGGTCGGTGCCGGCATGACCCTGAATGCCGGCTTCGAGGCCGGTTACGGGAGCGACAACGCCTTCACTGTCCGGGGCCGGGCTCGCCTCCGCAAGGCTTTTTGACGAGGCTCGACAAACTCCGGCGCCTGCTTACGATTTGGGGACTGTCGCTCCGTGGCTACAGGGAGGGCCCGGCTCCTGGAACATATTTTTCGAAATCCATTCCGCTCCAGCGGGTCTCTGCGGTAGGATATTGCCGCGACCGCGCGGACAGTGCCCGGCGGTGCGAAAATGCAGCGGGGTATGTGGCCATGATCTTCCGTCAGCTTTTCGATTCCGTTTCGGGCACCTATTCTTACCTGCTCGCCAGCCGCCGCGGCGGCGAAGCGCTGATCATCGATCCGGTGCTAGAGAAGGTCGAGCGCTACCTGCAACTCGTCAACGAGCTCGACCTCAGGCTGGTCAAGGCGGTGGACACACATCTCCATGCCGACCACATCACCGGGCTCGGGGCGTTGCGCGACAAGACGCATTGCATCACCGTGATGGGCGAACAGACCAAGGCCGATGTCGTCTCGATGCGGCTTGCCGACGGCGACAAACTCGCCATCGAAGGGTTGGCGCTCGACGTCATCTATACGCCTGGCCACACCGACGATTCCTACAGCTTCATCCTGCCCGACCGGGTCTTCACCGGCGATACGCTGCTCATCCGCGGCACCGGCCGCACCGACTTCCAGAACGGCGATCCGCGCCAGCAATATGAATCGATCTTCGGCCGCCTGCTCAAGCTTCCCGACGAGACGCTGATCTTCCCGGCGCACGACTACAAGGGCGAGACCGTGTCGACGATCGGTGAGGAAAAGGCCTTCAATCCGCGCCTGCAGGTGAAGTCGGTGGACGAATATGTCGACATCATGAACAATCTCAAGCTGTCCAATCCGAAGATGATGGATGTTGCCGTGCCCGCCAACATGCGGGTGGGGCTGCACCAGGATGATATCGCCAGCCGCGGCTGGTCGGTGACGGCGGAACAGGCGCTGGCGCTGGTCGGCCGGCCCGACGTGGCGCTGATCGATCTGCGCGAGCAGTCGGAACGGGAGCGCCACGGGGTCATCCCCGGCGCGATCCATCTGCCTTATGCGCGGCTGCAGGAGAACATCGCCGTCGGCGGCATGCTGCATGAGCTGGCGAAATCGACAGCCAGGCAGATCCTGTTCTACTGCGCCTTCGGCGAGCGCTCGGCGATGGCCGTGCAGGCCGCGCAGGATGTCGGAATACCGAGCGCCCGCCACATCCAGGGCGGCATGGATGCGTGGCGGAAGGCCAGCGGCCCGCTCGTGCATTGACGCAGAGCAGACTCAGTGCAGCCCGATGAGCTTCGCGCCCCTGCGGAACAGGGCCTCGCCGTCCCGGTCGAAGCGGAAGGTGGCGATGAAATCGTCGGCCCGATAGTCAGGCCATGTGGTGCGGATCGCCGCGGCAAAGGTCCGCGCCTCGTCCTGCCGGTCGGCCAGCGCCAGGCAATGCGCCGCAATCGCCAGGATGATGACATGGGCATTGGGCCTTGCTGCCGCCTTGAGCGCCCATTCGGCGGCCTCGTTGTATTCACCCAGCCGGGCATGGGCCATGGCGCGCGCGCCCATCATGCCGAACAGCAGCGGATCGAAGGGGCTGAGATGGCGCGAGTGATCGGATGAGCCGATCGCCGACTGCGGATCGCCCGACTGCGAGTGGACGAAGGACAGCGCATAGTGGCCGAGCGCGAAGTTCGGACTGAGGTCGACGGCCTTTGCCAGCTCGAGCAGCGAGCCGTCCTGGTCGCCGCGCAGCCACAAGGCGCGCCCCATCGCCCAGTGAGCCGCGGGATTGCGGTCGTCGACCAAAAGGCTGTGGCCGGCGGCTTCGAAAGCCAGTGCCGTCTGCCGGTCGCGATCGCCCCAACGCTGGAAGGCATTTTGCCAATGGGTGAAGGAAAGCCCGGCATAGGCGCGGGCGAAAGTCGGGTCGAGCTTCAGGGCGTCGTTGAAGAATTGCTGCGCCAGCTCGTTTTCCTGACGGGTGAAGCGGTACATGTGCCAGAGGCCGCGATGATAGGCTTCCCAGGCATTGAGCGAGTTCGGCGCCTTCAGCATTGCCCGGTTTCGCTCGACGGTCGCGATCTCGGCGGCGATCGAGGAGACAATGCTGTTGCCGATATCGTCGATGACGACAAAGATTTCGTCCGGCCTGTGCTCGAAGGTTTCGGCCCAGACGATCCGCGCGGTGCGGACCTCGACTAGCTCGACCGAGACGATCACCCTGCCCGAAAGGCTGCGGACCGAGCCCGTCGCCACATAGTCGACATTGAGCCTGCGCCCCGCATCCTCCGGCGCGATGTCCTTCTCGGCCAGTGCGAAGACCGATCCGCGTGCGATGACGAAGAAATCGCGAAGCTTGGCGAGGCGCGTGATGATGTCGTGGGTCAGGCCATCGGCAAGCCCGCCGCGAAAATTGGCGGTGCTTTCCGCGAACGGCATCACCGCCAGCGAGGCCCGGCGCAACGCTTCGCGTTCGTCTTCGACGGCAACGATCGGCGGTTGCGGGGCCACAAAACCCGGCCCGGACCGCGCGCACGGCGTCGCGCTGGCGTTCCGGGCCCTAATCTCGTGCCATGCCTCGCGCAAAGGGGTGAAATCCAGCTCTTCCGAGTGAAAAAGCTCCGCCGCGGTGGCCAGATGTTCCTCGCCGGCGCCGATCTGGCCGCGCCGCGCAAGGTTCTCCAGCAGCGCCACATGCGCGCGCCCGTCGAACGGCGCCAGCTCCAGCCATTTGTCCAGATAGGCACCGGCGTCATCGGCCCCCTGCGGGAGAAGGGCGATGATGTGCTCCAGGACGGCGACATGGCATGAATTGAAACGGCGGCGCTGCGCGGTGAGCCAGCTGGTGAAATGCGGGCTCCGATCGAGCTCGAGCCCGTCTAGGAATTCGCCGGCGAAGAGCGGCGCAAGCGCGCGAAGGCGCCCGAGGCCAAGCGTCTCGATCCCTTCGGCGACGGCGGCGGCGGCTTCGAGGGCATCGACGTTCGTATCGGCAAGACGAAGCGCCACGGTGTCGCCCTTGGTCTCGATCCTGTGCAGACCCGGTTCGTCGAGCGCGCCGCGCAGCTTGCTGAGGCACCAGCGAAGCTCACCCCGCGGATCATTGGGAACATCCCACAAAAGCTCGCAGAGCCGGCTGCGGCTGACGGGATGCGGCGCGAGCGCCAGATAGGCAAGCAGCGCGCGCAGCTTGCGCGAGGACGGCAACCTGACCGGCTCGCCATCACGGGTAATCGTCAGTTGCCCAAGCAGTCGCAGGGACAGGCCGGGGGTGGTGTCGTTCAGGCTCGATCGGGTGGATTCCACGTAAATTTCCACGCTCTCTCCAACGCTGACCAGCTGGTCCATGTTCTATCACCAAAGACGACAGGAAGCATCCGGCAGCCCCATTCCGTGCCGGAATGCGCCGTTGCCGCATTTGCGGCTGGTTCAGCATCCTAGCGCGGCAAGGTGTCGAAACCGCGCCGCCGAAGTCGCCGGTCTGTAACCGGCACGTGAGATACCGAGGAGAAAAGCCCATGTTGCAGCAGTTGAAAATCAGGACCACTGCCGGCCGCGGCCGGCTGTTCGACAGCATTCTGGACACGGTCGGCGACACGCCGGTCATCCGCATCAACAATCTCGGCCCGGCGCACGCGACGATCTATGTGAAGGCCGAATTCTTCAATCCAGCAGCCTCGGTGAAGGACCGGCTGGCGCTCAACATCATCGAGGAAGGCGAGCGCAGCGGCAAGCTGAAGCCCGGCCAGACGGTGGTCGAGGCGACCAGCGGCAACACCGGCATCGGCCTTGCCATGGTCTGCGCGCAGAAAGGCTATCCCCTGGTGGTGACGATGGCCGACAGCTTCTCCGTCGAGCGCCGCAAGCTGATGCGCATGCTGGGCGCCAAGGTGGTGCTGACGCCGCGCGCCCAGAAGGGTTTCGGGATGTACAAGAAGGCGGTGGAACTCGCCGAAGCCAATGGCTGGTTCCTGGCCCGCCAGTTCGAGACCGAAGCCAATGCCGCCATCCATGAGGCGACGACGGCGCGCGAGATCATCAACGATTTCGCGGGCTCCAGGCTCGACGTGCTGGTCACCGGCTATGGCACCGGCGGCACGGTCGCCGGTGTCGGCCGGGTGCTGCGCCGCGAGCGGCCGGATGTCCGCATCGTGCTTGCCGAGCCTGCGAACGCCCAGCTGATCGGCAGCGGCAAGGGACAGGAGCGTGGGGTCGGCGGCGCACCGGCCGCCAGTCATCCGGCCTTCGAGCCGCATCCGATCCAGGGCTGGACGCCGGATTTCATCCCCAACGTGCTGCAGGAGGCGATCGACCGGCGCTACTATGACCAAGTGGTGCCGATCCCCGGTCCGGAAGGCATCAAATGGGCGAAGGCGCTGGCGCAGCAGGAAGGCATCTTCACCGGCATCTCCGGCGGCGCCACCTTCGCCGTGGCGCGCCAGATCGCCGGAACCGCTCCGGCCGGTTCGGTGATCCTGTGCATGCTGCCCGACACCGGCGAGCGCTACATGTCGACGCCGCTCTTCGACGGCATCGAGGCGGAGATGGACGCCGAGGAGATGGCGCTGTCGCGCTCGACGCCGAGCTGCCAGTTCGAGGCCTGAAGACAACGCGAGGCGCTGCTATCCGTCCGGATGGCGGCGCCGCTCGACGATTTCGCACGCCACCCAATGGTCGCGTGCCTTTTTGGGGAGAAGCGGATGGACAGCTTGCAGGAAACGACGGTGATGGAAGAAACCCTCGATCCGCCGGACTGGACCGATGTGCAGGCGCTGTCGCACCGGGTCGTCGACGACGCCATCGGTTACCTCAGGGATGTCCGGGACCGCCCGGTGTGGTGCGAGATGCCCAACGAGGTCCGCGCCTTCTTTGCGGCGCCGTTGCCGCGCGAGCCGACATCGATTGCCGATGTCTATGGCGACGTCGCCCGCAACGTGATGGCCTACCCGATGGGCAACGTCCATCCGCGTTTCTGGTCCTGGTATATGGGCTCGAGCAATTTCACCGGCGCGCTCGGCGATTTCCTGGCGGCGATCCAGGGCTCGAATCTCGGCGGCGGCAACCATGCCGCCGGGCGCATGGACAGCCAGGTGGTCGACTGGTGCAAGGAGATGATCGGCTTTCCAACCTCGGCCAGCGGCACGCTGGTCAGCGGCGGCTCGATGGCCAACATCATCGGGCTGACCGTGGCGCGCAATGTCAAGGCGGGCGTCGATGTTCGCGAAAGGGGCGTCGGGGCGATCCCACGGCCGCTGCGCTTCTACGCCTCGGACCAGGTCCATTCCTGCCACCGCAAGGCGATGGAAGCGCTCGGCCTCGGCAACCGGGCGCTGCGGCGGATTCCGACCGATGCGGGCCTGCGCATCGATATTGCTGCGCTCAAGGCGGCCATCGCCGAGGATCGCGCGGCGGGTTTCAAGCCCGCCTGCGTGATCGGCACCGCCGGCACCGTCAACACCGGCGCAGTCGACGACCTGCAGGCGCTGGCCGCGCTGGCGGCGGAGGAAGACCTCTGGTTCCATGTCGACGGCTGCATCGGCGCGCTGATTGCAATCGCGCCTCAAAACAGAGCGCTTGTGGCCGGCATCGAGCAGGCGCATTCCGTCTCGCTCGATCCGCACAAGTGGCTGCACGCGCCGTTCGAGGCGGGCTGCGCGCTGGTTCGCGATGCCTCCGCCCACCGGAACACCTTCGCCGTCACGCCCGAATATCTGGAATCGACGCCGCGGGGCCTCGCTTCCGGGCAATGGCTGCACGACTACGGCCTGCAGACCTCGCGCGGCTTTCGCGCGCTGAAAATCTGGATGGCGCTGAGGGAGCACGGCGTCGAGAAGTTCGGACGGCTCATCGACCAGAACATCGCCCAGGCCGCTCATCTCACCGGGCTGATCGAGGCGGAGCCGGCGCTCGAGCTGACGGCACCGACCACCATCAACATCGTTTGCTTCCGCCATCGCCTTGAAGCTGCATCCGAGGAGCGGCTCAAGGCCCTCAACACCGAGATCATGCTCAGGCTGCAGGAAGAGGGCATCGCCGCCCTGTCGGACACCACCGTGCGCGGCCAGCACTGCCTGAGGGTCGCGATCACCAACCACCGGACGCGCCGCGAGGACCTCGATCTCCTGGTGCGCGAAACGCTTCGCATCGGAAAGGAAATCGAAGCCGCGACGCTACCGGATTGAAGAGAGTGTCCCAAATTCTGCTATTCGGGCAGGCCGGCCAGCCGCAGCGCCTCGACATATCTGGCGAAATAATCCGGCCTGATCTGTCCCACCCGGTGCTTGAGGTTGGAAAGCGTCAGTTCCGGGTCGAGCGCCAGCGAGTGCGCTATGTGCTTGCTCGCGGCATCCAGCCTGCCGGCCATGGCGTCGCTGGCGGCCGCCACGCGGAGGCCGGTGAGATAGTAAGGCTGCGCGCGCGAAGCCGCTTCGGCGACCGGCCATGCGGCGTCGTAGCGGCCGGCGACGAAATGGGCGAAGGCGGTGAAGGACTGCATGAAGAAGGTCAACGGATCGAGCGGGCTTAGCCGCCTTGCCCGCGACATGTGCTCGATGGCGATGTCCGGGTCGTCGTGGCAGGCCTTGAGGCAGCCGCTGGCGCTCCAGGCGGCTGCGCAGTTCGGGTTCAGCATCAGCGCGCGGTCGGCCAGTGCCGAACCGGCCTCGTAGTCGCCGATGACGTAGCCCAGCGCCAGGCCGCTGAAGGCCAGCGCCACGGCGTCATCCTGGCCGGCGATGGCGACGTTGCCGACCAGCCGGGAGACCTCGACGGTCTCCTTCAGCCGGTCGGTCATCCAGCCATTCGCCATCCGCCAGAAATAGCACCAGGCGGCAGCGCCTTGCGCGGCGGCAAAATCGGGGTCGAGCTGGATGGCCTTGTAGAACTGCGGCAGCGCCTCCTCCTGCCCCTCCCTCGTCCAGCGGTAAAGGCTCGCCATGCCGCGCAGGTAGTGGTCGTAGGCGTCGAGGCTTTCGGTGGGCTTGCGCTTGGCGCGCGCCATCTCGGCCTGTTCGAGCCTGGGCGAAATCGCGCCGATGACGCTGGAGGCGACGAGGTCCTGCAATTCGAACACCTCCGAGACGTCGCCTTCGAAGCGGTCGGCCCACAGACTCACCCCCGCCGCCGCCTCGATGAGCTGGCCCGCCACGCGCAGCCGGCTGCCGGCCTTGCGGACGCTGCCCTCCAGCACGTAGCGGACCCCGAGCTCGCGCGCCACGCGGGTGACGTCGACCGCCTGGCCCTTGTAGGCGAAGGCGGAATTGCGCGCGATCACAAACAGCCAGTTCACATGCGACAGCGCCGTCGTGATCTCCTCGACGACGCCGTCGGTGAAATAGTCCTGCTCGGCGTCGCCGCTCATGTTCTGGAACGGCAGGACGGCGATCGACGGCTTTTCCGGCACCGAGACTGCCGGACGCGGCGGCTCCGTCGTCACTTCCAGATGGGACAGTTCGACCTCGGGCGTCCCGCCATCGGCTCCCGGCGCTTTCAGGCGCTCTATATTGGGCCCTTCGACAGATTCGGCCAGCGTCCGCGTCGCTTCTTCGGGCTCAACGCCGAGCTCGCGCTTCAGCGCTTCCCTGCAGGCCAGGAACTGGCGGAAGGCATCGTTGGTCTTGCCGCGGCGGCGAAAGATGCGGATCAGGGCGCGGTGGGCCTCCTCGGCGCATGGGTCGAGCGTCACCAGACATTCGGCCAGCCTTTCGCAGGCCCGTTCCTCATGCGAATCCAGCTCACGCCGGAGGCTCAGCCGCTCGGCAAGGTCCAGCGCCTTGCGGGTGTAGCTCGCCCGAAGCGGCGCAAGCCATTCATCGATCTCGCCGGGGAAAGACAGCCCGTCGAGGAGCTCGCCCCGGTAGAGGTCGGCCGCTGCCGCGAGGCTCGTGCCATCATCGTCCTTGCAGCTTCGGTCGAAAGCCCAGATGTCGGCCTCGTCGGCATTCGCCGCCAGCCAGATGGTATCGGCATTGCCTTCGATGCGAATGGCCTCGTCGCCCGTGGACGGAAACAGCCGCCTGATGTCGACCAGGGCCTGGCGCAGGCTGTTTCGCGCCTGCTGCTCGCCACTGCCGGCCCACAGCATCGCCGCCACCCTGTCGCGGCGAAGGCCCTTGGGGCCGGCCAGAACCAACGCGGCAAAGAGCAGCGACGTCTTGCGCGTCGCAAAATGCAGAGGTTGTCCGCCTGCGGAGACAACCTCGATGCCGCCAAGCAATCGGATGTGCACTCCGGCCCCCGTGAAAAAGCCCCGGGCACATTATCACGTCCCGCCGCCGACTTAACGGCGAATTAGCGCTCCGATCCGCGGTTTTTCCAGCGGTTTCACGCCTGGATAAACACTGGCAAAGCGTGCCGATGGGACATTGCCCTCGTGAGTTCGAAACGAGGGAGAATGACAATGACCTACATCAGCATAAGGACCTTTCAGCCGACCACCCGCCTTGCCGGCGCGCTCGCCGCCAATATCACCACGATCTTCGCCGGGGTCCGGCGCCGCTACCAGGACGCCGCGCAGCGCAGGGCTTTGGCCAGCCTGTCGATGCCTGAACTGAAGGATTTCGGCTATCCGGCCGACGAAGCCCCCGCCGACATTGCGGCTCGCGGCGGCCGCACCGCAGGCCATCGCCCGCTGCGGTGAACCCCCCTTTTCCCGGAAATCAGGCCAGCGGTGCGCCCGGCAGATAGAGCATGATCGGCCGGATCTCGTAGACGGCGGTGGGATTGACGCGCCTGAGGTCGCGCGCCACCGCTACCGCCTCGTCCTGGTCTGCGCAATCCAGCACATAGAGGCCGAGCAACTGCTCCTTGGTCTCGGCAAAGGGACCGTCGATCACCATGCCGTCGCCCGGGCCGCGCAGCGTGACGGCTTTCCCGGTCCCGTCCAGCCTTGCCGCCGGCCCCAGCTTGCCGGCGCGGGTCAGCCTGCCGTTGATCTCGAGCAGATCCTTCATCAGGGCTGCATCCTCCTCGGATGTCCAAGACTGGACGGTCTCTTCGACGTGATAGGCAAGGATCGCGTAGAACATGGTTCGGTTCCTCGTGCATGACCCCGAAAATCGGAATCGATTTTTGCTTCGCTGACCTTCGGTTCGGAAAGGATCATGCACCAAATTGAAGGGCTACGGCGTCCTTCGCGCGTCCAAGAGGGCGCTCGACGCTGTAGAGCGGGCAGCACTATCACAAGGATGGCGCTGGCAATCCAGTCCCGGCATAAGCCGGGAAAGCCCCTGCTGACTCAAGCTGCCAGCGGCAGGCGCAGCTCCGTCAGCAGGCCACCGGCGGGATGGTTGGAAAGGCTGATCTCGCCGCCGGCGCCGCGGGCGATGTTGCGGGCAATGGTGAGGCCGAGGCCAAGGCCGCCGGTCTCGCGGTTGCGCGACTGTTCGAGGCGCACGAAGGAGCCGAACACCTGATCGAGCTTTGCCTGCGGAATGCCCGGACCTTCGTCGCGGATGCCGAGCGTGATGGTGTTGCCCGACCTTCGCACGCCGATATGCGCCTTCTTGCCGTAGGTGACCGCGTTCTGGACGAGATTGGTGATGCAGCGGCGCAGGGCCACCGGCCGCGCGATGCAGATCAGGCCGCGCGTGGGCGTGGCATCCTCGTCGAATGAAGCATCCTCGAACATGTCGGCGACCGACTCCACCAGCGACCAGAAATCGATCCGCTCGGCCTTTTCCTCCGTGACCTCGAATTTGGCGAAGTCGATCACCGAGCTCGCGATGCTTTCGATGTCGGCGAGGTCGTGCGCCAGCGCCTCGCGCGCCGCCGATTTGCGCAGCAGCTCGAGCCGCAGCCGCATCCTGGTCAGCGGCGTGCGCAGGTCATGCGCGAGCGCCGCCGCCAGGTGCTCGCGGTCCTCGACATAGTCGCGCAGGCGCATCTGCATTGCGTTGACGGCTTTTGCCGCGGCACGGATCTCGCGGCTGCCGGTCTCGGCGATCGGCGGGCTTTTCAGGTCGTTGCCGATGCGGTTCACCGCTGTCTCCATCATCCGGTAAGGCGCCGTCAGCCGGCGCAACGACCAGATCGACATCACCACGACCAGTCCGGCGATCAGCGAATAGAGCGGCAGGCTGTCGACGCTGAGGATCGGCCCGGCCGGCGTGATCGGCTCGGTGAAATTCAGCCATTGGCCGTCGGAAAAGCGCAGCGACGCCGTCAGCTTGTCGCTCTGGGCGAAATCCGCCGCCAGCACCAGCAGGTCGCGCTCGACCTGACCGACATCCTTGTTCATCACCTCGCCCTCCGGCGCATCGACTTCCTGCGTAGCCGGGTCGCGCCGCACGCGCGCGTCGGTGATGCCGAACTTGGACAGGCGGCCGACCAGAATGTCCTCCAGCTCGGCAAGCTGATCGTCGCCGGCGATCGAGGAGGTGACGGCAGGCGTTTCCGAAACGGTCAGAGCATAGGTGGCGTTGAACAGGCCGGATGCGGTCGCCTTGCGCTCCTCGGGCGTGGCGTCATGCATCAATTGCACCAGCGAGAAGGCGCGATCGTTCAGCCGGTAAAGGTCGACGACGTCATTGGCCGCAGCGCGGTCGCGCGAGACGATATAGAGGGTCGCGATCTGGCTGATCATCAGGCCGGCAATGACGATGAGCAGAACCCAGACAGGCAGGGTTTGCGGCAGGAAGCGTCTCATTCGGAGGTCGTTTCGGGCAGAAACTGATAGCCGCCGCTGCGCACGGTCAGGATCAGCTTCGGCGTCTTCGGGTCGTCCTCCATCTTGCGGCGCAGGCGGCTCACCAGGATGTCGACGCTGCGGTCGAAGCTGTAGCCGGTGTCGCCGCCCGAAAGCTCGATGAGCTGCTCGCGGGTGAGCACGCGCTGCGCGCTCCTGACGAAGGTCTGCAGCAGGTTGAACTCCGCCATCGTCAGTTCCACCCGCACGTCGTCGGGCGCCGTCAACCGGCGACGCGAGCAATCCATGGTCCAGCCGGCAAAGCGGTAGATTTGCTTGCTGGCGGGTCGGCGCAGCTCGGCCGTGCCGTTGCGCCTCAGCACCGCGCGGATGCGAGCGAGCAATTCGCGCGGATCGAAGGGTTTCGGCACATAGTCGTCGGCGCCCATCTCGAGGCCGACGACGCGGTCCGTAGTCTCGGTCACCGCGGTCAGCATGATGATCGGCGTCGTATGGTTGGCGCGGATCTCGCGGCAAAGCTCCAGCCCGCTTTTTCCCGGCAGCATCACATCGAGCACGATCAGGTCGACCTGCGTGCGGCGCAGGATCGCCTCCATCTCGGCGCCGTCGGCGGCCACCGTCGTATGCAGGCCCCGCTTCTGGAAGAATTCCTGAAGCAGGTCCCGTATGCCCTTGTCGTCATCGACGATCAGTATGTGCGCGTCGGATTTCACTGGAACCCTGTCATGCTGGTGGCCATGCCGGCCCTGCTCAAATCACCCACACGATAGAATTCGGGCCACATCTTGGCCAGTGGCGCCCATACGGCATGGATTGGCTCGCCCAGAAACAATCCAGAAACAAAATTCTACAGTCGGGAAAAACTCGTGAAAAAATTCAAGGGCATAACCGGTGTCGTGGCGGTCAGGTCATCGGCTGCGACGCAAGTTTCCGGAGTAACGGGCAAGACCGATGCAGAGGTTCTGGATCAGCGTGATGGGTGCTTTGCTCAGCATGTCGCTCATCACAGCCGCGGTCGGGGCCTCCAACGCAAAGGTAACGCCGCTGACCCGGACCGAGCGCTGCACCGATCTCAACCGTCAAGTTGACGAAGCCCTCGAAACCCATGCCGCGGCAACGCAGGTCACCGCGGCTAAGGCACTTCAAAGAAAGGGAAACCGGTTCTGCGCCGCCAAGAAACAGGCGCAGGGCATCCGGATGCTCGCAAATGCTTTGAAGCTGCTTGGAGTGACACCGATCGACCCGGTTCAGTGACGCTCACCTCCTCGACCCGCATGAAAAAGGAAATGAAGCCATGAAGAAGTCCCTCCTCTCCGCCCTCGGTCTCGCTGTCGCTCTCGCCTTCTCGATGCCGGCTCTCGGCAACGCCGCCGCCACGACGACCGCTGCTCCGGCTGCTTCGACCACGACCGCTGCTCCGGCCGCTGCCGCTCCGATGAAGGCCGCTCCGAAGAAGGTCGCGGCGAAGAAGGCCTGCAAGGTGACCAAGACCCACAAGTGCCCGGTCAAGAAGGCCCCGAAGAAGGTCGAGAAGAAGTCCTGATCCAGGCTTCAGTCCTGATCTTTCAAGACCGCTCCGGCCCCATCGGCCGGAGCGGCTTCATGGTGGCCGAAGCCTGACACCGGCGGCTTCCGCCGCGCTGCTTCCGATCCTTAACCCGATCGCAATGCCGCTGCTGTAGGACAATCCGCATGAAGAAGCGGCTTTCGTCCCGGATGCGCTCGCTGACCCTCGGCGGCCTGGTTGCCACCGCGGCGGCGAGAGCGTTGATCATCTTCACCGCCAGCCCGGTGCCGGATCCCGCCAGCGGCAGGACCGAGCCGGAGCTTTTCGCGCCGGTGGTCTCATCGAGCTTCGACTACATCACGCCGGCACAGAGCTGGATCCTGATCATGCTGACCGGCGCGACGCTGATCGGCTTCGTCGCCTGGATGATCGCCGCCTTCATGGAGCGCGGTTCCAACATGGACGACGGCGGTTCCGGCAGATCCGGCACAACCATGCGCCGTACGGGCCGTTGAACGGCAAGCACCGCTTTCCCACATAAGGCTGGATGTCGGTCTGCCTCTGTGGCGGGCAAATGGACGAATGCTTCCTTGCGTGAGAGAGTGGAAGCGAGAACCCAGTTCCCAGCTGGCGGATTCCGATGCCTGAAACTGTCCTCAAACCGCGCACCAAGACGCAGCCGAAGACCGAGCGGCCAAAGCTCTACAAGGTTATCCTGGTCAACGACGACTTCACGCCGCGCGAGTTCGTGGTGACGGTGCTCAAAGGCGAATTCAAGCTCAGCGAGGATCAGGCGCATCGCGTGATGATCACGGCGCATACGCGCGGCGTCTGCGTGGTCGCCGTTTTCACGCGCGACGTCGCAGAGACCAAGGCCGCGCGGGCGACCGATGCCGGCAAGGCCAAGGGCTATCCGCTGCTGTTCACGACCGAGCCGGAAGAGTAGGGGGCTGCCCTTACCTTCTCCAGAGAGGGTGGGGCGCTACCGCCCCTCGCGGTACCACATCGAGCCGATTGCCAAGAGCAGCAGGCCGAGGCCGAGGAAGCCGCCGAACAGCGGCACGCGCGAAACGGCCTTCAGCGTGCTGTCGCCGGTGGTGCGAAGCCCGATCCAGTCGTTGCCCGATGCCGCGCCCGAGGAACGGACCGGCACGATCGAAGGCAGCGCCGCGCCGCCGGCGAGATTGCCGAGCATGGAGGATGGCGCGAGCCGGCGCACGCTGCCCCCGGTCGCCTCGGCCGGCGCCTTCAGTCTGTCTTCGGTGGATACGACGTCGGAGAATTCCGGCGCGTTGATCGGGCCGACATGGGCGAGCGCGGTGAGGTCGCCATTGCCGACCTGATAGAGGCCGATCTCGCTGGTCTGCAGGCTGCCCGTGAAAATCCCTGGTTCGGCTTTTTCCAGCTTGACAGTCATCGCCTTGCCGGAAGGTGTGATCACCTGGGCGGGGCCGGGATCGTCGCTCATCGTCTGGCGGCGGATTTCCAGCACCATGCCGCGGCCGTCGGCGGTCAGCCGTTCTTCTTCAAGTTCAGGCTCCTTCATCAGCCAATGGGCGATGCGCCGGTAGAGCTGGACATGCGGCCCGCCACCCTCGAAGCCGCGCGCCCATAGCCAGCCCTGGTCGGAAAGCAGCATGCCGACCCGGCCTTCGCCCTTGCGGTCGAGCACAAGCAAGGGTCGGTCGTCGGCCCCTTTCATCACCACCTCGCCCTCGGGATTCTTGACGCCGATGGTACGGAACCAGCGGCTCCAGTGCGGCGGCTCGGTGGCGGAGCCCTCGAGCCCGCGCGTTACCGGGTGGCGCTGGCCGAGGTCGGTCAGACGCGGATAGAAGGCCTTGTCGACGACCTCTCCGGTGGGCATCGCCGGCAGGGCCGACATCAGCGGCGTGCGGGCAATGGAGCTTTCGCCGGAATATTCGGGGCCGGCCGCGATCAGCAGCGCGCCACCCTTTTCGACATATTCGGAGATGTAGTCGTAATAGAGGATCGGCAGCACGTCGCGGTGCTGATAGCGGTCGAAGATGATCAGATCGAAATCCTTGATCTTCTCGACAAACAACTCGCGTGTCGGGAAGGCGATCAGCGACAGCTCGTTGATCGGCGTGCCGTCCTGCTTTTCCGGTGGCCGCAGAATGGTGAAGTGGACGAGGTCGACCGACGCGTCGGATTTCAAAAGGTTGCGCCAGGTGCGCTCGCCGGCATGCGGCTCGCCGGAGACCAGAAGCACGCGCAGATGGTCGCGGATGCCGTCGACCAGCGCGATGGCCCGGTTGTTGGCGTCAGTCAGCTCGCCCGGCTCGTGATCGATCGAAAGCTGGACGATGTTGCGGCCGGCGTTGGGGATGGTGACCTCGAGCTTCATCGGTTGGCCGACGGTCGCATGCTCGACCGAGACCTGCTCGCCATTGACCGATACCCTGACGTCGACCGGGCTGCCCTCACCTTCCGTGGAAATGACCCGGTAGCTCATGTCGAGCGGCTTGCCGACGAGGCCGAAGCGCGGCGCGTTCTCGAAGCGGATGCGGCGGTCCTTTTCGTGCTCGCTGCCGGTGATCAGCGCATGCAGCGGCGCGTTGAACTCCGGCGCGCCGGCCGGCGCGTCATGCACTTCGCCGTCGGTGATCATGATCGCGCCGCCGATGCGCGAGGGCGGCACGTCGCGGAAAGCGCTTTCCAGCGCGCCGAACAGCCTGGTTTCGGTGCGCTCGTCGGCGGCCTCGGACTTGCCGGCGTCGACCACGCGGACGTCGAATTGCTTGAACCAGCCGAGACGCTCCTGAAGGCCCGCCAGCGCCTCGTCGGTCTGCCTGGTGCGGTCGCCGATGTCCTGGCTCTGGCTGCGGTCGACGATGACGGCGACGACGCTCTTCAACGCCTCGCGTTCCTCATCGAGGAAAACGGGATTGAGCAGCGCAGCCCCCAGTGCGAGCAGGGCGATGAAGCGCAGGACAGAGCCGCGCTGACGGAACCACAGGCCGGTCAGCGCAAGCAGCAGGAGCGGCGCGATGACAAGTCCGAACAACGGCCAGGAAACGAGCGGCTCGAAGGAGATCGACCAGTTCATGACCTACTGCCCCAGCCGCTCGAGCAGGACGGGCACGTGCACCTGATCGGATTTGTAGTTGCCGGTCAGCATGTACATCATGATGTTGACGCCGGCGCGAAGCGCGTAGACACGCTGCATCGGATCCGGCGGCACGGTCGGCAGCATCGGATCGCCGTTCTCGTCGACGGCCCAGGCACCGGCGAAATCATTGCCGGTGATCATGATCGGCGACACGCCGTCGCCGGTGCGAACGGGACGGTTCTCGGTATTGCTGGCGTCGAGCGAGGCCTCGACCCAGAGCGGGCTGCCGTTGAAGCGCCCGGGAAACTCGGGAAGGATGAAGAAGGACTTCGTCAGCACATGGTCCGACGGCACCGGCTCCAGCGGCGGCACGTTGAGATTGGCGAGGATGTCGCGCAACCGCTCGGTGGCCGGGCTTGTCGAGCCGGCGCCGATGCCGTTGGCGAACTGGTCGCGCGTGTCAAAGAGGACTGTGCCGCCCTGCTGCATATAGGCGTCGATGCGGGCGATCGCCGCTTCGCTCGGGATAGGGGCTGTGGCGTCGATCGGCCAGTAGATCAGCGGATAAAAGGTCAGCTCGTCCTTCGAGATATCGACGCCGGCCGGTGGGCCTGGCTCCAGCGCGGTCTTCTCGATCAGGAAGCGGGTAAGACCCTCGAGGCCGGCGCGGCTGATCGAATCGACGCCGGGTTCGCCGGTGATGACATAGGCGATCCGGGTTTTCGAAATGTCCTCGATGGCCTGGGAGTCGCCGGGCTTCGAATCGTCCGCGCGGGCAAAGTCTGCGTGGCCGAAGAGCCCGCCGAGCACGACCAGCACGGCAGCGGCGGTCGCCGCGGCGCGGCGCGGCCGGCGCGACAACAGCCCGCCCATCCAGAATACCGCAAGCGTGTCGAGCACCATCAGCAACAGGACCAATGTGACCAGCGGGCCCTTCAGATTCTCCGATTCGTCGAAGGCGTAGGCAATGGCGGTCACCGGCAGCGAGATCTGCGGCCGGGCAAGCGGCGTGAACGTGCTCGAGGCGTTGAGCAGGTTATGCGCGAAGACGCCGGTTTCCGAGCCATAGAGGCCTGGCGGGTTTTCCAGCGTCACCGGCAGCGGGCCGGCGGCGGGCACGAGCGGCCGCGCGTCGGGCGTCGGCGGCACCAGCGTGCCGTCGGCGCCGATCATGCGATAGGGCGCCAAGGATGCGGCGGCAGCCTCCGCATTGGCGATCGCGGCGCCCTGGTTGCGCGACAATTGCACCACGCGCCTCAGCATTTCGACGAAGCTGCCGGAGATCGGCAGGTTCGACCAGGTCGCCTCCGGCGTGACATGGAAGAGCACCAGCGTGCCCTTGTCCTTCTTCATGCCCGTGACCAGCGGCGTGCCGTCGGCAAGCGTGGCCCAGGTGCGCTCGACGATGTCGGGCGTGGGTTCGGCCAGCACCTGCCGGCTGACCGTCACCTCGGCCGGCGGGGAGAGATCGGCGAACGGGCCGTTCTTGGGAAATTCGGTGACCTGTTGCGGCGTCGTCCAGGACAGCGCACCGCCCAGCGCCCGCTCGCCGCTGCGCAGCCGGACCGGCAAGAGATCATCGTCATTGCCGGCGGCGGCCAGCCTCGAACCGGCAAAGCGCACCAGCGTGCCGCCATTGTTCACCCAATCGACCAGTCGCTGCCGGACCTGCGCCGGGATGGTGCCGACATCGGCCATGATGATCATGGCCGGCTTCTGGTCGAGAAGCTGCGGAATGGCATCGGCCAGATCGGCACTCGACGGCTCGACCAGATCGGCGAAGGGCTGCAGGGCGCGGCGAATGTAATAGAGCGGCGACAGCAGCGGCTGCGCCTGGTCCGCCTCGGCCTGCGAAAGTAGCCCGACGCGGCGGCGCTTGGAGCTCTCGTCGAGCACGCGCACGGCTCCGGCCTGATGCTCGCCATCGAGCGCTAGCGAGGCGAAGTCGTTGCGCAATTCAAACGGCACCTTCATCGTTCCGGTGGCGGTGGTCTCGCCCGGCGCAAAGGTCAGCGTCGTGTCGGCGATGCGGCGGCCCTTGTCGTCGAAGGCGCCCGCCGTGACCTGCGCCGGCGCCGGATCGCCCGGCGCACGGATGGCGGTCAGCGTGAAACCGTCGACCTGGTTGTCGGCACCCGTCAGGCCGGTGAGCGAAACCCGGTCCGAGGTGGCCCAGATCAGCCTCGTGGCATTTTTTTCCAGAAGCGTCTTGAAGGCCGCTTCGTCGCCATTGGCCGCAAGGCCGTCGGCGAGCACGGCGACGCTGGCGCCCGGCAGGCGCTGCAGCGTGGCGGCGACGCGGACATAGACGGCGGGGCGCTCGGCCGGGATCGGGCGCGGCTTCGCCGCGCGCAGGCGGTCGAGCGCGGCGGATGCATCGAAGGGACCGATCTCGGCATTCGGCTTCTCGGCGGTGAAGGCGATGACGACCGGCACGCCGTTCGAGCCGGCATCGGCGATCAGCCGCTCGGCGGTGGCGACGCGCTTGCCCCAGTCGGCGGCGCTCGCCCAGTCATTGTCGATGACCAGCGCAAGCGCCGAGCCCTCCGCCGGCAGTTTTTCGCGCGGATTGAAGACCGGTTCGGCAAGCGCGGTGATGACAAGAGCCGCCATCAGCAGGCGAAGCAACGTCAGCCACCACGGGCTTTGATGCGGCGTCTCCTCGCGCCTCAAGACGCGGGCGAGGATCCTGAGCGGCGGAAAGACCTCGGTCTGCGGCCGGGGCGGCGTCAGCCTCAGCAGCCACCAGATCACCGGCAGGGCCAGCAGACCCCACAGCACCATCGGCGCGCCGAAGGAGAGCGGCAGCCAGCTCATACGACCGCCTTTCCGGTATGACCGCCATCGGCGGTAAGCCCGGCATGACCGCCATCGGCGGTCAGCCCTGCATGACTGCCGCCGGCCGTCAGCCCTGCATGACTGCCACCGGCGGTAAGCCCTGGGCGGCTGCTGTCGGCGGTCATCGCCATGTGGACCCGCACGAGCGCATCGGAGGCGAGGCGGTCGGTGTGGTTGACGGTGAAACTCCAGCCGAGGCGCTGGCACCAGCCGGCCAGTTCCTGGCGGCGGGCGGCGTAGAGCAGGCGGTATTCGTCTTTAAGCGTTTCGGCGCGGCCGGCGGTCAGCTTGTCGCCGGTCTCGGGATCGGTGAATTCGGTGCGGCCGGCATAGGGGAAGGTCTCCTCGGCCGGGTCGGCGACCTCGATCAGATGCGCGCGCACGCCGTGACGGGCGAGCACGTCGAGCCAGGCCATGGTTTCCTCGACCGGGTCGAGGAAATCGCTGACGATGACGATGTCGCAGAAGCGGCGGATGGCCGAAAGATCCGGCTTGGCCGGAAGCGCGCCGGCATGGCTGAGCTGGGCCGCGATGCGTTCGGCGCCGTTGCGGGCGGTGAACGGGTCGGTGAGGCCCGGCCAGGCAATGCGCTCGCCGCTGCGCGACAAAAGCTCGGCCATGGCAAACGCCAGAACCAGCGCGCGCGATTCCTTGGAAACGCCGGCTCCCGCCGATTTGTAGAGCATGGAGGGGGAGGGGTCGGCCCAGAGCCAGACGGTATGAGCCGCTTCCCACTCGCGGTCGCGCACATAGGTGTGGTCGTCGCGGGCGGAGCGGCGCCAGTCGATGCGCGAGGCATCGCCTTCGACATAGGGGCGGAACTGCCAGAAATTCTCGCCGATGCCGCGCTTGCGGCGGCCGTGCCAGCCGGCGATCACGGTGTTGACGATGCGGCGCGCCTCGACCAGCAGGTCCGGCACCAAAGAGGCTCGCAACCGGCCACGGGCGAGCGCGTCGCGCGTCGCAACCGGTGCCTGGACCTCGCCTATTCGACCCATCAGATGCCTTTTGCCAGTTTCGCCACCACGTCGCGCACGGACGTGCCCTCGGCGCGGGCGGCGAAAGTCAACGCCATGCGATGCTGCAGCACCGGCTCGGCCAAGGCACGGATGTCGTCGACCGACGGCGCCAGCCTGCCATCATATAGCGCGCGCGCCCTGGCGCACAGTGTCAGCGCCTGGCTGGCGCGAGGACCCGGGCCCCAGGCGACGTGTCTGTCAGTGTCGGCAATGCCCTGGCCGGGACGGGCCGAGCGCACCAGCTTGAGGATCGCCTCGACGACGCTTTCCGGCACCGGCATGCGGCGGATCAGCGTTTGGATCTCCTTCAGCCTTGCCGGCTGCAGCACATTGTCGGCCCTGGCCTCCTCGACGCCGGTGGTTTCGAGCAGGATGCGCCGTTCGGCTTCGATCTCCGGATAGAGGATGTCGACCTGCATCAGGAAGCGGTCGAGCTGGGCCTCCGGCAGCGGGTAGGTGCCTTCCTGCTCCAGCGGGTTTTGCGTCGCCAGCACGTGGAAAGGCGAGGGCAGGTCGTGGCGAACGCCGGCGATGGTGACGTGATATTCCTGCATCGACTGTAGCAGCGCCGACTGAGTGCGCGGCGAGGCGCGGTTGATCTCGTCCGCCATCAGAAGCTGGGTGAAGATCGGCCCCGAGATGAAGCGGAAGGAGCGCTTGCCGAATTCGTCCTGCTCCATCACTTCCGAGCCGAGGATGTCTGAGGGCATCAGGTCGGGCGTGAACTGGACGCGGCGGGAATCGAGGCCGAGCACTATGCCGAGCGTCTCGACGAGCTTGGTCTTGGCGAGGCCCGGCACGCCGACGAGCAGCGCATGGCCGCCGGCCAGCAGCGCCACCAGCGTGCGCTCGACGACGGCTTCCTGGCCGAAGATCACGCGCCCCACGGCGTCGCGCACCTTCGAGATGTCGGCCAGCGCCTTCTCGGCCTGCTCGATCATCGCCTTGTCGCTCAACGGGCTTTCCTTGATCATCACGCTCATGCCGTTCGATCCTTGTGCTTGGAAACACCGGCCTGCACCCTCAGGGTCGCAGAATGCCGCGATTCGGCCTCGCCTGGCGCCTGCGTTTGAACTTAAATCACAGGCTTAGGCTGACAAGCGAAACAACAGTGACTATTTCGTGACCATGACCGATCATTCCGGACATCGCGGGCAGAGTTTGACCGGCGCCACCGAAGCGCGCGGGCTGGAGGCGCTGATCTCGCGGGCGGCGCGCGCGGACAAGGGACCGGCCCCCGTGGAGCGCTGGAATCCGGACTTCTGCGGGGATCTCGACATGGAGATCAAGGCCGACGGCACCTGGTTCTATCTCGGCACGCCGATCGGGCGCATGCCCCTGGTGCAGCTTTTTTCGAGCGTCCTGCGCAAGGACGCCGACGGCAAGACCTATCTGGTGACGCCGGTGGAGCGCGTGGGCATCCGCGTCGCCGACGCACCCTTCATCGCCGTCGAGATGAACGTGTCGGGGACCGGCGATGGGCAGGTCATCACCTTCCGCACCAATGTCGGCGACGTGGTCACCGCTGGGCCCGGCCATCCGCTGCGCTTCGTCGACGAGAACACGACCGGCGGGCTCAAGCCCTATGTGCTGGTGCGCGGACGGCTGGAAGCCCTGGTGGCGCGGCCGGTGATGTATGAACTGGTCGAGCACGGCGAAAGGATCGACGTCGACGGCAAGGCGATGTTCGCCGTCCGCTCCGGCGGTGAGGTCTATCCGATCATGCCGGCCGCGAAACTCGAGCGGCTGAGCGCATGATGGACCAGGTGGGGCCGGTGCCTTTCTCGATCGCGGATTTCCGCGCCCGCGTCGCGGCGCAGGCCGAGGCTGAGCCCGGCGACGAGTTCGGCGATCATCGCTTCAATCCAGGCCACCCCAGGCTGAAGCACACAAAGCCCCTGCGCGACGCCGCGGTGCTGATCCCGGTCATCGATCACGCCGATGGCGCCACGGTGCTGCTCACCAAGCGCGCCGAGAAGCTGCGCAGCCATTCCGGCCAGGTGGCTTTTCCCGGCGGCACCATCGATCCGACCGATCCCGGCCCCGAGGCCGCCGCGTTGCGCGAGACCTTCGAGGAGATCGGCCTCGACCGCGACCATGTCGAAATCATAGGCCGTATGCCCGACTATATCTCAGGCAGCGGCTACCGCATCGTGCCAGTGCTTGCCGTGGTGCGGCCGGGCTTTTCGCTGACGCTCAATGCCGACGAGGTCGACGCCGCCTTCGAGGTGCCGCTGCGCTTCCTGATGGACCCCGTCAACCACGCGCGCGACAGCCGCATGTGGAACGACCTCGAATGGTTCTTCTACGAGATGCCTTTTGGCGGCCAGCGCATCTGGGGCGTCACCGCCGGCATCATCCGCACCCTCTATGAAAGGCTCTATGCGTGAGCGCCGAGGTGTCTCTCTCCGGCCAGGCCGATTGGCTGGGCGAAAAGCATCTGCAGACGCTGCTCGCCGCGCTGACGGCGGGCGGCGAGGAGGCGCGCGTGGCCGGCGGAGCGGTGCGCAACGCGCTGATCGGCCAGCCGGTCGCCGACATCGACATCGCCACGACGACCGTGCCCGAGGAAACGATCCGCCGCGCCCAGGCCGCCGGCTTCAAGACCGTGCCGACCGGGATCGAGCACGGCACCGTCACGGCGATCGCCGGCGGCAAGGCCTATGAGGTGACGACGCTCAGGGCCGATATCGAGACCGACGGCCGGCGAGCGAAGGTAGTCTTCGGGCGCGACTGGAAGGCGGACGCCGAGCGGCGCGACTTCACCATCAACGCGCTCTATGCCGAAGCCGACGGGACGGTCGTCGACCTTGTCGGCGGCGTCGCCGATATCGAGGCGCGGCGTTTGCGCTTCATCGGCGATCCGGAAGCACGCATCCGCGAGGACTATCTGCGCATCCTGCGCTTCTTCCGCTTTTTTGCCTGGTATGGCGACGGCCGGCCCGATGCCGAGGGCCTGAAGGCCTGCGCCAGGCTGAAGGACGGGCTTGGCAGGCTTTCGGCCGAGCGCGTCTGGTCCGAACTGAAGAAGCTGCTTTCGGCGCCAGATCCCTCACGCGCCCTGCTGTGGATGCGCCAGGCGGGCGTTCTCACGGCGGTGCTGCCGGAGAGCGAGAAGTGGGGCATCGACGCCATCCACGGGCTGGTCAGGACCGAAAAGGATCTAAGCTGGGATGCCGATCCGCTGCTCAGACTGGAGGCTGTCGTTCCGCCGGATGCCGCGCGCATGAAGACGCTTGCCGAAAGGCTGAGATTTTCGACCGGCGAAGGCGAGCGCCTGCGGCGCTGGGCGCTGACTGCTCAGCCTGAGCCCAAGACGACCGAAACGGAATTCTCGAAAAAGCTCTATTTCGGTGACCGCGAAGGCTTCGTCGATCGGCTGCGGCTCGCGCTCGCCGCCGCGCGCGCACGCGCCGTCGAGGACGATCAGGCCATGATGGCAGCCGGCGGTTTCTCGCGCCTGCTCAATTTCGCCTTGAAATGGGAAAAACCGGTGTTTCCAATCAAGGGCGCCGATCTCACCGAGCTCGGCGCCTCGCCCGGCCCGAAGCTTGGCGCAACGCTGAAAAATCTCGAGAAGGAATGGGTGGAGTCCGGATTCGCCCTGGATCGCGGCGCGCTGCTCAAACGCGCCGCGCAAGCACTCGAGGCTTAAAACTGCAGGCCGGGCCGGTCAATGTATCGCCACAGGAGCCAGGGCGCGCGAAAGGCTTGCCTCGCCCTTGCCGTAGACGGACGGGTCGTAATTGACCAGGGTGTCGGTACGAGCCGTGTTGAGCAGGTCGTTGGTGATCTGAACCGGCGTCGCCTTGGTGAATTTGCTGCCGATGATCGCCGCGTAGCCGGAGATGATCGGCGCGGCGAAGGACGTGCCGTAGAGACCGGTCTTGTCGCCTTCGACGCCCACAACCAGGAAGTGGCTCTGCACGTCCGTGTTGGAGCCGGCATAGTTGGAATACCAGGCAAGTTCGGCCTTGTTCGATGTCGTGCCGTTTGTCGACAGCGCGCCTACGAAGATGGCCGTCGGCTTGCCGATCAGGGCAAGGTCTAGATAGTCCTGCTGGCCGCTGGTGACACCGCCAACGGCGATCGCGTCGTTGCCGGCCGCTTTCGAGACTATGGCCGATCCCTTGGTGGCGTAGGAAATGATCGACGCTTCCTCCGGCGCCCAGCCGATCTGGTTCACGCCGTAGCCGGCGCTGGCATACATGCCATAACTGAGGTTGAGCACGTTGCGGCCGCCCGCCAGCGCAACGACCGAACCCGTCGAGAAATCCTTGGAGCGGATGGTCGCCGCGGGAGCGATCATGCTCGCTTCCTCGCGCGTCCATTCGCCGTGCCGCTGGTATTGCGTGCCGATGCCGAAATTGCCGGAGAAGCGCGATGAACTGCTGAAGTCGTCGACGATGGTGATGGTGACGCCCTTGCCCTTGTAGCCCGCAGCCCATGCCGCGCCGACGTCGGGGCTCATCCAGCTCTGCACCGCTTGCGTCGTTCGCGCGGCCTGTATCTTTGCGCTTACGCAGATGGAGGCGGCGCCGTGGCACAGCGCCGCCGTCTGGTCCGCGTCGAGGGCTTCCTGCGCCGACGCCAGGCATGCCGGCAGAATGGTGAGTGCCGCGGCGATGCCGAACTTCCAGAAATTACCAGTCATGGTCTTACTCCCGGTCAAGCAGGAACGAGGACGGACGATTTGCGAATGCGGAAAGCAGGAAGACCTCGCATGCAGGCCTCCCGGCGGTCAGAAAGTAACACGGTAGTTGAACCACAGGCGCAGCCTCTCGGGTGTAGCGTTAACCAGATATTTCAGGGTTTCCTCAGGCGCCGTCTCGCCGGCCGCGAGCCGGCAGTTGACGCTGTAGGTGCCCAGATCCCCGTAATCGGCCACGCAGGGCCTTTCGGTCAGGTTGCCGCCGAAGGTCGAGGTAACCGAAAGAGACAGCGTGCTGTTCGGATTGGGATGTGTCTGGGTGAGGAAGCCAAGCTTAAGGCTCGGCGCAATGCGGTATTTCTCGCCTTCTTCCCCGGTTCCTACGCCCCACAGGATGCCGTTGTTTTCAGTGAGTTGCGTGAGAAAGTCGACGTGAAGGTCGATCCAGGTCGAGCGGTACCATCGATTGAACGAGACCCAGGTCCCATCCTGCAACTCGTAGCCGCCATTGCCGAGGCCCCTTGCGCGGTCGCTGAGCCATGACCCCTGGTGGATGTTGACAAGCGACGTGGTCATTTCCTGCGCGATTGCCGGCGATGCGCCGAGGAACGCGCACAACAGAAGCGTTGCTGCGCCGGAACCGCTTCGATTGTCGGACTTTTCGCGCACGCGAAGCACCCCGCCCCACCGGATCCGGACAGCGCCTTGTGGCAAGCGCCCCCTCGGGCAACCGACTGTGACCGGATCATGCGCTCGACGTTCGCACGGAGAACGTTACCGTGGGGTTATCCAAGCTGATACGAATATAAGTTTTTGCTTGAATTCGGCGAGGCAGGGCCGTCGCCGGCGGTCGGGACGCAAACGAAGCGAGAGGCGCCTGGTGCGTTTCACGTTTCACGGAAACGTGGAAACGCCCTATCTCCTTGTTTTTACGCAATTCCGGACGGAAAACCGCTCACACTTTTCCTGGAATTGATCCAAAGGCTGCATCCCGCTCGCCGTCTTTGCTGGTGGTCGCACGAAATGGCGACCGGATGCCTCAGGCCGCGTCGCGGACCTTCTGGATACGCGAGCGGATCGCCTCGATCATGGTCTCGCGGATGATGGTTTCGCCGTGGGTCTCGCGCATGTGCTCGACGGCACGGCGCATGACTTCCGCCTCTTCCTCGGCGCGCGTATGCCAGTCACAGCCAGGGACGAGCGTTCCGCATTGGAATTCCTTCATGGGTTTTCCTTTCCTCACTGCGTGGC
Organism: Mesorhizobium sp. M1D.F.Ca.ET.231.01.1.1; assembly: GCF_003999155.2. Taxonomy (NCBI): domain Bacteria; kingdom Pseudomonadati; phylum Pseudomonadota; class Alphaproteobacteria; order Hyphomicrobiales; family Phyllobacteriaceae; genus Mesorhizobium; species Mesorhizobium sp. M1D.F.Ca.ET.231.01.1.1. Next base: position 39,467 of record NZ_RZOZ02000014.1, read on the forward strand.
GGTTCAGCCTCGACCGCTCCAGCTATTGTTGCGCAATCCCGCGTGGAAAACGGGCACTTTCCCGGAATTGCTCATGTGGACAACCATAACACATGTCGCCGGCTTCGGTTGCGTCAAGAGTCGCGCCGTTCGCAAGCCGGTCGAAGTGCCGACGAAACAGAAAGGCGGAGCTGTGCTGCTCCGCCTCCTTGTTGCCTGATCTCGCTAAGCCCGACGGACCGTCCCGACCCGACAACCTTAAATAGATCAATTTTTTCAAAAGGATATTAGACGAAAAAGAAATCGAAGCCGCCACATTGGCCGTCATGTTTCGGCGAATGGGACATCAATGCGGCCGGCGTCCCGCTCACCGGATTTTTACGGCCATCTTACCTCGGGCGGCAGGCTGGACAGGATCGAGGCGACATTGCCGCCGGTCTTCAGGCCGAAGATGGTGCCGCGATCGTGAAGCAAATTGAATTCGACGTAACGGCCGCGCCGGATGAGCTGTTCGTCGCGGTCGCCGTCGGTCCAGTTCTGGTTGAAATTGCCCCGCACCAGATGGGAATAGACGACCAGGAAAGAGCGCCCGACGTCCTGGACGAAATTGAAATCGGCGTCCCAGCCGCCTTTGTCGTCGTCCGAATGCAGCCAGTCGAAGAAGATGCCGCCGACGCCGCGCGGCTCGTCGCGGTGCGGCAGGAAGAAGTATTCGTCGCACCAGGCCTTGAATTTCGCGTGATCGGCGACCGCGGCGTTCTTCTCGCAAGCGAACTGCATGGCGCGGTGGAAGGCGAGCGTGTCGGGGTCGTCCTGGGTACGGCGGCGATCGAGAACCGGCGTCAGGTCGGCGCCGCCGCCGAACCAGTGGCGCGTGGTCACGACCATGCGCGTGTTCATGTGCACGGCCGGCACGTTGGGGTTCCAGGGGTGCGCGATCAGCGAAATGCCGCTCGCCCAGAATCGCGGATCCTCCTCGGCGCCCGGGATCTGCTTCCTGAATTCCGGCGAGAATTCGCCATGGACGGTCGAGGTGTGCACGCCGACCTTCTCGAAGACGCGGCCGCGCATCATCGACATGGTGCCGCCGCCGCCTTTGCCCTCCTCGCGCTCCCAGGCCGTCTTCTCGAAATGACCGGGCGACCATGAGGACAGAGGTCCCTGAAGCTCCTGCTCGATCTGCTCGAACGTGGCGCAGATGCGCTCGCGCAGCGCCTCGAACCAGAGGCGGGCCTTCATCTTCTTCTGCTCGATGTCGGCCGGCAGCCCCACCGGGAGGTCAGGTCGTTCCAATTCCGTCTCCAGCCACGGGCTCGCTTGCCCGACAAATGACTCGTTTTTTCTGCGCGCGATCCCTAATCTCTTAAAGGAAAGGGTCAAGCCCCGTCTGACCAAGGCGCAAAGGAGTTCCTTCGTGCGCACCCCGGCAAGACCGCCGCTGGATGGCTTGAGGAAGAGGCTGGAGCGCTCGCGGGCCGAGCGCGAAAGAGCGCCGCGCGACGGATTCTTGCGCGAGACCTTCGTCCTGCCGCGCTCGGACGCCCGCCTCAAGGCCAAGGAATGGTTCGAGCGCTTCCCCAAGCAGGCCTACTGGACCGAGATCGAAAGCTGGTTCGAACGGCCGGGCGACGTCATCGAGTTCACAATGCGGCGGCTGCCGGCGGCGGACTAAGGTGTATTGATATTCAGGCGATGCCAGCCTGACCTGAACCTCGACACACCTTGATGCGCACCGTCAGGGCACCAGTAGCCGCCTCGCTCCAGTGCCCTCCCGCGCCAGCCGGTCTTCCTTGTTCCTGAGCGGGCATTTGTCGATCGACATGCAGCCGCAGCCGATGCAGTCGGTAAGGCCGTCGCGCAGCTTCTTCAACTGGGCGATCTTGTGGTCGAGCCCGTCGCGCCAAGCCGTTGAAAGCAGATTCCAATCCTCGCGCGTCGGGGTGCGGCCCTCGGGCAGGGATTGAAGCGCCGCGGCGATCTCGGAGAGCGAGATGCCGACCTCCTGCGCTACCCGGATGATCGCCACACGCCGCAGCACGTCGCGGCCGTAGCGCCGCTGGTTGCCCGCGGTGCGATGGCTGCGGATCAGCCCGCGCGTCTCGTAGAAGTGCAGCGCCGACACCGCCACGCCGCTGCGCATGGCCACCTGGCCGACCGTCAATTCCCGTACCGAAGCCATCTCGCAGTTTCCGCTTGACCTCAAGTTAGGTTGAGCTTGTAGCGAGGAAATCCTGACAAGGCAAATGCAGGAGAAGGCGATGTGCGCCTGGGTGAGAATGACGACACAAGCGCAGGCAATCCGCGGCAGCGCGGAAGAGCTATCGATCCTATCCGAGCTGGCGGAGCGCTTCGCCGGCGACCATCGCAACCGACAGCGCGACATTGATGCTGCGCGCGCCCGGGCGCATCGCAATGGTCAGTCGCGCATCCGCCGCCTTGTGAACCTCGTCCGGCACGCCGGCGGATTCGCGGCCGAACAGAAGGATGTCGCCGGCGGCGAAAGCAAACTCCGCATAGGCGGTCGGGGCCTTGGTGGTGAGCAGCACAAGGCGGCGCGCGTTCGCCCTGCGCCATTGCTCGAAGGCGTGCCAGTCGGCATGGCGGGCAAGCGCCGCCATTTCGAGATAATCCATGCCGGCCCGTTTCAGCGCCCGGTCGGACAGCGGAAAGCCGGCCGGCTCGATGATGTCGACGCCGAGATCGAGGCAGGCGGCGAAGCGCAGGATTGTTCCGGTGTTGCCGGCGATATCCGGCTGGTAGAGCGCGATGCGGAGACGATCGTTCATTTCCGCATCCTGCTAATAAGTGGCAGATCGGCCACAGGGATCTCCAGCTTTTGGCGATTTCCGGACTGGCGGGTGGCCATTTTCTGCGAAGTCGAGTATATGCCCAACATCGTCAACCCGAACCGAAGGAGGGAGACCACATGATGACCATGCATTTCCAGCTCCTCTCCGGGGCTCTTGTGTGCCCAGCGGCGGTTTCGGTACGACGATTCTTCTGACACTTTAAGACCTCATCGCACCGATTCCCGCCGAACCCAGTTTTCGGCTTTCGAAGGAATCTCGCGATGTTTTTCAAACTGCCAAAGGGGCGCGCCGCCCCATCCGAACGTGTCAACGCGGACGCTGGTGTCGAGACCGACGCTGGTCGTCGTGTCGAGACCGACGCTTGCCGTCATGCACTGACCGACGCGTTTCCTGCCTCCGGCCGAATGCCGGAGATCGAGTTCGTGTCACCCTTTTTAACGCATTTGCACATGGAGGACGGACCGATGTTCGATCCCTACAAGATACCGGGTTCAAGAAGCCTGCACGAGCGCAAGATGGCGACCTGGGCGCTGCTGATCGGCGAGACCTACTCGTCGGCGGCGCACGCCGAGACGCGCCGGCGTCCGCATCGCGGCATGCTGCCGGACGTCGATTTTTCGCGGGCCGTGCCCGATCCTGGCCGGCCCTCGCTGGTGCGCCGTATCGCAAGGCTGTTCCGGCCGGGCGAGAAAGCGCGGGCTGGCTCCAACGCGCCGTCAGGATCGTCAGGCGAGCCTGTCGGCGAAAAGCCCGCGGCACCCTATATTGCGCGAAGCAGGGCCGGCGATTCGGATGATTCCGTGTCGCCGGCCCGTCGCGCAGCGCGGCCGAACGGCCTTGCCCATCAATCCCGCGCTGCGTGAGCGCATAGACAGTCGAGTGTCTGGAATGTTCCGCTGGTTTGAAAAAAAGCTCGATCCGTTTCCCGCCGCGGAGCCGGCCGAGCCGCCGAAGACGCTGGTCGGCTTCTGCGTGCATTATACGCGCGGGGCCTGGCCCTACATCATGCTGGACGCGATTCTGGTGATGGCGATCGCCCTTGCCGAAGTGTGGATGTTCGGTTTCATGGGCCGCATCGTCGACTGGCTGTCGGCGCAGAACCGACAAACCTTCCTGCAAACTGAGAGCTGGAAGCTGGCCGGCATGGCCTTCATCGTGTTGTTTGCGCTGCCGGGCACGGTCTGGGTGCGTTCGTTGTTCAACCAGCAGACGCTGATGGGCAACTATCCCATGCGCATCCGCTGGCAGGTGCATCGCTACCTGCTCAAGCAATCGATGACTTTCTACCAGGACGAATTCGCCGGCCGCATCGCCACCAAGCTGATGCAGACCGCGCTCGCCGTGCGCGACTGTGTCATGAAGGTTATCGACGTCCTCAACTACGTGATCGTCTACTTCCTCGGCATGCTGTTCATCGTCGGCTCGGCGGACTTGCGGCTGGCCGCACCTTTGGGCGTATGGCTGATCGGCTATATCGCGCTGCTGCGGTATTTTATTCCACGGCTCGGCAAGGTCGGTGAGGAACAGGCCAATGCTCGTTCGACCATGACCGGTCGCGTCGTCGACAGCTATGCCAACATCCAGACGGTGAAGCTGTTTTCCCACGCGCGCCGCGAGGCGGCCTTCGCCAGGGAGGGCATGGCGGGCTTCCTCGAGACGGTCTACCGCTCGATGCGGCTGGTGACCGTGCTCTACGGCCTTCTCTACATCCTGAATGCGCTGTTGCTGTTTTCCGTCACCGCGCTGTCGCTGTGGCTGTGGCTCGGCGATGCGGTGACGATCGGCGCCGTCGCCGTGGTCATCGGCCTGGTGCTCAGGATGTGGGGCATGTCGCAGTGGATCATGTGGGAGATGTCGGGCCTGTTCGAGAACATCGGCACGGTGCAGGACGGCATCCAGTCGATCTCGCTGCCGCGGCTGGTCGAGGATCGCCCGGGCGCCAAGGACATCGCCGTCACCCAGGGCGAGATACGCTTCGAGGACATCCGCTTCCACTACGGCAAGCAGAAGGGCGTCATCGAAAACCTCTCGCTTGTCGTGAAGCCGGGCGAGAAGGTCGGCATCGTCGGCCGCTCCGGCGCCGGCAAGTCGACGCTGGTCAACCTGTTGCTGCGCTTCTACGACCTAGAAAGCGGAAGGATCCTCATCGACGGCCAGGAGATCGCCGGCGTGGCGCAGGATTCGTTGCGCGCGCAGATCGGCATGGTGACGCAGGACACCTCCCTGCTGCACCGGTCGGTGCGGGAGAACATCCTCTATGGCCGCCCTGACGCGACCGACGAGATGCTGATCGAGGCGGCGCGGCGGGCGGAGGCGCTCGATTTCATCGACGGGCTTTCGGACCACAACGGCCGCAAGGGATTCGACGCCCATGTCGGCGACCGGGGCGTCAAACTGTCCGGCGGCCAGCGGCAGCGCATCGCCATCGCCCGCGTCATGCTGAAGGACGCGCCGATCCTCATCCTCGACGAGGCGACCTCGGCGCTCGATTCGGAAGCCGAGGCGGCGATCCAGGAGAACCTTTACAAGCTGATGCAGGGCAAGACCGTGATTGCGATCGCGCACCGGCTGTCGACCATCGCCGCTATGGACAGGCTCGTCGTCATGGACAAGGGCCGCGTCATCGAGGAAGGGTCGCATGAGGAGCTCGTCGCCAAGGGCGGGCTCTACGCCCAGCTCTGGCAGCGCCAGTCGGGCGGCTTTCTGCTCGACGACGCGCCCGCCGAGGCTGCCAACGACGTTATCGCCAAGGGTGAAGCCGCGGAATGATGAAGGCCGTCTACCGCTGGTTCGAAAGCTGGGTCTACCCGTTCCGCGAGCCCGCGAATCTTCGGCCACCCGGCAGCGTCCGCGGCTTCCTCTGGCACTATGTCGGACAAGCGAAGCTCGCCTTCTTCGCCATGCTGATCATCGGCGGCATCGCGCCGCTGGTCGAGGCCGGGCTGTTCTATTTCGTCGGGCGGCTGGTGGATATCCTCGACCAGCTTCCCGGCGAGCGCAGCTGGCATGCGCTGTGGGCTGCCGCCGGGCCGGAGCTTCTGTTCATGGGCGCGGTGGTGCTGATCATCCGCACGCTGGTGGTCGGCCTGTCGGCGCTGGTCGACGAGCAGACGATCACGCCGGGCTTCTACAATCTGGTGCGCTGGCAGGCGCACCGGCATGTCTCGCGCCAGTCCTATGCCTTCTTCCAGAACGATTTCGCCGGCCGCATCGCCACGAAAGTCTGGCAGGCAGGGCAGGCGACGGGCGACCTGATGGAGAGCTTCATCGAAGTCATCTGGTTCATGATCGTCTACACGGTGACGACGCTGGCGCTGGTGGCTGGCCTCGATCTGCGGCTGGCGGTGCTGGTGGTGATATGGATCGTCGCCTTCGCCTGGCTGGCCAGGCGCTATTTGCCGGCGATTCGCAAGCACGCCGAGGCGACAGCCGAGGCCGGCTCGATGATCACCGGCCGCATCGTCGATTCCTATTCCAACGTGCAGACGCTGAAGCTGTTCGCCGCCGACGGCGACGACCACTATATCCGCGGCGGCTTCGACATCTATCTCAACGCGCTGCGTCCGTTCACCCGCCGGCTGACCGGCGTGCGCATGGCGCTGACGACGCTTTCCGGCATCATGATCACGTCAATCGCGGTCTTTGCCGTCTATCTCTGGGTGGAAGGCTCGATCACCGTCGGCGCCGTCGCTTTCACGCTTTCTCTCGTCCTGCGGCTCAACATGCTGCTGGGACGGGTGATGATGCAGCTCAACAGCATCCTCAGGAATCTCGGTGTGCTGGAGAATTCCAAGGCGCTGATCACGCAGCCCCTCGGCCTGACCGACGCCCCGGGCGCCAAGGAGCTGGTGGTTGCCGGTGGCCGCATCGACCTCAAGAACGTCACCTTCCACTACGGCAAGGGGGCAGGGGTTCTGGACGGCATCGACCTCGTCGTGCGGCCTGGCGAGAAGGTGGGGTTGGTCGGTCCGTCAGGCGCCGGCAAGACGACTTTGGCCAATCTCATCCTGCGCCTCTACGACCTCGAGCGCGGCAGGATCCTGGTCGACGGCCAGGATATCGCCGGCGTGACGCAGAATTCGCTGCGCGCCAATATCGGCGTGGTCAGCCAGGACACCGCACTCTTCCACCGTTCGCTGCGCGACAACATCAAGCTCGGCATGCCGGACGCGACCGATGCTGAGGTGATCGCCGCAGCGCGCAAAGCCGAGGCGCATGATTTCATCATGAGCCTGCGCGACAACCGGGAGCGGGCCGGCTACGAGGCCTATGTCGGCGAGCGCGGCGTGAAGCTCTCCGGCGGCCAGCGCCAGCGGGTGGCGATCGCCCGCCTTTTCCTCAAGGATGCGCCGATCCTCATCCTCGATGAGGCGACGTCGGCGCTCGATTCCGACATCGAGGCGGCGATCCAGGAGAATCTGGTGAGGCTGATGGAGGACAAGACCGTCATCGCCATCGCCCATCGGCTCTCGACCATCGCCGCGCTCGACCGGCTGGTCGTGCTCGATGGCGGGCGCATCGTCGAAGAGGGCACGCATGATGAACTTGTGGCGCTCGACGGCCTCTATGCACGGCTCTGGAAACGGCAGTCCGGCGGCTTCCTGTTCAACGAGGAAAGCGTGCTGGAAGAGACGCGCCCGGCGGAGTAGAACGGCTCATGTCGGTCAGAATGCCCAGCAATCTCGGACGGTCAGGCGCGCAGGAGAGCGCGCTCGATCTGCTCGGCCACGAGATCCTCGCCGAAAAGGCGGCAGCGCTTGGCCGCGCCGGCCAGCGCGTCGAGCAAACGCTGGCGAAGCTGCGCGAAAACGGCGAGGGCGGAGATCGCAACCGGCTGCTCAAGGAGGCCGCGGCGGCCGTCCACGGCTATTTCATCCAGCGCGAGCTCTGCGGCTTTCGCAAGCATGACGCCGTGATCCGCGAATACAACATCCCAAGGGCAGTGCTGGTCAGGCTCGGCGCGAGTTAGCTATTCCAGCCATTCGGTGATGAAGCTGCCGTTCTCGTGGATGTCGGTGGTCTCGAGCGGACCGGGGCCGAGATTGGTGAATTTGTGCGGCGTGTCGGGCGGGACGATCAGGATCTGGCCGGCCGAGGCCTCGATCTTTTGGTCGCCGACCGTGAATAGGGCGGTTCCGGAGCGGATGATAAAGAGCTCGGCATAGGGATGCTTGTGCAGGCGCGGGCCACCGCCGATGTCCGGCAGGTAGTTGAAGATCAGACAGCTTCTGGAGCCGAAGGCACCGCACTGCAGCTCGCCTTGCCAGCGGTCGGGCGCTTCAGCCCATTTGTCGCGGTCGATGACATGCGCCATGGGCGCAGAATAGACCGGGCCAACGAGTGCTGTCGAGGCGGACAAGCACCCGTTTTCGCTTCCGATTTCGCGCTGTTTCATGGCCTTCGCCGGTCCGCCGGCAGTGCGTCCGAGCAAGCCGCGCCACGCAGCCGCGACAATGTGCCCTTGTGCCTTCACGCGTCTGGACAAAAACGGGCTTCACGCATAAACCGAACTCCAAATGCCGGAGGAATTCGCTAGCCTGTTCGCCATGCGCTGTCGGGCCGGCGCGATTGAGCGGGGACAAGGCTCGGCCGCCGGCACGGAAAAAGGCGAAAGGATCAGGCACCCGTGAGCGCAACCGACATCCACGATCCCAACCGTCGCGATTTTCTCTATATCGCCACCGGCATGGCCGGCGTGGTTGGCGCAGGCGCCGTCGCCTGGCCGTTCATCGACCAGATGCAGCCGGATGCTTCGACGCTGGCGCTGGCTTCGGTCGAGGTCGATGTCTCCTCGCTGCAGCCCGGCAGCTCGCTGATCGTCAAGTGGCGCGGCAAGCCGGTCGTGGTGCGCAACCGGACCGAGAAAGAGATGAAGGACGGCGAGGCCGTCAACCTCAACGATCTCAAGGATCCGATCGCCCGTAACGCCAACCTGCCGGCCGATGCGCCGGCGACCGACGCCAACCGCACCACCCCTGGCAAGGAAGCCTGGATGGTGATGGTGCAGGTCTGCACCCATCTCGGTTGCATCCCGCTCGGCCAGGAAGGCGATTTCGGCGGCTGGTTCTGCCCGTGCCACGGCTCGCAGTACGACACCGCCGGCCGCATCCGCAAAGGTCCGGCGCCTGAGAACATGGCGATCCCGGTGTTCAAATTCATTTCCGATACCAAGATCCTTATCGGCTGAGGCAGGGGACATTTCGATGAGCGAGGGACACTCCACCTACACGCCGAAGACGGGCATCGGACGCTGGGTCGACGCGCGCATGCCGCTGCCCCGGCTGGTCTATGACAGCTTCGTCGTCTATCCGGTGCCGCGCAACCTCAACTACATGTGGACGTTCGGCGGCATCCTGTCGGTCATGCTGGCCTCGCAGATCCTGACCGGCATCGTGCTGGCAATGCACTACACCTCCGACACCACGCTCGCGTTCGATTCGGTCGAGAAGATCATGCGCGACGTGAATTCGGGGTGGCTGCTGCGCTATCTCCATTCCAACGGCGCCTCCTTCTTCTTCGTCGCCGTCTACATCCATATCTTCCGCGGGCTGTTCTACGGCTCCTACAAGGCGCCGCGCGAGCTGCTCTGGATCCTCGGCTGCATCATCTACCTCTTGATGATGGCCACCGGCTTCATGGGCTATGTGCTGCCCTGGGGACAGATGAGCTTCTGGGGCGCTACCGTCATCACCGGCTTCTTCAGCGCCATTCCGCTGGTCGGCAACTGGATCCAGGAGCTGCTGCTCGGCGGCTTCGCCGTGGACAACCCGACGCTGAACCGCTTCTTCGCGCTGCACTACCTGCTGCCGTTCATGATCGCCGGCGTCGTCGTGCTGCACATCTGGGCGCTGCATGTCGTCGGCCAATCGAACCCGACCGGCATCGAGGTCAAATCGAAGACCGACACCGTCGCCTTCACGCCCTATGCGACCATCAAGGACGCGTTCGGCATGATCGTGTTCCTGTTCTTGTTCGCCTATTTCGTCTTCTACCTGCCGAACTATCTCGGCCACCCGGACAACTACACGGTCGCCAACCCGCTGAAGACGCCGGCCCACATCGTTCCGGAATGGTACTTCCTGCCGTTCTACGCGATCCTGCGCGCCATCACATTCAACATCGGGCCGATCAACTCCAAGCTCGGCGGCGTGCTGTGCATGTTCGGCGCCATCGCCATGCTGTTCCTGGTGCCGTGGCTCGACACCTCCAAGGTGCGCTCCGCGGTCTACCGGCCCTGGTACAAGCTGTTCTTCTGGCTGTTCGTGGCCGACGCCGTCCTGCTTGGATGGCTGGGCTCGCAGCCGGCAGAAGGCAGCTACGTGTTCATGGCCCAGATGGCGACGCTGTTCTACTTCGCCTTCTTCCTGGTGGTCATGCCGGTGCTCGGCCTGATCGAGACGCCGCGCAGGATGCCGAATTCGATCACCGAGGCGGTGCTGGAAAAGAACAAGGGCGGCAGCGGACATCCTGCGCGCGCTGCGGCCGCACCGGAAACCAAGGGCTGAGAATCTAAGGGGATTTGGGTATGAAAAAGATTCTCACCTCGCTGGCGCTGCTCGGCCTGGTGGTCGCGGGAACCGCGGCCATCGCGGCCGAAGAGGAACACAACGCGGCCGCGCCGACGCACTTCCCGATCAACGAGCCGAAGGAAATGAGCTGGAGCTTCGCCGGCCCGTTCGGCACCTATGACAAGGCTCAGCTGCAGCGCGGCCTCAAGGTGTACAAGGAAGTCTGCTCGGCCTGCCATTCGATGAACCTGGTGGCGTTCCGCACGCTGGAAGGCCTCGGCTATTCGGAAGGGCAGATCAAGACGCTCGCCGCCGAATACACCATCCATGACGGCCCGAACGATGCCGGCGACATGTTCGACCGCCCGGGCAAGCCGTCGGATCACTTCCCGGCGCCGTTCCCGAACGAACAGGCCGCCGCTGCCGCCAATGGCGGCGCCGCGCCGCCCGACATGTCGCTGCTCGCCAAGGCGCGCGGCGTCGAGCGCGGCTTCCCGCGCTTCGTCTTCGACATCTTCACCCAGTATGCCCAGGGCGGCCCGGACTACATCCACTCGCTGCTCACCGGCTACGATCAGACGCCGCCGGCCGGCATGGTGATCCCGGAAGGCACACACTACAATCCGTATTTCCTGTCCGGCGTGTCGCTGAAGATGCCGAAGCCGCTCTCGGATGGCCAGGTGACCTATGACGATGGCTCGCCGCAGACTGTCGACCAGTATTCGCGCGATGTCGCCTCGTTCCTGATGTGGGCCGCCGAGCCGCATCTCGAGGACCGCAAGAAGACCGGCTTCCGCGTGCTGGTGTTCCTGCTGCTCTTCGGCGCGCTCGTCTACATGACCAAGCGCAAGGTGTGGGCCGACGTGGCGCACTGAGCCACCGAGGATTGCAAGCTTTGAAAGGGGCGCCGAGAGGCGCCCTTTCGCATTTCACGACAGCGTGATGGGGACGGCCATGTCACATGGCCGTCACTGCGTCCCGCGATCCTGCCTTGCTCTCACAAAAGGATCGCACCCATGAAAAGATTTGCGCCGTTCGCAGCCGCGCTGCTCATCCTTGTCGCCGGCACCGCCGTCCGCGCCGAGGACGCTCAGCCCTTCGTCACCAGCAAGGACATCGACCTGACGATGATCCTGCCGCCGCCGCCAGCCAACGAATCGGCCGAGACGAAGGCCGAACTCGCCGAGGTGCTGACCCTGCAGGTGACGCGGACGCCCGAGATGGAAAAGCGCGCCATTGCCGATGCCGAGGAAAATGTCTGGCGCTTCGCCAACGTCATGGGGCCGAAGTTCAACAAGGAGATGCTGCCGAAGTTCAGCGCCTTCTTCGATCGCGTGGTTGCCACGGAAGGCGCCGTCGTCGACCCTGCCAAGGACGTCTGGAAGCGGCCGCGGCCGCACCAGCTCAGCGATTTGGTCAAGCCCGTGGTGAAGCTGTCGAATTCCGGCTCCTGGCCATCGGGCCATGCGACGGTCGGCACCATGATGGGTATCATCCTGTCCGACATGGTGCCGGAAAAGCGCGCCGAGATCATGGCGCGCGCGGCTGAATATGCCCACAACCGCGTTGTCGGCGGCATCCACTATCCGTCCGACATCGAGATGGGCAAGATTTCCGGCAGTGTGATTGCCGCGGTCCTCCTCGACCGGCCCGACTTCAAGGCTGAGTTCGAAGTGGCGCGCTCCGAGTTGCGTTCCGACCTCGGCATGTGATCCGTTCGCTGCGAGCGTTTCTGCAAGGGCGCCTGCGAGGCGCCCTTTTCGATGCGGCGCAAGATCGGGGCAAGGCAAGCGATGCCGGTCGTTTGCCGGATGCGCTTGTCTCCCGGGCCCCATCGCGGTAGCCGTTGTTGGTTGCGTTGCGCCGGACGCGTCGACGCCGTTCATACCCGACAGCCGGATACGCGGAGCCTCGCCTCATGAAACCCTCGCTCGAAGACACGCTGCTTGCCGCGATCCGCACCATCCCGGACTACCCGAAGCATGGCATCCTGTTTCGCGACATCACCACGCTGCTTGGCGATGCGCGCGCCTTTCGCCGCGCCATCGACGAGCTGGTGCACCCGTATGCCGGCCTGAAGATCGACAAGATCGCCGGCATCGAGGCGCGCGGCTTCATTCTTGGCGGTGCCGTTGCGCACCAGCTTTCGGCAGGCTTCGTGCCGATCCGCAAGAAGGGCAAGCTGCCCTACGAGACGGTGCGCGTCGCCTACAGCCTCGAATACGGTCTGGACGAGATGGAGATGCACAAGGACGGCGTCTCGCCGGGCGAGAAGGTGATCCTGGTCGACGACCTGATCGCCACCGGCGGCACGGCGGAAGCGGCGGTGAAGCTGCTCAGGCAGATCGGCGCCGACATCGTCGCCGCCTGCTTCGTCATCGACCTGCCGGATCTCGGCGGGCGCCAGAAGCTCGAAGCGCTCGGCGTGCCGGTGCGGACGCTGATCGGGTTCGAGGGGCATTAGTCAGTGGTGGATAGTGAATAGTGAATAGTGAATAGTGAAGATCGGTATTCGATGGTCGAATTTATCCACACTCACTACTCACTACTCACTACTCACTACTCACTACTCACTACTCACCATTCACTATTCACCATTCACTACTCCACCCTCACCAGCACGGCGCTATCGAACTCGATGACCTTGTCGCCGGTCGAATCGAAGCCTTCGGAACGCAGCGTGAGCAGGCTCCAGCCGAGGCGCCCGGCAAGCGGGCGATGGGCGAGCGCGGTGCGCGTGAAGGTCACCGTCTCGCCGGCATAGACCGGCTTCAGCCATTTGAGGTTGCGGAAGCCCGGCGAGGGTCCGAATTCGGGCTGCGGTCCGGGGCCGGTCCAGCGCACGCCCTCGGTCTCCATGCGCTTTTCGAGGTTGTATTTCATCCAGGTGGCGGCGGTGTGCCAGCCGGAGGCGCAGAGGCCGCCAAGCACGCTCTTCCTTGCCGCCTCCTCATCGACATGGAAGACCTGCGGGTCGTATTTCCTGGCGAACGCCTTGATCTCGTCGGCTTCGAACTTGTGCGAGCCGAGGGTGACGGTTTCGCCGATGAGGAAGTATTCGTCGAGTGTCACGCCGCGGCCTCCCGGGTCAGGAACATGCCGCTGTTCTCGAGCTCGAAGACGCATTCACCGCGCTGGTTGAACAGCTCGCTGCGCATGCTGACCAGGCCGAGCTGAGGCCTCGATTTGGACTGGCGCTTGGCAAGCACGGTGACCGTGCCGGTCAGCCGGTCACCGGCCAGAACCGGCTTCTTCCATTTCACGTGCTCAATGCCCGGCGAGCCTTGCGAGGTCGAGTCGAGCAGGAAGGCGTCGCACAGCATGCGCATGAACATCGCGCAGGTGTGCCAGCCCGAAGCCGAAAGGCCGCCCAGGATGCTGGCCTTGCCGGCCTCCTCATCGAGATGCATCGGCTGGGCATCGAACTCGCTGGCGAATTCGATGATCTCGGCCGCGCTTACAGTCTTGCTGCCGAGGTCGAGCGAGGCGCCCTCGACGAAATCCTCGTAGGCCCAGGTCTTTGCGGTCATGTCGGCAATCCGGTGGCGAATGCGTGAAACCCAAGGTTGGGCACCCCGGATGACGGCCCGAGGCAATTTGGTCAAGTCCTTTCTGGTGAGCCAGTCGATGGGGGTGATTGCCGAGAGGCGGATCCGCTCGCTCTCTGTGTTTCACGCAATTCCGGACGGAAAACCGCTGCGCATTTTTCCTGGAATTGCTTTTAGAGCCACCCGCGGCGGCGGAAATACCAGAAGGGCAGGATCGCCGAGACCACCATCAGGCCGATGGCGAAGGGATAGCCGAGCTCCCATTTGAGCTCGGGGATGATGTCGAAATTCATGCCGTAGATCGAGGCCACCAGCGTCGGCGGCAGGAAGATGACGGCGGCGACCGAGAAGATCTTGATGATGGCGTTCTGCTCGATCGAGATCATGCCGAGCGTGGCGTCGAGCAGGAAGGAGATCTTCTGCGAGAGGAAGGTGGCGTGATCGGCGAGCGACAGCACGTCCCGCGACAGCGTCTTGATGCGGGCCCGCACATCCTTGCTCATCTTGGCCTGGGCCGCGACATGGGCAAGAAAGCCGGCCAGGCGCTGCAGCGAGATCAGGCTGTCGCGGACGGAGGATGCGAGGTCCTCCTTGCGGCCGATGCCTTTCAAGAGCTCCTGGAAATCGCGGTTGCGCTTCGAGGCCTTTGTCGACCGCGCCTCGAAGATGTCGCGCGAGATCGCTTCCACATCGCGCCCGGCGCGCTCGAGGATGTCGGCAAGCCGGTCGACGATCGCTTCCAGCAGGCCGACCAGGATGGTGTCGCCGCTGGTGCAGCCGGTCGCCACCTTTTCGGCGCGCAGCGGAAAGGTCTTGAAGGCCTTCGGCTCGTGATAGCGGATGGTGATCAGCCGGTTGCCGGCAAGCGCGAACGTCACCGGCGACATCAGCGGGTCGTCGACCTCGGTCTGGGCCGGCAGCACGGCGGTCATGAAGTAGCCGCCGTCCTCGACATAGAGGCGGCTGGAGATCTCGATCTCTTCCATCTCCTCGCGCGTCGGAATGGCGATGCCAAGCCAGTTCTCGATCGCAGCCTCTTCTTCCTTGGTCGGATTGAAGAGGTCGGCCCAGACGACCCTGTCGCCGTCCGCCGCCAGATCGTCGGTGACGCGCAGGCGATCATTGTCCACGACGAAGGCCTTGATCATCGCCGGGTCTCCCTTGCTGGACCAAAGAGGTTCGTCAGGATTGCATGGGCCTCGAGGAGCCCGCGAGCATCAGCGGATTAGACCCGCGATCCTGCCAGGTCAAGACGCACGGGCGTGCCCGGCGCAAGGCGGCCGGCCCCTGCGACCGATCCGCCGAGGCTTGTCAGGTGTTGAACTTGAACAGCATGATGTCGCCGTCCTGGACGACATACTCCTTGCCTTCGTCGCGCGCCTTGCCGGCTTCCTTGGCCGCCACTTCGCCGCCCAGCGTGACGAAGTCGTTGTAGGAAATCGTCTGGGCGCGGATGAAGCCGCGCTCGAAATCGGTGTGGATGACGCCGGCCGCCTGCGGTGCCTTGTCGCCTTTGTGGATCGTCCAGGCGCGCGTCTCCTTCGGCCCGACGGTGAAATAGGTGATGAGGTGCAGCAGTTCGTAGCCGGCGCGGATCACCTTGTTGAGGCCCGGCTCGTCGAGGCCGAGCGAGGCAAGGAATTCCATTTCCTCCTCGTCGGAAAGCTGAGCGACTTCCGCCTCGATCGCCGCCGAGATCACCACCGTGCCGGCGCCTTGCGCGGCCGCCATTGTGTCCACCGCCCTGGTGTGCTCGTTGCCGGTGGCGGCGTCGGCCTCGGCGACGTTGCAAACGTAGAGAACGGGGTGCGACGTCAACAGGTTCAGCCCCTGCAGGATGCGCAGGTCCTCCGGCGCGATGCCCTTGAGCAGGACGCGCGTCGGCTTGCCGGCCTGCAGCAATTCGAGCGCCGCCTCCATCATCGGCAGCACGGCCATCGCTTCCTTGTCCTTGCCGGCGGCGCGCTTGCGGACCTGGACGATGCGGCGCTCGAGGCTTTCAAGGTCGGCGAGCATCAGCTCGGTCTCGACCGTCTCGGCGTCGGCGACCGGATCGATGCGGCCCTCGACATGGGTGATGTCGTCATCCTCGAAGCAGCGCAGCACATGGACGATGGCGTCGACCTCGCGGATGTTGGCGAGGAACTGGTTGCCCAACCCTTCGCCCTTGGAGGCGCCACGCACCAGGCCGGCGATGTCGACGAAGGAGATGCGGGTCGGGATGATCTCCTTCGACTTGCCGATCGCCGCGATCTTCTGCAGGCGCGGGTCCGGCACCGCCACTTCGCCGGTATTCGGCTCGATGGTGCAGAAAGGATAATTGGCGGCCTGCGCGGCGGCCGTCCTGGTCAACGCGTTGAACAGCGTCGACTTGCCGACGTTGGGCAAGCCAACGATGCCACATTTGAAACCCATCTTGTCCGGTCCTGTCGGGAATTCGAATTTGGTGAGGCTATGGGCGATAGGGGTGACGAACGTCAAGCCCCATGCCCCTATCGTTATGGAGCCCAGAACAATTCCAGGAAAAGTGTGTAACGGTTTTCCGTCCGGAATTGCGTCAAAGAGATAAGAGCGGTTCGCCGTTTCTGGGAAACGGTGGACAGCTCTAGTCCTTGCCGAACAGCTTCTTGAGCATGGCAGCCATCGGTCCGCTTTCCGGAACTTTCGCCGGCGGCTGCTGCGGGCGGGCCTGTCGGATATGGCTCTTCTGCTTCGGCGCCTTGGGGGGCGGCCGGTCGTCGTCGCTTGTCGGCACGAGCTTGTCGCGCAGCGCGAGCGTGATGCGGTTCATGAAGGAATTGTCGTCGCCCTTGGCGAGCAGGCCGGCGTCGTCGGCGATGGCGTCGAGCAACACGTCGAGCCATTCGCGGTCGGCCTTGGCGAAGTCGCCGAGCACATGGCCGTGCACCATCTCCTTGACGCCCGGATGGCCGACGCCGATGCGTACCCGGCGATAGGCGTTGCCGACATGCTGGTCGAGCGAACGGATGCCGTTGTGACCGCCCGAACCGCCGCCCACCTTCACCCTAACCTTGCCGGCGGCAAGGTCGATCTCGTCATAGAAGACGGTGAGGGCGGCAGCGTCGAGCTTGTAGAAGCGCAGCGCTTCGCCGACCGACTGTCCGGACAGATTCATGAAGGTCTGCGGCTTGATCAAGAGGACCTTGTCGCCCCCGAGCGTGCCTTCCGAAATCAGCCCCTGGAACTTCTTCGACCAGGGCGAAAAGGAATGGCGGCGGGCAATCGCGTCCGCCGCCATGAAGCCGACATTGTGCCGGTTGTTCTGATATTTCGCGCCCGGATTGCCGAGGCCTGCAAAAACAAGCATCGTCGACTCCAGGCGGAAAACTACTTCTCTTCGGCCTCAGCGGCCTCAGCTTCAGGCGCCGCTGCTTCGACAGTCTCCTCGGTCTCCGGCTTCATTGCCGCAGAGCCGGCGATGGTCGCGATGGTGAAGTCGCGATCGGAGATCACCGGCTTGACGCCGGCCGGCAGGGAAACCGCCGAGATGTGGATCGAGTCGCCGATTTCGGTGCCGGCCAGATCGACGGTGATGAATTCCGGGATCGCATTGGCCGGGCAGTGGAACTCGACTTCGTGACGCACGATGTTGAGCACGCCGCCGCGCTTGATGCCGGGCGACTTCTCTTCATTGATGAAGTGGACGGGCACGTCGACATTGACCTCGGTGTCCTTGCCGATGCGCAGGAAGTCGACATGGACCGGGAAGTCCTTGACCGGATCGAGCTGGAAGTCCTTCGGCAGGACCTGGATCTTCTTGCCGTCGACATCGATCGTGGCGATCGTGGTCAGGAACCCGCCGCCGTGGATCTTGTAGAAGAGGTCCTTGTAGTTGAGCGCAATCGCCAGGGGGGGCTGCTTGTCGCCGTAAATAACTGCAGGCACTTTACCGTTGCGGCGAACTGCACGGGCGGACCCCTTACCGACCTGTTCGCGCGCTTCGGCCTTGAGCTCGTAAGCCTCGTGGCTCATGGCATTTCCTTTCGCGTGTTATGGAGCGTTCGCGGCGGGCAAGCCCATCCGTAAACGTCGAAAGCCGTCGCGGCCTTGCACGATCTGTCCGATGCGTTTGGCGATCCAAATGCGTCTGGGGATCATGCAGGCCTGGCCGGCCTTCCTCCGCGTTGCCTCCAAGGGTGTCTACGCGGGTGGCGGCTCTATAGCGGAAGGCGGCGAGGGGCGCAACCCATTGAACCGGAAGCCTTGGCCGGACCAGCAGGTCATAGTCAACTGTCCTGTGCCAAGTTGGGTCTGGCGAGCTGCGCCGGGGTCCGTCGTGCTCGCCATGTAGCATCAGGCAGGTTTCAATCGTCCTTGGCAGGCATTCGAAGGACCTTTGGAGATCCACATGAAACTCTTGTTCAGCCGCAATCCCAATCCTCGCCTCGCAGTCGCCACGGCACGCCATCTCAAGGCGCAGATCGCGTTCGAATTCGCCTCGCCGATGGCGCCGGGGCAGGCCGAGCGCTATCGCGCGCTGAACCCCAATCTGACCTTGCCCATACTGGTCGGCCCGGGATGGAGCCTGTGGGAAGCCGACGCCATCGCCTGCCGGCTCTCGCGCGACATGCGTTCCGATTTCTGGCGCAGCGGCGACGACGAACCCGAGATGATCCGCTGGCTAAGCTGGGGCAAGGAGAACTTCGTCAGAGCCACCGACATCGTGCATTTCGAACGCGGCACGAAACAGCGTTGGGGGCTGGGGCCGATCGACAAGGCACTGGTCGAGGAGGGGCTGAGGCTGTTCCACACGACGGCTGCCATCCTCGATGTCGTGCTTTCGGAAAGGGAGTGGCTGGCAGGCAATTCCGTCTCCTATGCCGACTTCCGCATGGCGACGTTTCTCGCTTTCAACGATGTCGCCAGGTTGCCGCTCGACGGCTATCCGTCCGTCAACCGCTGGTATCGCCGGCTCGAGGACATCGATGCCTGGCGCGATCCGTTCCATGGATTGGAGGCGCCACCACTGCCACCGGTCAACAACCAGGCCGAGCCGGACCAGGCACCGATTTGAACGGTCTTTTTTTGAGGGGCCGCAGCGGCGGTCCTTCATTCCGTAGCGGAAATGGCCGATGGCCGCACCGTCCTGCCGGTGCGAGATGCCCGCACTCCGCAACCGCTGAACCATCGAACGGCGAGAGGACGCAAACTCAATCCCTCCGCCAGGCTCGTTTTGAAATCTTCTCGCTCATTTAATTCTATAAAATCGGTAGTCTTAATGAAGGAATGCCTGCGAGGAGAGACCGGAAATGACGAAAAAGCTGGTGGTGGGGATATCCGGCAACCTGACCCGGCCGTCGAAGACCAAGGCATTCATAAGCCATATTGCCGGCGAGGTGGCAGGCCGGGTGGGCGCGGCCCCGGCAGTCTTCGACATCGAGGATCTCGGTCCATCCTTTCCTCCGGCGCGGCGCCTCGGCGAACTCGACGCGACCGCCCGCGCGATCGTCGATCAACTGGTCAAGGCCGATGTGCTGGTGGCCGGATCGCCGACTTTCAAAGGCAGTTATACCGGCCTTTTCAAGCACTTGTTCGATCTTCTCGAGCCATCGTCGCTGCGTGGAAAGCCGGTCATTCTGGCGGCGACCGGCGGCGGCGAGCGCCATTCGCTGATCGTCGAGCATCAGCTGCGGCCGCTGTTCGGCTTCTTCGAAGCGCTGACCATGCCAACCGCGATCTACGCCTCCGACAAGGATTTTGCCGACGGCGTGCTGATGTCGGAAGCGATCCATGCCCGCTCCCGGCAGGCCGTTGCCGAGGTGTCCCGCTTGGTTGGCGAAACCCGGAGCGTCGGCCTCGCCGCCTGACTCCGAAGCAGTCGTTTTCCCAACGGAAGGATCAGCCATGACCAAATCCAGCCAGCCCAGACAGATCAAGCTCGGCGCCTTCCTGCCGGGCGGCGGCCAGCATGTCGCGGCCTGGCGCCATCCGGACTCGCCGGCCGACGGCGCGACCAATTTCGAGTTTCACAAAAAGCTGGCGCTGACCGCCGAGCGCGGCCTGTTCGATGCCTATTTCCTCGCCGACAACCTGACGGTGGGGCTCGGCGCCCGCGAGGGCGGCAACGCCAAGATCGCCGGGTTCGAGCCGGTGACGCTGTTCGCGGCGCTGGCGCCGCTGACCACGCATCTCGGCTTCATCGCCACCGCCTCGACCACCTATGAAGAGCCCTACACGCTCGCCCGCAAATTCGCTTCGCTCGACCTTCTGTCGAACGGTCGCGCCGGCTGGAACGTCGTGACCTCGGCCGGCGACGACACGGCGCGCAACTTCAATCGCGACGTGCAGCCCAACCATGCCGAGCGCTATGAAAGGGCGCATGAGCATGTCGAAACCGTCAAGGCGCTGTGGGACAGCTGGGAAGACGATGCCTTCATCCGCGACAAGAAGACGGGCCGCTTCTACGACAAGGACAAGCTGCACGACATCAACCACAAGGGCGAGCATTTCAGCGTCAAGGGGCCGCTCAACGTGCCACGTCCGGTGCAAGGGCATCCGGTGGTGGTGCAGGCCGGGCAGTCCGAGGACGGGCGCGGGCTAGCCGCGGCCTCGGCCGAGGTGATCTTCACCGCGCATCAGACCCTTGCTTCGGCGCAGGAATTCTATCGCGACATCAAGGCGCGCGTGGCGGCGGCCGGCCGCGATCCGGCGCAGGTGCTGATCATGCCGGGCGTGGCGCCCTTCGTCGGCCGCACCGAGGAGGAAGCCAGCGCCAAGTACCGGCAATTGAACGACCTGATCCTGCCTGAGGACGGCGTGGCGCTGCTCAACGCGCTAGCCGGCCAGACGCTCGACCTCAGGGAGTATCCGCTCGACGGGCCGCTGCCGGTAGCCAAGGAAACCGAAGGCATGAAGAGCCGGCAGGCGCTGATCCGCCGGATCGCCGACGAGCACAATTTCACGATCCGTCAGCTCTACCAGTGGGTGGCAACCGCGCGGGGTCATTATACGGCGATCGGTAGCGCCACCCAGATCGCCGATCAGCTGGAGGAATGGTTCAGCAGTGAAGCCGCCGACGGCTTCAATATCCTGCCGCCTTGGCTGCCCGGCGCGCTCGACGATTTTGTCGACCTGGTGATCCCCGAATTGCAGCGGCGCGGGCTGTTCCGCACCGCCTATGAAGGCAGGACGCTGCGCGAGAATCTCGGCCTCAGTCGGCCACTGAATCCGTGGACGGTCGCGCGTTCGACCGTGCTCGCCGCCGAATGATCCTCTGAAAGGAGAGGCAAGACGATGACTTTGCAGGACATCGAACGTCCAATCGGCATCGGCAGGCGCAATGGCGGCAACGGCTTCGGGACGGAGGCCGTGCGGCTGGCCGGTCGCGCTTCGGCGCGGATCCTGTCGCGCTATGGCGTGCTTCTAGGCTTCCTCGCGCTCTGGCAGGTGGCGGCGAGCGCCGGCTGGGTCAACGCGGCGGTGCTGCCGCCGATCGACACGATTGTCGCAGCGCTGTGGAAGGGTCTCGCCGGCGGCAGCCTGCTCGGCGACATCGCCATCAGCCTCCAGCGCGCCGGTCTTGCCTTCGCGGCGGCTGTCGTCGTCGCCATCCCGCTCGGCCTAGTGATGGGCCAGATGCGGGCGGTCGAAACCGCGTTGGACCCGATCCTGCAGCTCTTCCGCCAGACCTCGGCGCTGGCGCTCTATCCGGTATTCATCCTGCTCCTGGGCCTGGGCGAGGCCTCCAAGGTGTTCGTCATCTTCTGGGCGACGCTGTTTCCGCTGCTGCTCAACACCATCAGCGGGGTCAAGGAGGTCGACCCGAAGCTGCTCGAGATGGCGCGCGTCTACGGCGCCCGGCGGCTGACCATATTCCGACGCGTCGTGCTGCCGGGGGCCGTGCCCTCGATCTTCGTCGGCTTGAGGCTAGGGACCACCACCGCGCTGCTGCTGCTGATCGCCTCGGAAATGATCGGCGCCAACAAGGGCATCGGCTTCCAGGTGATGAATGCGCAGTACAACTTCCAGATCCCGCTGATGTTCGCGGCGATCGTCATCCTTGCCGCGCTTGGCCTGATCGCCAACCAGGCGCTGGTCAGTCTTCAGCGGCGGCTCTGCCGCTGGAGCAATACCGTCGGCTAATGAGCCAATCTTCCCTGTCATTCCTGAACCATGAAAGGCCGGACCATGACCATCACACGCCGTTCGCTTCTCCTGCGTGCCCCGCTTGCCGCCGGCATCATCGCCGCCGGCCTGCCTTCGATCGCACGCTCGCAAGCCGCATCCGTCAAAATTCGCTATCTCGCCAGCCGCGGCGGCATCTCCCCGCATGAGCTCGCCGACGAGCTAGGCTATTTCAAGGGCCTCGGCATCGAGCTCGAAAATGTCGGCTATTCCGGCGGCGGCCCGGAATCGCTGTTCGCGCTTGCCTCCGGCAGCGTCGACCTGGGTTCGGCCGCGACGCCGGCCGTGATCAACTCGATCGCCGGCGGCAACGACTTCGTCGCCGCCTATCCGAGCAACGGCATCAACAGCCAAGTGAAAAGCGTCTTCTACGTGCTCGAGGACAGCCCGATCAAATCGATCGCCGACATCGCCGGCAAGACGATCTCGGTCAACACGCTCGGCGCCCATCTCGACTATACAGTGCGCGAGGCGTTGCGTGGCGCTGGCCTGCCGCCGGATGCCGCCAAACTGGTGGTGGTGCCCGGGCCGCAGCTCGAGCAGACCTTGCGCTCGCGTCAGGTCGATGTCGCGGGCCTCGGCTACTGGCAAGCGACCTTCGCCGGCCAGCTGGTCGCCAATGGCGGCGTGCGCGGCGTGTTCAACGACACCGATGTGCTCGGCGAGATTGCCGGCGGTTTCATCGTGCTGCGGCGCGATTTCATCGCCGCCAATCCCGACGCCGCCCGCAACTTCGTCGAGCAATCGGCGCGGGCCTCAGACTGGTCGCGGCAAAATCCCGACGAGGCGCGCAAGGTGGTCGCCGACATCCTCAACAAACGCGGCGAGAATGGCGAGCTGGCGCGCTACTGGACCGGTTTCGGCCTGCGTGAGAAGGCGGCCGTCACTCACCGCGACGTCGACTTCTGGGTGGCCATTCTCGAGCGCGACGGCCGTCTGCCGAAAGGCAAGCTCAAGGCCGCCGACATCCTCTACCGCCCAGGCGAAACCAAGACCAACTGAGCATGGAGGTGCAAGCGATGGCCACGGTACGCGGCGGCGAGGTCACGATACGCGACCTGTCGAAATCCTTCAGCCTCGGCGGGCGCAAGCTTGCCGTGCTGCGCTCGCTCAGCCTCGACATTCGTTCGGGTGAGTGCCTGGTCATCGTCGGCGCCAGCGGCTCCGGCAAGACAACGCTGCTGCGCATCCTGGCCGGGCTGGAGCGGGCCGATGGCGGTGCCGTCGCCATCGGCGGGAGAGAGATCGAGGGCGTCGGCGAGGAACGGGCGGTGATCTTCCAGGAGCCGCGCCTGCTGCCCTGGCTGAGCGTGCTCGGCAACGTCGCTTTCGGCCTCGAAGTGCGCGGCGTGCCCAAGGCGGAAGCCGAGGAACAGGCGCGATTCTACATTGCGCTGGTCGGCCTGGCCGAATTCAGCGATGCCTATCCCAGGCAGCTTTCCGGCGGCATGGCGCAGCGCGTCGGCATCGCCAGGGCGCTGACGGTACAGCCCGAGATCCTGCTGCTCGACGAGCCCTTAGGCGCCCTCGACGCCATGACCAAGATTTCCATGCAGGAAGAACTGGCGCGCATCTGGAACGAGCAGAACGTCACCATGGTGGTGGTCACCCACGACCTTGAAGAGGCGATCTATCTCGCCGACCGGGTGCTGATCCTGCCCAGGGAGAAAGGCGGCGCGGCGCGGCTCATCGATGTCGACCTGCCACGCCCGCGCGAGCGCAGCGAAAGCCGTTTTGTGCGCTACCGCGAGGAGCTGCTGCGCGAGTTCGGTCTACATTAGATCACAGCACGCAAGCGTCAGCCGGCGTCGGCCAAGTCCCCTTTCAACGCATTGCGCAGCGCCTGGACCCGCCGGTTCAGGGCATCGAGCTCGTCCAGCGTCATGCCAGAGCGTTCGATCAGGGTCTCGTTCAAGCAATTGCACTGGACGAGCAGCGCCCGTCCGGCGGCGGTCAGGTCGACCTGCACCTGGCGTTCGTCGGTCTGGCTGCGGTGCCGGATGACCAGGCCAGCCTGTTCCATGCGCTTCACCAGCGGCGTGATGGTGCTCGATTCCAGGGCGAGCCGCTGCGCGATACTGCCGACCGACATGCCGTCGGCCTCGCCCAGCGCGTTGAGCACCAGATATTGCGGATAGGTGATCCCCATCTCGTCCAGCATGGGCTTGTAGGTACGATTGATTGTCATGCTGGTGGCGTAAAGCGTGAAACAGAGCTGATTGTCCAAGGGAAGAGGCACGACGCGTTCCTTTTGCCGACTGAGCACTGAATATGTACCACGGAAAATGTTATCGTGATATATATTTTTGTGGACAAGCGGGCTCGATGGCATTACGGATATCGCTATCGCGATATTGCTTATCGCGAAAATAATAGGAGATGGAGATGACTGAAGCTTCGCAGACCAAGGCCGGCTCCGGCGGCGGCACGATCACCACCAAGGACGGAACGCAGATCTACTACAAGGACTGGGGGACCGGTCAGCCGATCGTCTTCCATCACGGCTGGCCGCTGAGCAGCGACGACTGGGACGCCCAGATGCTGTTCTTCCTGGCACAAGGCTACCGCGTCATCGCCCATGACCGCCGCGGCCACGGGCGCTCCAGCCAGACGGACACCGGCAACGAGATGGACACCTATGCCGCCGATGTGGCGGCGCTTGTTTCGCATCTCGACCTCAAGGACGCCATCCATGTCGGCCATTCGACCGGCGGCGGCGAGGTGGCGCGCTATGTCGCGCAATACGGTACCGGCGGCCGCGTCGCCAAGGCGGTGCTGATCGGCGCGGTGCCGCCGATCATGCTCAAGACCGATGCCAATCCCGGCGGCCTGCCGATCGAGGTGTTCGACGGATTCCGCGCGGCGCTGACGGCTAATCGCGCCCAGTTCTTCCACGACGTTCCGGCCGGCCCATTTTACGGCTTCAACCGTCCGGGCGCGACGGTGTCGGAGGGCGTGATCGACAATTGGTGGCGCCAGGGCATGATGGGCGGCGCCAAGGCGCATTACGACTGCATCAAGGCGTTCTCGGAAACCGACTTCACCGAGGACCTGAAGAAGATTGAGGTGCCGGTGCTGGTCATGCATGGCGACGACGACCAGATCGTGCCGATCGCCGATTCCGCGCTGCTTGCGATCAAGCTGCTCAAGAAGGGCGAGCTCAAGGTCTACAAGGGTCTTCCGCACGGCATGGCGACCACCCACGCGGACGTGATCAACGCGGACCTCTTGGCGTTCTTCAAGGCCTAGAATCGTCCAGTTGGATAGACAAGGCACCCGCCGTCAGGCGGGTGTCTTTGTACTTTCATCGACATGTCCGCGGGACAAGTGCCTATCTGGCCAGAAAACCAGTGATCAGCTTGACGGTGGCGTCGGGGTTCTCCTCCATGATCCAATGACCGGAGTTGGGCACGATGCCGCCTGTGACATCGGTCGCAACAAGCCGCAAGATATCGGCCTGCGTGGTGCCGGCGGATTTTTCCCCGCCAACAGCCAGCACCGGCATGGTCAGTTTGCCGCCAGCGGCGAGCATCGCCTGGTTGTCGATCGCGTCCTGATCAAAGGCCTTGAACTGCTCGAAAGCGTCATGCATCGCATGCGGGCGTGCATAGAGTTTGGCATAGTGCTTGCGCGTGGCCTCATCGATCTTCTTCGGGTCGGCCGACAGTTCGTTATAGAAGCGGTCGAGATAGATGCGCTCGCGCCCCGCGACCAGCCGCTCCATATCCGGGCCACGGAAGTTGAAGTGCCAAAGCAGCGGGCTTTGCTTGATCTTTTCCCACTCACCTATTCCGGGCAGCGGCGCATCGATGATGACCCATTTGGTGATGCGCGTGGGATATTGCGCAGCAAGCGCATAGCCGACCATGTTGCCGATGTCGTGCGTGACCAGATCTGCCTTGTCGATCTTCAAGGCATCCAACACGCCGGCGATATCGACGGCCTGGTTCTTCTTGGTATAGCCCGCTTCAGGGTGAGCGGACAGACCCATGCCGCGCAGGTCCGGCACGACGACAGTATGGTCCTTTGCGAGCGCCGCCGCCGCCGCGCCCCACATGTCTCCGGTATCGGCAAAGCCGTGCAGCAGCACGACCGCGGGACCTTTGCCGCCGACGCGCACATAGAGGCTCGTGCCGTTGGTTTCGACGGACTGCGTCTTGAAACCCGGCGGAAAAGGAACGATGCGCGCCGTAGCCGGCAAGGTTACAAGAAGCACGCCCAACACGGCCAACACGATCTTGCGCATATCATTCTCCAGAGACATTGAGTTATCTGCGGCAGCGTCGCCCGCGCACGCGTTTCGAACACTAGAACAGTTCATCGTTTCACGGAAACTGCACGGAAACGCTGAACTCTCTAACTATTTGTTTTTACGCAATTCCAGACGGAAAACCGTTACACACTTTTCCTGGAATTGCTCTAACAGGCTTTTCACCTGGCGTGTGGGGAGGAATCGATAAGGGCGCGGCAGCTGCCATGCCCTTATTCATGTCCTGAAGATCGGTGGTTTTTAACTGGCAGCCGCGTGCGCCTTCCTAGCTTCATTCATGTTCGGCAGGAACACCGTCAGCAGGCCGAGCAAGGGCAGGTAGGAGCAGATCTGGTAGACGAAGTCGATGCCCTTCAAGTCGGCGATGACGCCGAGCACCGCGGCCGCGATGCCGCCCATGCCGAAGGCGAAGCCGAAGAAGATGCCGGCGATCATGCCGACGCGGCCGGGCACCAGCTCCTGCGCGAAGACGACGATGTTGGAGAAGGCGGACGACAGGATCAGGCCGATCAGCACTGTGAGCACCAACGTCCATTCCAGATTGGCGTAGGGCAGGGCCAGCGTGAAGGGCAGCACGCCGACGATCGAGAACCAGATCATCGCCTTCTGTCCGTAGCGGTCGCCGAACGGACCGCCGAGCAGGATGCCGAGCGCCGAGGCGCCGAGAAACAGGAACAGCATCACCTGCGACATCTGCACCGAAACGCCGAACTTATGGATGGCATAGAAGGTGTAGTAGCTGGAGAGCGAGGCGATATAGGCGTTCTTGGTCAGCACCAGAAGCGTCAGCACCGCCAAAGCCCACATGACCTTGCTGCGCGGGAAGGGCGAGACATGGGCCGCCTGCTTGCGGGTGGCCATCGAGGCGCGCAGCCGGCTGTACCAGCCGCCGACCTGCCACAGCACGACGATGCCGATCAGTGAGCCGACGGCGAACCAGGAAATGCTGGTCTGGCCGAGCGGCACGACGATGAAGGCGGCGAGCAGCGGTCCCATCGCCTGGCCGAAATTGCCGCCGACCTGGAACAGCGACTGCGCCAGGCCGAAGCGGCCGCCGGAGGCGAAGCGGGCGATGCGCGAGGATTCCGGATGGAAGATCGCCGAGCCGATGCCGATCAGCGAGGCGCCGATTAGCAGCAGCCAGTAATGGCCGGCATGCGCAAGCACCACCAGCCCGACCAGCGACGAGGCCATGCCCCAGGGCAAGGAAAAGGGCATCGGCCGCTTGTCGGTGACCATGCCGATCACCGGCTGCAGCAGCGAGGCCGTCACCTGGAAGGTGAAGGTCAAAAGGCCGATCTGCCAGAAATCGAGACCGTAATTGTCCTTGAGCAGCGGATAGATAGCCGAAAGCAGCGACTGCATGATGTCGTTGACGCAATGGCAGAAGCTCACTGCGAGAATGACGGTGAAGGCCGTCGCTTGCGCCGAGATGTTGCTTGCCGTCACCGGTGCGGCGACGGACGTGGCTGTCGTATCGGTCAAGGCAATGCTCCGTGGTCTTTTTGGCGGCAAGCCGCAGGCAGTCTTGGGATGCTTGCCTTATAGTCTGCTTGAATGGCGACTTCTTTCGTGGTTTGGTCCAATAGTTTCGCAAGTGGGCCACATCCGATGCCGCACGGACGGGAAATCTTCAGGGGTGACGCCGCCGAGCTCGGCCGGCTGCACGAAAGCCGCTGGCAGTGGCTGGAAGAGGCGGTCGGACCGGCAGTCGCGCTGCCGACCGAATATCCCGACGGCTACCACGTGCCGCGGCATCGCCACAACCGCAGCCAATTGCTGCATGCGCTGGTCGGCGTGGTGCTGGTGACGACGAAGCACGGCCGCTGGATGGTGCCGCCCGACCATGCGATGTGGATACCGGCCGGCATCGAGCACTCCGTCGAGATGCTGGGCGACGTCTCGATGCGCTCGGTCTATGTGGTGCCCGACGCCATTCCCGGACTGCCGGAGGGACTTCGCGTCGTCGGCATCACCGAATTGATGCACAGCCTGATCGTGGAATCGGAGAAGCTGCCGCAGGGCGGCGAGCTCGAAGGACGCGCCGGGCTGATCATGGGGCTTTTGCTGCACGAGATCCCCAACCTGCCGGAACGGCCGCTCGGCCTGCCTTTCCCGTCGGACCCGAAGCTCGCTGCGCTCTGCCGGCGCTTTGTGGCGGCACCGTCGCCGCATGCCACGATCGACGAATGGGCGGATGCCGCGGGCATGAGCCGGCGCTCCTTCACCCGCGCCTTCCATCGCCAGACCGGGCTGTCGCTGTCGACATGGCGCCAGCAGGCCTGCCTGTTCGCCGCGCTGCCGAGGCTCGCCGACGGCGAACCGATCACACGCGTGGCGCTCGACCTCGGCTACGACAGCGTGCCGGCCTTCATCACCATGTTCAAGCGCATGTTAGGCGCCTCGCCGCGCGGCTATATGCGCGGCGCGCGCGAGGCGGGCGAGGGGACAAAGCGGCTGAGCGGTCCGGTCCGTACCGGAACCGCCGCGGTTTAGTCGAACAGGCTCGAGACCGATTCCTCGGTGGCTGTGCGCGAGATCGCCTCGCCCATCAGGTCGGCGATCGAGATGACGCGGATGTTGGGCGCGTCGAGCACGGCCTGGCTCGGCTGGATGGAATCGGTGATCACCAGTTCCTGCAGCTTCGAGCCGGCGATGCGGGCGACGGCGCCGCCCGAGAGCACGCCATGGGTGATGTAGGCGGTGACGCTGGTCGCGCCGTTGGCGAGCAGCGCATCGGCCGCGTTACAGAGCGTGCCGCCGGAATCGACGATGTCGTCGATCAAGAGGCAGTCCTTGCCGGCCACGGCGCCGATGATGTTCATGACCTCGGATTCGCCGGGGCGCTCACGGCGCTTGTCGACAATGGCGAGCTGAGCGTCGAAGCGCTTGGCCAGCGCGCGCGCCCGCACCACGCCGCCGATGTCGGGCGACACCACCACGACGTTGCCGAGCTGCTTGTACTTCGCCTTCACGTCGCGGGCCATCACCGGCACCGAGAACAGATTGTCGGTCGGGATGTCGAAGAAGCCCTGGATCTGGCCGGCATGCAGGTCGAGCGTCAGCACGCGGTCGGCGCCGGCGCGGGTGATCATGTTGGCGACGAGCTTGGCCGAGATCGGCGTGCGGCCGGAAGCGCGGCGGTCCTGCCTGGCGTAGCCAAAATAGGGGATGACCGCCGTGATGCGCCTTGCCGAGGAGCGCATGAAGGCGTCCATCATGATGAGCAGTTCCATCAGGTGGTCGTTGGTCGGATAGGAGGTCGACTGCAGGATGAAGACATCCTCGCCGCGCACGTTCTCCTGGATCTCGACGAAGATCTCCTGATCGGCGAAACGCCTGACGCTGGCCTTACCCAGCGGAATGTTGAGATAGCGAGCGACCGCTTCGGCCAGCACCCTGTTGGAATTGCCCGCGAAAAGCTTCATGCACCGTTCCTGGTGAAGGATGGAGAGACCAGAGAGACTCTCATGAGCCTTTTATGCGGGCTTTTAGCGGCCCGCGCCGGTATTGCAAGCCTCGTGATCGGGAATCCTTCGACAAGGCGCAACAAAGGCCTGCTGCATCGCAAGCCGGCAACACAACAGACCGCACTAGCCGGCGCCACCGCCGCCGAGCCACGCCGTGAACTGGTCGATCGTCTGATCGGCGATCGCCTGCATGGTCGCGGGCGCGACCGACGACCAGCCCTCGGCGCTGCCGACGGAAAGCGCCTTCTGCTGGCCGTTGATGCGAT
The DNA here is from genome assembly GCF_003999155.2 of Mesorhizobium sp. M1D.F.Ca.ET.231.01.1.1. Taxonomy (NCBI): domain Bacteria; kingdom Pseudomonadati; phylum Pseudomonadota; class Alphaproteobacteria; order Hyphomicrobiales; family Phyllobacteriaceae; genus Mesorhizobium; species Mesorhizobium sp. M1D.F.Ca.ET.231.01.1.1. The sequence goes on from NZ_RZOZ02000014.1 coordinate 69,463, forward strand.
GAAGGCGGTTGCCCGACGGGTCGTAGACGTCCCAGACATAGATGACGGTGGTGTCCTTGCCCTCGGTCATCGTCGAAAAATAGCCTTTCAGCACATGCGTCGCTGTCTGGTCGGTGCTGCCGACGAGCGTCACGCCGCGCTGCCTGGCGCGCGCCTGCAGTTCCGCCGTCAGCGGCGCCGCGGCCTCCACGGAGGCGCCGACGATCGGCGCCACCTGCAGGCGGGTCTTGGCAAGGGCGGCGGTCTGGGCCGGCGTGGCGGATGCCGAGGCTGCCGCCGTCGCCGCGGGAGCCGGCGAGGTCGTGGTCGGTGACGTGGTGGCCGATGTGCCCTGCGTGGCCGGCAGAGCCTGGGCCGAATCCGCCGGCGGCTTGACCGCGGAAGGATCGAGGACGTCCTTGGCGTTGGTGCAAGCGGCAAGCGCCAGCGCCGCAAGCAATGACACGGTCGTCACCTGCGATCGTCTCATTTGCCTGAAAACTCCCTGCTGACGACGCCCCCGCGTGAACAATCATTATGGATTCACTGTACGATCAAGTCGAGATCATGGCGGGAGAGCGGCTTCGGCGCCGATTCCGTGGTGAGGTAGGTGCGGCCAAGCGTCATCGCGGTTTCGGTTTCGGAATCCATGATGATCATGTGCGCGAACAGCGTCATATTGGGCGCGATCGGCTCCGGATTGCCCTGGTAGAACATCGGCATATCCATCCAGGATGGCGTGAAGCGGGCGCCGACCGAGTAGCCGCAGGCATTCAGCCGGTGCTTGGTCAGATTATGCGCCTCGAGCGTGCGGGCATGCGCGTCGAAAACGTCACCGAAACTGTTGCCCGGTGTCATCGCCTTCTCGACCGCGAGCAGCGCGGCGCGGGCAGCGTCGAACAGCTCCTGATGGCGCTTCGAGACCTTGCCGGTCAAAACCGTGCGCATCATCGGAGCGTGGTAGTGATGGAAGACGCCCGCCCATTCGAGCGTCAGCTGGTCGTTCTTGGTAAGCTTGCGGCGCCCGGCCTTGTAGCGGCAAAGCAAGGCGTCGGCGCCGGAACCGATGATGTACTCGTTGGCCGGATAGTCGCCGCCGCCGGCAAAAACGGCACCTTGCATGGCGGCAAGGACAAGGCCCTCGTCGCCGCCCTGCTTGATCAGCGGCAAGGCGGCATCGAGCGCATCGTCGGAGAGACCTGCCGCCTTTTCCGCCTTGGCGATCTCGGCCGGGCTCTTGAAGAGCCGCAGCCGGCCGACGATGCCGGACGCATCGGCGATCTGGCCGAAGGTCTGCAGCTGCTCGTCCACGCGGCGGCCATTGTAGGCGGTCAAGCCATGCGTGTCGTATTCGACGCCGATGCGGGCGCCAAGCAGATCGAGGTCGTTGAGCAGGTTGCGCAGGTCGATCGCGGGATTGGCGCCGTCGCGATCGGTCCACAACATGATGTTCTCGATGGTCGAGGTGTGGCGCGCTTGTCTCAGGTCGGCCGAGCGGGTGAGCAGCACCATCGAGCCGTCGGCCTTCACCACCAGGCACTGGAAGAAGCAGAAGCCGAACGTGTCGTAGCCGGTCAGCCAGTACATGCTCTCCTGCGCGAACAGAAGCACGGCGTCGAGCTTCTTCTCGGCCATCTCGATCAGCAGCCGGTCGCGCCGCGCGTCGAATTCCGAACGTTCGAAATGCAGCGCCATTACTCTTTCTCCAGAACGATTGCCGAAACCTGGCGCCCGTAATCCGCTTCCTTGCGGTGAGTGGTGCGCCGGTAGGAATAGAAAAGATCTTTTTCCGCGTAAGTGCAGCGGCCGAGGCCTTCCGCGGTCACGCCGGAGCTCAGCAGCCGGTCGACCGTATATCGGTTGAGGTCGAACATCGAGTGGCCGGGACTGGCCGACGGCCTGAAATAGCGCTGATTGCCGGCGTCGGCCTCGACGAAGCGGGCGACGAATTCGGGCCCGACCTCGTAATTGTCGGGACCGATGGAAGGGCCGAGCACGGCGACGATGCGCTCGCGGCGGGCGCCGAGACCTTCCATTGCGGCGATGGTATTTTCCAGCACGCCGGTGAATGCGCCTTTCCAGCCGGCGTGTGCCGCGCCGATGACACGGGCTTCGGCGTCGGCGAACAGGACCGGGCCGCAATCGGCCGTCGAGGCGCCGACGGCGATCCCTGGCCGGTCGGTGACGATGGCATCGGCCTTGGGGCGAGGGCACGCGAAAGGCTCCCTGGCGATGACGACATCGGGGGAATGGACCTGGTGCGCGGTGAGGAGATGATCCGCCGGCACGCCCATCCAGTCGGCAACACGGCGACGGTTCTCGGCGACCAGTGTTTGATCGTCACTGGAGCCCGTGCCGATGTTGAGGCCCTGGTAGATGCCTCCGGAGACGCCGCCAATACGGGTGAAGTAACCGTGACGGATGCCCTGGGCCCTCTCAAGCAGAGGCGAGCGTACTGGATCGGGTCTGGTCTGATTCAGCATGGATGGGTTTGTTGTCCGCGCGGGCCGTTTCGTCAAGGCGAGTTTCAGGCGAGTGGCAGGACCAGCTTGCATGGTCGGCTGCCGATGTCAGCCCGTTTTCGCCGCCGGCTTGATCGTCATCACCTTGAACAGCTTACCCATTGCATCGGGGCCGGCGAGGCGTTCGACGGCGTCGGAAATCGTCTGCCGCTCGCTGTCGTCGGCCTTTGCGCCGAGTGCGCCGGCGCGCTCGAGCAGACCCATGCCGAGCAGGAATTCGCCCTGCGTGGTCAGTTCCGCGTCGAGGCCGCGCGCGCGGGCGCCTGCGGCAAGCGCCGCGAAATCGACATGCGCGGTGAGATCGGCCTCGCCGGGATTGGCCAGCACGTCTTCGTGACTATGCCTGCGCAGGGCCTGCAATGTGTCGCCGATGCCGGGCTGAAGATGGCCGTAGTCGACGAACAGCCCGGCGCCGCCATGGCCGGCGATGCGCTCGGCAATCGCGGCCATCAGCGCAGCGCGGGCCGGCGCCACCTCGACGATCGCGCCTTGCGGCGCGTCCGCCGCGCCCGACGGCAGCAGCGTCGGGTCAACGGAGCCGGCGCCGGCGAAGAAGTGGAGATTGTCGGCCTCGTCGAGGCCGACCATGCGTTCGCGCCAGCCCGAGCCGACATAGACGAACTGGCGGATCGGCACGGCGTCGAACAGCTCGTTGCCGACGATGAACAGCGGCTGCCGCGGCAGCGTGTCGATGGTCTGGTGCCAGCTCAGCGCCGAGCTCTGGCCGGCAAGCGTCGCTTGCTGGATTTCGGTCAGGCGCGGACTGGTCTCGACCATGGCAAAGGAAGCGCCGGCGGCAAGCGCCGGGTCGAGCCGCGACCAGACGCGCAGCATGTCCTTCATCAGGGTGCCGCGCCCGGGGCCGATCTCGGCGAAGGTCACGGGAAGCGGCCGGCCGGCGCCCTGCCAGGCCTGGTAAAGCCAGACAGCGACGAGCTCGCCGAACATCTGGCTGACCTCCGGCGCGGTGACGAAGTCGCCGGCGGCGCCGAAGGGCTCGCGCGTGGTGTAATAGCCATCCTCGGGATCGAACAGGCAGAGCGCCATATACTCGCTGACCGGGATCGGCCCCACGGCGCCGATCAGGCCGACGATGCGCTCCTTCAGCCGGGTCATGCCGGTTGCGGTTGCGTCATCGGCTTTGCCGTCGCCATCGCCCAGATGCCGGCGAGCACCATCGGCGAGGAGAGGATCATGCCCATGGTCAGCCAGTTGGTGCCGAGCAGATAGCCGAGCTGCTGGTCGGGCTCGCGGAAGAACTCGACGAAGATGCGCGACAGGCCATAGCCGCAGATGAAGGCGCCGCCGACGAAGCGCGGCGTCTTCAGCTTCAGCCGCGAATGGGTGAGGAAGCGCAGCACCAGGAACAGCACAAGGCCTTCGAGCAGCGCTTCATAGAGCTGGCTGGGATGGCGGGTAAACGGGCCGCCATTGGGGAATTCGATCGCCCAGGGCACGTCCGACGGGCGGCCCCAGAGCTCCGAATTGATGAAATTGGCCACGCGCACCAGCCCAAGGCCAACCGGCACGCCGGCCGCGACGACGTCGAACAAAGTCCAGGTGTGGATGCCGCGCTTGAGCGAAAACAAGGTCATGGCGAGGATGACGCCGAGCAGCCCGCCATGGAACGACATGCCGCCCTGCCAGACCGCAAAAATGTCGAGCGGATGCGCGATGTAGCGCGGCAGGTCGTAGAAGAGCACGTAGCCGGTGCGCCCGCCGAGCACCACGCCGATCGCTGCCCAGACGATGAAATCGTCGAGGTCCTCGGGCTTCATCGGCAGCTTGCCGTCCGGCCAAAGGCCGGGGTTGGTGGCCAGCCGCTTGGCATACCACCAGGCAAAGAGGATGCCGACGATGTAGCCGACACCATACCAGTGCACCGCCAGCGGTCCGATATTGACGATGACTGGATCGATGTTGGGGAAGGGCAGGGAGGCCAGCGGCAGCAGGAAATATTCGCTCAAACGGGGTCTCCCGGGCACGGTCGCGTAGGGCGCGGACCATGCGGCAGGGTTTTGGCGGGGTCAAGGCAAGGGCGCGCTTGCATTCCGTGGCGAGCGCCACTACGTCAAAATCAGCAAGCGAGGATCTGCCATGTCGAACGGACCGAACCGCATTCTCGATGAATTCGCCAAGCTGATGACGGACGCGGCGGGGGCCGCCCAGGGCGTTCGGCGCGAGATGGAGACTGCTTTTCGCAGCCAGGCCGAGCGTCTGCTCAACTCCATGGATGTGGTGCAGCGCGAGGAGTTCGAGGCGGCGCGCGAGATGGCCGTCAAGGCGAGGGAAGACAACATCCAGCTTGCGGCGCGCGTCGAGGCGCTCGAGGCGAAGCTCGCCGAAGTGACCGGTCAGACCGCACCGGCGGCCGCGGCGAAGCCCAGATCAAAAAAATAATCGTAAACTTTTCCACAAAGCGCGATCCGAAAAATCGCTTTGCCGTGAATCGCTTACCGGCATTGCATGAATCTTTTTGACAGCGCCTTTCCACATGCGAATGACGCAGTGCGAAAAATTGGGCTGTTCACGCGACTCCCGATCAATAGACTGAATTTGTTGCATGATTCGAAGCAGGGTCATGCGCCGGGCGGTGGGGTCCGGTCTGGGGTCTTTGCGTTTGAGAAGTTCCTGGCCGTCCGAGTTCTAGACAAGATTGTTCGTCGTGTGTGCCCCGCGGAGCGTGTGGCGCTCCCCTGAACACAGGAAGCATCCATGGAACTCCTCGAACTCGAATTCTCCCGCGAAATCCACCCGGTGGATGTCATCGAGCAGGTGGCCCACAACAATGACTGGTCCTTCGAACGCGCCGGCGACGACGAGATCTCGATTTCGGTGACCGGCAGCTGGACCGACTATCACGTCTCCTTCTCCTGGATGGAGGATTTCGAGGCGCTGCATCTGGCCTGCGCCTTCGACATAAAGGTGCCGGAAACGCGCGCGCTCGAAGTAATGCGGCTCCTGTCGCTGATCAATGAGCAGATGCTGTTCGGCCATTTCGACCTGTGGGAGCAGGAAGGCGCGATCATGTTTAGGCAGTCGCTGCTGCTTGCCGGCGGGGTCGAGCCTTCGAGCCAGCAGGTCGAGGTGCTGCTGTCCTCGGCGCTCGAAGCCTGCGAATGCTATTTCCAGGCCTTCCAGTTCGTCGTCTGGTCGGGTACATCGGCCAAGGACGCGCTGTCCAGCGTGCTCTTTGAGACCCATGGAAACGCCTGAGCGAAGCCCACACCGCCAATGAGTTCCAGCAGCGAGCGCAAGCCCGAGATCGGCTTTGCCGATTTCGACCGTGTCGACATCCGTGCGGGCACGATCGTCGAGGCCGAGCCTTTCCCGGAAGTGCGCAAGCCGGCAATCAAATTGAAGATCGATTTCGGCCCGGCCATCGGGGTGAAGAAGTCATCGGCGCAGATCACCAAATACTATGCGCCGGAGACGCTGATCGGCCGGCAGGTGTTCGCGGTGGTGAATTTCCCGCCGCGCCAGATCGGCCCATTCATGTCGGAAGTGCTGACGCTTGGCTTCCCGGATGAAGAGGGCGCCGTCGTGCTCGGCGCCATCGAGCGCAAGGTGCCGGACGGCGGGCGATTGTTCTAAATCAGCGAGCAGCCCCCGGCAGGCGCCGTCACTGCGCCGCGGCCGGCCGGATTGAAGCGATAGCTGGGGGCCGAAACGCGCCGAGAATGGTTCCGACCGTTGCGGCTGACAGCACGAGATGCAGGCCGTCGAACGGCGAGGCCAGTCCGAAATGCATCAGCATACGGTTCAAGAAGGAAGGCGACGCGCCATCCGCGGGAATCAGGATCAAGCCTACGGCCAGGCCCAGCCCATATTTGAGTATGGCAACTATTGCGAAAACGATGAACATTATGGCGACGAAACGCAGACGATTGCCGTCGAGCGCACGCCAGCACCCGACTGGATCAAACGATCCCGTCCAGAGAAAATCGCCGACAAAGAGATATGCCCAGGCAAGTATGAAACCGCCCACAAGCATGTTGAAGATTCCCCTCGCCATCGCCCAGGACGCGACGTCCTCGGGGCTGAGCGGCAGGTCATGCGTGGCCAGCAGGCCGGCAACAAACAGTCTGTGCTCGCCGGCGACCGCAAAGCCGCAAAAAAGCTGCACGGCCGCAAGAAGCAACGCAGCCAGAAGAATCCGTTGGCCGAGCTCAAAGCGCACACCCGGGATAGCGAAGCGTTTGACACGTTCAATGCCGCGCCGAACAACGATATGGCCGCGCTCGGGCGCGTTTGCCATGCGATCCAGGACGAATGCAAAGACCATCGCCGAGAACGGCGCGGCAACAATGGCGGAAAGCCAAGTCCTGTGGGCGAAGCCTTGCGATAGGAGCCAGGTAGGCACCTGCTCCGGATCTGCAAAAAGAATAAGGACAAGCACGGCCAGACAGAGCGTCGCCAGAAACCAGGGAAACCAGGCGGCCACGAAGAGCGGCCAGGCATTCGCGCGGCAATAGCCGAACACCCTCGCGACCGTCTTGCCCATGCGCAAGACGCGGCGCTTCCGCGATACGGCAGGCAACTCGTCCAGCGTTGAAATCGGCGTCAACCCCGCAGCGAACTACACACGCAGAATAATGCACCGTAAGGCACTGTTGCACAAGCTGTCGCAAGAAGCGCGTTCACAGGGACTAAAGCTCGCCGGCGAACGATCTCTCAACATTTCAAAAAATTCACGCGGAAGACTTGCCCAAAGCCACTGACAACGTGTCGAAGCTCCGGATTTCCTGAGGAGATGAACGCGTGGGCGGCATTGAAGAGGCCAACAACTGCCGCCGGAGCGCTGTCGATTGTTTTGGCCTTCGTCATCCACGCGGAGCGGACGCGCAGAGCCGTGGATGCGGGTGTCAGGCCGCCAGCTTGCGCGGCATCCCCAGCGCTTCCTCGACCACGTCGAGGAACATCTCGGCGCAGGCCTTCCAGCTGTAGCGCATGGCGCGCTGGCGCGCCTCCGCGCGGTCGATATGGAGGGCCTTGAGCGCGGCCTCGCCCAGGTCCTCGGACACGGCCCCGCCAACGCCGTCGCCGACGATGTCGATCGGTCCCGTCACCGGATAGGCGGCCACCGGCGTGCCGCTGGCCAAAGCCTCGATGATGACGTTGCCGAACGTGTCGGTGCGGCTCGGAAAGACGAAGACGTCGGCCGAGGCATAGATTTCCGCCAGTTCGTCGTTCGGGCGGTGGCCGAGGAAATACACGTTCGGATAGCGGGCCTTGAGCTTCGCCAGTTCCGGTCCTTCGCCGACCACCACCTTGCTGCCGGGGAGATCGAGGTCTAGGAAGGCGGTCAGGTTCTTTTCGATCGCGACGCGGCCGACGCAAAGGAAGACGGGGCGGGGGAAGCTCGTCTCCTTGCGCTTGTCCGGCCGGAAATGATCGGTGTCGACGCCGCGCGTCCAGGGTCTCAGCTTGTTGAAGCCGCGCGAGGCAAGGTCGTCAGCCAGCGACTGCGTGGCGACAAGCGTGCCTTGTCCGGAATTGTGGAAGTCGCGCAGCCAGTTGTAGGCCCAGCTCTCCGGCACCGGCAGGCGGGCGCTGAGATATTCGGGAAATCGCGTGTGATAGCTGGTGGTGAAGGGGCGCCCGGCCTTGCGGCAATAGCGGCGCGCCATGATGCCCAGCGGTCCTTCGGTGACGATGTGGATATGGTCGGCCTTGCGCGCATCGATCAGGCGCGCGACATGACCTGGGGTCGTCAACGCGAGCCGAATGTCCGGATAGGTCGGCAGCGGCAAGGTGCGGAAGATGTTCGGCGTCAGGAAATCGACCTGGACGTCGTAGGATTTCAACGTTTCGGTCAACCGCTCCAGCGTGTGGACCACGCCGTTGACCTGCGGCCGCCATGCATCGGTGACCATCAGGATTCGCATGACGACCCCTTGGAGAGGTTCTTGAGCGCGGCCGCGCGGTGGCGGGACGGCAACCAGGCAGCAGCTCGCGCCTCGCTCCAGCGCACCCGGGCAGGTGTGGGATCGAAGCGGGGCGGCATGGCCGAATCGATAAAGGTCGCGCGCTTCATGCGCGCTCTTGACCATGATTTCATGACGAGCGGATGAAGCTGTAATTTTTGATTGAGCATGATCTCGTCCGAACCTTCGGTTCGGGATCATGCTCGATTATGCGGGAACCTTGATCACGGCGCGCAGGCCGCCAAGCGGGCTGTCTTCGAGCATGATGTCGCCGCCGTGGCTGCGGGCGATGTCGCGAGCGATCGACAGGCCGAGACCGGTGCCGCTGGCATCGAGGTTGCGCGCCTCGTCGAGCCGCAGGAACGGCTTGAACACCTCTTCGCGCTTGTCGGGCGCGATGCCGGGGCCGTTGTCATCGATGGTGACGGTCAGCGAGCCGCGACTGTGATCGGCATGGACCTCGACCGCTTTGGCATAGCGGAAGGCATTACCGATGACGTTGGACATCAGCCTGGCAAAGGCGTTCGGCCGCACATGCACGGTCGGATCGCCGGTCAGTGTCGTCGACAGCTTGCATTTGCGCAGCCGCGCCTCCTCGCCAAGCTTCTGGAAATAGGCATCGAGATCGAAGCGGCCGGTGTCTTCCGCCGCCTCGCCGCGGGCAAAGGAAAGATAGCCTTCCAGCATCGATTGCATGTCGTCGATGTCCTGGTTGAGGGCGGCTTTGGTTTCCGATTTGCCGCCGGCCAGCGCCAGCTGCAGCTTGAAGCGGGTCAGAATGGTCCTGAGGTCGTGGCTGACGCCGGTCAGCATGGCGGTGCGCTGCTCGATCTGGCGCTCGATGCGCTCGCGCATCTGGATGAAGGCGAAGCCGGCGCGGCGGACTTCCTCCGCGCCGCGCGGCCGGAAATCGCGCGGCATCGGTCGCCCCTTGCCGAAGCTTTCGGCGGCTTCGGCAAGGGTGAGGATCGGCCTGATCTGGTTGCGCAGGAAGGGGATGGCGATCATCAACAGCACCAGCGAGGTGCCGACCATCCAGATCAGGAAGATGTGGGTGTTCGAGGCATAGGCCTGGCTGCGGCGCACGAAGACGCGCAGCACCTTGCCTTCGAGCTGGACGCGGACCTCGACGACGTTGGAGTTGCCGACGGTGTCGATCCAGAAGGGGCGGTTGATCTGCCTGGTGATCTCCGACGACAGCGCCGTGTCGAGGATCGAGAAAAATGGCTTAGGCCCGGGCGGCGGCAGCGGATCGGGCGGCAGCAGATCCACTTTCAGCTGCATGCGGTCCTGGGCGATGCGGATGATGTTGGCGTAGTCGGCGTCGTGCGGATAGGTCTCCATCATGTCGATGATGGCAGCGATGTCGGCGATCGTCGCCTGCGACAGGCGCTGGGTGACCGTCTGCCAGTGGCGCTCCATGAAGACGAAGGCGACAACCGACTGCAGAAGGATCATCGGCGCGATGACGATGATGAGGGAGCGGGCATAAAGCCGCTTCGGCATGTAGAGCGCGACCAGGCGCCAGAACCGGTTCCAGGCGCGCGGCATCGCTCTTAGCGTCCGCAATGCGAGATCGCCGAGACCGCCTCCTTTGGGCTGTTCCAGTTGCGTGGTCGCCATTCGCCCTTCCGCTCGTCGACGGCCGTTGAGCAAACGGCCGGCGAGGAGCATTTTATTCGACGCTGAGCCGATACCCAATACCGCGTACGGTCTGCAGCCAAACCGGATTGGAAGGATCGCGCTCGATCTTGCGGCGCAGCCGGTTGATCTGGACATCGATGGTGCGCTCGCCGACATCCGATTCGTCGCCGACAAGTTCGTGCCGCGGTATGGTTTCGCCCGCACGCGCCGCGAAGATCGCCAGGATCTCCTGCTCGCGGTCGGTCAGCTTCAGCGCCTCGCCGCCGCGCTTCAGCTCGCGCTTGGCGATCTGGAACGTGTAGGGGCCGAAGACGAGCTGCTCGACCTTCGGCGTCGCCGCAGGGCCGCCGCGGCGCAGGATGTTGTTGATGCGCAGGATGAGCTCGCGCGGATCGAAAGGCTTCGGCAGATAGTCGTCGGCGCCGGCCTCGAGCCCGGTGATGCGGCTGTCGGTCTCCGACAGCGCCGTCAGCATCAGGATCGGCACGTTCTTCTCGGCCCGCAGCGCCTTGGTGAGGTCGACGCCGGTTTCGCCAGGCATCATGACGTCGAGCACAAGCAGGTCGAAGTCGAGCCCCGCGAGCTTGCGCCGGGCCTCGCCGGAATTGCCGGCGACGGTGACCCGAAAACCGTTCTCGGACAAATATTGCTTGAGCAGATTGCGGATGCGGGTGTCGTCATCGACCACCAGCAGATGCGGCGCATCATCGCCGGGCGCCGCCGGATGATCAACCTTCTCAGTGGTCTCCATTTTTCTTCCCCGATGTTTGCGCAGGCACAATGTTGATCTGCGCTCTTAGTTCCGGATTGACCATCGCCTCCAGGAACCTTTCGATGGAGGCGCGTTCGGTGGTTCCGGAATCCTCCAATGCAGCACGGATGCGGCGCGACTGTGGCCGCGCCAGCGCCAATGCCAGCGCGCGGCCCTTGGCGGTCGGATAGAGCTCGCGCTGCCGACGGTCGCGCGGACCTTGCACCTGGACAATATGGTCCGTGTCGATCAGCTGCTTCAACACCCGCGCCAGGCTCTGCTTGGTGATCTTCAGCACATCAAGCAACTCGGCAACCGTGAGTCCCGGCCTGCGGTTGACGAAATGCAGCACGCGATGATGGGCGCGGCCGAAGCCGTAATCGGCAAGGATCTGGTCTGGATCGGAGGTGAAGTCGCGATAGGCGAAGAAAAACAGCTCGATGATGGCAAAGTCGATGCCGTCCTCATCGGAGATCGCCGTCCTGATCGGTTTTCCGGTTGCGGGGCTTCGATCCGTCATCATTTCTCCCTGCCAAGCGGGAATTATGTCAGTACTGTTGACGTAATTTCCCGGCAATGATAATTTTTGACAAGCTTTTCGGCGGATTGCGAACGAAAAGGCAAGCGGAAGCTGTTTTTCCGGAACTTCCTGAGTTTGCCAAGGATTGAATATCCGCCTAGGTTTCCAGGTACCGGCGGCGTTTCGGACCCTGTGGCGCGGCTGACGCGAAACGCCATATGACACAACGATTTGCGGGCGTCCGCCCGCGGGAGGTTTCCATGGCATCCGTTCCTTTCGACCAACTGGACGGCTTCATCTGGATGAACGGCGAGTTCGTCAATTGGGCCGACGCCAAGATCCATGTGCTGACCCACGGCCTGCACTATGCCAGCGCCGTCTTCGAGGGCGAGCGCGCCTATGGCGGCCAGATCTTCAAGCTGACCGAGCACAATGAGCGCCTGCATGAATCGGCGCGCATGCTCGGCTTCAAGATTCCCTATTCGGTCGCCGAGATTGACGAGGCCTGCCGCACGCTTCTGAAGAAGCAGGGTTTCCAGGACGCCTATGTGCGCCCGATCGCCTGGCGCGGCAGCGAGCAGATGGGCGTCTCGGCGCAGAACAACCGCATCAACTGCGCCATCGCCATCTGGCAGTGGCCGAGCTATTTCGACCCGGCGCAGAAGCTGAAGGGCATCCGTCTCGACATCGCCGAATGGCGCCGGCCCGACCCGCGCACCGCGCCGTCGAAGTCCAAGGCCGCCGGCCTCTACATGATCTGCACGCTCTCCAAGCATGCGGCCGAGGCCAAGGGCTATGCCGATGCCATGATGCTCGACTGGCGCGGCCAGGTAGCGGAGGCCACCGGCGCCAACATCTTCTTCGTCAAGGACGGCAAGATCCATACGCCGACGCCCGACTGCTTCCTCGACGGCATCACCCGCCGCACCGTGATCGGCCTGGCCAAGGACCGCGGTTTGGAGGTGATCGAGCGCGCCATCATGCCGGAGGAACTCGAAGGCTTCGAGCAGTGCTTCCTCACCGGCACGGCCGCGGAAGTCACTCCTGTTTCGGAGATCGGACCGTACCGATTCGAGGTCGGCGAGATCGCCAAGACGTTGATGAACGACTATTCTGCTGCAGTGCAACCAAAGCATGCCATCGCCGCAGAATAGCGATAGTCACAGCTTTTTTGTGCAATAGGGGCGGTTTTCGGGCCGCCCCTTTTATTTAAGCGCCTGTGCATTTGACTTTGGAACCATTCAGCGTCTCATGATGGCGTCGGCCCGACGAGGCTGGCGGCTATGGAGGGACTAAGTACATGGATACGAACACGCTCGTCGCTATCGTTGTACAAGTGATTGCGGGTGTAATCGGTGGTCAGGCAGTTGGGGTGGCGCTGAAGCAGGCAGCGATGGGCCAGCTGACCAAAATCCTTGCAGGCGCGATCGGCGGTGTTGGCGGAGCGGCCATTCTCGGCAGCCTGCTCGGCGGCGGCACGGTCGATCCGGCAGCGGCCGCGGCGGCGGCCGGCAGCGCGTTCAACCTGCCGAACCTCGCCGGCGGCGTTGGCGGTGGTGCGATCCTGACCGGCATCATCGGCGCGGTCATGAACGCGATGAAGAAATAGGCCGGATACCTTTCGGGCCTGCGCCATGGGCGGCTATGGCCGCCCATTCTTTTTCAATCATTTTCTGGCGGCTGCGGCCGCCCATTCTTTTTCAATCATTTTCTGGCGGCCGCGCCGCCCATTTCTTTTCGAGGATCATTCGCTCCGGCTGGACGGTGGACGCAGTCCGCCGTGTTCTCTACATCATGGCGACACTTCGAAAGGGACAGCCATGGGTCAGCTCAATGCCGGCATCGTGCCGGTCACGCCCTTCCAGCAGAACTGCACCATCCTGTTCGACATGGACGACAGGAACGGCGTCGTCGTCGATCCCGGCGGCGATGTCGACAAGATACTGGCAGTACTGAAGGACAATGCGATCACCGCGCAGGCGATCTGGATCACCCACGGCCATATCGATCACGCCGGCGGCGCGATGGAACTGAAGGACGCGCTCGGCATCGACATCATCGGCCCGCATGAGGCCGATCGGCCGCTGCTTGCCAACCTCGAGAACCAGGCCAGGCGTTTCGGCCTTACCGACCCGGTGCGCAATTGCGTTCCGGACCGTTTCCTCAGTGAGGGCGAGACGGTCTCGTTCGACGAGCATGTGTTCGAGGTGCTGCATTGTCCGGGGCACGCGCCGGGCCATGTTGTCTACTACAACCGCGCGGCCAAGTTCGCCCATGTCGGCGACGTGCTGTTTCGCGGCTCGATCGGTCGCACCGATCTGCCGGGCGGCGATCACGCCGCGCTGATCGCCTCGATCAAGGACAAGCTCCTGCCGCTCGGCGACGATATCGGCTTCATCTGCGGCCACGGTCCGGGCGGCCGGTTGGGCGAGGAGCGCCGCACCAATCCTTTCCTGGTCTGAGCTTCACAGGCAAAAGAAAAGCGCCGCTGAGAGGCGGCGCTTTTGCCTGGGACAGGGAACCCAAAGATTTGTTTAGACGCAATTCCGAACGGAAAACCGATCCACACTTTGCCTGGAATTGCTCCGGTTAGTTGGCGACGCAGAAGTGCTGCTCGCCGTCATTGCCGGTGAAGGTGCCGGTGCCCGAGTTGAAGGTGCGGTAGCGGTCCGAGCAGTACTCGTACCAGTCACGGGTCCACGGCTCGGCATAGCGGTCGGCATAGACGACGCGCGGCTGCACGTAATAGCGGCGGACGGGCCGGTCGACATAATAGCCGTCATCATAGGCCGGATCGTAGTATCTCGGCCCGGGGTTGCTGAGCGCGCTGCCGATCAGGGCGCCTGCCGCAAGCCCGACAACGCCGGCAGCAATGGCGTCGCCATTGTGGTGATGACGATGCCAGCGCCAGTCGTCAGCATTGGCCGCCGAGAAGGTGGCCAAAGTGGTCGCGGCAATGCCGGCGGTCAGGATGGCGGTCTTGAGAATTCGGTTCATTTTCGGTCTCCTTCGCGCCGGCCCGCGTATTTTCAGGGGATGCGGGTCGGCTTTAGCAAAGGTTAATAGAAGACCGTGGCTGAACGGAGGCTGAACGGAATTGGGCAAACGATTTCGCGGCTCGAACAAAATTGCGAGCTCTGCGGGGGCGTCCCGCCTGCTCAGCCTCCGTCGGATCCGTCTTGAGCCGGCTTTAGCCGATAGACAGATTGACGGCCTTCGGACCCTTGCCGCGCTTATCCGGCTCGGTGTCGAATGTCACTTTCTGCCCATCCTCAAGACCGGGAAGGCCCGACGCCTGCACGGCCGAAATATGGACGAAGACATCCTTCGCGCCATCGTCGGGCGTGATGAAGCCGAAGCCCTTGGCATGGTTGAAGAATTTGACGGTGCCGGTCTGCGGCATGGGAAACTCCTTTGATCCCATCATGTCAGTCTCGGGCCGGCAAACTGCCCGAGAGGAAATTTGTCCTTTATTTTAGCGCTATCGGCAAGAGAAAGTTTTCGCCTGCCGATCGCGCTATTTGCCGGACAAAAAGAGGGCGCGACGGAACCGTCGCGCCCTCGAAACGCAAGCTTCTTGCGAAGCCAATTCATGGACCTGCCACGCTATTCATCAGCTGAGAACAGGCAGCTTCGCCTGCTCAGGCAGCGCGCAGGTTGACCGCCTTCGGGCCCTTGCCCATGCGGTCCGGCTCGACGTCGAAGGTGACCTTCTGGCCGTCGACGAGCGTGCGCAGGCCCGAGGCCTCGATCGCGGAGATGTGGACGAACACGTCCTTGGCGCCGCCGTCAGGCGTGATGAAGCCGAAGCCTTTGGTGGCGTTGAAGAACTTTACGGTGCCGGTCTGGGCCATGGGGAAACTCCTTCACCCGTATCAGTCTCGTGGGCTCGCCCGCGGCATCGCGCCTTGGGCCAGTCCAGATGGTTGCTTCGGCAGTCATGCATCCGCGCATGGTCAAAGCCCCCGCCGAAAAACGGGGCCGTCAGAGATTCACACTATCGGGGAAAGGTCGTCCAAAACGTGCCGCTCTCCGGGTCGCAAATGCCCGAACGGCAAATTTATTACACGGAAACGTGATAGTTGCAAGATAGGGCCGCGGGCGGCCCTCGGCGCGTCCAACGCAAGGCATCGATAGACCCGGCGCCATGACCGGTCATCGGCCAGAAAAGAGCCAGGCATGGGCCAGCGCCGGAGCCAGTCCGCAACGGACTTTCGGCTCGGATAATGCACAAGCCGGGGTTGCGTTCGAACCCAAAATGGCGAGGATTGCGCAAGTTGGCGCGGTCGCGCCTGAGCGAGGATCGGAGCGGGCCCTATGCGATTTCTTGCGGCAATCGTCTCGCGGCAGGGCCTTGTCGCCCTGCTCCTGTCCGCCTTGTTGGCGGCCTGCACGGTCGTGGTCGACGATGGACCGCGCCCACGCCCGCCGAGACCGCATCCGCAGCTCTGCACCATGCAATACGAACCGGTCTGCGCCCGGCGCGGCGGCGACCGCCAGACCTTCGCCAATGCCTGCCAGGCGGAGAGGGCAGGGTATCGCATCGTGCGCGGCGGCCCTTGCCGCGGTGGCGGTGGCGGCGAGCAGACCTTCTGCACCCGCGAATACGCGCCTGTCTGCGCCAGGCGCCACGGCGAGGTTCGCACCTTCCCCAATGCCTGCGAGGCCCGCGCGGCGGACTATCGCATCATCGGCGACGGGCCTTGCTAGGGAGGCCGGGTTTATGTTCCGCTTTGCGGGCAATCCGTCGGTGCGCCAAGCGCACCCTTGAATCTCCCGCCCGCTTGGCTTAGGTCCGGCGGACCAACAAGCACGGCAGGTTTCCCATTAACAGAGATCAGAGAAGAGCGGCGAACGCGGGCGGCAAGCCAGGGTCGGCAAGTCCGCTCGATCCCTATGTGCAGCGGGCGCTGCAACTGCACCAGGCAGGGCGCCGCCAGGAAGCGGAATCGCTTTACCGGCAGGTGCTGGGGCAGCAGCCGAACCATGCCGCCGCGCTGCATTTCCTCGGGCTTCTGCTGCACCAAACCGGCCGCAGCGACGAGGGGCTCGACTTCATCGAGCAGTCGGTGACGCTGCAGCCCAGGAACGCAGATTTCCTCAACAATATGGGCACGGTCATGCGCGACCTGGGTCGCGTCGCCGCAGCCGTCGATTTCTTCCGCGGCGCGGTGGATATCCGCCCGGAGCAGCTTGCCGCTCGCGACAATCTCGGCTCGTCGCTGAAGCAGCTCGGCCAGTTCGAGGCCGCCGAGGAGATCTATCGCGGCACCATCGGCCGCAATCCGTTCCATGTCCGCGCCCGCATCGGCCTGGCCGAAACGCTGCAGGAGGCCGGGCGACTGGACGAGGCGATTGCGCTCTTCCGCGAGTCGCTGTCGATCCGGCCCAAGGATGCGGAGCTGCTCTATGGGCTCGGCGTCGCCATGATGGAGAAGGGCAAGCTCACCGAAGCCGCCGATCTTGCCCGCCAGGCGGTGGCGATCGCTCCCGCCATGGCGAAGGCCTGGCTTCTGCTGACCCAGGTCAAGCGCCAGACCGAGCGCGACCCAGAGCTTGCGAGCATGGAGGCCGAGCACGCCAAGGCGCCGCAGGACAGCCTTGCGCGCATGCAGCTTTCCTTCGGCCTCGGCAAGGCCAATGACGACCTGAAGGACTATGGCCGCGCCTTCGACTATTTCGCCGAGGGCAACACGATCCGCCGCAAGGGCATCGACTACGACCCGGTGCGGACGCGCGACGAGTTCGAGGCGATGAAGACGGTCTTCGACAAGGCCTTCTTCGAGAAGCACAGGCCGAGCGACATTTCCGACGATACGCCGATCTTCGTCGTCGGCATGCCGCGTTCCGGCACGACCCTGGTCGAGCAGATCATCGCCAGCCATCCCCAGGTCTTCGGCGCCGGCGAGCTCAGCATCCTGAAGACGGCGGTCGGCAAGCAGTTTCCGATGAGCATGCCGGGCGGCTTCCCCTGGGGGATCGCCGACACGCCGGACAAAGCCTTCGCCGAAGCGGGGCAGGCCTACCTCGACATGCTGCACGCCCGCTATCCGGGCTCCCGCCATGTCACCGACAAGATGCCGGGCAACTTCCTGCTGGTCGGCTTCCTGCACATGATGCTGCCGAAGGCCAAGATCGTGCATTGCGCGCGCGACGCGGCAGCCACCTGCCTGTCGATCTTCAAGGTGCATTTCCGCGGCGACAGCCACCGCTATGGCTACGATCTCGGCGAGCTCGCCGATTTCCATAACCTCTACGCCGATATCATGGCGCATTGGCACAAGGTGCTGCCCGGCGTCGTCCACGATGTCCGCTATGAGGATTTCGTCGCCGACCAGGAAGGGCAGACGCGGGCGCTGATGGCGCATCTCGGCCTGCCCTGGGACGACAAGGTGCTGTCCTTCCACGAGACCGATCGGCCAGTGCGCACGGCCTCCGCCGCGCAGGTGCGCCAGCCGATGTATCAGGGCTCGGTCGACCTGTGGAAGCGGTATGGCGACAGGCTGAAGCCGCTGCTCGATCGGCTGAATTAGCACACCGGCCACTGATTGGCCGACGCCTCTCAGCTTCGTCATCCACGGGCGGAGCGGGAGCAAAGCGGACGCGCAGACCCGAGGATCCATTCCGTGACCTCGCGCGAAAGGTAAGGCAGCGCAGAAAAGAGGTCGTTCTGCACCGCCGTGACGCTTATAAGTAACGGAATGGATCCTCGGGTCTGCGCCGCGTCGCTTCGCTCCTTGCTCCGCCCGTGGATGACGACCTGACGAGCATCTCGGCCAATCGCAAAGAATTGCGACCTGCCGACACCAGCGTTGTCTCGCTCCTCAAAGCTCGATGAACGGCTGGAAGCCGCCGAAGATCATTCGCTTGCCGTCGAACGGCATTGTCGGCCAATCGGCTTTCAACCGCTCGTCGGCCATGATCTTGGCCATGACGGCGTCGCGGCTTTGCCTGTTTTCATAGACGACCCAGGCGAAGACGACGACTTCGTCATCCTTGGCCTGGACGGCGCGCGGGAACGAGGTGATCTCGCCATAAGGAACGTCGTCGCCGATGCATTCGACGTAGGCGAGCGCGCCGTACTCCTTCCAGATGGCGCCGGCCTGTGTGGCCATTTTCTTGTAGTCTTCGAGATTTGCCTTCGGTACTGCGAGCACGAAGCCATCGACATAGGACATGGTGAACTCCTTTTGCTGAAAAACGAGCGCCGGGTCGGCGGGGGTACAACCCGGCGCGGGTGAGCGCGTCGACCCTGCAAAGGGCGACGCCTGCTCGCTAGGAAGCCTATTTCACCGGCGCGTTCATCGCCCAGGCGACGCCGAAGGGATCCTTCACCTGGCCCCAGCGGTCGCCCCAGAACATCACCTGGAGCGGCGTGACGACTTCGCAGCCGGCGTCCACCGCGCGCTGCCACCAGGCATCGATGTCGTCGCTGCCGAGATGGAGCTGCAGCACGTAGCCCTGCGCCGCCTGATGCGGATGGCCGTGCTCGGGATAGGCGTCGCCCAGCATCAGCGTCGAACCGTTGACGTAGAGATGGATATGCATGGTGCGGCCCTTGTCGTCCGGCGGATAGGCAAAGACTTCATCGGCACCGAACGCCTTCTTGTAGAACTCGGCAGCCTTGATGGCCCCGTCGACCTGCAGATAGGGGGTCAATCCGCCAAGCACTTTGGCGCGGGGTGGGCTCTGGTCGGTCATTTCACGTGTCCTCTTCACCGGATGATTTTGGCGTTGCGATCAAAAGACGGACGAGACGACCGCAATCCTACACGGCTCGCAGAATTTTTAGACAGCCGAGCAACCGCCGAAGCGGGTGACCGTCGCACCGGTCGATCGGCCACCCTCAAATGACCTTGCTCGAGAAGGTGGCCGTGCGGCGGCTGTTCGGCGTATCGAGAATTTCCGGAAAGCCGATGTCCTTGCGCAGGTCGGCCGGCAGTGAAAGCAGGATGCGTTCGCTGCGGTAGCGGGCGCGCGCGGCGGCATATTGGGTGGCGATGCGGCCGATGGATGACAGGATCGACATGACGAACTCTCCCTGGTTGATGCCGACATCATCGTGTTGGCATTCCTAGGACGAGAGGTGCCGCGGCGATCCGACAGACCGCTTGAATTTTTTTCGCGCGTGTTTCCCGACGGCCGGAAGGCCTGCCCCGTTGCGGGCCGGCATCGTCGCGGTCTCAGCGCTCCGTCTCGGCGACCAGATGGAAGAACTCTTCCGGGCTGTCGACTTCGATCAGTCGCCGTTTCTCGATCAGCCAGAAGCGATTGCCGACCGCGCGGATGAAGGAGCGGTCGTGCGAGGCGATCAGGCAGCTCGCATGATGCTTCAGCAGCTCCTCTTCCAGCGCTTCCTGGCCGTCGATGTCGAGATGGTTGGTCGGCTCGTCGAGGAGATAGAAGTTGGGGTTGGTGAGCCTGAGCACCAGCATCATCAGCCTCGATCTCTGCCCGCCCGACAACGCGGCGATCCTTTTGTCCTGCATTTCGATGGCGACGCCGGCGCCGGCGAGAAGCGAACGGGCGCGCTGCTCGCCGACCTCGAAGCGGCGCGAGACCATCGCCAGCGGCGTGTCGTCGCCGCCGATGCCCGACAGCGCCTGGTCGCTGTGGCCCAGCACGGTCGATGGCGTCACCTTGACGTTCGGCGCCGTCCCCGGCTCGGCGATGGCGGTACGGATCATCGCAATGAAGCGCGACTTGCCGACGCCGTTGCGGCCGAGCAGCACGATGCGGTCGTCCTGGCAGATGTGGCGCTTGCCGGTCCTGAACAGCAGCGCGCCGTCGGGCGTTTCCACGGCTGCATCGTCCAGCGTGATCAGCACCTTGGCGTGGGTGCCGCGGTTCGCCAGTCGGATCGCGCCGGCCGAGCGCTCGCGATGCGCCTGCACCGCCGCGTCTTCCAGCCTCTCGGCTCGTTCCTTGAGCTGCTTGGTTTTCACCGTGAGCAGATCGCTGCCGGAATTGATGCCGAGGTTGTTGAGCTTTGCGGCCTGCTTGCGCAACTGCTGCGCCACCTTCATGTCGCGTTCGAACTTGCGCGCCGTCGAAGCGTCGATTTCATCGAGCGCCTGCCTGGCGCGCGAATAGGGCAACGAGAACACCGGCGGTTCCTCCGGGCGCAGGAACAGTGTGCGGTTGGTGGCGGCGTCGAGGAAGGCGCGGTCATGGCTGGCGACGATCACCGGCACCTCGCGCGGCAGCGCGTTGAGCCAGGTTTCGAGCTGGCTGATCCTGGCGAGGTCGAGATGATTGGTCGGCTCGTCGAGCAGAAGCACGTCCGGGTCGGTGACCCAGACGCGAGCGATCAGCGCCAGCCGCTGCCAGCCGCCGCTCAAGGCCCGCATCGGCCGGTCGCGCATGTCCTCGGGCACGTCGAGCGAGTCGAGGACCACGTCGACGCGCCAGAGCTCGCTGTCGCGCTGCCCGGGCGGCAAGGCATCGGCGACCACCTGATGGAAGCCGCGGTCGAGCAGCGCATCGGGGACCGACTGCTCGACATGGCCGACGCGTAGGCCGCGCGACCGGGTGATGGCGCCGGTGGTGGCGTCCAGCTCACCGGCCAGGCATTTGAGCAGTGTGGACTTGCCGCGGCCGTTGGCCGCGACGATGCCCAGCCGATCGCCGGCGCCGATGGTAAGGTCGAGGTTGGAGAAGAGCGGCGCACTCAAGGTGACGCCGAGGGATTTGAGGCTGATCAGGGCCATTTCGATTTCTCTGGTCTTGCCGGAGGCCGGCTTAATGCACTTTGACGGCGCGCCGGCCGGCCATCAGGCCAAGCTCAGCGGCACCACGAAGGGCAGACCAAAAATCGAAGCGGGGAAAATTCCCGGACCGTCCTGGTCAGCCCTGCAAGCAAGCTCGCAGGGCACAGACAGGGCCGCGCTGACGGTGGTGATCGATAGACACGCAGCCCTCCTTTCCAGACGTTCGATTGGGTACACCGCAGGAGGGCAGGAGGCAAGACCTCAGTCTGCCTTAGCAAAGATGGTCAGAAAGGTGTCGGCAAGTCATCTTGCGCCCGAAAATTCATACTACAGCGGGCTGTATGTCGATGAGGACAACCGCTTGGCGCTCGTCGATCCGGGCCTCAGGCCGGAAGACATGAAGCCCAGTTGCTCCTGCTGCACGCATACATTCAACGGCGAGCCATTCACCCGAGAGTACGAACCAATTTAAGGCTACTTCCCCGGCCGTCCTGTCTTCCCCGGCCGGCGCTTTTGACGGCGCTCGTCGCCCGGGTCTTCGTAAGAGCCGATGCCCGAGCGTTGGCGGACAATGGGTTTGTCGTCGCGTTCCTTCGCGCCCCCCTCTGTCCTGCCGGACATCTCCCCCACTTGGGGGGAGATTGGCTGTGGCTTCGCCGGCTTCTTTCCCTCGACCGGCTTTTCCGTCCGCCGCACCGTCATTTCGTCGAGCGAGTTCTTTCGGAACAGGGGCCTGGTGCGGTCGCCGGGAACGCCGAAATCGGAGCCATGCGCCTCCTGCGCCGACTGCTTCTTGAACAGCGAGCGCGATACGGCGCCGGCAGGAGTCGCCATGTCGGTCCCGGGCCCCATGTCGTCGATCGACGGTTTGGCGAACAGCGGCTTCTTCACCGGTACGGCGCCGTCGGCGCCCATGTCGTCGAGATGCGGCTTGCGGAACAGGTTGGGCCGGGCGGCCCTGGCCGCTTCGTCAGCGGCGCGCGCCTCGTCGAGCCTGCGGAAACGCTCCTGTTCCTCGGCTGTGCGATGCCTGGCCACGCCCTTGTTGTGCTTGCCCTTCTCGCGGCCTGATGCAGGACTTTGGCTTTCCACCTCGCGCGCCAGCGGGTCGTCGGAGATGGCAAGCTCCATCTCGCGCAGCCGCTTGATCTCGTCGCGGACTCGCGCCGCCTTCTCGAAGTCGAGATTGGCGGCGGCATCGCGCATCTGCTTGTCCAGCGCCTCGAGATGGGTTTTCAGGTTGTTGCCGATCATCGCCCCGGCATCGTCGGTGAACTGCGAGATGTCGGCGCGCACGTGGTCCTTCTCGTAGACCGAATCGAGGATGTCGGCGATGCGCGACTTGACCGATTCCGGCGTGATGCCGTTGGCCGCGTTCCACTCCATCTGCTTCTCGCGGCGGCGATTGGTTTCGGCCATCGCCCGCTCCATCGAGCCGGTGACCTGGTCGGCATAGAGGATGACCTTGCCGTCGACGTTGCGGGCGGCGCGGCCGATGGTCTGGATCAGCGAGGTTTCCGAACGGAGGAACCCTTCCTTGTCGGCGTCGAGGATGGCGACGAAGCCGCATTCGGGGATGTCGAGGCCCTCGCGCAGAAGGTTGATGCCGACCAGCACGTCGAAGGCGCCGAGGCGCAGGTCGCGCAGGATCTCGATGCGCTCAAGCGTGTCGATGTCGGAATGCATGTAGCGGACGCGGATGCCGTTCTCATGCAGATATTCGGTGAGGTCCTCGGCCATGCGCTTGGTCAGCACCGTGACCAGCGTGCGGTAGCCGAGCCTGGTCGTCTCGCGGATCTCGCCGACGACATCGTCGACCTGGCTCTTGGCCGGGCGCACCTCGACCGGCGGGTCGATCAGACCGGTCGGGCGGATGACCTGCTCGGCGAAGACGCCGCCGGACTGCTCCAGTTCCCAGCCCCCGGGCGTCGCCGAGACCGCCACCGAGAGCGGCCGCATGGCGTCCCATTCCTCGAAACGCAGCGGCCGGTTGTCCATGCAGGAGGGAAGACGGAAACCGTATTCGGCCAGCGTCGCCTTGCGCCGGAAGTCGCCGCGATACATGCCGCCGATCTGCGGCACGGTGACGTGGCTTTCGTCGATGAAGATCAGCGCGTTGTCCGGCACATATTCGAACAGCGTCGGCGGCGGCTCGCCCGGCTGGCGGCCGGTGAGGTAGCGCGAATAGTTCTCGATGCCGGCGCAGGAGCCGGTCGCCTCCAGCATCTCCAGATCGAAGCGAGTGCGCTGCTCGAGACGCTGCGCTTCCAGAAGACGGCCAGCCTTTTCAAGCTCTTGCAGGCGGTGCTGCAGCTCTTCCTTGATCGACTTGATAGCCTGATTCAAGGTCGGGCGCGGCGTCACATAGTGCGAATTGGCGTAGATCTTGACGCTCTTCAACTCGCCGGTCTTCTGGCCGGTCAGCGGATCGAACTCGGTGATCGCCTCGATCTCGTCGCCGAACATCGAGATGCGCCAGGCGCGGTCCTCCAGGTGGGCGGGGAAGATCTCGATCGTGTCGCCGCGCACGCGGAAGGAACCGCGCACGAAGTTGACGTCCTGGCGCTTGTACTGCTGGGCGACGAGATCGGCGAGCAGGGCGCGCTGGTCGAGGCGGTCGCCGACCTGCATCTGGAAGGTCATCGCCGTATAGGTCTCGACCGAGCCGATACCGTAGATGCAGGAGACTGAGGCGACGATGATGACGTCGTCGCGCTCCAGCAGCGAGCGTGTCGCCGAGTGGCGCATGCGGTCGATCTGCTCGTTGATCGAGGATTCTTTCTCGATATAGGTGTCGGTGCGCGGGACGTAGGCTTCCGGTTGGTAGTAGTCGTAATAGGAGACGAAATACTCGACCGCGTTTTCCGGGAAGAATTTCTTGAACTCGGCATAGAGCTGCGCGGCCAGCGTCTTGTTCGGCGCCAGGATCAGGGCAGGGCGCTGTGTCTCTTCGATCACCTTGGCCATAGTGAAGGTCTTGCCGGAGCCGGTGACGCCGAGCAGCACCTGGGTGCGGTCGCTCTGGTCGACACCTTCGACGAGGTCCTTGATCGCGGTCGGCTGGTCGCCGGCCGGCTCGAAATCCGACACCATCTTGATGGCGATGCCGCCTTCCGACTTTTCCGGCCGGGCCGGGCGGTGCGGCGTCCAGAGCTGGCCGTCCTTGTGTAGCGGATTGCCGGATTCGATCAGCGCCGACAGCGCCGCGACCGTGGCGGTGACGCCGCTCGAGGAAACCGACTCGGCGTCCTCGAGGCTGATGTCGAGGCCGGCCACCGGGTTGAGGCCGGCTGCCGCGCGTTCCTTCGCCGACGCCGCGCCGCCCATCGAGGTGCCGCGCGCCGTGCGCCCGGGCGCGGAGGAGCGTTCGGGTATCTTCTTCGGCGTCTTTGCCTTCGGCTGCTTTTCGGCCTCTCGCTCGATCTGGCCGGCCCAATCGGAGATCGAGCCGGTCAGCGGCGCGCCGGAGAACTCGCTCTGTCGCGCCTCTGCAAAGCCGCCGGGCTTCAGCGGCTCGGCGGCGTCGAGGAATTCGGTCAGCGGGCTGCGCCGTTTCGGCGCGCCCTCTTGCGCCGGCGAGGGCGTTTTCTTGTCGGTGCGTTTGGCCATGGCCCGAATATGGGAGGACTCGGCCGAAATGGAAAGAGCGGAGTGACGAGGCAAGCGCCCGACGCTGATGCTGCTGACAGGGGGCTGTCAGGAGCCGTGTCGGGCCGCAAAGCGATCGTCAATTGAACCACAGCGCGAAGGTCAAGAATCCGGCGCCGCCGAACTCGCGCTGGATCTGGTCGAAGTCCTCGCTGGTCAGGATCTTGCCGGTTTCGAGATAGGGCGCGATCGCCGGGCCGGTGATCGACAGCACCAGGTCGAAGGGCTTCGGCTCGTCGAAGAAACGCTTCATGTTGAAGCCCTTGCCGGCGATGCGGAAATGCGGCAGCAGCACGCGGCCTTCGAGCAGGTCCTCGGCCATATCGAGCGTGGCAAGCCAGGCCGTGACCTGTTCCTCGCCGACCGCGAGGCCGGTGAGCTGGTTCTGGCCCTTCTGCTGCGGGCCGGGCAGCCATTCGCGGTCGTTGTCGGTCTCGGCGCGGATCGCTTTCCAGTCCTCGCGCGACAGCCGGATCATCTCCAGCAGATGGCGGCGCGCGGCTTGCCGGCGCTCCGGCTCGACCACCGGCCAGTTGACGAGATGCACCAGCGAGATGAAGTCGGCGAAGCGCCATTCCGAGGCGAAGATGCTGCCGCTCATGCCGCCGTCCGGCGGCACCAGCGTATCCTGCAAAGGCAGTTTGGCGCGCGGGAACAGCATGTGGAAGGAGCCGTCGAACATGGTCCTGAAATCATGCGCCAGCCAGAAGTCGGCCTGGGCCATCAGGAACTCGGCATAGCCCTGCAGCCAATAGCCGTCGGCGCGGTCGAAGCGGAAAGTCAGCTGCAGCGCGGCATCGCTCGTGTCGACGCTGCCGCGTGAGAGCGAGGCCATGATCGCGGCGATGCTTTCGTCGGGCGCGATGTTGCCGTCCTCGTTGAGATCGATGCCGGCATGGGTGAGGTCGACCGCCACGCCGATATCGGCATCGCCCGGCACGGAGCCGAGCGTGGCGGCGGATTTCTCCAGCCGGTCGCGGAAGGCGACCAGGATGGCGCGGAATTGTTCGTAGGTGAGCGGCTCGGGATCGGGATTGTCCGGCACGGGAAGCCGCATCAATGGCAGCATGAAGGATTGCGGGCTCTCGAAACCGTGGCGGTGGAGACCGCCGGCGAGGATTTCCAGGGCAGTGAAGAATTCGCCGGCGCCGGCCGCATAGGCCGATGCCGGATCGCCTGGTGCTGCCGCCTCGAGCGCGGACAAGGCGGTGTTCCGCTCCGCAACGGATTTGGCCTCGAACAGGGCTTTTGCGGCTGCCGGCATTTCCGCGGCGACCGACGAAATCGGCAGGCAAAGAAACAAGGCGGCAACCATCAGGCCGGCTATGCGCGTCATCGTCGTCCTCCACTCACAGTGCGGCAACCATACACCTGTTTAGTCGACGGCGCCGCCTGGCCGCGGTGGAGTTGCGGCTGGCGATCAACCGGCAGCCGCCGTGCGACCGGCTTCAACCGATCCGAGGAACGGTCTACACACAGGGCAAACGATTGGGCGTCGCGTGTCGAACTATCCGCTTTCCTACAAACTGTCGTGGCTGCCGCGTTTCCTGAAGCCGTCGTTCGGCGGCGACAGGAGTGGCTTTGCGGCGACGGCGGCGACACTCATGGAGCCGCTTCCGGCGCGGACGGTGCGACTTGCCTTCATCGGCGACATTTCGGCGGTCGCCAATCGCTCGGCGCCCGAGTGCGATCCGGCGATCGCGGCGCTGCTCGCTTCCGCCGATCTGGTGGTCGGCAATTGCGAAAGCCCGATCGTCGAACGGCCGAGCGCGGTCGTGGGCACGCGGCTCGGCTCGCATCATGCGATGACCGAACGCTTCCTGGCGGACGTGCTGGCGGCCGTCGGGGTAGCCCGCGGCAAGCTGGTGCTGTCGCTTGCCAACAATCATGTGCTCGACCAAGGCGTTGCCGGCTTCGAGGAGACGGCCGCGGCGCTGAAGCGGCTCGGCATTCGCACCATCGGCACCGCGGCCGGCGGGCCGGTCCAGCGCCACGCAGCCGGGCCGCTGACGATCGGCTTCGCCGCCTTCACGCTTTGGCGCAACGCTGGTGAAGCCGAATTCCGGGCGCGGGTTTCCATGGGGAGCGATGCGGCTGAATGGTCGCGCGGCGCAGGCATCGATCTCTTGTGCGCCGTGCCGCATTGGGATTGGGAGTTCCGCCACTTTCCGCGGCCGGCGACGCGGGCGCTCGCGAGACGGCTGGCGAGCCAGGGCGTCGGACTGATAGCAGGCCACCATGCCCATGTCGTGCAGCCGGTCGAGCAGATCGGCGACACGCTCGTCGCTTATGGCTTGGGCGATTTCCTCGGCACAGCCTTTGCCAGGCAGCCATGGCCCGGGCGCATCGGCTCGATCCTCGTCGTCGACGTCAGCGCCGACCCCGCCACTCCCGGCACGATTGCCGGCTACCGGCTGCATTTCTTCACACGCCTCGCCAAAGGCGGCCGTGAGCGGCTGGTGCCGGTGCAGTCACTGGGTGGAGCGATCGGACAGCGGGTTGCGACTCGCCTGGACGCGATTTTTCCGGACCAAGAGGGCTGACTGCCGATCATCGCGAGCGCTGGCGACTTCTGTGCAAAAGCCGCTATCATATGCGGCATCTGCCGGTGTCCGGGGGTGGCCATGGAAGCAGCGGATTTCATGCCGAGCGAAGCCGATATCGCCGGCATCAGGCACAATATCGAGGCCTACGAGGCGAGGCGGGCTTCGGCGCAGAAACAGGTCCGCTGGCGCGTGCCGCTGTTTGTCGGCCTGGTTATCGTCTTTGTCGGCCTCGTCGCCTGGCTGTTCAACAGCGCCGCCGACCCCAACGAGCAGTGGTTATCGACGCCGCATGTCTTTCTCTACCTTGGCGGCTTCATCGTCGCGGTGCTGCTCTATTTCCAGGCGCTCAGGCCGGCGACCCGGCTGCAGCAGTCCTTCCGCGACGCGCTCCTGCCGATCATCTTCGGCTTTGTGCGCGATGTGCGCTACCAGCACGGCGTGCGGCCGAACTCCTTCGACAGGATGCCGCGCGAAACCGTCGGCGCTTTCAGCCGGCAGAGTTTCGACGATATCATTTCCGGGCGCTACGAGGATTTTCCCTTCGAGCTTTACGAGGCGCGGCTCTGGGAAGGCTCCGGCAAGAGCGAGACCACCGCCTTCAAGGGCGTCATCGTCGCCTTCGAAACCATCGAGCCGTTCCCGGGCACGCTGGTTGCGGCGCGCAAGGCCGGCAAGGTGGTGCATTTCTTCCGCGGCATGTTCGCCGGCAAGATGCAGGAGCTGTCGTCCGGTGTCGCCGAACTCGACGCCACCTATGAGTTCCGCACCGACAATGTCGAGGCAGCCCGGCCGCTGGTCACCGGGCGATTGGCGCAGGCGCTGACCTGGCTCGGCGAGACGTGGCCCTATGACCAGGCCCGGGTGGCGCTGAGCGGCAGCGACGGCTTCCTGCTGATGCCGTGGTCGAAGAACTTCTTCGAGCTGCCGGATATCTCCGTCCCGATCGACTACAACACGCATGTCGCGCCGATGATCGCCGATCTCGGCGCGATGCTGGCGACGGCCGCGCTGGTGCGCAAGATCGGGGCGAAGGACGAAGCGGCCGAATAACGCGCTACGGCGTCAGCAGTCGAAGCCGAACTTGGTGCGAAGATAATCGGCCTCTTCCTTCGACATCTTCTTGAACATCACGCAGACGGTGAAGCTGCCGACCTGATGTCCGTCCCTGGTGTATCCCCAGTCGGAAATATCATCCCTGGTGAATTCTATGTTCTGGCCGAGCACGACATTGTGTACCTCGGCCGGCTGGTTCGACAGAATCCCGACGAATCCGGTTTCGGTGCGGCGGAAGGGTACGACCCAGAAATGTTCGGTGACGTTGCCATCTTTCACCTTGACCTTCAGTTTGAAACGGGAGGCGCCAGGCGGGGGAACATCGGCCAACTTCAGGAACTCGTCCAGGCTGGCAAGCGCCTGCTCCGTCGCCGCGGCCATTTCCGGATCGCCGGTGGCAAAGATGGTGACGCGGTCGTCATTTGAATCCGTGGCCTGCGCCCTGGCCGTCCCCGAGCACAATACGAGAGCCAGGCAGACCATGGCGCGAACGGCGAATGTCATGGAAAGGCGTCCCCCAACGGCTCGAACGATGCTTGTCATCTTCCCGCATCGGGTCGGAATTATCAACCTAAGCGCGAGCGATGCGATGGTTGCCTGCCGTGAATCGGGCCGGAATTGTTTTCCTTGACCTTCTGCCGTGCCATCAAGGCGTTCGGCGAAACCGCGTGGAGAGGACAGGACATGCGAATGAGGCTTGCTGCCGCGGCGCTCGCGATGATGATGCTTGGCGCGGCGTCGGCTCGCGCCGAAGATCTGAAGGCGTTCAAGCTGACGATCGACGGCGTGGCGGTCGACATCGATCCCGGCGAGGACGCGAACGTGACCTTGCCCGGCGGCAAGACGGCAAAGGTGAGGCTCGACCGCAACGACTTCGCCACCTTTTCAGGCGGCACTTTTTCCTTTGTCCACCCGAGCAGCATCTCCGTCACCGAGACCGATCTCGGCGACGGCATCACCCAGTACCTGGCGGCGTCGGCCCTCGGCACGATCGTCGTGGTGCAGGAATACGGCAAGATGAATCCGGTGTCGCTCAACCAGCTGATCCTGCAGGAGATGACGAAGGAATCGGTTCAGGCTGGAGGAAGGCTGACGCAGGAGCCGACTACCCGCAAGCTCGCCGACGGCACGCGACTTACCGGCATCAAAGCCACTGTGAAGACAAGAACCGATAGCGCTGATTTCGAGATCGTCGGCTTCGGCCTCGCCGATCAGGGGCTGCTGTTCATCACGCGCATCGGCGATCAGGAGACCGCAACCGAGCAGCCGATGATCGACAAGTTCTGGGAGACCTTGAAGGTCAAGCTGTGAGGCGTGTTGAGATTCAGGGTCATGCCGGCCTGCAAATGCTGGACCTGAATCTCAGCACGCCTTGGACTGTTTCACAGGCCGCTCGGCACCAGGCCTGCCAGCCAGTCTGCCGACCGCTTCGCCAGGTCCACCGTCGCGGTGGCGGCGCGGCCGAGATCGGTCTTGACCACGGCGTAACCGGCCTTGGTGCGATAGAGCACGGCGCTGCCGCCATCGACCGCGGCCTCGAAGGCGACCGGCCGCGCGGCTTCGGTCTCGCTGGCCGTCACCGTCGCGCCGACCGGGACGCTCGGGCGATGGCTGAGCTCGGGCGGCAAGGGGGCGATGGTTTCGACGACGCGGTTCGCCGGCTTCAGCTCAGGCCCGGATGCTTTCGCGGCGAGCTCCGAGGTCGGCGCCGAGCCCTTGGTGCGGCAGATGCCGGACACCAGCGGATAATTGAAATTGCGCTGGTGCAGCGTCTGGCTCTTCATCGCCGCTTCGCAGTCGGCGATCGTCGCCCATTTGGCCGGCGTCTCGCCGATATACTCGCAGAGCTTGGCGTCGCAGTCGCAGCCGACGATGGTCATGGCGACAAGGGTGGTCTTGATCACGGTCCTGTCCCTCCGAATTCGTTCCCGGGCCGATCAATCGCCGGGGAACAAGGCGGGATTTGGCCGCGATTGTGAATTGTGCATGACGGCGCGTTACGGAAGGTTGTCCAGGCTTCGACTGTGGCGGGAAAGCATCAGTTTCACGCGCTGGCGAAGGTGCAGGCCGCGCGGCAAAGCCGGTGGACGGCCCAAAAAGACAGTCGGCGCTGGGATTTCTCCCAGCGCCTCCCTGTCAGATCAGGACCCGGTTACGGCAGCAACTTCCGTAAGGTCGTCGCGCCAGGCCGGCCTTGATTTTGACGGTCCTGCCAGTCGTCACCCGAAGGCAACGCCCGTTCCAGACCACGCCGCTCTCCACCCTTGCGGGCTTCGCCCAGCGTGCCATCGAAGGTTTCACCGCCTTCATGGCCAGCATCGGTCCGCCGTCGGCGTTCGCACGCTTTCCGCGGCCCCGCCGACATCCGTCCCTCCAACAGGCGAACCTGCTTTCGTTCCGGGCCGTGCGGGCCTCAGGAAATCCGCCTTGCGCTTCTGCCTTTCGGCTGGGGCGTTCGGCAGCCGCCTGAGATGGGTTCAACGTACGCCGGGTAAGGGTTTTGCGGAATAGACCCGGACCTGTGGATAGCGGGATTATCGGGGACCGATGCGACAAGGCCCGGAATTTTGCGGCCAAAATCCTTAGACAGCCCGCCCCAGATTTCCACGGCCCTTTGGACGATGGAGCCTTGCCCCGCCAACCGGCCCGCGTTTCAATGCCGGCAAAGGATGCGGGCGGCTGCATCAGCCTCGGGGGAGGTCAGATTGAAGGTCGGGGTGGTTCTCAATCCGATTGCGGGAGGGGGCAAGCTCAAGCGGCATTGGCCCGAGATCGCCGCGTCGCTCAAGAAGCATTTCGGCGATTTCGACATGCGGGAGACCCAGACCAGCGGCGACGCCGAGCGGTTGGCGATCGATCTCGCCGCCAATGGCTGCGACCTGGTGATTGCCGCCGGCGGCGACGGCACGGCCAGCGAAGTGGCGGACGGGCTGCTGCAGGCAGAGCACGAGACCGGCCGGGCGAGCGAGCTCGGGCTTCTGCCCTGCGGCACCGGCATCGACTTCGCGCGAGGCCTGGGCCTGCCGGACGGAATAGAGGAAGCGCTGGCGCGCATCGCCGGCGCCAGCGCGCGGAAAGTCGATGCCGGACGCATCTGCTATATCGATGACCACGGCGCGCTGGCCAGTCGCCACTTCATCAACATCGCCAGCCTCGGCCTCTCCGGCGCCACCGATCGCGCGGTCAATGCGGACAAGCGCAAGGGCAGGGTCTCAGCCAAGGCGCTGTTCTTCTGGCGCACGGTGCTCGAGTTCCTCCGGTACCGCTTCCAGGACGTCAGGATCACCATAGACGACGGCGAGCCGGTCGAGGCGCGCGTGGCGCTGGTGGTGGTCGCCAACGGAAAGTTCTTCGGAGGCGGCATGATGATCGCGCCGGACGCCGATCTGTCCGACGGCCAGTTCGACATCGTCATCCTGCGCGCAGCCGGCAAGCTCGGGCTGATCCGGGACATCCGGCTGCTCTACGGCGGGCGTCACCGCAATCATCCGGCGATCACCATCCTGCGCGGCCGCAAGGTGCTGGTCGAGCCGCTGGGCGATGCGGAGAAGAACGGGGCGCTGGTCGATATCGACGGAGAATCTCCAGGCCGGATCCCCGCAACCTTCGAAATCCTGCCTGGCGCACTGACGTTGAGGTGTTGAATCAACGGATTCAACGTCTGATTCCGCGGGCGGAGCTAACCATATGAAACAGTTGGCTAAAGTTCTGCCTCCAGCCTGGCCGAAAAGCCCGGCGCGCGAAGCTCCGTGCCGACCGCATCCTCCAGAAGCTTGACGACCTGGGTCGACCAGGCGCCACCGCCATACTCCTGTCTGCCAACCTCGAAAATCTTATTGACGAGTGGTGCCAGCTGAAGTGGCACGCGGAAATCCCTGGCCATGGCAAGCGCGAAACCGAGATCCTTCAGCGCCAGATCCATGGTGAAGCCGATGTCGTAGGAGCCGTTCAGGATGAGCTGGCTTTCGGTCTCGTGGACAAAGCTGTTGCCGGAGGAGGCGACGATCGCATGGTAGGCCTGGGCGAGGTCGAGCCCGCCCTGCTTGGCCAGCATCAGCGCCTCGCCGGCGGCGACGAGATGGATGAAGGCCAGCATGTTGGTGATGACCTTGATCACGGCCGCCGAACCGAGCGGACCCATCAGGAACGATCTTGCGCACATCGCCTCGATCGCCGGCCGGTGCCGTTCGTAGAGCGCGGCGTCGCCGCCGACCAGCGCGGTGATTTTTCCTATTGCCGCCAGATGCACGCCGCCGGTGACCGGACATTCCAGCGTCTCGATGCCTTTCGCCGCAGCAAGAGCTGCCAGCCGCACGATCTCGTCATGGCCGTTGGTCGACATCTCGATCCAGCTGCCGCCGGCGGGCAGGCCTTCGAGCAATCCGCCGGAACCGGCGAGCACCGTTTCGCTCACCTTCGGCGAGGGCAGGCAGGTGATGGCACTGCCGGCGCGCGCGGCCGCCTGCGCAGGACTTGTTGCCGCCGTGGCACCGAGCGCGACAAGCCGCTCGACCGCCGCCGGGTCGCGATCGAAGACGGTGACGGCAAAGCCGTTGCGCAGCAGGCTGGCGGCAAGGTTGCCGCCGAGATGGCCAAGGCCGATGAAGGCGTAGGCGAGGCGCGCGGTCACGGCACCAGCGGCGTCTGCATCATCTGCAGGTGCAGGTCCTTGCCGCTATAGGGGTGCGCGTCGCAAACCTCCTCGTTGAGCTCGACGCCGAGGCCGGGCTCCTTCGACGGGATGACGTTGCCGCCCTGCCACTCGATCTTCTTCTTGAGCAGGGTGGCGTGAAAACCGTCCCACTGCTTCAGCGATTCCAGGATGAGGAAGTTGGGCAGCGTCACAGCAAGCTGGATGTTGGCGGCGCCGACGATCGGGCCGCAATAGCAATGGGGCGCAACCTGGATGTGGTAGGCCTCCGCCATGGCGGCGATCTTCTTGGTCTCCAGGATGCCGCCAGAGCGGCCGAGGTCCGGCTGCAGGATGGTCGCGGCGCGGTTCTCTATGACGCGGGCGAATTCAAACTTCGTCGTCAGCCGCTCGCCGGTGGCAACCGGAATGGAGGTTCCGCGGGCGACCTCAGCCATCACCTCGGGCATGTCCGGCGGCACCGGTTCCTCGAACCACAGCGGGTCGTAGGGCTCGATGGCACGGGCGAGGCGCAGCGCGCCCGAGGCGGTGAACTGGCCGTGCGTGCCGAACAGGATGTCGGCCCTGGTGCCGACGGCCTCGCGGATCGCCTTGATCATGCGCGCCGAGAGGTCGATGTCGATGAGGCGCGGCTGGTGGCCGTCATAAGCGGTGTAAGGGCCGGCAGGGTCGAGCTTCACGGCATTGAAACCCTGCTCGACATATTCGAGCGCGCAGGCGGCGGCCATGTCGGGATCGTTGTAGACATTCTTGCCGCGTGCATCCTCGGAATGGACGCTGCCGGCATGCGGGTAGAGATAGGTGTAGGAGCGCAGCGTCTCATGCACCTGGCCGCCGAGCAGCTTGTAGACAGGCTTGTCGGCCTCCTTGCCGATGATGTCCCAGCAGGCCATTTCGAGCGCCGAGAAGCAGCCCATGCCGGAAACGTCGGGGCGCTGGGTGAAGCCGGAGGAATAGACGCGGCGGAAGAGGTTCTCGACGTCGTGCGGGTCGCGGCCGATCAGGTAGCGCCCGGCCATGTCCTCGATCATCCTGGCGGTGACATGCGCCGAGAAGGTGGCGTTGTAGGCCTCGCCGTAGCCGACCACGCCGCCGTCGGTGGTGAGCTTGACGAAGATGAAATACTTGCCGCCGATGCCGGGCGGCGGGTTGCCGACAACCCAGGTCTTGACGTCGGTGACTTTCATTTCTGATCCTCCAGAATCAGCTCGGCGCCCTTCCATCCGGTGAGGATCGAAGCGGCGTTGGTGTTGCCCGTGACGTTATCGGGAAAGATCGACGCGTCGATGACGCGCAGGCCTTCAATCCCATGGACCCGAAGCCGTGGGTCGACGACGGCGCGCGCGGTGTCCGGCCCCATGCGACAGGTCGAGACCGGGTGGTAGACGGTGCCCGAACGCTTCCTGAAATCCTGAATCAGATCGGCATCGGAAGTGACTGACGGACCAGGCAAAACCTCTTCCTCGATGATCTCGGCCATGGCCGGCATCGCGGCGATTTTCCTGACGAACTTCACCGCCGCCAGCATCTCGTCGACATCTGCGTTGGTGGAATAGGCGTTGGCAGTGATCTTCGAATAGTCGCGCGGATTGCTCGAGCGGATCATGATCTCGCCGCGGCTCGACGGCCGGCAGTTGGAAAGGCCGATCGAAAAGCCCGGCCATGGATCGGGCGTCAGGATCGGGCGCTCGCCGCCCTTCGGAATGACGGTCGAGAAGGCCTGGAAATAGAGCTGCATGTTCGGCCGCGCCATCGACGGGTCGGTGCGGAAGAAGCCGCCGGCATTGTTCATCGACAGCGACAGCGGGCCGGAGCGCAAGAGGATGTATTGCAAGCCGACCAGGAGCTTGCCCCACCAGGGGCGCAGGATCTGGTTCAGCGTCGGCAGCTTGCCCTTGAAGGTGTAGTTGATGCCGACATGGTCCTGCAGGTTCGCGCCGACATTGTCGTTGGCATGAACGACGGGGATGCCGAGACCGCCGAGAAGCGCCGACGGGCCGACGCCGGAGAGCTGCAGCAATTGCGGCGAGTTGATCGAACCGCCGGAGAGGATCACCTCGCGGCCCGCGCGGACGATATTCCTTTCGCCGTTCTGCTCATATTCGACGCCGACGGCGCGCTTGCCCTCGAACAGGATTTTCGTCGCCAGAGCGTTCATCTCGACGCGGACGTTGTCGCGCTTCATCGCCGGACGCAGGAAGGCGCGGGCGGCCGACATGCGGCGGCCGTTGCGGGTGGTGATCTGGTAGATGCCGACGCCCTCCTGGGTGGCGCCGTTGAAGTCCGGATTGAACGGCAGGCCGGCCTGCTGGGCCGCCGCCAGGTAGCGTTTGGTCAGCGGATGAACGGCGTTCGAGCAATCGGTGATGTGCAGGGGGCCGCCGACGCCGCGCCACTGGTCTGCGCCGGCCTCGTTGTCCTCCAGCGCCTTGAAGGCGGGCAGCAGCTCGTCATAGCTCCACCCGGGATTGCCGGCGGCGGCCCAGGCATCGAAATCCTCGCGCGCGCCGCGGATGAAGACCATGGCGTTGATCGAGCTTGAGCCGCCGAGCAGCTTGCCGCGCGGCCAGTGGTCGGCATTGTTGCCGAGGCCAGGATCGGGCTCGGCCTTGTAGTTCCAGTTGACCACCGGATCGAAGAAGGTCTTGCCGTAACCGAGCGGCATCTGAACGTAGAAGCGGCGGTCGGTTCCGCCGGCTTCCAGCACCAGCACCGAGAAGCGGCCCGAGGCCGACAGCCGTTCGGCGAGAACCGAGCCGGCCGAGCCGGAGCCGACGACGATGAAGTCATAAGTCTGCATAGCGTGCGTGCGGGCTCCGAAATCCGGGGCCTAGCCTAGACATTGCCGGCTCACGTCGTCGCCGGGGCTTCCGGCATGGCTTGTGAAAAATGCGACCGGTGCCGTGGCGCGCATTTCGCTTTCAGCAAAGCTTGCGACATGGCAGCCGCGTTGGTACGGCTTCAGGAAGAGCAGCGGTTGAAGGACCTTAACATGGTGCATTATGCGGACGGACGGCCGATCGGCGACCTGACATTGAGGACGCTCGCCATGCCTTCCGACGCCAATGCGGCAGGCGACATCTTCGGCGGCTGGGTGATGGCGCAGATGGACCTTGCCTGCGGCATTCGCGCGGCCGAGCGCGCCAAGGGCCGCGTGGTCACGGCAGCGGTCAAGGAAATGTCCTTCGCCAAGCCGATGAAGATCGGCGACACGCTCTGCATCTACACCCATGTCGAGCGCGTCGGCCGCACCTCGATGACGCTCAAGGTCGAGGCCTGGGCGCAGCGCTATCTCGCCGACCTGATGGAGAAGGTCACCCATGCCGATTTCGTCATGGTGGCGCTCGACGGCGAGGGCAAGCCGAAGCCGGTTCCAGCCGAAGGCTGACGCAGTCGATTCTCCAATCCCGGGCATTTTGTAACAACGCCCGCGCGGGTCAGGCGCTTCGCGACATCCAGTGGTTGCCTTCACCCCTCACTTTGCAGGCGTTGGAGGAAAGACAATGCGTCAACACATGCTGAACGGCTGGCTGGTGGCAGCCCTCATCGCGCTCACCTGCCTGCTCGGCATAACTGCCTATGCCGAGGTCAAAAAAGATCTTCCGCGCGTTGCCTGCACGCGTGGCCAGACGCCCCTTGGCGACCGGGCAGCGGGGCTCGGTCCCTGCACTACCATGTGCTGCGGCAACGCGAGCCGAAGCGCCTGACGGACTGCCGGCGGAAGACGATCATCGGCCGAACGGCGGCGGCGCGCCGGTGGGCGCGACACGGCGGCCGGAAATCGGTGGGCGTCGTCAAGATTGAATGCAGCATAGAGGCATGACGCGAGCGGGCCGGCGTTCCGCGACAACCCGCAATCGCTTGAGCCGTAAGGATTTCAGGCCTTTTTACTGTCGAATTTCGCGCGCGCTGCTTGGACTCGGCTGGTGTTCTTGCGCGCCCATTCGCCGAGCGCGCCGACCGGCACCAGCAACTCGTGGCCGAGCTCGGTCAACTCGTAGTCGACGCGCGGCGGGATGGTCGGAAACACCTTGCGCGTGACGAAGCCATCGCGCTCGAGACCGCGCAAGGTCGTGGTCAGCATCTTCTGCGAAATGCCGCCGACGGCGGTGCGCAATTCGTTGAAACGCATCGCCCCGTTGCCCAGCTTGCCGACCACCAGAACCGTCCATTTGTCGCCGACCCTTTGCAGGATCTCCGACACGGCGCGGCAATCCTCGGTGTTGAGCGGGTGCCTCAGTAACAAAAACGTGCCTCCTTGCGCGCCGATTTGTCAGTATCACATATAGCGCCGGTATCCAAACGATACCAGAAATTCCCGCAAGGAGAGCCCCTTATGTCCAAGCCCAAAATCGCCATTGTCGTCGGTTCGACGCGCGCCGCCCGCTTCGCCGATGTGCCGACGCAGTGGATCGCCAAGATCGCCAAGACACACGCCGACATCGACGTCGAGATCGTCGATCTGCGCGACTTCCCGCTGCCCTTCTTCGACGAAGTCGCCTCCTCCGCCTGGGCGCCGTCGCAGAACGAGGTGGCGCAGCGCTGGCAGAAGAAGGTCGCCGAGTTCGACGGCTTCATCTTCACCGCCGCCGAATACAATCACGCTCCGACCGCCGTGCTGAAGAACGCCATCGATTACGCCGCCAATGAATGGAACAAGAAGCCGGCCGGTTTCGTCGGCTACGGCAGCGTCGGCGGTTCGCGCGCGGTTGAACACCTTCGCCTGGCCGCCGTCGAGCTGCAGATGGCGCCGGTCAAGTCGGCCGTCCATATCGCCTGGGGCGATTTCCTTGCGGTACGTCAGGGCGAGAAGAAGCTTGAGGACATCGAGCACCTGAACCAGGCCGCTGCCGCACTGGTCAACGACGTCGCCTGGTGGGCGAAAGTGCTGAAGACGGCTCGCGCCGCCGACGCAATCGCCAGCGAAGCCCAGGCCGCCTAAGCCGTTACATCCTCCCAAATATCATCTTCCGGGGCGGCGCTTGCGCCGCCCTATTTGTTTGCGGAAACCTGATCCGGCTGCCTTGGACGGATGATGCAGTCGGCCAGCCGATGTTTTTCATCGAGCGCGTCCGCATGGTGCTGTCCCCATTGGCAAAGCGCCAAAAGGATCGGCTCCAGACTGAGGCCGAGAGGCGTTGCGGAATATTCGACGCGGGCCGGGACCTCGGCGAAGATCTCCCGGCTGACCAGACCGTGCTCCTCCATCTCGCGCAACTGCTCGATCAGCACCTTTTGAGTGATGCCGGGCATCAGCGCCTTGAGAGCCGACAACCGCCGCGGACCATCGAAAAGATAATAAAGGATCACCGCCTTCCAGCGGCCAGAGATCACCTTCAAGGCGCGCTCCGCCGGCAACATGGGCAGTTTCTTGATTGAACGGGCCATGGTCACCTCCTGGTGAGCAGCGGACAAATCTGTGTCTAGAAGCGACAGCGCAGATAGTGGCAAAGGGCGGCCGATGCCATAGCGATGGGAGTCTGCCATGAAAGCCGTCCAGTTCAGCCGCTTCGGCGGTCCCGAAGTGCTGCAAGTGGTGGACGTTCCCGCGCCGTCCGCTGGCGTCGGGGAGGTCCTGGTCAAGGTTGCGGCCGCGGGCATCAATTATTTCGAAGTGCTGATGCGGGCGGATCGCTACGCGGTCACGCCGGGCCTGCCGATGCTCCCCGGCGTCGAGGCCGCCGGCACGGTCGAGGCGGTCGGCGAGGGCGTGGATGCGCGGTTGCTGGGAAGCCGCGTGGCGGCGCCGCTCTTTGTCTCGGAGCGGCCTTTCGGCGGTTATGCCGAGTATGTGACGATCAACGCCAGCCTGGCGACGCCGTTGCCGGAAGCGCTGTCCTTCGAGGAAGCGACGGCCTTGATGGTGCAAGGGCTGACGGCTTTCCATCTGCTCAGGCAAAGCCCGCCCGCCAACAAGGCGGTGCTCATTCCAGCCGCCGCCGGCGGCGTCGGTTCATTGCTCATCCAACTGGCGAAAGGGCAGGGCGCCGGCAGCGTGATCGCGCTGGCCGGCGGCAAGGCCAAGCGTGACTTGGTCCTGTCGCTTGGCGCCGATGCCGCCATAGATCATCAGGCGGCGGATTGGGCGGCCGAGGTCAGAGATGTCGCAAAGTGTGGCGTAGACACGATCTACGACACGGTCGGTGGCGCGATGACGAAGGAGTTTTTGGATGTGCTGTCGCCCGGCGGCGAGCTCGTGTTCGCAGCGCTCGGCCGTCTCGCGCTTGGCACCGCTGAATTGGAAGCGATGATTGGCCGCAACCAATCGCTCAAGGGCTTCGCACTGCTGCCGCTTTTGTCCCCCGACATATTGAAGGCGAGCCTGTCCGAAGTTTTCGGACTGGCGGCGAGTGGGAAACTGCGGGTGACAATCGGCGGCCGCTTTCCACTCGATCAGGCCGGCGAAGCACACCGCTTGGTCGAGGAGCGCCGCTCGACCGGCAAGGTCGTGCTGGTGCCCTAAACCTTATCGGCGCGCCATCGGGCGGTGGCCGTCCGGCAGGCGGGTGGCGATCAGCTTGTCGATGCGGCGGCCGTCGAGGTCGACCACCTCGAAGCGCCAGCCCTGGGC
Source organism: Mesorhizobium sp. M1D.F.Ca.ET.231.01.1.1 (assembly GCF_003999155.2). Taxonomy (NCBI): domain Bacteria; kingdom Pseudomonadati; phylum Pseudomonadota; class Alphaproteobacteria; order Hyphomicrobiales; family Phyllobacteriaceae; genus Mesorhizobium; species Mesorhizobium sp. M1D.F.Ca.ET.231.01.1.1. The sequence continues at coordinate 108,985 of NZ_RZOZ02000014.1, forward strand.
GTCGACGCATTCGCCGGTGGCGGGAAGGTGATGCAGATGCGACAGCACATAGCCGGCCACCGTCTCGTAGTCGCGGTTCTCCGGCAGATCGATGCCAAGTGTTTCGGCCATCTCGTCGGCCTGCATGTAGCCGGCGAGCAGCCATGAGCCGTCCTCCCGCTTGACGGCGTTCTCCTCCTCGCCGGCCTCGAGATCTGAGCGGAAAACGCCGGTGATCGCCTCCAATATGTCGGCCGGCGTGACGATGCCTTCGAAATGGCCGTACTCGTCATGGACGAGCGCCATCGGCACGTTCGATTCCTTCAGCTTCTGCAGCACGTCCAGCGCGTCGGCCTGGTCGTGCACGATGGGTGCCGCGCGCACGTGCTGGCGCGGCTCCAGCACCTTGCCGCCAAGGATCGTCGCCAGCACGTCGCGCGTCTGGACGACGCCGACCATGGCGTCGACATTGCCGTCGCCGGCGGGCAGCCGCGAATGCTGGGTTTCCATCAGCAGCCGCCTGATGGTCGCCTCGTCGGATTGCAGGTTGATCCAGTCGACCTCGGTGCGCGGCGTCATCACGGCGCGCACCGCGCGGTCGCCGAGCCGCATGACGCCGGCGATCATGCGCCGCTCGTCGGATTCGATCGTACCGTGATGCTCGGCCTCGGCGACCAGCATCTTGATCTCCTCGTCGGTGACCTTCTCTTCCGCCTCGCCGGCCTGGCCAAGCAGCCACAGAATGGCGCGACCGGAAATGTCGAGCAGGAAGACCAGGGGCGCCGAAACGGTGGCAAGGATGGTCATCGCCGGCGCGGCGCGGACCGCGACCCGCTCCGGGTCCTTCAGCGCGATCTGCTTTGGCACGAGCTCGCCGACGATCAGCGACGCATAGGTGATGATGGCGACGACGATGCCAACCCCAACGGGGTCGGCAATATTCTCGCGGACGCCGGTCGAGGCAAGATACTGCGCCAACCGCTCGCCGAGCGTGGCGCCGGAAAAGGCGCCGGACAGCACGCCGACCAAGGTGATGCCGATCTGCACCGACGACAGGAACTTGCCGGGGTTGGAACCGAGCGCCAGCGCACGGCCGGCGCCCCTGACGTTGCGGTCGATCATCGCCTTGAGGCGGGCCGGCCGCGACGAGACGATGGCGAGCTCCGACATTGCCAGAAGGCCGTTCACCAGTATGAGGACGGCCACGACGGCGATTTCAACATAAAGCATGGGCGGTCAATAGCATTGCTGCAGCGCATTCGAAAATAGTCCGCCGCTGTTTTTGGAGCATGACATTTTTTCAAGCATGACGCCCGTTTCAGGCGGCATCCCAGGGCGGTGCCGAAAAATGGTCGACGAGCGCGTCGACGACGACCCTCACCTTCGGCGTCAGCGCGCGCGTCCGCCGACGGCCGGATGTCGATCATCGGCCTGCTCGGCGCGACGGAAATCAGCTTCCCGGTCGTGCCGTTCATGCGCAACCGCATCACCATGCAAGGCATTTCCATCGGCCACCGCCGCTCCTTCGAACGCATGAACCAGGCGATCGAGGCGCTCGGCATCAAGCCGGTCGTCGACAAGGTCTATGGCTTCGACGAGGTGCCGCAGGCGTTCGCACACCTGGAGAAAGGGCCGTTCGGCAAGATCGTCATCGCCATGACTTGAGTCTTGCAGCCACGGTCAGGGCAGCGTCCTCAACACGCCGATTACCGCCATGCCGTCGGTGAAATAGGGATCGCCGCCGCCATTCCTGCCGTCTTTCGTGGCGCCGATCCCCGGTATCTCGCTGGTCGAGACCAGCATGCCGGCAGCACTGAGGTCGCGGATCAGGAAGTCGCGCTCGGCGTCGATGTCCGGGCCGATGTGATGGGTGATGGCGCCGGTGTCGTGGCTGAGGCCGACGCCGCGATCGAAGCTGGCGGCGCCCAGCCAGAGCGGCCGGCCGTCGTCGCCGACGGTGTTCGTCTGCCAGAAGCGGACGTGGTGGCGCCGGTCGGCGCTGTCGCCGACGGGCTTTTCGAAGGCAAGGTCCTGGGCGCGGCCTTCGAACAGCAGGCGGCTCATCGGCGCGTCGGGATAGGGACGGGAGAACAGTACACTTTCGCCGATGTCGATCGCGGTCCGCAGCGTGACGGCATCGGCCGTGTCCCAGCCGGCGACGGCAAAGGCGTGGACCACTTCCTTCTCGGTGCCGACAAGGCCGACATTGATCGGGTCGCCCGGAATCCCCTGCGGCGTGTGCGTCACCATCTCGAAGCGCTGCGTGCGGAATCCGCGCTCGCGCCAGGTCCAGAATTCCGGCGCGGCGAGATAGGCGAATGCCAGATAGAAGGCGCAGAAAGCCGCCAGCCAGATCGCCGCGCGCCGTCTAAGGCTTCGCTCACTCACGAGAGACCGCTCCCGAACCTGTTCGCGGGCACTCTATGCCGCGTTCGGCGGATTGGGCAGTAGGCTGTGCGGCCGGTCAACGGCAGGCGCGGTAGCCGTTCCTGCGGTTCTTGACGTCGAAGTGGAAGTGGTTGCGGTGGTCGTAATTGTAGCCCGGGCCGAGCACCGTGTTGAAATACTGGCAGCCGTCGGCGCGCACATTGTTGAGGAAGCCGCGGGTGCGGAAGGCGAACAGGCCCGGCTTGCGCACGTCGATGTCGTCGCCGTTGTTGAGCTCGATGCTCATGACGTCGAGCGCGTTGCCCTTGCCGTGTTCCGACAGGACGCCCTCGCCGGCGATGTTGCGGCAGGAATAGCTCGACCCCTGGTGGATGGCCTTGACGCCGGAGAAATAGCGCCAGCGGGCGGCCGGCACGAGCTCGTTCCTGGTCCAGGCGGCAAAGGTGGCGGCCATGTTGCAGGTCAGCGTGGCGGCTGGCTTCATCTCGACGCTGCCGATGGCCGAGACCTTCACGGGGAAGTCGATGCCGCACTGGCCTTCGTGGATCGGCTGGACGTCCTGGTAAACGACGCCCATGCGTTTCAATTCATTGCGGCAGTCGATCTCGCTCGCCGGCATCTGCTCGGGCGATGACATCGGCTCATCCATGCGCGGATAGGCGGCTTGGGTCAAATACGGATCGGACGGGACGAGCCTCTGCATGCCGGAATATTGCGCCGCCTCGGGCACGGCGGCGGTCTGGCTGCCGACATCGACTGCCGGCTGCAGCGAGAAGACGTCGCCGGTCGTGCAGGCCGAGACCGCCGTGATCGCGAGCCCTGCTGTCAGTCTGACGGCTGCGGAGCGCGCACGAGTGTTCAGTCGCGCCAAGGCGAGGCTGGCGCCATATATTCGGGCCATCGAAAGGCATCCTGTCCCCGGATGGCACAAGTCTAGTCGGCAAGAGTAAAGGAAAGATCAGCGCCGGTATTCACGCCTGAGGCCGAATTGCGGCATCTGTCCGGCCACTATTGGCAGAAGGTCCCGCCATGCCGCCTCGGTTCGAGGTCGAGATGGAAGTGCAGCGCATGGTCGGCGTCGCTGCCCGGACCAAGCACGGTCTTGAACGGCCCGCAGGCCGCCTTGCGGATTATATTCAGGAACTTTCCATCCTTCTCGGGCGGGGCCGGTCCGACTTCGATCTTCTTGCCGTCCGACAAGGTAAAGGAAGCGATGTCGAGCGCATTGCCGAAGGCGTGTTCCGACAGCTTGCCGCCGCCGTGGCGCGGGCGGCAGACAAAGGCGGATGCCTGCGTGATCGATTTGAGATCGGCGCCGAATTCGGCCCTCACGGCCGGCCGGACGACATCGGCGGCAAAACGCGCTGCAGCCTCGGCCATCCGGCAGTTGAGCTCGGTTCCGGAATCGATGCCGATCGATTTCCCAAGCGTTTTCAGGACGATGGGGTAGGGGATCGAGCAGCCGATCACGGCATCGTGCTCGGCCTTGTGTTCCTCGAATTCGACGCCGAGCGCCTTCAGTCGGTCGCGGCAGGCAACTTCCTCAGCCGGCATCTTGTCGGCGGGCAGTTCAGCGGAACGCGGATCGGGGAGCACTTTCTCCTGGTTCGCCTGTGCGGGCTTTTCCGGCGGCTTTGGCGCGGTGGCGGGCGGTTCCGGCTCCAATTCGGGCGGCTTTTCCGGTGGCGTGGGGGCGACAGCGGGCGGCTTTCCCGCCGGTTCCGCCACGTCGGGTCTCAATGTCGGAATCGGCACCTGGGCCGGCGCCTCAGGTTCGATTTCGATATCGGTTGATGGCTCCGGGGTCGAAGGCTCTGGACGCCCCTGCCTTTCCTGACGAGGCTTTTCTTGATCGAAGCGTGCGGATGCGCCAGCGTCCTTTTGACCGGCAGCCTTTTGTTCTTCCTTCGTCGCGGCGTCGGTCCTTTGAGCTTCCGCGGGCCGTGGCTCCGGTATCGGAACTTCGGCGGGCAAGGTCGGCTGGTCCTGCGTTTGCTGTTGCGTCAGCTGCGGCGCGATATGCCGCTTGCCCCGCGATCTCACGCGGTGCTTGCTGCTCGGTCTCAGGGGCTGATCGGCCCGCTGCGTCAACGGCTGCTCCATGCGCGGTGTCAGCGGTTGCCTGTGGCGATGCCTGGCATCGGCCGGCGTGACCAGCAAGATGGCCGCCGCCAAGGGCAGCGCCAGTCTGCAAAATCCGGAAAAGCTCAGCGTTGCCATCGGCCGGAAACGGGCCCGGCACTGCAAGGTTGCCTTGGAGGCGGCGGCGTTGCGATCAAAATCCGTTACCGGCCCGTTACGCGCCGATCGCCTCGAGGCCTTCCTCCAGCCAGTCGGCGAGCTGCGGCAGTCCGAGCAGGTACTTTGCGGTGCGCTTGTTGGCGCGCTCGCGCGCAGCCGCTACCGCCTCGATCCATTCGGAAGCCTCGTAGTCGCCGCGGCCCACCCAGGCCAGCGCGACGAGCTCGGCCGCTTCATCGACGTTGAGGTCGTTGATCAGCTCGCGGAATTCCTCCTCGGTCAAGTCTTCCGAGGCTTCCTCGACAAGGCCGTCATGGTGGTGGCTGGCGTGCCTGTCGCCGTCGAATTCGACCTCGTGCTCGGCGCCGTCGTCGTAATCCTCGTTGACGGCGGCGCTCAGCGCCTTGGCCTTCAGAATGAACAGGCGCACCGTATCCGGGTCGATGGAAAGATCCCATTCCTTCTCGAGGCGCTGCTGCACTGGCCTTTCTCCTCGTGGTGCGCTCGACTGATGATAGCTGATTTGCGGCCCGCGTCACATCCGTTCGCAAACAGCTGAACCGCTTGGACTTTTAAAATAGTTCGGCCGCCACCGGCTTTTCGGGATGAAACCGCATCAAGGCGGCGTTATTCTGCCATTGTCACGCTCAAGGAGGCACCGATGCGCAGACGATTGCTTGTACAGGTCTTGGCTGTTGCCGTTAGCCTGCCGCTGTTCGCGGCGCCTGCATTCACGGCCGGCGAAGGTGGTGGTAGCGGTCAAACCACTACCCAGTGCAAGAAGGGCGAGGTCTGGGATAAGAAGAAAAGCAAATGCGTAAAGCCGCAATACGGCATGCTGGATGACGACAGCATCTACGAGGCCGGCCACGATCTGGCGATGGCCGGGCGCTATGACGAGGCGATCTCGGTGCTGACTTTAGCCGCCAACAAGCAGGATCCGCGCATCCTCAACTATCTGGGCTATTCGCACCGCCATTCCGGCCGCGTCACGGTCGGCCTCGGCTATTACGAGGAAGCGCTGCGCATCGACCCAAACTACACGCTTGTGCGCGAATATCTCGGCGAGGCGCACCTACAGATCGGCGATCTTGCCGGCGCCCAGCAACAGCTGATGGAGATCGAGAAGCGGACCGGCAAAGGCTCGCGCGAGTATGGCATGCTGTCCGAGCAGATCGATCATTTCCTGAGAAGCTGATCCTCTCCAAAGCTTTCGAACCGGCTGCGCGCAATCGCAGCCGGTTTTTTGCTGCCCGGTCGCCGCATCTACAGCCGGACGGCCTCGCGAAAGCGGTGATGAATTAGTCAAACTTCATTTTTGGACGTGAAAATCGCGCGAAGATCGCTATATTCGGGGAAATTGTGGTGAAACGGTTCCGTTAGCCCGAGGCTGCCGGACCGTTTTCTTTTTGTACCCAACGACAAGGCTATCCCCGAAAAGCGGGGGTGGCGGCAGGAAAGGTCAGGCAAATGATCAAGGTCCCGATGACAGGCGAGGGGTTCGCGTCATTGAAGGAAGAACTGCGCTGGCGCCAGCAGGAAGAGCGTCCGCGTATCATCGAGGCGATCTCCGAAGCGCGCTCGCATGGCGACCTTTCCGAAAATGCCGAGTACCACGCGGCGAAAGAGTCGCAGAGCCACAATGAGGGCCGTATCAACGAACTCGAGGACCTGATCGCGCGGGCCGAGGTCATCGACGTCACGAAGCTCAGCGGCGACAAGGTGAAGTTCGGCGCCACCGTCGTGCTGGTCGACGAGGATACCGAGGAAAAGAAGACCTATCAGATCGTCGGCGACCAGGAAGCGGACGTGAAGTCCGGCCGCATCTCGATCTCCTCGCCGATCGCGCGCGCCCTGATCGGCAAGGAAGTCGGCGACGCCATCGAGGTCAACGCTCCGGGCGGCGCCCGCGGCTACGAGATCGTCCAGGTGCAGTTCATTTAAGGCCTAGTCTAGGTTGGCGCTTCCGATCTTAGCGCTAGCAGCCGCTCCGCCTCCGCCATTACCTCGGCCGGCGTCACCTTGCCGCCGGCCGGCGCCAGCAGCGTCGACGAGAACGGCCCGCGCGGGCCGGTCAGGCCCGGTTCCGTCGCCAGGAAGATGGCGACGGTCGGCAGGCCGAAGGCGCTGGCGAGATGGCTGAGGCCGGTGTCGGCGCCGATCACCAGCGTCGACCGGCCAAGGATCGCGGCGATCTCTGCGAGCGGCGATCTGGGGATCAGCACCGTTTTCGGCACTGCGCCGGCGATCGCCTCGGCGGCACGCTTTTCCGCTTCGTTCGACCAGGTTGCTACTGGCGTGAACCGCCTGGCAACCAGTAGGCGCGCTGTCTCGATCCAGTCTCCGACCGGCCATTTCTTGTCTTCCCGGCTGGTGCCGTGCAGCAGGAAGGCGAGCCTGCCTTTGGGAACGGCAAGGTTGCCTGCTGGCGCTACAATCCCGGAACCTAGGCGCGAAAGGTCCGGCTGATAACCCAAGGCCAGGCCGAACAGCCGGCGTGTGCGCTCGATGGCGTGCAGGTCGCGCGGCACTGCGTATTTGCGCTGATAAAACAGCGTCGCCGAGGGCTCGCGGGCGCTGGAACGGTCGAAACCGGCGATCGGCGCGCCGGCCTGCCTGGCGACCACGGCCGATTTCAACAGCCCCTGGGCGTCGATGACCAGATCATAGTGGCCGCCTCGCAAGGCGTGGCGCAGGCCTGCCATCTCGCGCCACGTGCCGCCATCGAACGGTTGCTTGCGCCAGCGGCGGATCGCCACCTTGTGGATGGACTTTATCGCCGGATGCAAGGCGACAATGCCGGCAAACGCCTCTTCCACGCACCAGTCGAAGCTTATGTCCGGGCGATTGCGGAGCGCATCCTCGACTGCCGGGAAGGTATGGATGACATCACCCATCGACGATGTCTTGACGATCAGCACCTTCATGCGGCTGCTGGAACCTCGAGCAGCCGGTCTGCCGCGGCCGCGACCCGCGCGACGTCGAGCGTCTTCAGGCAGTTGAGATGGCCGAGCGGGCATACCTTCTTATGGCAGGGCGAGCAGGAGAGATGCAGCCAGATCAGCTCCGAGCGATCGGTCAGCGGCGGCGTGTTTTCGGGCGAGGTCGAGCCGTAGACGGCGACGATCGGCGTGCCGACGGCGGCCGCGACATGCATCAGACCGCTGTCGTTCGAGACGGCAAGCTTCGCCGCGGCGATCAGGTCGATGGCATCCTCGAGCTTCGTCCTGCCGGCAAGGTCGACGGCGCCCGGCGCGAGCCTTGCGATCTCGCCGGTGACTTCGGCGTCGTTCTTCGAGCCGAGCAGGGCGACGCCCAGGCCCTTTGCCATCATTTGGCGGGCAAGCTCGGCATAGTGTTCGCTCGGCCAGCGTTTTGCCGGGCCGAACTCGGCGCCCGGCATCAGGGCGACGAACCGCTTCGCGTCGAGCCCGAACCGTGCCAGCAAATCGGCCTGGTTGGCCGTATCGACGGTAAGCTTCGGCGCGCGGAACGTGCCGCCGCGCGCCAGGCCGAAATAAGCGCGCGCCGTGCGTCGCTTCACAGCGTCGGGCAGCGGAACGATGTCGGTCAGCAAGCCGTAGCGCATTTCCCGCAGATTGCCGACGCGGCGCGGAATGCGGGCAAAGAACGGGATCAGCGCCGATTTCCAGCTTCCCGGCAGCACATAGGCCATGTCGTAGCGGCCGCGCAGCAGGCGGCCGAAGCGCCTGCGGCTGCGGAATTCGAGCGCTCCGGGCATCAGCGGGAAATCGATCTGGCAGTGTATTTCGGGCATGCGCTTGACCAGGGGCGCTGCCCATCCCGGCGCCAGCACGTCGATGGCGGCGTTCGGATGCTTTTCCTTCAGCGCCGCGAACAGGCACTGCGCCATGACCATGTCGCCCACCCAGCGTGGGCCGATCACGAGGATCGTTGGGCTTTCAGCCATTGGACATAGTCTCTGACGCCGGTTTCGACAGTGCGGAATTGCCCATTGTAGCCGGCTGCACGCAAGCGGGACATATCGGCTTGCGTAAAACTCTGATAGCTGCCCTTGAGGTGGTCGGGGAAGGGGATGAACTCGATCTCGCCCTTGCCGAGTGTGTCGATCACCGTTTCGGCAATGGCGCGGAACGGCTGGGCGCGGCCGGTGCCGCAGTTGAAGATGCCGCTCGAGCCGCGCTTCCACAGCCACAGATTGACGTCGGCGACATCGCCGACATGGATGAAGTCGCGGCTCTGCTCGCCTGGACCGAACCCGCCATAGGCGCCGAACAGCTTCAGGTTCTGGCCTTGCTCGACCTGGTTGAACAGATGGAAGGCGACCGAGGCCATGGCACCCTTATGCGCCTCGCGCGGCCCGTAGACGTTGAAGTAGCGCAGGCCGGCGACCTGCGAATGGTCGGTATCGAAGACGTTGCGGCGCACATAGTCGTCGAACAGCTTCTTCGAATAGGCGTAGACGTTGAGCGGCCGCTCGAATTCCGGCTCCTCGCGGAACTCGCTGCCGCCGCCATAGACCGAGGCCGAGGAGGCATAGAGGAAAGGCACGCGCAGCGCCAGGCAGGCGTGCAGCAGGCGCTTCGAATAGGCATAGTTCACGTCCATCATGAACTTGCCGTCCCATTCGGTGGTGGTCGAGCAGGCGCCCTGGTGGAAGACGGCCTCGACGCGGCCGAGCCCGCCGTCCTCGAGCCGGGCCAGGAATTCGTCCTTGTCGAGATAGTCGGCGATCCGAAGGTCGGCCAGGTTGGCGATCTTGTGGCCGTCGGTGAGATCGTCGACGACCAAGATGTCGTCATGGCCCTCGGCATTGAGCGAGGCGACGATGTTGGAGCCGATCATGCCGGCGCCGCCCGTGACGATGATCATGAAGGCCTCTGTTTGCGTTGCCGATTCCGGCCCTTATAGGGGAGGCAGACAGGAGTGTCGATAAAGCTCGCCGTCACGGACCCGTCGGCTACGACGAATGTAGGGATGGATCGGCGGAACGACTTGCGAGATAAGCTCTGCCGCGCGCCGAACGGTACTTCTTCTGTCGAGGCAAGCCATGGTGCCTTTGAGCGGCGTGGCAAGCGCCGTCGGTCATGCGTCTTTTGCCCTTGGTAGCCATGACATCCGATCTAAAGCCCGGCCTTCGCCATCTTCAAGCACTGCGGGTCGACGGGTCCCTGACGGTCCCGGCCATGACACCGGCCTTTGCAGGTTTCAGCAACATGCCACCGGTCTTCGCCACCGCATTCATGGTCGGCTTCATCGAATGGGTATGCATCGAGGCGCTGCGTCCGTTCCTTGGCAGCCACGAGAGAACCGTCGGCACCCATGTCGACGTCAGCCATGTCGCCGCCACGCCCGTCGGCATGACAGTCACCGCCGATGTCGAGCTTGTCGCCGTGGAGGGGCGAAAGCTGCGCTTCAAGGTGTCGTGCAGCGACGAGAACGGACTGATTGGGGAAGGTTTCCACGAGCGCGCGATCATCGACCATGAAAAGTTCATGGCGCGCGTTCTGGCCAAATCAGGGCAAACCGGCTCCTCGCCACAGTGAGGCCGCAAAGCTTCCGCTTCAGTCGGCTCTCGCTATGCGGCGTATCGTAAGGGACCAGGATGCCGTCGACCGAACTGCTTATCGCCTTCTTCGTCACCACGGCGATCTTCGCCTATATCCCCGGACCGGCCATGCTCTATGCCGCGGCGCAGACCATGGCGCGCGGGCGTTGGTCGGGACTTACGGCGGCGCTCGGCATTCATCTCGGCGGCTATGTGCATGTCTTCGCAGCCGCGACCGGACTGTCCGTATTGTTCCACGCCGTGCCGCCGCTTTACATGGCGGTCAAACTCATTGGAGCGCTCTACCTGATCTGGCTCGGCGTCTCGATGTTCCGAAAGCGGGCGGACGGCGATACGGCTTTGCCCAGCATAGAGCGGAAGTCGGCCCGTCGGGCCTTTCTCGAGAGCATCACCGTGGAGGTGCTCAATCCCAAGACGGCGATCTTCTTCATGGCGTTCCTGCCGCAATTCATTGATGCCTCGGCGGCGTTCCCGATCTGGCTGCAGTTCGTCATCCTTGGAACCATCGTCAATCTGATGTTCTCCTCAGCCGACATAGCGTGCGTCTTCTTGGCCGGAGCGCTGATTGCGCGACTGCGCCGCTCGGGCCGCGCGCAACGCTTGATGCAGCGCGCGGGCGGGGCAGTGCTCGTTGGGCTCGGCGTCCATGTCGCCCTGCAGAAGGCCTGATTCTCCTGTCGACCATGGCGCGACCCGCTGGAGGCCTGCCGTTGCGCTGGCCGCAATTGCGGTATATCGGCATCGCGACGAACGATGGGCGCCGGACTTCCGGCGCCGCAACCGTGATCAAACCAGCCATTTCGGGCGCGCGCCACTAAGATGATCAAGCACCATCTGCCTTCCCCGGAACCCTTGCATCGCACCATCGCCCGCTTCGGCGAGGTCACCGTGCTGGTGGTCGGCGACTTCATCCTCGACCGCTTCGTCAGCGGCGTCATCGAGCGGATCTCGCCGGAAGCGCCCATCCCGGTGCTGCACGGCCGGGGCGAGATGCTGGCCATGGGCGGGGCCGGCAATGTCGTATCCAACATCGTCTCGCTAGGCGGCGCCGCTATTCCCGTGTCCGTGATCGGCGCCGACAAGGCCGGCGACAACCTCATGCGCATGCTCGGCGATCTCGGCGTCGATACCGACGGCATGGCGCAGCGGCAAGGCCGCATGACCTCGTCCAAGAGCCGCTTCAGCGCGCTCAACCAGCAGGTGCTGCGGTTCGACGAGGAGGAGATCAAGCCGCTGGCTCGCAGCGAGCGGGCTGCGCTCGTCGAGCACTTCCAGGCAGCGCTCGCGCGCGCCGACATCGTCATCCTCTCCGACTACGGCAAGGGCATCCTGCTCGACGGCGTGGCGGCCGAACTGATCGCGATCTGCCGCGATGCCGGGAAGCCGGTGCTGGTCGACCCGAAGGCCCGCGACTATGCGCGCTATGCCGGGGCGACGGCGGTGACGCCAAACCGCCAGGAGCTCGGCGAGGCGGTCGGGCGCGCAGTGTTCGGCGACGACGAGATCGTGGCCGCGGCACGCCACCTGATCGCGGCGCATGAGTTCGAGTTCATCGTTGCCACGCGCAGCGAAAAGGGCATGAGCGTGGTCACCGCGGAGGATGCCCGTCATATTTCCACGCAAGCGCGCGAGGTGTTCGACGTCTCTGGCGCCGGCGACACGGTCATCGCCACCTTCGCGCTTTCGCTCGGCGCCGGCGCCGACCGCGTGCAGGCCGCTACAATCGCCAACGCCGCCGGCGGCGTCGTGGTGGGAAAACGCGGCACGGCGCGGCTGAGCGTCGAGGAACTCTCCGGCGCGCTGTTCCGCTCGCATGGACCGGTCGCCCACCAGGACGCCGTTCTCGACGCCAACGCGGCAGCCAGGATGGTTGCGGCGTGGAAGGAGGAGGGGCTGTCGGTGGGGTTCACCAACGGCTGCTTCGATATCCTGCATGCCGGCCATGTCAGCCTTCTGCATGCCGCGCGCAGCCAGTGCGACCGGCTGGTGCTCGGCCTCAACAGCGATGCCTCGGTGCGCCGGCTTAAAGGGCCGGGACGTCCGGTCAACGACCAGCATGACCGTGCCTGTGTGCTCGCCGCCCTTGCCTCGGTCGACGCCGTCGTCGTCTTCGAGGAGGACACGCCGCTCAAGCTGATCGAGGCGCTCAAGCCCGACATCCTGGTCAAGGGCGCGGACTACACGATCGAGACCGTGGTCGGCGCCGACGTGGTGCAGAAGGCGGGCGGGCGTGTGGTGCTGATCGACCTCGTCGCCGGCAAGAGCACGACCAACACCATCGGCAAGCTGCGCGCCGGCGGCACGAATTGAGGATTTCATGTCCGAACTGAACGACTATCTGGTCCGCTCCGCGGCGGCGATCACGGCGATGGTCGAGCGCGACCTCACCGGCGCGATGGAACGCGCGGTGAGCACTGTTGTGACGGCGCTGTCGCAGGGCAAGGCGCTGCTGATCTGCGGCAACGGCGGCTCGGCCAGCGATGCCATCCACATCGCCGGCGAACTGGTCGGCCGCTTCCTCAAGGAGCGCAAGGCCTACAACGTGATTGCGCTGCCGGCCAATGCGGCGGTGCTGACCGCCTGGGGCAACGACTACGGCTTCGACACGGTCTTCTCGCGCCAGGTCGAGGCGCATGGATCGGAAGGCGCTGTGCTGCTCGCCATCTCCACCAGCGGCAATTCGCCGAGCATCCTTGCCGCCGCCGAGCAGGCGCGGGCGATGGACATGACGGTGATCAGCCTCACCGGCGATACCGGCGGCAAGCTTGCGCCGCTCACCGACATCCTGCTCAACGTGCCGTCGACCTCGACGCCGATCATCCAGCAGGGGCATCTGTGCCTCTACCATTATCTGTGCGAGGCGGTCGAAGCGCGTCTCAGCAATGGCTGACGGCGCTGCCTATCCACTTGTCGAGCCCGGTCTGTGGGTCGAGCGGATCGGGACCACTAGCTTCCCGACCGGTCTGCCGGCGCTCTTTCTCGACCGCGACGGCACCATCAATGTCGATACCGACTATCCCAGCGATCCGTCCGATATTGTGCTCAGGCCGCAGATGCTGCCGGTCATCAAGGCAGCCAATCTGGCCGGGCTGCCGGTCGTCGTGGTGACCAACCAGTCCGGCATCGCGCGCGGCTATTTCGGCTGGGATGCGTTTGTCCGGGTAAACCGGCGCGTGCTCGATCTTCTGGCCGAACAGGACGCCTTCGTCGACATGGTGCTGGCCTGCGGCTACCACGAGGCGGGCAACGGCCCGCTGGGCATTGTCGACCATCCGACGCGCAAGCCTAATCCCGGCATGCTGCTAAGGGCCGGCGGTGAGCTTGGTCTGGACTTGAAGCGATCGCTGATCGTCGGCGACAAGCCTGCCGATATGCAAGCGGGGCGGCGAGCCGGCTTGACGAGGGGCTGGCTGGTCGACGGTGAGGCCAGCGAGGAACCAGGATTCGACGTTCTGCCACTGCGGGACAGCGGCGACCTGGATGGATTGCTGTGGGCTATCGACGCGCTCAGGTAGAGACTGAGTTAGCTGACCACTTCCGGACCCGCTCCGCCCACCGACCATACTTTGCGCTTTTTGCGGAAAAACTGCGGAGATGAGACATCGTTCAGGCAAGAAATTTCAGACCTATTCCCTCAATAAATGCGGGGAAAGGCAATCTCCATGTTCACCCAATCTTACTCAGAATACCCTACGATTTTGCCGCCAGACTTCGCAGTTTCGCTCATATTCGTCGTCAACATAATTGCAATTGCCGCAGCGTTTTTCACTTCAATAAAAATGTCTCATTTCAAATGGTTGCCGCATGTCGTCACATTCGTCTCGCTCGCTTGTTCACCTGTTTTGGCAGGCATTTTAGCGTTGCCGTACGTGCCCCCTGATGAGAGCCCTGGCCCTGGCGACGGTTTTGTTCTTTTGTCGGTTGTCGGAGAAGTAGCAGCGTGTCTATTTGGATATGTCTTGGTCGGCGTCGTGCTTGCATTTCGATCAGGTAGAAGACGCTGACTCGGCCGGGCTGCCACGCAAGCGGATCAAGCGTTAAAAGCCACCAGCCCCTCGTCCTTGACGCGGCGGATGGTCAGCGCAGTGCGCACCGTATCGACATTCGGCGCCGAAGCGAGTTCCTCGATGACGAAGGTCTGGAAGGTGCCGAGGTCGCTCGCCACGCAATGCAGCAGGAAATCGGACTCGCCCGAGACCATCCAGGCGTCGCGCACGATCGGCCAGCCGCGCGTGCGCTCGGCGAAGGTCTTCAGCTCGGCGTCGGCCTGATGATGCAGGCCGATCAGGCAGAAGGCGACGACGTCCATGCCGAGCGCCGGCGCGTTGAGCAGCGCGCGGTAGCCGCGGATGATGCCGGCCTCTTCCAGCCGCCTGACGCGGCGCAGGCAAGGCGGCGCCGAGATGCCAACCCGGCTCGACAGTTCGACATTGGTCATGCGCCCGTCATTCTGGAGTTCGCGCAGGATCTTCCAGTCGATGGCGTCGAGGTCGGCTTTGAGCGGCATGGCGGTCTCGGCTTTGCGCAAGAATCTTTCGCAATTTTGTAATTTGGTTTCGTGTGGGAGGCCATCCCTTTGCGATGATTTTCTGCTTCCGGGCAGCGATATGGCCGGCTATGCGTGCGACGAAGCTTTCCGGGGACTAAAGCCAACTTGCCTTGCTGGCTTGGCGGGCAGCACTTACATTACCGGCGACAAACCACGGCCTCGAGCCGCAGGGGACTTTTTCATGAACACCAAACACGCGCCCGTTCTCATCATCGGCTCCGGACCGGCCGGCTATACGGCGGCGATCTATGCCGCCCGCGCCATGCTGAAGCCGATGCTTGTCGCCGGCCTGCAGCAGGGCGGTCAGCTAATGATCACCACCGACGTCGAAAACTATCCAGGCTTTGCCGATCCGATCCAGGGTCCCTGGCTGATGGAGCAGATGCTCAAGCAGGCCGAGCATGTCGGCACCGACATCGTCAACGACATCATCACCGAGGTCGACCTCAATGTGCGGCCGTTCCGCGCCACCGGCGATTCCGGCACCGTCTACACGGCAGACGCGCTGATCATTGCTACCGGCGCGCAAGCCAAGTGGCTGGGCATCCCATCGGAGCAGACCTTCATGGGCTTCGGCGTCTCGGCCTGCGCCACTTGCGACGGCTTCTTCTATCGCGGCAAGGACGTCGCGGTGGTCGGCGGCGGCAATTCGGCGGTCGAAGAGGCCCTCTATCTCGCCAACCTTGCCAAGAGCGTCACCGTCATTCACCGGCGCGGCGATTTTCGCGCCGAGCGCATCCTGCGCGAGCGACTGTTCCAGAAGGACAATGTCCGCGTCATCTGGGACACGGTCGTCGACGAGATCACCGGGCAGCCTGGCAAGGCGCCGCTGCCGCCTTCGGTCGAGGGTCTGAAGCTGCGCAATGTGGCGACCGGAGAAGTGTCGCGGCTGAAGGTCGATGGCGTCTTCGTGGCCATCGGCCACGCGCCGGCGGTCGAGCTCTTCGTTGGCAAGCTCAAGCAGAAGCCGAACGGCTATCTGTGGACGGCGCCCGATTCGACCCGCACCGACGTTCCCGGCGTGTTTGCCGCCGGCGACGTCACCGATGACGTCTACCGGCAGGCGGTGACGGCAGCCGGACTCGGTTGCATGGCCGCGCTCGAGGCGGAGAAATATCTGGCGGGGATCGAGGTCCATCGCGAAGCGGCGGAATAATCGATCGGCTGAAAAAGCCGTTTAAAAGCCTGATTTTTCATTCAGACGCCAAAGGCAACACGAGGGGAATCATGGCGCTGGACTGGGACAAGCTACGCGTGTTTCACGCTGCGGCGGAGGCTGGGTCGTTCACCCATGCCGCCGAGACATTGCATCTGTCGCAATCGGCGATTTCGCGGCAGGTCAGCGCGCTGGAACACGATGTCGGCGTGGCGCTGTTTCATCGCCACGCGCGCGGCCTCGTGCTGACCGAGCAGGGCGAGATGCTGTTCCGCACGGCGCATGACGTGCTGATGAAGTTGGAGACGATCAAGTCGCGGCTGACCGAGACCAAGGATCGCCCCTCCGGCGTGCTAAGGGTGACGACCACGGTGGGCCTGGGCGCCGGTTGGCTGACCGAGCGCGTGCAGGAATTCATCGAGCTCTATCCCGAGATCAGCCTTCAGCTCATCCTCGCCAACGAGGAGCTCGACCTGACCATGCGCCAGGCCGACTGCGCCATTCGCCTCAGGCAACCGCAGCAGCCGGATCTCATCCAGCGCCGGCTGTTCACCGTGCACTTCCATCTCTACGCGTCGCCTTCCTATGTGGCGAAGTTCGGCAAGCCGGCCTCGATCGCCGAGCTCAGGAACCACCGGATCGTCACCTTCGGCGTGCCGGTGCCCTCGCATCTGTCGGAGCTGAACTGGCTGGAGACGGTCGGCGATTTCGAGGGCGGGCAACGGGTGCCGACGCTGCAGATCAACGACATCCTGTCGATCAAGCGCGCGGTCCAGGGCGGCGCCGGCATCGCCATGCTGCCCGACTACGTGATCAACAAGGAGTCGAACCTGGTCCAGCTGCTGCCCGAGACCGAGGTGCCGTCCTTCGACACCTATTTCGCCTATCCCGACGCGATGAAGAACCAGGCGAAACTGCACGTCTTCCGTGACTTCATCATCGCCAAGGCCCGTAGCTGGTCCTACTAGATATTCAAGTGATGCCGACCTGCGGTACTCACGTACTGAGGTACGCTCCGCTCCGGCCTTCGCCGGCCGAAGCCCTCATAAGTGTCTCCGCCTATGAAGGCTACGGCCGGCGTAGGCCGGTTCCCCGAACCTACCGTTCTCGACTCGGCCTGACCTGAATCTCGGCGGACCCTGGGTGCGGGTCATCCACGCCAAGGCGTGATGCGCGGCAGCCAGCCGGGAACGGCGCGGCGGTAGGTTTCGTATTCAGCGCCATAGCGGCGGGCGAGCGTCGGCTCTTCGTAGGCTTTGACGAAGGAGATCATCGCCGCCGCGGCGATCAGGCCGTAGACCAGCACCGCCCAGCTCGAAAAGATGAGCACCTGGCCGAGGATGATCGACAGCACCGCCACATACATGGGGTTGCGCACATGGCGATAGATGCCGCCGACAACGAGCTTCTCGGTCGGCGCGACGGGGGCCGGCGTGCCCAGGCCCTCAAGCGCGAAGCGCGCGAAGGAATGAAGCAGGACCGCCGAGGCGCCGACGACGAGGATCCAGCCGGCCGGCACAAAACCCGGCACGGCGGATTGCGGCAGGCGATAGCGGTCGGTCAGCAACCAGGGGAGCAACCCGGCGACGACGCCGGGGGCGGCGACAAAGAACACAGCGCTGCCGGCAATTGCCGAAAAAATTCGCATCAGGCTCTCTTGCCGCAAAAATAAACGCGACCTGGCCGAGTTCGCATCATTTTGAATTTAGCGTATTTCGGGAGCGGAATCTGACCCGGTTTGCACGTCAGCGATCGATTTCGGTCTGGAACGGCCCAGGATTCGTCGATTTTTTCTGGTCCTATCGGTCTTCCGAAAGGGTTAGACCACAGCCTGCGTCTTTTTGCATGCGTGTGTTGCAAAATAGATGCTTGTTTCTTGGGCATGATGAGCACATATATAGTTCATCTCCAGGGCGCGTTCTCCTCCCATTAGCGCCCTCGAGTGTTCCCCTCTGGAGGTTAGCCCTAATCGGCACTTCCAATCAAACTCAGCCGGATCTTTATTGATCCGGCTTTTTTGTTGCGCCGAGGTCACGCCGAGACCGGAAATGCGTGCGCGAGAGCCACGTAACAGTGACATGTAACATCAGGTAACATGTCGCGGACGCACTCTATCGATTAAGCAGATCATAGGACGCGGTTGGTCCGTTCGGGAGATGGGGGCATCACTCGGACAGGCCGGGCTCAGGCAGCTACCGCGTCCGAACCATTTCCCGATGCGGCGGACCTGCCGTACCTCCCAGGAGACGGTCCGCAATACAGAAACGGCGTCCGGATCATCCGGACGCCGTTTTCGCGTCTTTTTAGTTCGTTTTCACCGTTTCAGGGAAACGGCGAAACGCCCTATCTCCTTGTTTTTACGCAATTCCGCACGGAAAACCGCTCGCACTTTTCCTGGAATTGCTCTAAAGCGCGTCGCACCGAAATGTATTCAGGCGATGCGCATTAGATCCGTGTCTTGATACATGTCGTTCTCCCAAAAACGCTGCGCACTTTTGGGCGACATGCATTAGCAAGATCGGTCAGGCAGCCTTGCCGTTGGCGTTCATCGCCTCGTCGGCCAGACGGCCGGTCAGCTCGGCCATATGGTCGAAGGCGGCCTTGTAGCTGGCGACGCCTGCCGTCGCAGAGCGCAGCTCGATGATCAGGTCGCCGATCTCGGCCTGGGGCATGGTCGCCTCGACCACGTCCCAGCCCGGCCAGCCGGGCCGTGCGTCATAGCCGAGGATCTGGCCGCGCCGCTGCGGGATCAAAGCGATGATCTTCGATGTCGCATCCGAAGGCGTGACGATCTCGACCTTCATGATCGGCTCCAGCAGCACTGGCGAGCAGGCCGCCATGCCCTCCTTCATCGCCAGCTTCGCCGCCATCTGGAAGGCCATGTCGGAAGAGTCGACCGCATGGTAGGAGCCGTCCGACAGGTTGACGGCGACATCGACGACAGGGAAGCCGAGCGGACCGTTCTTCAGATAGTCGCGAATGCCCGTCTCCACCGACTGGATGTAGGTCTTGGGCACGACGCCACCGGTGATGGTGTCGGTGAACTGGAAGCCCGAGCCGCGCGGCAGCGGCTTGATCTCGATCACCACGTCGCCGAACTGGCCGTGGCCGCCGGACTGTTTCTTGTGGCGGCCGCGCTGCTGCGCGGATTTGCGGATCGTTTCGCGATAGGGCACCGCCGGCGAATGGCCTTCGATCGGGATCTGGTTCTTGCCCTCCAGGCGCTCGCGCACCACGCGCAGGTGCATTTCGCCATGCCCCGACAGCACAGTCTCCGCGGAGTCCTGGTTGTGGTGCAGGCTGAGCGAGGGGTCTTCCTCGGCAAGCCTCTGGATCGCCGCCGACATCTTGACCTCGTCCTTGCGCTCCTTGGGGCGCAGCGCGAAGGCGAATACCGGCTGCGGCGCCTCCAGCGCAAGCAGCGGGCTGATGCCGCCCTTCGCCGAACTCAGCGTCTGGCCGGTCCTGACATTGTCGAGCTTGCCGAGCGCGACGGTGTCGCCGGCCTTGGCCGACGCCAGCTTCAACTGGTCCTTGCCAAGCATCTTGTAGATGCCGGAGACCTTCGCCGTGTCGCCATTGGAGAGGAAGAGCTCGGCCGCATCGGCCAACTGCCCGGAAAGCACGCGCGACACCGACAGCTTGCCGCCATGCGCGGTGTGGATGGTCTTCATCACCTGCACAACAGTCTGGCTGCCATCCGGCGCGCCCAGGCGCTTGCGGGTCGCCTCGACGTCCGGCGCGTCATGGCGGATCGTCTTAAGCAGCCGCAGCACGCCATTGCCCTTCTCGGCGGTGCCGATCAGCACCGGCGTCACTGTGCCGGCGCGGAGGTCGGCGGCAAGGTCGTCGAAGATAGCGTCCTTCGGCGGCTCGATCTCCTCGAGCAGCTGTTCCATCAGCTGGTCATCATGGTCGGCGAGCGTCTCCAGCATCGAGAAGCGGGCCTCGAGCTCGCGCGCCTTGTCGTCGTCCGGAATCTCGGCGACCTGGCTTTCGGCATATTCGCGGTAGACATAGGCGCGCTCCAGCGCGAGATCGATCGAGCCGATGACGACGCCATCCTTGCGCAGCGGGATCTGGCGCAGCAGCAGCGGCGCCGAGCTTGCCGGCTGCAGCATCTTGAGCGTCTCGCGCACGCCGGCGATCGCCTTGTCCACCTTGTTGAGGAACAGGATGCGCGGCACGCCGAGATCGTCGAGCCTGCGCATGATGAGCTGGAGCGCAGGTATCTTCTTTTCGTCCGCTTCGGCGACGACGACTGCGACATCGCAGGCTGCAAGCACCGGCTCGGCCTCGAAGGCAAATTCGATGGAACCGGGGCAGTCGACGAAGGTGAACTGCTCGCCCATGAACTCCGTTGTGGCGAAGGTCGCCTCGACGCTCATGGCGTGGGCACGGGCTTCTGGCGAATGATCGGAAACAGTGTTGCCCGATGAGACGGGATTCTGGCGGGGGATTGCGCCCGTGCGGGCCAGGATTGCTTCGAGAAGTGTCGTCTTACCGCTTGCGAAGGGACCGACTATGGCAATGCATTTCGGTCCCGTGCGTCGTCCTCCGGCGCGAGTACCCATGGCTGACCTCCACTCAGGCGTTTCCCGAGAGAGCGATCAGCAAAAGTGGAAACCGGTTTTGCGTCCGATCGCACTCTCTAGAAGAGCGGCGGCCGGCCTGTTCGGCCGTCGCGGGCGGGGTTGTTGCTCACCACCTGCCCAAGGCCATCGTCACACGGGTTCGCGGGGAGGGCAAGAAAAATAGGAAGTGCGCCGGCTTTGGTTTGTCGGGCGTCCGGTTTGTCAGGCGCCCGGCTTATCAGCCGCTGAGCGCCAGCGGCTTGCTGTCGGCCGCGCAAAGGGCGCTCGTCTTGTCGCGCGGCGCCGGCTTGCCGAAGAAATAGCCCTGGAAGCGGCTGCAGCCGGCAGTGCGGGCGAGAGTGAACTCCTCCGCCGTTTCGACGCCCTCGGCGACGATGGTGATGTCCTGGATGCGCGCGATCTGAGCGAGCGCGGAGACAAAGATCTGCGCCACCTGATCGTGGGCGAGGCTGCGGATATAGGAGCGGTCGATCTTGACGCTGTCGATGGGCAAGGTCTTCAGATAGTTGAAGCCGCAGTGACCGGTGCCGAAGTCGTCGAGCGCGATGTGGAAGCCGAGCCCGCGCAAGGCCTCCAGGCGCCTGAGGATCTCAGGCGTCGCGGCGGTCGCAACCGTCTCGGTGATCTCGATGATGAACGAGGATGCCGACCGGCTGGTCTCGCGCAGAATGCGCTCGCACATCGTCACGATCTCGTCGCGTTTCAACTGCTCGCCCGAGACGTTGATCGAGATGCGCCGCCCTGGAAAGTGATCGATGTCGGCGCAGGCGCGCTTGAAAACCCACTCGCCGATCATGTCGATCAGGGTCGAACGCTCGGCGATCGGGATGAATTCGGCGGGCGAGATCAGGCCGCGGACTGGATGGCGCCAGCGGATCAAGCCCTCGAGCGCGTCGACGGAGCCTTCGGCGCCGACGATCGGCTGATAGTGGAGCTCCAGCTCGCCAAGATAGACGGCGGCGCGCAGCTCGCGTTCCACGAGGCGGCGATAGCGCTTGTCCGACAGCATCTCCTCGTCGAATACGGTGACACGGCCCCGGCCCGCCGCCTTGCTTTCGTATAGCGCGAGGTCGGCAAGCAACATCAACTCGGTCGGGTTCGAGGCGTGCAGCGGCGCAAGCGCAACCCCCAGCGAGATCGACAGCGGAATGATCTTGCCTTCATGCCGCTTTCCGGCCCGCATCGCGTCGAGCAGCCGGCGCACATCCTTGTTGAGCGCGGCCGCGTCGCCATGCGAAACAATGACGCCGAACTCGTCGCCGCCCAGCCGTCCGACAATGCTGTCGGCAAAGATGCGTCCCGCCTCCTTGACCAGATAGGCGAGGGCAAGGTCGCCGAACTGGTGGCCGAAGGTGTCGTTGAGCTGTTTGAAATGATCGAGGTCGATCAACACAAGGCTCGCTTGCCGCCGGTTGCGCAAGCTGCCGAGCCTGTCGCTCAGCGCTTCGAGGAAATAACGCCGCGTCATGGCGCCGGTCATGGCGTCGATGCTGAGAAAGCGATGCTTCTCGGCTTCAGCGTCCGCCGCCGATTGCAGGCGCTGGACGATGCTGGAGCGCATATACATCAGCACCAGGAGCGCCAGGCTGGTCGATGTCGCGGCCAGTGCGAGGGCCGTGGCGCGGGAGCCATTGCCGGTCAGGCCAAAGGCGGCAATCGCGGTGGCGGCGATGCTCGCCACAAGCAGCGCCTGGATGCCGCGGTAAATCCTGCCGCTATGATCCTTGATTGTCGCCAAGATGCTCATGTCCGCGCCCCCACAGCACGGGCCATGGCTAGAGCCCAGCCGTTAAAAAGACATTGAGCACGGCCACTGCCTCGCTCCATTCGCTGGCGCTCGGCTCGGTGCCGCATTTCATGGTTAAAAAGCAACGATTTATGACAGTATTCTAAATAGCTGACAAAATGACTTGAGGCAGCGCAAGGCATGTTTCGATGTCGTCGCCGTCGGCGGTCCGGGAGGCCGGTTGCACTGGCCCCGTTGCCAGTTGAAACTACATCGTGAGATGCCGCGCTTCGCGGAGGTTCGTCAACGATTGAGGATTGCTACCATGAAGATCATTGCGTGCGGCAGCGTGCCGACGGTCATCGCGCCGGAGACGTATTTTACCGGCAAGGTGCTGCAGACGCCGATCATCGAGAAGGAGGCGCCGGCGCGGCTGAGGGCGACGCTGGTCAGCTTCGAACCGGGCGCCCGCACCCATTGGCACACGCACCCGCTCGGCCAGACGCTCTACGTCACCTCGGGCGCCGGGCTTGCGCAGACATGGGGCGGGCCGATCGAGATGATCAGGGCGGGCGACGTCATCTCCTTCGCGCCTGGCGAGAAGCACTGGCACGGCGCCGGGCCGAAAACCGCCATGACGCATGTCGC
Source organism: Mesorhizobium sp. M1D.F.Ca.ET.231.01.1.1 (assembly GCF_003999155.2). NCBI lineage: Bacteria > Pseudomonadati > Pseudomonadota > Alphaproteobacteria > Hyphomicrobiales > Phyllobacteriaceae > Mesorhizobium > Mesorhizobium sp. M1D.F.Ca.ET.231.01.1.1. Next base: position 131,818 of record NZ_RZOZ02000014.1, read on the forward strand.
CATGCAGGAGGCGCTGGACGGCGTCCACGCCGAGTGGCTGGAAGAGGTCTCGAACGAGCAATATGGCGAGTGATCTTGCCAACGAAAAACCCGGCGCGAAGCCGGGTTTTCTTACTCGGTCCACTGAACCTGCGTTCAGGTCAGCGACGCGGTGAAGCGCTGGATGCGAGTGCAGGCTTCCTCCAGCAGCGTTTCCGACGTGGCGTATGAGATGCGGAAGTTCGGGCCGAGGCCGAAGGCCGAGCCGAACACCACGGCGACGCCCTCGGCATCGAGAAGCTCCGAGCAGAACGCCTCGTCGCTGTCGATGACCTTGCCGGCCTTGGTCTTCTTGCCGATCAGCTCAGCGCAGGACGGATAGACATAGAAGGCGCCTTCCGGCGACGGGCAAGAGATGCCGCGCGCCTGGTTGAGCATCGAGACGACAAGATCGCGCCGGCCCTGGAAGATCGCCTTGTTCTTCGCGATGAAGTCCTGCGGGCCGTTGAGCGCCTCGACGGAAGCCCACTGCGCGATGGTGCAGGCGCCCGAAGTCTGCTGGCCCTGGATCATGTCCATCGCCTTGATCAGCGGCACCGGGCCGGCAGCGTAGCCGATGCGCCAGCCGGTCATGGCATAGGCTTTCGACACGCCGTTCATGGTCAGCGTGCGCTCGTAGAGGCTCGGCTCGACCTCGGCGATGGTCTTGAAGACGAAGTCGCCATAGGTCAGGTGCTCGTACATGTCGTCCGTCAATGTCCAGACATGCGGGTGCTTGAGCAGCACGTCGGCCAGAGCGCGAAGCTCGGCTTCGGTGTAGGCGGCGCCGGACGGGTTGGACGGCGAGTTCATCAGCAGCCATTTCGTCTTCGGCGTGATCGCCTTTTCCAGCACCTCGGCGGTCAGCTTGAAGCCGTTGTCGATCGAGGTGTCGGCGAAGACGGACGTGCCGCCGCAGATCGCCACCATTTCCGGGTAGCTCACCCAATAGGGGCGCGGGATGATGACCTCGTCGCCGGGGTTCAGCGTCGCCATGAAGGCGTTGAACAGGATCTGCTTGCCGCCGGTGCCGACGATGGTCTGCTCCGGCCGGTAGTCGAGATTGTTCTCGCGCTTGAACTTTTTCGCGATCGCCTCGCGCAGCGGCGCGATGCCGGAAACCGGCGGATACTTGGTCTCGCCGCGGCGGATCGCTTCGATCGCCGCATTCTTGATGTTGTCGGGCGTGTCGAAATCCGGTTCGCCTGCGCCGAGGCCGATGACGTCACGGCCGGCATTTTTCAGCTCGCGCGCTTTCTGCGTCACCGCGATGGTCGCGGAAGGCTTCACGCGGGAAAGGGCGTCGGCAAGAAAGGCCATGACAGAGCGTCTCCAAAAGAATGGGGCGGCCAGGAGCGGCCGCGGCGCCTCTCATGTCGCATGATCGGCCCAAGCGCAAGCACTGTCGGGTGATCCAGAGGTCAAGGTGGCGTGAGCGGCAACTATAAATTCATCAACGACCGGTAAACCCTTGGCTGGCAGGATCGCAGATTGAATTCCGCTTACTCTGCGGAGCGAGGGACCTTTGTCGCGCAGCATCGGGCTCGCCCACATCATCCGTCATGATGACGGCACCTCCTCCGGTGTCTGGGGCATTTATACGCTGCAGAGCGCTTTCCAGCCGATCTTCGCCTTCAACGAAGGCAAGCTTTCGGTCGTCGCCTTCGAGGGGCTGATCCGGCCGTTCCGCGACGGCGAGCCGCAGTCGCCGATGAGCTTCTTCGGCACCTGCCCGGCGGGCGACCGGCTGCATATCGAGGCGCTGACCAGGACGCTGCATCTGCTCAACGCCGGCGCATGCCTGCCGGAAGAGGCATCCGTTTTCGTCAATTTCGATCCGTCGGTGTTCACCGACCGCGCCATTGTCGACAAGGCGCTGCGCGACATGCGCCTCGTGCTGCACGAGGCCGGCATCGACCCGCGCCGCATCGTGTGCGAGGTCACGGAGCAGAAATCGGCTTCGCAGGAGACGCTCTACAGCTTCGTCGAGGCGCTGCGCGCCAACGGATTCCGCATCGCCGTCGACGACTACGGCTCCGATGAATCCGACATCAACCGCATCAAGGAATTGCGGCCGGACATCATCAAGTTCGACGCCCATTGGATCACGCAACTCATGGAGTCCGGAGCCGGATTCGCGCTGCTGACCGCGATGGTGAAGAGCTTCGAAAGCCGGGGCATCCGCACGGTTTTCGAAGGCATCGAGGAAGGCTGGCAGCTCGATCTCGCCGAGAAATCCGGAGCCTCGATGGTGCAAGGCTATGTGCTCGCCCGGCCGGAATTGGCGCCGACGAGTTTTCGCGTTTTCGGCGGGAGCATGCTGGCGCCCGCGGCTGAAGAGAGCAAAGCCACGGCAGCCACAAATCCCGCTTCCGTGCGGCCGTCGCGGCCGGCGAAGGCGTTCGGGCGCAAGGTGACGCCATGACCGCGCGGCCGGACAGGCGGCGTGATGTCGCCGAGGCGATCTTCGCCGACGAGATCGGCCTTCAGTTCGGCGTCTATGGCGAGTTCCGGCTGTGGAGCGCCTATCAGCCGATCTTCGCGCCGCAGGGCAGGACGCTCAAGGCTGTCGCCGTCGAAGCCTTGATCGAGCCGCGCCGCGTCGCAACGCCGGTTGCGCCCCAGGTCTTCTTCGACAGCGTCGCGGCGCCGGACCGGCTGTTCGTCGAGACGATGTGTAGGAGGCTGCATCTCGGCAACTACCGCAACATCGGCGTCGACGGGCTTACGCTATTCTTCAACTACGACCCGATGATCAACGATCACCTCGGGCGGGCACTGGCCGAGATTCGCCTCATGACCAGGCATCTCGTCGATTTCGGCCTCTCGCCCGCCATGCTGGTCTGCGAGATCACCGAGCAGGCAGCCGATGAGCATGTGCTCGCCTGCCTGGTGCGCGAGATGAGGCGTGACGGCATCCAGATCGCCATCGACGATTTCGGCACCGGACATTCGACCGAAGCGCGCATCGGCCTGCTTTCGCCCGACATCGTCAAGATCGACGGCGGCTGGTTCGCCGAGTTCTGCCGCCATGCCGCCGCCGAACGGTTCTTCCGGCCGCTGGTCTCGATGCTGCACGACCGCGGCGCCAAGGTGCTGGTCGAGGGCATCGAGCAGGCCACGCATCTGCGCGTCGCGCTCGACGGCGGCGTCGACCTCCTGCAAGGGTTCCACCTTGCCCGCCCCGCGCTCGCCGGAACGATCTTCAACGAGCCGCTTTCGATCGATGCGCTGCTCGGCATGGACAACAAGGTGGTGCCTTTGCATCAGCGCCGCTGATGGTTGCGCCAAAACAAATCACTGGATGAGCCTTGCTCGGGTGCGCTAGAGCCCGTCGATCGTCGCGCGAGGTGAGGGCCATGATACTTTACGACATGATCGACAGCGGCAATTGCTACAAGCCGCGGCTATTGATGGCAAAGCTCGGCATTCCCTTCAGCCGCGTCGGGGTCAGCTCGCATACCGGCGAGACGCGCAAGGCCGACTACGTCGCCAAGAACCCGAACGCGATGGTGCCGCTGCTCGAGCTCGACGACGGCCGGCGCATCGCGGAATCCAACGCCATCCTGCTCTATCTCGCCGAAGGCACGCGCTTCCTACCGGCGGACAAATACGAGCGGGCGCTGGCCTACCAGTGGCTGTTCTTCGAGCAATACAGCCACGAGCCCTATATCGCGGTGCGCAAGGCGCTGCTCACCTTTCCGGAGAGGGCCAAGGACGCGACCCCGGAGCGACTGGCGCAGACGCTGGAACGCGGCAACAAGGCGCTCGGCGTCATGAACAAGCACCTGGAGCAGAACGCCTTCTTCGCCGGCAGCGCCTACAGCGTCGCGGACATCGCGCTCTATGCCTACACGCACACCGCCGAGAAGGGCGGCTTCCAGCTCGACGCCTATCCGGCCGTGGTGGAATGGCTGAAGCGGGTGGAGGCGGATAAGGGGCACGTGCCGATCGGGTGGCAGCCCTGAGCAGGTCTCACGGGTGCAACAACTAAAGAGGTCGAAGCTTTCCGGCCCAAATTTCAGCTAACGCCTGCTCGGCAAGCTTATCCAGCCGGCCGGCCTTGGCGTCGGCTTCGATCTGCTTATCCCATAAGTCGGCTTGAAGCGCCTCGAACCAGGCGGCAAACGCCTTGAATTCCGCTGGATCAAGATCGGTAACGAGTGCTTGGATTTGCTCGGGCTTGGTCATGTGGCGACTCTAACATGCGTGGGAGAGCACTGCCAAAGATAGGCAACAAAAAAGGCGGGCAATGCCCGCCTTCCTGTGCCGGTAGCCTGATCGGGAGCGTCGGGGCCGGGCCGGCAGCAATCCGCTGCTTCGACTTGTCGGGTCCTTCCGCTCCGGCGCGCTTATCGCGCGACCGTCAGTACATCCGTGACTTGCCGCGCGCCCCAGGCTCTCGCCCCAGTGCGCGCCTTTGCTTGCTCGCATTTTTGCGACGCCAAGCGATAACGCCCGGCTGCAAAATGCTTAAGCCAAATCAGGCTGCCTTGCTCAGAGATCCAGCAGCGGACTTGCCGGTGCGGCGGTCCTGCTCGATCTCGAAGTTGATCTTCTGGCCTTCGATGAGGCTGGTCATGCCAGCGCGCTCGACGGCGGAGATGTGGACGAAAACGTCCGCGCCGCCATTGTCAGGCTGGATGAAGCCGTAGCCCTTGGTGGCGTTGAACCACTTGACCGTACCAGTTGCCATGTAAAATGCCCTTCACATTTGCTTCGTTTGACCGGACCAAAGCCCGGCCGGTGGTATCGAAATTTTGGAGACGTCAGCAAACGCGAAGATCGCGAGGCCCGATCGATCGGCCAAATTCAATGCGTCGGATATAGTATGGTTCGCGGACGAAAACAAGATGGAGTTGCCGATGCGCGCGGCGACCGCGCTTAAGGCGCGACCCAATCGCATGGAAGTTTTGCGGCCATGCGTGCGTTGTGGTGAAAAAGAGATGCTCGCTGTTCCCGGAGAGGATCATGAAGAGAATTCTGCTTGCCGCCTGCCTGATGCTGATGGCCGCCGAGGCGCAGGCTGTATCGCGCTACGACCCCACACGCATGAGCTGCGATCGCGTGCAGGCGACAATCGCCAGGCAGGGCGCCGTCATCCTGCGCTACCAGTCGAGCCGCGTGCCGGGACTGCCGCTCTATGATCGCTATGTGCGCGACGAGCGCTTCTGCAACATGGGCGAGGTGAGGTCGAGGGCCTACGTGCCCAGTGCCGACAGCAGGTCCTGCCCCGTCTATGTCTGCAAGCGGCCGGACTTCGAGCGGCATTTCCGGCGCCGCCTCTTCCCGCAAGACTAGAACATCCGCGTTCGGCGAGCTTGTCAGAAACCGAATGAAGCCTGCGCGGCCGGCGGCGGGCCGACGCGCACGCCTTCCATGGCGAGCATCTTCTCCTTGGTCGCCGAGCCGCCAGGCGCGGAGAAGCCGCCAATCTTGCCGCCCGCGGCAAGGATGCGGTGGCACGGGATGACCAGCGGCACCGGATTGGCGCCGAGGGCGGCACCGGTTTCGCGCGCGAGCCCGGAATGGCCGGCCCGCTTGGCCAGCTCGCCGTAGGTGGTGGTCTCACCGAAGCCGAGCTTGCGCGCGGCGTCGTAGATGGCGAGGCGAAAATCGTCGACGCCGTCGAGATCGACCGGCACGCCGGAGAAATCGATATCCTCTCCGGCCGCATAGGCCTTGATCGACGCGATCAATTCGACCACCCATTGCGGCTGCCCGGTGGCGCTCGAGACACCGCCATGACGGAACAGCCGGCGCTCGACCGCTTCGCGGCTGCGTTCAGGCAGGCAGAGCCGGATCAGGCCCTTTTCGCTCCAGGCAATGCCCATGAAGCCGATCACTGTTTCTAACACTGCGTGGCCGGCCGTGATCGGTGATGCGTTTTCCATGATGGGCTCCTTTTCGCAAATCGCGAAAAACAGGTACATCTCCAGTACAGATAGGGAACAATATTCCAGTTTGCATCGAGTCCCGCCACCCGAAACCTGCATACCGGCCCCGATTGCCCGGTTGGAATCGCTGGTGTAAGGACTTTTTAACAACCGACAATCGGACCTGCAGGGCTTGGCAGCGAAAATCATCCTTACCGCGATCGGCGCGCTCGTTGCCGCTGCCGGCCTCAGCGGCTGTACTTCGACCTCGCAGATGAAGGCCACGCCCGCGCTTGCAGCGGCTTCGACGCCGGCCGTCGAGGACGACACGCCGACCGTCGCGCTGCCCGAAACAGTGGCCGTGCTGCCGGAGCCTTCCGGCCTCGCGCAGGTGCAGACGGCGGCTTTGACCGGCAATGCCGCAGCGTTGGTGACGCCTGGAGCGACGACGGCTGGCGCGCCATTGCCGCCGCCCGCGCAGCCGGGTGCCGCATTTCCGCCGCCGGCACAGCCCGCCGCGTTCGCCGGATCGACGCCTGTCGCCGGCCAGTTTCCGCCGCCGCCGGTGCTGATGGCCGGCGCGTCGCCGACCGGCCCCGCTTCGCTCAAGCAGGCCGCCGTTTACAAGACTGCCGGCGTTGCCATGCCGGTCACCGGCCAGTCGGCGAAAGTGGCTCCCATGCCGGGCGTTGAGCAGGTCGCCTATGTGGTGCCGCAGAACCCGGCGCTGCTTGCGCAACCGGCCCAGCCCGAACAGCATGCCACGGGCCCGCGCGCCGAGATCGAGCGGCTGATCGAGAAATATTCGGCGATCTACGAAGTGCCGGTCGATCTGGTGCGCCATGTCGTCAACCGCGAAAGCACCTTCAACCCGAAAGCCTATAATCACGGCCACTGGGGTCTGATGCAGATCAAGCACGCGACGGCGCGCGGCATGGGCTATGACGGGCCGGCGAGCGGGCTGTTCGACGCCGAGACCAATCTCAAATACGCGGTCAAATATCTGCGCGGCGCCTGGCTGGTCTCGGGCGGCAACGCCAAGCGCGCCGACACGCTCTACCAGACCGGCTATTATTACGACGCCAAGCGCAAGGGTCTGCTCGAGCAGACGGGCCTCGGCGTCGACCGCCGCCGCCTCCAGCCAGGCGCCTGAGCATCGGGCCCGGCTCTGCCTGGAAGCGTAGCAGTTTCGGGGCCGCGACATGCATGAGAAAAGTGGTCCTCGACCGCCAGGCCCCAACGACATCCGCCTTCGCAAGCTTCTCGACGCCACCCTGACCGCGCCGGATTGGCCGGAGGGGTTCGTCATGCGTTTATTCGAGCACAGGGATGCGCAGGCCCTGCATGCGCTGCTGGACGAGGCGTTCGACGATGGCGCCGAAGGCGCGTTCGACGAATGGTGGGAGCATATCTCGGGCGATGCCGAGTTCGATCCGGATCTGTGCTTCCTCGTCATCGACGGCAAGGGGCTGCTGACAGGCGCCGCGCTTTGCTGGACGTCCGGCTTCGTCAAGGATCTCGCCGTTCATCCGGACTCCCGGCGGCGCGGCATCGGCGAGGCGCTGATGCGGCACGTTTTCCTGAGCTTCCGCTACAGGGGCGCCGCCCATGTCGACCTCAAGACCAACACGGTCAGGAATACTGCCGCCTTCAGGCTCTACGAGCGGCTCGGCATGGTTCCGGTCGCCTGGGAAGGATAGCGTTCGCTGCGGCGGCACGACCGAATGCGCGTCCGCATTGTGAACCGCTTCACACAGGCTGACGTTAGGACATGCTAATGCGTCGTGGTGCCGGGCGGCCGATCGGCGGATCGACGCTGGCAAGGCGTCGGAGGAGGCTGTGCCGGCATGCGTCAGCCACTCCAAGGCGGGCTCCGGGGCGGCGGGTTTCGGAGCTCGCCCGCTTTGGTTTGAACGCCGCCCATTCCTCCAGCCAGATCTCAATCTTCCGCGTCCGTTCAGGGACCGGGACGCTGCTGATTTATGCGGAATGGCTCATATTGGAACCCAAAGCGGCGCTCCGCATTCAAGTGCTGGGTGGGCATCTGATCGACGCGCGCAGTCTCCGTCGCCGGCTCCAAAGGGAGGTCCACCGCCGTGAAGCTTTTTCATGCACTCTTGGCGCTGGCAGTCGGCGCGATGTTCGCGGTGGTTCCAGCCCGCGCGGTCGACCTGTCGATCGTGTCGGGCGACACCGGCAACGGCATCAAGGTGCTGCGCGAGATACTCGACCAGTATGAGAAGAAGAGCGGCAACAAGGTCAACATCGTCGTCATGCCGCCGTCGACGACCGACCAGTTCGGCCAGTACAAATTGTGGCTCGCCGCCGGAAACACCGACATCGACGTCTATCAGACCGATGTGATCTGGGCGCCGCAGCTCGCCAGCCAGCTCGTCGACCTGACCGCGGCGACCAAGGATATCGTGGCCAAGCACTTCCCCTCGATCATCCAGTCGCAGACGGTCGACGGCAAGCTGGTGGCGATGCCGATCTTCACCGACGCGCCGGCGCTCTATTACCGCAAGGACCTGCTCGACAAGTACGGCGCCAAGGTGCCGACCACCTGGAAGGAACTGGCCGATACCGCCAAGCTGGTCATGGACAAGGAACGGGCCGCCGGCAACAAGGACATGTGGGGCCTCGTTTTCCAGGGCAACGCCTATGAAGGGCTGACCTGCGACGCGCTGGAATGGGTGATGTCGAATGGCGGCGGCCAGATCATCGAGCCGGACGGCACCATCTCCATCAACAATCCAAAGGCGGCGGCGGCGCTCGACATGGTCAAGGGCTGGATCGGCACCATCGCACCGCCGGGCGTGCTCGCCTATCAGGAGGAGGAATCGCGCGGCGTCTGGCAGACCGGCAATGCGGTCTTCATGCGCAACTGGCCCTATGCCTATGCGCTGGGCAACGGCGCCGACGCGCCGATCAAGGGCAAGTTCGACGTCGCGCCGCTGCCGGCGGGCGAAGGCGCGCGCCCTGTCGCAACGCTCGGCGGCTGGAATCTCGCGGTCTCCAAATATTCCAAGAATCCGGACGCGGCGATCGACATGGTCAAGTTCATCGCTTCGCCCGAGATGCAGAAGTATAGGACGCTGAGAACCTCCAACCTGCCGACCATCCAGGCGCTCTATGACGATGCCGACATCGCCAGGGAGCAGCCGATCATCCCGCGCTGGAAAGAAGTGTTCCTCAACGCGGCGCCGCGGCCCTCGGCGGCGGTGAAGATCAAGTACAACGAGGCGTCGAGCCAGTTCTGGACCGCCGTGCACAAGACCTTGTCAGGCGAAGGCAGCGCCGCCGACAACCTCGCCGATCTCGAAGTGACACTGACCAAGCTGAAGGGCAGCGGCTGGTGAGCGCGGAGCCTGCGGGGGCAGGCTACGGCGTTCGTGCCAGCAGGGCAGGCACCGGCGGGTCCGTGCTGACGAAGCCGGACCCGCCGGGAGCGGCCGCTGCCGAGCGCCCGTCCTCGCGGCTGATGGCGCAGCGTGTGCGCTCGGCCTGGCTGTTCCTCACGCCGATGCTGCTGGTGCTGGCCGCGGTTGCCGGCTGGCCGCTGATCCGCACCGTCTATTTCAGCTTCACCGACGCCTCGCTATCGGACCTCGACGCCCGCCAGTGGGTCGGCTTCGCCAATTATTTCTCGATGCTGTCGATGCCGAGCGGCCGGACGCTCTATGACGGGCTGCTCGTCGACCCGGTGTGGTGGCGCGCCGTGTGGAACACGGTGCGCTTCACGGCGGTCTCGGTGATCTGCGAGACCGTCCTCGGCACGATCGTCGCGCTGGTGCTCAACGCCGAGTTCCCGGGCCGCGGCATCGTCAGGGCGGCGATCCTCATTCCCTGGGCGATCCCGACTATCGTCTCGGCCAAGATGTGGCAGTGGATGCTCAACGACCAGTTCGGCATCATCAATGTCGTGCTCATCAATCTCGGCCTGATCCATGCCAAGATCGCCTGGACCGCCAGCGCCGACACGGCGATGGTCGCGGTGCTGATCGTCGACATCTGGAAGACGACGCCGTTCATGGCGCTGCTGGTCCTCGCGGCGCTGCAGATGCTGCCGCGCGAGATCATCGAGGTGGCAAGGCTCGACGGCGCCAATCCGTGGCAGATCTTCTGGCGGGTGACCCTGCCGCTGATCCGCCCGGCGGTGATGGTGGCGGTGATCTTCCGCGCCCTCGACGCGCTGCGCATCTTCGACCTGATCTATGTGCTGACGCCCAACAATGTGCAGACCAAGTCGATGTCGGTGTTCGCGCGCGAGAACCTGTTCGAGTTCGACAAGTTCGCCTACGGCTCGGCCGCCTCGACGCTGCTCTTCCTGATCCTTGCGCTGCTCACCATTTCCTACATCCGCCTCGCCCGGATAAGCCTGGACGGAGGCCGCTGATGCCAATGCTGAAGCGCGCGGCCTTCTACCTGCTGGTGGCGGCAATCGTCTTCATCGCCGTCTTCCCGTTCTACTACGCCATCGTCACCAGCCTGAAATCGGGAACGGAGCTCTTCGAGGCGGCTCTCTGGCCGCATACGATCAGGCTCGCCAACTACCGCAACGTGCTCACCGAAGGCACCTTCCTGCGCAACCTTATGAACTCGCTGGTCGTCTCGGGCGCCGTCGTGCTGATCTCGCTGCTGCTCGGCGTCACCGCCGCTTATTCGCTGGCGCGCATCCGCTTTCGCGGCCGCTCGGCGCTGATGCTCGCCATCCTGTCGGTGTCGATGTTCCCGCAGGTGGCGGTGCTGGCCGGCCTGTTCGAGATGATCCGCTGGGCCGGCCTCTACAATTCGCTGATCGCGCTGATCTTCTCCTACATGATCTTCACCCTGCCGTTCACCGTCTGGGTGCTCACAACCTTCGTGCGCGACCTGCCGGTCGAGATCGAGGAAGCGGCGATCCTCGACGGCGCGACGCCCTGGATCATCATCAGCCAAGTCTTCCTGCCGCTGATGTGGCCGGCGCTGGCGACGACGGGGATGCTCGCCTTCATCGGCGCGTGGAACGAGTTCCTGTTCGCGCTGACCTTCACCTCCAACAATGCGCAGCGCACCGTGCCGGTGGCGATCGCGCTGCTGTCCGGCAGCTCGCAGTTCGAGATTCCCTGGGGCAACATCATGGCCGCATCGGTCATCGTCACCGTGCCGCTGGTGGTGCTGGTGCTGATCTTCCAGCGCAAGATCGTTTCCGGCCTCACCGCCGGCGGCGTCAAGGGCTAGGCGCGGACACCGACGCAACCGCGGTGACCCGCATCGCGTTGGAATTGGCAGAGGGGCTGTACCGGATCGGAGATTTCAGATGAAAACGCTTCTGACCCTGGCCGCCGTCGCCCTGCTTGCCGGCGCGCCGGCCGCTTTTGCCCAGTCGGACGACACGGATGCGGTCGGCCCGATGGTGACCGAGAACAAGGTCGACACGCAGACCTTCGTCGCCACCGTGCCCAACGCCAACGAATTCGAAATCCAGTCGAGCAGGCTGGCCGAGGAGAAATCAGCGTCGGCCGATGTGAAGGCCTTCGCCAGGCAGATGATAGAGGACCACACCAAGGCCGGCGAAGACTTCAAGGCGGCGCTCAGCCAGGGCCAGACGACCGCCTCGATCAAGCCCGCCGGCCCTGCGCTGCAACCCGAGGAGCAGCATTTGCTCGGCGAATTGAAGAACGCCAGCGGCAAGGAGTTCGACCAGAAATACATCCGGATGCAACTGGACGCGCACAAGGACGCCGTCGCCCTGTTCAGCACCTATGCGAAGTCGGGCGACGACCCGGCGATGAAGGAATTCGCCAAGAAGACGCTGCCCACGCTGAAGATGCACGAGAAGCATGTGAAGGAACTGGCGGTGGCGCATCAGGGGTGAGGTCTTGATTGCGGGGAACGCAAATTCGCTCGTTCGGCGCATGCCGAGGTCTAGTTCGTCGTCATTCTATGGCAGAGCAAGGAGCGAAGCGACGCGCGCAGACCATAGAATCCATTCCGTGACGTTGAGGCGTTTCTACGATCCAGAATTCTGCTCCGTTGCACCCTTTGCGCGAGGTTACGGAATGGATCCTCGGGTCTACGCGTCCGCTTCGCTCCCGCTCCGCCCGTGGATGACGACGTTCGAGTTGCTTCGGCTGATTTTCAAGGGCCCGACCCTGGTAAACTGTCACCACCAAACGCCGGCGCCGCCCCTCATTGCCCTGCCGGGCATTTCTCCCCGTATAGTGACGGGGAGAAAGACGCTCTCGCCGATGCTTTCGCCAATCACCAGCGTTGCAGAATGGCGCCGGCGTCGCGGCCAGCTCCTTCTCCCCGTTCCACGGGGAGAAGGAGCCGGCAGGCAGATGAGGGGCGGCGCCGACATTTGAGGGGAAGTTCAAACAGTTGCGCAGGCCGCTTGCAGGCCGGAACATCGGCACAATCAAAGGATCATCCATGCCCAAGATCGACCTGTCCGCCGTGCCCATCCGCAAGGGCTCGGGCCACCCTCCACCCTTCGACCTCCCTTGCGCCGAACGCACCCGCCGCCGCCTAGCCGATGCCGGCGGCCTGCAGGATTTCGGCGTCAACTTGATGACGCTGCCGCCCGGCGGTTGGTCGAGCCAGCGCCACTGGCACAGCCATGAAGACGAGCTCGTCTATGTGCTGGAGGGCGAGCTGACGCTGGTCGAGGACGGCGGCGAGACTCTGCTCAAGGCAGGCGATAGTGCTGCCTTCGCCAAGGACAGCGGCAACGGCCACCACATGATCCACCGGTCGTCAGTGACGGCGCGCTACCTGGAAATCGGCTCGCGCAACCCGGACGATCTCATCACATGCTCCGACATCGACATGATGAGCCCGAGTTCGGATGGAAGGTTTCTGCACAAGGATGGGATGCCGTATTCGGGGCAGGGGTGAGGATGCGTACAGAAGGCGAGACCAGACAATTTTCGAGTCGGCGTAATTTCCACTTGTCTTTGAAGTAAAGTCGTCTTCAAATCCCCCAGGGATAGGGAGGGCGATTCATGAATAAGCGGCCTAAAAAATTCGTCGACCAAATTACGTCGAATATCGATAACCCGCGAAGTTACCAGAGATACTTTTCGACTACGCTGTTTCTAACCTTGGCGATGTTCGTTGCCGCTATGGCGCTGCCTCAGCTCGCCATTGCGGGATGCGCCGATATCCCTATGGCAGTGGTCGGTCCCATGACCGGCGATTGGGCGTACGACGGTGAGGAGATGCGGCGGGGCGCTCAGCTTGCGGTAGACGACATCAATGCCAAAGGCGGAGTACGCGGATGCAAGATAGCACTCACCGTCCTTGACGATAAGTATACACCGGCCACCGCGATTACTCTTGCAAAGAAATTGGCAAAAGACGGAGTTCGCTTTGTCATTGGCCACTTTAATTCAGGTAACTCTGTTCCCGCCGCGATGATCTATGCCAAGAACAACACTTTAATGATCAGTCCCGCATCGATAAATCCCGGCCTTACCGAATTCAATTTTTGGAATGTTCTCCGGACTGCAGGACGCGACGATGTTCAAGGGACGTTTGCCGGCGAATATATGGCCGATCATTTTCCGGCACAGAATCTTGCCATCGTTAGCGATGGTACGCCCTATGGTGACGGACTAGCGAACAAAGCAAGGAAAGCGTTGCGCGCAAAAGGCCATCCTGAAACCCTGGCCAAAAAGATCAAATATGGTCAAGGTGATTTCTCTGACCTTATCAACAAAATCAAATTGATGAAGGTCGATGTTCTTTTCTTTGCTGGGCTTGCTGACGATTTTGGCTCGATAATTCGCCAAACTAAGGAAGCTGGGTTAAAGGTCCAGTTTATCTCCGGAGATGGAGCTCTAGTCCACGATTTGCCAGGGAAAGCAGGACCCGCATTGGAAGGTGTCCTCATCGCGTTTTCGCTTGATGACCGCAGCAATCCCTCCGCGGCGGACGTGGTCGCGCGCTTTCGGTCTCAAGGATTTGAGCCGGCAGACTATACGCTGAAGTCCTATGCAGCGGTCCAAGTGGCGGCCGAGGGTATCGAAATGGCAGGGAGTCAAGCGCCAAGGGCTGTTGCCGCCTCGATAAAGTCCGGTCAGCCAATTCCGACCGTGTTGGGGAAGCTGACCTTCGATGCCAGGGGAGACCGGATTCAGCCTGACGTGACGATGTATGTCTGGAAGAAGCGGGCAGACGGCACGCTCAAGATGGATTTCCAGTCCCCATAGTCTAAGCGAAATACTCCTGTAGCGGCCGCACCTCCAAATTCCCCGCCCTCAACGCTGCAATCGCCTCGGCCACCGCCGCCGCGCCCGACAGCGTCGTGTAATACGGCACCTTCTGCATCAGCGTTGCCCGGCGCAGCGACTTCGAGTCCGACACCGCCTTCTGGCCGTCGGTGGTGTTGAAGACGATCTGGACCTGGCGGTTGCGGATGGCGTCCTCGATGTGAGGGCGGCCTTCGAGCACCTTGTTGATCTTTTCCGCCGTCACACCGTTCTCGGCGAGGAAGCGGGCGGTGCCGGAGGTGGCGAGGACCTTGAAGCCCTGGTCGGCGAGGCGTTTTACCGCCGGCAGGATGCCCTTCTTGTCCTCGTCGCGGACCGAGACGAACAGCGTGCCCGCGCGGGGAAGATCGACACCCGCGCCCAGCTGGCTCTTGGCGAAGGCCAGAGCGAAATCGCGGTCGAGGCCCATCACCTCGCCGGTCGAGCGCATTTCCGGCCCGAGCAGGATGTCGACGCCGGGGAAGCGGGCGAAGGGGAAGACGGCTTCCTTGACCGCGATGTGGCCGGGATTGCGCGGGTCGGGCATGGCGCCGTAATGAGCGAAGGCGTTCTCCAGCGTCTCGCCGGCCATGATGCGCGCGGCGATCTTGGCGATGGGACGACCGATGGTCTTGGCGACGAAGGGCACGGTGCGCGAGGCGCGGGGGTTGACCTCCAGCACGTAGACCGTGCCGTCCTTGATGGCGTATTGCACGTTCATCAGGCCGCCGACATTGAGCGCGCGGGCCAAGCTTGCTGTCTGGCGCTCCAGCTCGTCGACGAGGTTGGATGGCAGCGAATGCACCGGCAGCGAGCAGGCGCTATCGCCCGAATGGATGCCGGCCTCCTCGATATGCTCCAGGATGCCGGAGACGAAGGTCTCCTTGCCGTCGCAGAGGCAGTCGACGTCGACCTCGGTGGCGCCGGTGAGATAGGTGTCGAACAGAAGCGGGTTCTTGCCGAGCAGCGTGTTGATCTGGCCGGTCTTGTCGGCCGGGTATTTCTGCTTGATGTCTTCCGGCACAAGGCCGGGCACGGTGTCAAGCAGATAGGTCTGCAGCATGCCTTCGTTGTAGATGATCTGCATGGCGCGGCCGCCGAGCACGTAGGACGGGCGCACCACCAGCGGGAAGCCGAGCTCGGCGGCGACGAGGCGCGCCTGCTCGACCGAATAGGCGATGCCGTTCTTCGGCTGGGTGAGGCCGAGCTTGTGCAACAGCTTCTGGAAGCGGTCGCGGTCCTCGGCGAGATCGATCATGTCGGGCGAGGTGCCGAGGATCGGGATGCCGGCCTTCTCCAGCGCGTCCGCCAGCTTCAGCGGCGTCTGGCCGCCGAACTGGACGATGACGCCGACAAGCTCGCCGGAGGCCTGCTCGGCGCGCAGGATCTCCAGCACGTCCTCTGCCGTCAGCGGATCGAAATAGAGGCGGTCGGAGGTGTCGTAGTCGGTCGAGACGGTCTCCGGGTTGCAGTTGACCATGATCGCCTCGAAGCCGGCGTCGCGCAGCGCGAAGGCCGCGTGGCAGCAGCAATAGTCGAACTCGATGCCCTGGCCGATGCGGTTGGGGCCGCCGCCGAGGATGACGACCTTTTTCCGCGCTGATACCCGCGCCTCGTTGGCGGGCTCGCCGACGAACGGCGTCTCATAGGTCGAGTACATATAAGCGGTGGGCGAGGCGAACTCGGCGGCACAGGTGTCGATGCGCTTGTAGACCGGATGAACGTCGAGCTTTTCGCGCGCGTTCTGAACGTGCTCGGCGTCGGTCTTGGTCAGCGAGGCGAGGCGGGCATCGGAGAAACCCATCGCCTTCAGCATGCGCAGATTGGCGGCGTCCTCAGGCAAGCCATGCTCGCGGATGCGCTCCTCCATGGCGATGATGCCGCCGATCTGCTCGAGGAACCACGGGTCGATCTTGCACATGGCGTGCACGTCCTCGAGCGAGGTGCCCATGCGGATAGCCTGCGCCACCATGCGCAGCCGGTCGGGCGTCGGCGTGCCGAGCGCGGCGCGGATGGCGTTGCGATCGTCGACGTGATTGGCGGCGGCAGGCCCGTGGCCGATGCCGGGGATCTCGATCTCGTCCAGGCCGGTGAGGCCGGTTTCCAGTCCACGCAAAGCCTTCTGCAGCGATTCCTGGAAGCTGCGGCCGATGGCCATCACTTCGCCCACCGACTTCATGGCGGTGGTCAGCACCGGCTCGGCGCCGGGGAATTTCTCGAAGGCAAAGCGCGGGATCTTCGTCACCACGTAATCGATCGACGGCTCGAAGGAGGCCGGCGTCGCGCCGCCGGTGATGTCGTTCTCCAGCTCGTCCAGCGTGTAGCCGACGGCGAGCTTCGCGGCGACCTTGGCGATCGGGAAGCCGGTGGCCTTCGAGGCAAGCGCCGACGAGCGTGAGACGCGCGGGTTCATCTCGATCACCACCAGGCGGCCGTCGGCCGGGTTGACAGCGAACTGCACGTTGGAGCCGCCGGTCTCGACGCCGATCTCGCGCAGCACCGCGATCGAGGCGTTGCGCATCATCTGATATTCCTTGTCGGTCAAGGTCAGCGCCGGCGCGACGGTGATGCTATCGCCGGTGTGCACGCCCATCGGGTCGAGGTTCTCGATCGAGCAGATGATGATGCAGTTGTCCGCCTTGTCGCGGACGACCTCCATCTCATACTCCTTCCAGCCGAGCACGCTTTCCTCGATCAGCACCTCGGTGGTCGGCGAGGCGTCGAGGCCGGACTGGACGATGTCGTAGAATTCGGCGCGGTTGTAGGCGATGCCGCCGCCGGTGCCGCCCATGGTGAAGGAGGGCCGGATGATGGCCGGCAGGCCGACATGGTCGAGCGCCTGGGCGGCGACCGCCATGGCATGACTGATGTAGCGCTGCTTGCGGTCGCCTTCGCCGAGGTTCCAGCGCGTCTCCAGCGCATCGAGCGCGGCGTCGAGGTTCTCGGGGTGTTCCGCCTTCAGCGCGGCGCGCTCGGCCTCGTGGATCTTGCGGTCGGCGTCCTTGACCTCGGTGGCGTTAGCCAGCATCGAGCGCGGCGTCTCCAGGCCGATCTTGCTCATCGCCTGGCGGAACAGCGCACGGTCCTCGGCCTTGTCGATGGCGTGAGCGTCGGCGCCGATCATCTCGACATTGTAGCGGTCGAGCACGCCCATGCGGCGCAGCGACAGCGCCGTGTTCAGCGCCGTCTGGCCGCCCATGGTGGGGAGCAGCGCATCGGGGCGCTCCTTGGCGATGATCTTGGCCACCACTTCGGGCGTGATCGGCTCGATATAGGTGGCGTCGGCCAGCTCCGGGTCGGTCATGATGGTGGCCGGATTGGAGTTGACCAGGATGACGCGGAAACCCTCTTCCTTCAGCGCCTTGCAGGCCTGGGTGCCGGAATAGTCGAACTCGCATGCCTGGCCGATGACGATGGGGCCGGCCCCGATGATCAGGATCGACTTGATGTCGGTGCGTCTTGGCATTGGCGATTGGTTCCGTTCGGCGAGCGGCTTGCACGAAAAACCGGGCGGGGAGGACCCGGCCGGTTGTGCTTGCGATTCTGGTATCAGGCTAGGAGGGCCTTATAGGGAAGAGTTTTGGCGGATGTAACCCCGAAAATGAGGGGATAGGGCAGTGGGGGAGTAGGGCAGTAAGGGAATAAGGGAGTAGGCGAAAGTTCGATCGTGCGCAAACCTATTCCCCTATTCCCTTACTCCCTGACGCCTACTCCCCTAACGCCAGCGCGTCGGTGATCTCGAACCGCTCGGAAGTGCCGACGCGGATCATGTTCAGGCTGCCCTCGCGGGTGAAGCGGAACTCGTCGGGCGAGTCCGAGCCGGCCGGCTTGCCGTCGCGGAAGATGATGACGCGCGTGCCGCCGTCCGGCCAGGTCACGGTCACGGCGCTGTCGCCACCCTCGTGCGCGACGCTCATTTCGCAACGGGTCATCGGCTGGCCGACATGGCGCGCGCAGGGAATGCCGCCCTCGGCATCGGGGGTGTCGAATGCAGCCGTTGCCGAGGCCGCGAAGGCGAGGCCATAGGCATCCTGCATGGCGGTCACGCTGATATCGGCGGCGGATGGCGGCTCGGCCGGCTCGGCGCCGCCCAGGCGCGCCGCGATGTCCGGCGGTTCTTCGAAGGGCGCGTCGGCGTCCCGGGGCAGGCTGGCGTCGGTCGCCGGCGCGGCGGCATCTTCCGGCGCCGGCGCCGGATTGTTGGGGCTGAGATAGCGGGCGGGCACCCAACCGATGATGTGCGCGCCCTGCGTATCCTCGACCTTGCACCAGGGGTAGTTGTCGACGTCCTTGCAGCCGTAATTCTTCACGGCCGCGCCGTTCGGCAGGCGCGCCGCGATCTTGCCGCTCGGCGAAGCGGTAGCGCGGATGTTGAGGAGATCGTCCGGCGCCAGGCCGCCGATGATCGAAATGATCGTGCCCGGCGCTTCCTCGGCCAAGGCCGGCACGGCGGCCGTGAGCAAAGGAGCGGCGATCAGCAATGTCGATCGGAGCGCAACTTTGCGCCTCATTCTCAATCCTTCATAAAACCGGTCCGCAGCGCGTGCGCCCATTCCGGCCGGCCCGCTTGTTCGGCCTGCTTTGCGGCGGCTTCATGGTCGTAGTCGACGGCGATCGCCTCGAAGCGATCGGGACGGTAAGCCGCATCCAGTTCGACGATGCCATAGCGCGCATACGGGCTGCCCTGCTCGGAGACATGCGCGGGCGGCGTATCGTCGAAATAGGCAGGGCAGCCGACGCTACCGGGGTTGAAGACGACCGGGCCGCCCGGAATGCGGATGAGCTCGCTGCGATGGCTGTGGCCGCACAGCGCTATACGGCAGGCCGGGCCGAGCGACTTCAGCCGCCGCTCGATCGCGGCGAGCGGCGCGCGCACCAGCTGGCCCTCGACGATCGCATCGGCGAGGTACTTTTCGTCATGGTCGGGCCTGGCGTGGAAGGTGACGACACCGGGCGCGATCTCGAGCGTGAGCGGCAAGGCGAACAGGGCTTCGCGCTGCGCGGCGGTCAGCCGCTCCTGCGCATAGCGGTCGGAAGGCCACATTTTCTCGTCGGCCGGGTCCTCGGCGACACGGCGGTCGTGGTTGCCGCGCACCGTCGGCAGGCCGAGCGCTTCCAGCCGTTCCATCGTTTCGCGCGGCCACAGAGGCCCGGAGACCAAATCGCCGAGATTGACGATGAGGTCGGCGCCGCCGCGCCGCTCGAGATCGTCGAGCACGGCGTCCAGTGCGAGCACGTTGCCGTGGATGTCGGCGAGAACGGCAATCCGCATCAGGCCTCGATTTCGCTGTCGACGGTGCCGACCATCGGCAGCGCCTTGTCCTCGCCGGCGGCCGCAATCACGCTGTCGAGCAGGCCGGGGAAGCGCTTGTCGAGGTCGTCGCGGCGCAGCGTGATCAGCCGGCTGGTGCCGGCCGCCTCGGTGCGGGTCACGCCTGCCTCGCGCAGCTTGGCGAGGTGGTAGCTGAGGTTGGTCTTGGAGGCGAGGTCGAGGAACTTGCCGCAGTTCATCGGCACGCCTTCCTTGCTGGCGAGGAAGCGCACGATGGCCAGCCTGGTCGGGTCGCCGAGCACGGCGAGCACGATCGGCAGGCTGATCTGATCGGCGGTTGGATGGGGCAGGGTCATGGGCCAGAATTAAGCACAAACGGGACCAACTTCAACGCGTCTCCTCCTGTTGGCGGTTTACACAGCTTCTCGATCTTTGCCCTGTCCTGACACAGGGCTGTCAGCAGGGTTCAGCTATTTTTGCTTTGCTGCGTTGACATCATGACCCTTCATGTCCAATTGTTCAATAACTTTTGAACTAAGGACACGTGACCCATGGACAAGCGGATCTTCTGGCTTGCGCTCGGATCGTTTGCGATCTCGACCGAGGGCTTCGTCATCTCCAGCCTTCTTCCCGATATCGCTGCCGATGCCGGCATCTCCGTTCCGCTCGCCGGCTCGCTGATCACCGCCTTCGCGCTTGCCTACGCAATCGGGGCGCCGGTGCTCGCGACGCTGACCGGCGAGTGGGACCGGCGGCGCGTCATCCTGTGGACGCTGGTCTTCTTCGTCATCGGCAATCTGGTCGCGGCGGTAAGCTCGTCCTTCGAATTGCTGCTGATCGCGCGCATCGTGATGGCGCTCTCGTCCGGCCTGTTCGCGGCGACCGCGCAAGGAACGGCGGTGGCGCTGGTCGATGATCATCACCGGGCGCGCGCCATCGCCGTCGTCGTCGGCGGCACCACGGTGGCGGTGGCGGTCGGCGCGCCAGTCGGCGCGCTGGTGGCGGCGATCGCCGGCTGGCGCGGCACATTCTTCGCCATCGCCGGCCTCGGCGCGCTTGCCGGCGCGATCCTGTGGTGGCGGCTGCCGCGCGGCATCGTCGGCACCAGGCTGCCGCTGAAACGCCGGCTGGCGGCGGCGGTCCGTCCCGGCGTGTTGCCGATCCTGGTCACGACCGTGCTGGCGCTCGTCGGCGCCTTCACCGTCTTCGCCTTCATTGCGCCTTTGGCGATCGAGGGCGGCGGTCTCAGCCCGCTTGCGCTGCCAGGCATGCTGCTTGCCTTTGGCGTCGGCGCCGTCATCGGCAACATCGCCGGTGGCCAGGCGGCCGACCGTTTCGGCGCGACGCGCACCGTCGCCTGGTCGCTGGCGCTCTCGGCTGCGATGCTGATCACCTTCTCGCTGATCCCGACCTTCCTGCCGCAATCGATCGCCGGGCCGGCGCTGATAGGCATGATGGTGCCGTGGGGCATCGTCGGCTGGGCGTTCCCGCCGGCACAGGCGAGCCGCATCATCAAGATAGCCCCCGACGCCGCTCCCATCGTGCTCTCGCTCAATGCCTCGGCGCTCTATTTCGGCGTCGCGCTCGGCGCTGTGGTCGGCGGTGCCGTGCTGCGCCTCGGCGCCCCCGCCGATCTCGGCGTGATCGCCGCCATGTTCCCGATCGTGGGGCTGGGTGTCGTGCTGGCCGGGCGGATGCTGGGCCGCCCGGTCGCCATGCCGGCCGAATAGAGTTGCCGCAGACTTGAACGGCGGCCGCTTCTTCAGATGGAAGGAGCGGCCGCCGTCATTTCCAAATCCAGCGCGGCCACCGCGTCCAGCGCCGCGCGCAGTTTCGCGGCCTGCTCAGCGCCCACCTTATCCTCGAATTGCCGCTGGGCGGCGCTCCACAGCTTGACCGCCTCGTCGAGCTTAACCTCTCCCTGCGGCGTCAGCCGCACGCGCTTGATGCGGCGATCGTCCTTGTCGGCAAAAGTCTCGACATAGCCGTCGCGGATCAGCGGCTTCAGCGTGTGGCCGAGCGCCGACAGGTCCATGATCAGCGCTTCGGCGATGGCGCCCATCGCCGGCTCGCTGCTGACATGGATCTGGTAGAGCAGGCCGAACTGCGTGCCCTTGAGCCCCGAAGGCGCCAGCGCGTCATCATAGAAGCGGCCGAGCCTGCGCGCGGCGCGCCGCAAGGTGGCGTTGTTGCAACGGCTGAATCCAAGGTGCTGAGCTTCGGTCATATTCACTCCTTGCCGGCGAAACGTGCGCCACCCTGCCGCAGAAATAGTTTTCGCCGACGCCGTTGACAAGATAGTGGCATATACCTACTTCAAGAAAGTGGCATATGCCACTAATTGAAATTGGACAGGCGCGGCAGCTAGATGTGTCGCCGACGCCTGGCAAGTGCGGACAGGACGAAAAGGAACAAGGACTATGAGCACGAAGGACAACAAGGGCACGGCCGTCATCACCGGCGCCTCCTCGGGCATCGGCGCGGTCTATGCCGACCGGCTGGCCGGGCAGGGCTACGATCTGGTGCTGGTGGCGCGGCGCGCCGACCGGCTGCAGGAAGTGGCGGACAAGCTCGCCTATGCCTATGGCCGCAAGGTCAAGACGATCGTCGCCGATCTCTCCATCGACGCCGATCTGCGTCGGGTCGAGCAGGCGGTTGTGACGGACGAGAGCGTGACACTGCTGATCAACAATGCCGGCATGGGCGGCATCGAGACGGTGGCCGACGCCGACGCAGACGCTGCCGAACAGATGATCAAGGTCAATGTCGTTGCCTTGACGCGGCTGACCCGCGCGGTGCTGCCGGGGCTGCTGGCGCGTAACCGCGGCGCCATCATCAACATCGCCTCGGTGGTCGCCTATGGCATCGCCGTCGGCGGCATCTACAGCGGCACCAAGGCCTATGTGGTCAACTTCACCGAAGCGCTGCAGAAGGAGGTCGCCGGCACCAAGGTGAGGGCGCAAGTCGTTCTGCCCGGGCCGATCCGCACCGAGTTCTGGGACGTCTCCGGGATCAGTCTCGACAGGATCAACCAGGACTGGATCATGAGCGCCGATGACCTGGTCGACGCGGCGCTTGCCGGGTTCGCCCAGGGCGAGACCGTCACCGCGCCCGGCTTGGCCGATCCGGCCGGGCTGGAGGCCTATCTCGGCGCGCGGGACCAGTTCTACGGCAGCCTTTTCGCCGGCAAGCCGGCGGCGCGCTACGCGGTATAGTTCTCCGCCTTTCTCAGGCTGGCCGCCACATCTGCAGGATCGAGGCGGCCAGCAGCAGGCCAAGCACGATGTTGAGCGCGCGCCACTGCCGCTCGGTCCTGAGCAGCCGCGCAAGCAGCGTGCCGGCCACGCACCACAGCGACAGAGAGAATGCCGCCGCAAGGCCGAACACGGCGCCGAGCAGCAGCGCCAGCTGCAAGGGACTGTCGGCGAGCGCCGCGAAGGATGCGGCGGCGCCCAGTCCCATCGCCCAGCCTTTCGGGTTCACCCACTGGATGCCGGCGCCGCCGAGGAAGCTGTTGGGGCTGGCCATGCTCACGTCGAGATTGGGCGGACCGCTGCGGCCGATCCTGATCGCAAGCCAGATCAGATAGAGCGAGCCGGCGATCTTCATGGCGAGCTGCAGGGAAGGGACGGCGGCCAGCAGCCCGGCAAGCCCGGCCGCGCCCGCCGCGGCCACCGAGGCCAGTCCCGCGGCGCTGCCGGCCATCAGCGGCACGGAGCGGCGAAAGCCGAACTGCGCGCCGGACGCCGTCGACAGCGTCGTGGCGATGCCGGGCGTCGAAGTCGAGATCAGCGCGAACAGCACGAGGGGGATAATGGCTTCGGACATCCAGGCTTTCCGGTCGAAGGAACCGGCATGCTAGGCGCTTTAGGACATCAGTAAATGCAATGTTTGATATAGCTAGCATTAGCATCTATAATGGAGAGATGATCCGCGATCTCGATACCACGCTCCTGCGCACCTTCGTCACGGCAGCCGACAAGGCGAGCATGACGGGTGCTGCCAATGCCCTCAATCTGACCCAAGGCGCCGTCAGCCAGCAGATCAAGCGGCTGGAGGAGGTGCTGGGCCAGACACTGTTCGGGCGCGACCGGCGCGGCTTGAAGCTGACGCGTTCCGGCGAACGGCTGCTCGACAAGGGGAGGCGCTTTCTGCAGCTCAATGACGAGATCCTGGCGGAGATAAGCGGCAAGGCGGTTGCCGGCCGGGTGCGCATCGGCGTGCCTTACGACCTCGTCGGCACATTGCTGCAACCCGTGCTCAAGACTTACGCCGAAGCCCACCCGCAGGTGGAGATATCGCTGGTCTGCGCCTCCTCGCCGGAACTTGCGGCGGCACTGGCGGCAGGGACGATCGATCTTGCCGTCATCGAGGAGCGGTCCGGTCCGACGGCAGGCGAATGCCTGCTGGTCGACCGCCTGGTCTGGGTCGGGGCGAGAGGCGGCTCAGCGCGCCTGAAGCGGCCGCTGCCGGTGTCGATGGTTGCGGACAGCTGCGCCTTCCGCCCGGCGGTGCTGGCAGCGCTCGGCGCGCATGGGCTCGACTGGCGCACCGTGTTCGAGAACGGCAATATCGACGCCACGACAGCAACGGTGCGCGCGGATCTTGCGGTGACCACCTGGCTCGCCTCGACGGTTCCGGCCGATCTCGACATCCTGTCCGATGCCGGCCTTCCGGCCCTGCCGAATTTTTCCGTCAACCTGCATCTGCCGAAGCATGCCATCGCGCCGGCGGCAGAGGCGTTCGCGGCGCATATCCGCAAAGGGCTGGCGCGCCATCGCCAGGCGGCGTGAGCAACACTTTCTTTCCTCGCCCCCACGAATGTGGGGGAGAGGTGGCTCGACGAAGCCGAGACGGAGAGGGGACTGGCGCATTGGTGGCCAAGTTCCAATAGAGGCCTCAGCCCTACGAAGCCCCCGCTCCGGCCGCTTCGCGGCCACCTCTCCCCCGCTTTGGCGGGGCGAGGAAACGAGCCTCGGTGCTACTTCCAGTTCTTGCGCCGCTCGAGCTCGGCCTCCGAAGGCTGCTCCGTTGCAAAAGACCCGGTCTTGATCTCGCCGCCACGCTCATAGGTCGCCATGACGACGCCGGTGCTGGTGGCCTGCGACCTGACAAGCTTGAAGGCGGCCGGCATCGCATCATCGCCGAACAGCCGCTTGCCCTTGCCCAGCAGCAGCGGGAAGGTCATCAGCCGGATCTCGTCGATCAGCCCGTTGGCGAGCAGGGTCTGGATCAGATTGCCAGACCCCTGGATGAGCAGGTCAGGTCCGTCTTCCTGTTTGAGTTCCCTAAGTCTTGCAACGACGTCCGGCCCGAGCGACTGGGTGTTCTGCCAAGTGAGCGAATCCGGACGATGCGTCGCCACATACTTGGTCGCAGGGTTGAAGGCATCCGCGATCGGATCCTTCTGATACGGCCAGTATGCGGCGAAGATGTCGTAGGTTCTGCGGCCAAGCAGCAGGGCGAAGGGTTTGGAGAACAGTTCATCCAAACCCGCACCCGCCACCTCGTCAAAGTAATGGAAGGTCCAGCCTCCGAACTTGAAGCCGCCGACCGGATCCTCTTCCGGTCCGCCGGGCGCCTGCATGACGCCGTCGAGGCTGACGAAGGTGGCGGCTATGATTTTTCGCATGGTCTTCTCCTTTCCGCTGCGCACTTTCCTGGAATTGGTCAAAGGACGAATGACGAGCCTCCATTTCGACAGCCGCCGGCAAGGTTTTCAGCGTTTGCCGCCGCGAATGATGCGCGACGAGAACCAGACATCGCCGAACACGGCGGTGGCGGTGCGGTCGGGTGCTTTGTCTTCGCTCAGCCAGATCGAGCGCGTGCGGGCGGCGCGCTCGCGGGTGGGCACTTTTGCCTCGGGGCCGGCGACGGAAGCGCCGACGCACGGGATGAACCACGAGCCCATGAAGGGCTGGCAGGCGAAACCCGCCTGCATGCGGGTGACCAGCACCGCGAGGCCAATGCGGTCCGCCGGCCGCCAGGGGAAGATCAGGCGGCCGCCGGGTCTGAGCGCTTTCAACCATGCCGCGGGAGGGGCAACGACCGCGGCATTGACATAGATGACATCGGACGGCGGCACCGGGCTGGCGACGGCGTCGCCGGGAACGACCTCGACATTGCCATAGGCTGCGAGGTTGATCCTGGCTTGCCGGGCGAGGTCGGCTTCAATCTCGAAGGCGGTGACGCTGCCGCCGGGCTCGACCAGCTTCGCCAGCAGCGCCGTGTAGTAGCCGGTGCCGGCGCCGATATGAGTGACGGCCTCGCCGGGCTTCGGTCCCACCTTGCCGATCCACATGGCGTGCAGAACCGGCTCGCCGTTGTTGATGCCCTTGTCGGCATCGAGCACCACCAGCACGTTCTGATAGATGTAGCTCGGATCGGCGGTCGGCGTCTTGAACCCGCCGTCGCCGGCAAAGACGGTCCACGGCCCAGGCCCGAGAAAGGCCTCGCGCGGCACCGAGGTGAACACCTCCTCGATGCGCGGATCGGCTGACCGCGCATGCGCGGCCATCAGCTTGGCGTAGAATTTTCGGGCGTCGTCCGATCCGGTCATGCTTCCAGAAGATAGCGCGGCCGGCCCGGATGTCGCGGCCTGATCTCAGCCGGCGAAAGTGTCGAAGAGCAGCTTGAAGTTGAGCACCAGGATGATGGCCACGACCACCCAGGCGAGCGCGGCGACGCCACGCGGGATGGCGAAATTGCCCATCTTCTTCTTGTCCGACACGAACTGCACCAGCGGCACCACGGCGAAGGGCAACTGCATCGACAGGATCACCTGGCTGAAGACCAGAAGCTGGGCGGTGCCCTTTTCGCCGTAGAGCGCGGTGACGATCACGACGGGGACGATGGCGATACCGCGCGTCAGCAGGCGACGGGCCCATTGCGGGATGCGCAGGCGCAGGAAGCCTTCCATCACGATCTGGCCGGCGAGCGTCGCGGTGACCGTCGAGTTGAGACCGGAGGCGAGCAGCGCAATCGCGAACAGGATCGAGGCGATGCTCAGGCCCAGGAGCGGCGACAGCAATTCAAATGCTTGGCCGATCTCGGCGACATCCTGGTGCCCGGTGCCGTGGAAGGCCACGGCAGCGACGATCAGGATGGAGGCGTTGACAAACAGTGCCAGGATCAGCGCGATGGTCGAATCCGTCGTCGCCCACTTGATGGCGTCGCGCTTGCCCGCATCGGTACGCTGATAGGCGCGGGTCTGCACGATCGAGGAATGCAGGTAAAGATTATGCGGCATGACGGTGGCGCCGATGATGCCGATGGCGATGTAGAGCATCGTCGGGTTGGTGACGATCTGCGACGACGGCACGAACATCGAGTGCAGGATCGTGCCGGCCGGCGGCGCGGCGACGAAGATCTGGATGGCGAAGCAGCCGAAGATGATGATCAGCAGCGCGACCACGAAAGCTTCGAGGTAGCGGAAGCCCTTGTTCATGAGCAGCAGCACAAGGAAGGCGTCGAGCGCGGTGAGCACGGCACCGCCGATAAGCGGAATGCCGAACAAGAGCTGCAGCGCGATCGCCGTGCCGATCACCTCGGCGAGGTCGCAGGCGATGATCGCCAGCTCGCAGGCGATCCAGAGCAGGAAATTAACCGGACGCGGATAGTAGGCGCGGCAGGCCTGCGCGAGGTCGCGGCCGGTGGCGATGCCGAGACGCGCGGCCAGCGCCTGCAAAAGGATCGCCATCAGGTTCGACAGCATGATGACGAAAAGCAGCGTGTAGCCAAACTGCGCGCCGCCGGCAAGGTCGGTCGCCCAGTTGCCCGGGTCCATATAGCCGACCGACACCATGTAGCCCGGGCCCATGAAGGCGAACAGCCGGCGGAACCAGGCGCCGGTCCGGGGCACCGCGATCGTGGCGTTGACCTCACGCAGGCTCGGCTGCTCGCCCGCATCGGCCCGGGCAAATTGCCACGAGGAACTGGATACGGCGGCTGCTTCGGCGTCGGACATGAAGGATTCCGCGGAAATGGATGACTACGCCCCTATCTATGCCATGGCTCAACATTATGCAATAGGCTATATTTCATTGTTTGTGCTTTTGTCCGATCGTGCCGAGGGCCGGTTGCACGTGAGCGGGAATGCAAATAAACGGCCGCACCACCAGGGTTCGTGTTATGAATGCGATCCCGATTCAGCCTTCGGCCAGCCAAGAAGGAGCGCATATTGGCGCTGAGGAACAGACCGGTTCGACGTGAAGAGCCGCTTCCCGATGCCGAAATCCATTCGGAAGGGTTCCGGCACACGCGCGAAGCGCGCCGCGGTGCGCTCGTCGAGGACTATGTCGAGCTGATCGCCGACCTGATCGAGGACGGCAACGAGGCGCGTCAGGTCGATATTGCGGCCAGGCTTGGCGTCGCGCAACCCACCGTGGCCAAGATGCTGACCAGGCTGTGCGCCGACGGGCTGGTCTCAAGAAAGCCCTATCGCGGGGTGTTCCTGACCGAAGCCGGCCGCAAGGTGGCGGAGGAGAGCCGCATCCGCCACCAGACGGTGGAAGCCTTCCTGCGCTCGCTGGGCGTCAGCGCCGAGACGGCGCGCATCGACGCCGAGGGCATCGAGCACCATGTCAGCGCCGAGACGCTGGAGGCGTTTCGGCGGGCGATGATAACCCGCTAAGCCAACGCGGCTCCCTTCGAGTGACCCTGGAACCGCCACGCATCCAGTGCGTTCGTTTCCCAGGTCCGCAATCCTTGGCGGGCCCAGGGAGGAGCAAGCGATGGGCGTGGAACAGGCACCGACCAAAAAGGGCAAGGAATCAGCGAAGGGCTTGAGGCAGGCCTCGGCGCGAGACGAACGCAAGACCGAGGCCGAAACCGGACGTCCGCTGAAGAAGGGCGCCGCCCGTTTCGAAGAACGCTCCAAGAGTTCAGACGGCAAAAGCGCGGGCTCGAAACAGAAGAGCTGAAATTCCCGGCCCGTCTGGGGTCTAACGCGGTCGCAAAGTCGCGCCGTGCTGCCCTTTTGGGCTCGTATTTCGGTTGAAAAATGCTGTGACTTGACCTGACATTGGGATAATTGTTTGTGGAGGGGCGGTCGCGAGCCGGGCCTTCCAGATATTCGCAGCACGAGGAATTGTCATGCTTTGGAGAGGCCGTCGTCAGAGCGACAACATCGAAGACCAGCGCGGCGATAGCGGCGGCGGATTCGGCGGCGGCAGCCCAGGCCAGTTCCGGGTTCCGATCGGCGGGCGCGCCGGCGGCGGCGGCAGCATCATCTTCGTCATCCTGGTCGTTCTCGCCGGATGGTATTTCGGCTTCGATCCGTCGCAGATTCTGGGTGACGGCGGTGGTGGCCAGATCACCGAAGACGGCAGTTCGCCGGATGGCGGCGCCCCGGCTTCCGACGAGATGAAGCAGTTCGTGGCGACGGTGCTCGCCGAAACCGAGGAAACCTGGACCGGCATCTTCAAATCCGAAGGCCTAACCTATGAGGACCCCAAGCTGGTGCTGTTCAGCAGCCAGATTCGTTCGGCGTGCGGATTTGCTTCCTCGGCGGCCGGGCCGTTCTATTGCCCGGGCGACCACAAGGTCTATCTCGACATGACCTTCTTCCAGCAACTCGACCAGCAATTCGGCGCTTCGGGTGAATTCGCACGCGCCTATGTGATCGCGCATGAGGTTGGCCACCACGTGCAGAACCTCACTGGCATCATGTCGAAGTTCAACCAGATGCGGCAAGGCATGGGCGAGGCGGAGGCCAATCAGATGTCGGTGCGGGTCGAGCTCCAGGCCGACTGTTTCGCGGGTGTCTGGGCCCACTACACGGCGCAGAAGGGCATATTGGAGCAGGGCGACATGGAAAGCGCGCTCAACGCGGCCAAGCAGATCGGCGACGATACGCTGCAGAAGAAGATGCAGGGCTATGTCGTCCCGGAAAGCTTCAACCACGGCACGTCGGCGCAGCGGCAGACCTGGCTGGCGCGCGGCTACAAGAGCGGCAAGCTTTCGGACTGCGATACTTTCAACAACCCGGTCTGAGGCGGCGGCGTAGCGCTGCCGTCTTTCCGCATCGTTGCCAGCAACTGATGTCAGGATGAGACAGTTGCAGCCGTTCGCTTATTGTTCCGGGCGACAAGCTCGCCTATAAAGTGCATCCCGTCCTTGCCCCTGGGCGGCCGAGGAGCTTGACACCATCATGATCGACCCCAAGACCGCCAAGCGGGGCCTTGCGCTCGTTTTCACGACGCTTTTGCTCGACGTCATCGGCTTCGGCATCATCATGCCGGTGCTGCCGGCCTATCTGCAGGAACTGACCGGCGTCGGCGTCAGCGAGGCGGCGATCGAGGGCGGCTGGCTGTTCTTCGTCTATGCGGCGATGCAGTTCTTCTTCGCGCCGATCATCGGCGGCTTGAGCGACCGCTTCGGCCGGCGGCCGATCCTGCTCGCCTCGGTGCTCACCTTTTCGATCGACAACCTGATCTGCGCCATCGCCTGGTCCTACCCGATGCTGTTCATCGGCCGTGTGCTCGCCGGCATTTCCGGCGCCAGCTATTCGACGACATCGGCCTTCATCGCCGACGTATCGAACGACGAGAACCGGGCCAAGAATTTCGGCCTGCTCGGCATCGCATTCGGCGTCGGCTTCGTCATCGGGCCGGTGCTCGGCGGGCTGCTCGGCACGTTCGGACCGCGCGTGCCGTTCTATTTCGCCGCGGGACTCGCCTTCGTGAATTTCCTCATCGCAATGTTCCTGCTGCCGGAGACGCTCGACCAGCAGCACCGCCGCCGCTTCGAATGGAAGCGCGCCAATCCGGTCGGCACGCTCATCCAGATGCGCAGCTATCCCGGCATCGGCTGGATCGGGCTCGTCTTCTTCCTGATGACGCTCGGCCACATGATGTATCCGGCGGTGTGGTCCTTCGTCTCGAACTACCGCTACGGCTGGAACGAACAGCAGATCGGCTTCTCGCTCGGCGCCTTCGGCCTGTGCGGCGCGATCGTCATGGCGACGGTGCTGCCGCGTGTCATCCCTAAACTCGGAGAGTGGAAGACGGCGGCGATCGGCCTAACCTTCACCGCGCTCAGCGCCTTCGGCTATGCGTTCGCGACGCAGGGCTGGATGATCTACGCGGTGATCGTCGCCGGTTGCCTGGAAGCGCTTGCCGATCCGCCGCTGAGAAGCCTCGCGGCCGCCAAGGTGCCGCCTTCGGCGCAGGGCGAGCTGCAGGGTGCGATGACCTCGATCTTCTCGATCACCTCGATCGTCACGCCGCTGCTCTATACCGCGATCTTTTCCTGGTTCACCGGTGCGCGCGCGCCGGTTGCGTTCGGCGGCGCGCCTTATGTACTCGGCGCGGTTTTCCTCACGCTGGCAGTGGTCGTCTTCGTGACCAAGGTGGCAAAGCCTACGCCGAAGGAAGTCGAGCGCATGCACGCGCAGGAGGCCGTGACCGACGCTGCTTGAGCCGCGTCGCCCTGGTCAGGCGCGCTCGGCCAGCGCCGGTTCTCCGCGCCGTTCGCGGATGAGGTTGACGAAGCGGCGGAAGAGATAGTGCGAATCCTGCGGGCCGGGCGAGGCCTCGGGATGGTGCTGGACCGAGAACACCGGCCGGCCGGTCAGCGCAATGCCGCAATTCGAGCCGTCGAACAGCGAGACATGCGTTTCTTCGACGCCTTCAGGCAGCGAGTCGGCATCGACCGCGAAACCATGGTTCATCGAGACGATCTCGACCTTGCCGGTCGTGTGGTCCTTCACCGGATGGTTGGCGCCGTGATGCCCCTGGTGCATCTTGTCGGTCCTGCCGCCGAGCGCCAGCGCCAGCATCTGGTGGCCGAGGCAGATGCCGAATACCGGGATGTCGGTCTTCAGGAGATCCTGGATCACCGGCACGGCATATTCGCCGGTCGCCTCCGGGTCGCCCGGACCGTTGGAGAGGAAGATGCCGTCCGGCTGCATGGCCAGGATCTCTTCCGCGCCGGTCTTGGCCGGAACGACGGTGACCTTGGCGCCGAGACCGGCGAGCAGGCGCAGGATGTTGCGCTTGACGCCATAGTCGATCGCCACGACGTGCAGCGACGCCGCGCCCTGCTCGCCAAACCCTTTGTTCCAGGCCCAGGGCGTCTCGCGCCAGACCGAAGACTGGCCTGACGTGACCTCCTTGGCGAGGTCGAGACCGATCAGGCCCGACCAGGCGGCGGCGCGGCGCTTCAGGTCGTCGAGGTCGAAGACGCCATCGGGCGCGTGGGCAATGACGGCGTTGGGCATGCCTTTCTCGCGGATCAGCACGGTGAGAGCGCGCGTGTCGATTCCCGAAAGCGCGACGATCCCGCGCTTCTTCAGCCACTGATCGAGATGACCGGCTGCCCGGTAGTTGGACGGGTCGGTGACATTGGCCTTGAAGATGGCTCCGACGGCGCCTGCGCGCGCTGTAGGGCTGAGGTCTTCGATATCCTCGCTGTTGGTGCCGACATTGCCGATATGCGGGAAGGTGAAGGTGACGATCTGGCCGGCATAGGAGGGGTCGGTGAGGATCTCCTCGTAGCCGGTGAGCGCGGTGTTGAAGCAGACTTCGGCGACCGCCGATCCGGTGGCGCCGAGGCCACGGCCCTCGATCACCGTGCCGTCGGCGAGCACCAGAAGGGCAGTCGGCTTTTCGGTGGCCCAAGGGGCGGTGGTCGTCGCCATAGCGGCACTCCTGTCAGGCGCTTCAACCGGTCATCGGGACCGTTTGCGCGGCAAGACGCGCGAGCTGGATATTTTCAGCTCCGTTGCGTCAACTCATTGTCTCATGCAGGACCGAGTACATAGGCGAAGGCAGCGGAGCGGTCAATGAGGTGGCCGCCAGCCAGGTTCGGTTTGCTTTCGTCCAGCGATATCAGTGGCTTGCCGGGATTTGCCTTAGGTTGCCAGCAAAGCTATTGTCCGCCGCATTCGAAGGAGAAGCACGATGCGCGAGAAAATCGCCGAATCCATGAAGAGCGCGATGAAGGCGCAGGACAAGCACCGCCTGCCGACGCTCAGGCTGATCCAGGCCGCCATCCACGACCGCGACATCGCCAATCGCGGCGCGGGCAAGCCGGCGGCGAGCGAGGAGGAGATCCTGCAGATCCTCGCCAAGATGGTGAAGCAGCGAGAGGAATCGGCCAAGGCTTTCGAGGATGGCAAGCGGCCGGAACTGGCCGCGCAGGAACGCGGCGAGATGGAGATCATCCGCGAGTTCCTGCCGACGCAGCTCGGCGACGCGGAAATCATGACGGCGGCGCGCGAGGCGATCGCCGCGACAGGCGCGGCCAGCCAGAAGGACATGGGCAAGGTCATCGGCGCGCTCAAGCAGAAATATGCCGGCCAGATGGACTTCGCCAAGGCAAGCGCCATCGTCAAGGGCCTGCTGCAGTAGAGGACTGCAGCTGGCATTCTTGCCGCACCCGAAGCGAGACCCATGCAAGGCTGGCACCCAAGCCCGCTTCAAGCCGCGTTGCGGCATTCCCTGCCATGACGGAGGCACGATTTTCTGGTGGCCGAAGGCACCGAGACCGTCATGACGCGCCAACCGTATCTATTTCACCGATCATGGCGTTATCGTGGAGCACGGCTCGCCGGAGGAAATATCGGATCACCCGCGAGAGGCGCGCACGAAAGGCATTTCTGGAGCAGGTGCTGGAGATCGTCGTTGCCCGTACTTTCGCCGACGATGATGCCCGTCGTGGCAGGGGTCGGGTGAGTGTCTAGAGCGTTTCAGCGATTCATAGAATCGCCGAACCGCTCTAAGTATTTGTTTTTTGCGCAATTCCGAACGGAAAACCGTTACACTTTTCCTGGAATTGCTCTGGTTGAAGAGGGAGAGATCAGCCGATCAAAGCGCGGAGGCGCACATGCGGATCAAGGTGGAAACCCGGCAGGACGGCGATGTCGACGTGCCCCGGCGGTTCAGCCTCAACGGCGACCATGTGGATGTTTTCGAGATGGTCGACCAATGGTTTGGCGCCGACTACCGCTATTGCAAGGTCAAAGGCAGCGATGGCGCGCTCTATATCCTGCGGTTCGACGAACTCCGGTCGGAATGGTGCCTCACCATGTTTGCAAGCGAACGGGCGCAGGCCGTGACGGCCGGATGGACCTCGCCGAGCCAAAGCGCCATCGTCAAGGGGGTGCTTCAGTAGGGATTGTCGCCCGACGGCGGGAAACCTCACGGATCCTTGCATATCGGCACCGGTTGCGGCGGCGGCAACGGGTGATCGTTCTTATATTGCGCGATGACTGGCTCCAGCATCTTCTTCGGCCAGAATTTCGGGGCGCCGATCTCCTTCAGGCAGGATGCATTCCAGTACGGTCCGGCACCTGACGTCGATTGCCTGGCCGCCGCGGAATGCGCCACGGCGGCAATGTCGCGCGACTCCGGATAGATGTAGAGCGTCGTCGGATTGTCCTTAACCATCGGGATGATCTGCTCGGCATCCGCGGGCGACCAGCTGGTGCAGCCATTGCTGCGGCCACCGGCATAGTTCACCAGCTTGCCGAAGGGCACATAGCCATCGTGGTCGGCATAAGAGCTGTTCGGGCTTTTGCGAAGGCACATTCCCCTCAGCAGCGCTGCCGGGTGCCCGCCGATCACGCGCTGCCGGGCGTTCTCCGTTTCGCCTTCGCCGTCGAACTGCACGAAGGTGCGCATGAAAACCGTATTCTGCTTCGCGCCGACGCGGTAATAACCCTTGAACGAGGTTTTGGCCTCGGCGGTCATATAGGGGCCGCCGGCCGTCAGTTCAGAGTCCATCGCATTGCCGAAATTCTTCGCGCAGCGCCTGCCGTTGGAAAAATCCGCGACGCCCTTCAGGTTGCGGCCGCCGCCGTGGCCGGCCGAGACCGCGCGGAACGACTGCTCGGCCTCGCAGATGATGTAGTAGCGGCGCCCCAACACGCTGTTGCCCAGATCGCCGGGACGCGTCGCGTCCATGGCGAAGTAGCAGGGATTTTTCACGGAACCTTCGCTTACCTTCTTCAGGTAAAGCGCACGCGCCCGTTCCAGGACCACCTGAGCGATCTGACCGTCGCCTTCGCCGACATGGGCCTGCAGCCAGGCCGGAATGCTCGAGGACCGCAACGCCGCGAAAGATCGGGCCGACATCGTCAGCGCGACGGCAAAGGCGAGGAGGCAGAGGACAGCGACATCAAGCGGAACAGATCTCAACCGCACCGGATTATTTCCCCTCTCCAGCCGTTATCGCTTGTGGTGAATCACCTGCGCCAATCATAAAAGGCCCGCGCCAATCGGCGAAACACTTCTTGTTCAACCGGAATACGTCGTGGTCGAAATCGTCAAGCCCGCGCTCCAACATCTGCCCTCCTACAAGGCGGCGCTGGAGCGCGGCTGGTCGCCGGACAATGTCCGGCTCCTGGAAGCGACACGCGAGCAGCTCGCGGCCATCGAGGAAGATCCTGTCGCCTTTCTTGCCAGCCTTGACGATCCCGAAGCCAAGGGGCCGCGCATCGCCTTGCCGGACGGCACGACGGTGCCGCGCCTGCCGGGGTTCCGGCGCTGGATCTGGGATGGCGAGGTCGCCGGCTCGATCGGGCTTCGCTGGCAAAAGGGCACGTCGGCGCTGCCGCCGCACGTGCTCGGCCATATCGGCTATGCCGTTGTGCCGTGGAAGGAGCGGCGCGGCTACGCCACCGAGGCGCTGCGGCTGATGCTCGACGCGGCGAGGGCGGCGGGCCTCGACTATGTCGAGATCACCACCGATCTCGACAATTTTGCCTCCCAGAAGGTGATCCTCGCCAAATGGCGGCATTCTCGCCGGGCGGTTCGCCAAGATCGCCGCCTATGGCGGTGCGGAGAGCCTCAAGTACCGGATCGATCTTTAGACCTGTTCACAGGCAATAGGGTTTGAGCTGCCTATTCGCCGGGCTTGGCCAGCCTTCCTTCTTCGGCCTTGTAGTAGAACTGGCTCGCGACAAGCCAGCCTTTCAGCGGCCTGAGCGGCGGAATGCAGGTCGCCAGAATGATCGGCACCGAAACGAAGGCGTGGAACCACATGGACGGCTCGAAAGCCACCTGTGCCCAGACGGCGAACAGCACGGAGGGCACGCAGGCAAAGCAGATGACGAAGAAGGCGGGGCCGTCCGCCGGGTCGGCAAAGGAATAGTCGAGCCCGCAGACATCGCATTTCGGCGCCAGTTTCAGGAATCCCTCGAACAGCCGGCCCTCTCCGCAGCGTGGACAGCGGCCACGGATACCGATCCGCCAGGGTTCGAGATCGGGATAGTGCGCGTGATCTTGCATGGTTGTCGCTCCAGGGACCTCGCATGGCATTCGATCGGCCTTGAGGTCACCTATACATACTAGTATCATGATTGTATGCATACAATGCGACAAAATGTATGGAGAAGGCATGAACGGCAAGAACGACCTCGGCTGGCTGTCTCCCCTGGACGAGGGCCCTCAGCCGATCTATCTGAGAATTGTCGATGCGCTTGCGGCTGCCCGCTCGAGCGGCCGGCTGCAGCCGGGGGACAGGCTGCCGCCGCAGCGTGAGCTTGCCCGTTTCCTTGGCGTGGATCTGACCACGGTTACCAGGGCCTTCACCGAAGCCCGCCGCAGGAACCTGATCGACGCGACGGCCGGTCGCGGCACCTTCGTCACGCCCGGCGAGCCGGAAGAGCCGATCCTCGATCTGAGCATGAACATTCCGCCAGCGCCCTCGGGCCTCAGCTTGCCGGCACTGATCCGGAGCGGTATCGAGGGACTGCTCAAACGTTCGAGCGCGGAAGCGCTGCTTTCCTACCATCCCGGCCCGGGTTCGCCCGCCGAACGCGCCGCTGGTTCGTCATGGCTTGCGGCAACCGGCGACAGGCCGCCGGTCGAGCGCGTGGCGGTCGGCTCCGGGGCGCAGGCGCTGCTTGCGGCGGTGCTGCTGTCGCAAACCCGCGAGGGCGACACGATCCTTACCGATGCGCTGACCTATCCCGGGCTGATCGCGCTGGCGC
Organism: Mesorhizobium sp. M1D.F.Ca.ET.231.01.1.1; assembly: GCF_003999155.2. NCBI lineage: Bacteria > Pseudomonadati > Pseudomonadota > Alphaproteobacteria > Hyphomicrobiales > Phyllobacteriaceae > Mesorhizobium > Mesorhizobium sp. M1D.F.Ca.ET.231.01.1.1. The sequence goes on from NZ_RZOZ02000014.1 coordinate 168,154, forward strand.
AGGCCACGGGGCGGAAACTGGCCGGCGTCGGCCGCGACGATGACGGCATGCGTCCCGACCGTCTGGAGGAAGCGGCGCGACGGCACGGCGCCAGCGTCCTCTATCTCAACCCGACGCTCCACAATCCCACCGCGCTCACCATGCCGGAGGGCCGGCGCCGCGATCTGGCGCAGATGGCGGGCAAGCTCGGCCTGACGATTGTCGAAGACGATCCCTACAGTCCGCTGCAGACCTCTTCTCCGCCGGCCTTCCTCGGCCTCGCGCCGGAGCGGACCTTTCATGTCGCGACATTGGCGAAATGCGTCTCGCCCTTCCTGCGCACCGCCTTCCTGGTCGCGCCGAACGCGGAAGCCGTCGAGCGGATCGCGGCGGCGATCCGGGGCACCACGATGATGGCGCCGCCGCTGATGACGGGGCTCGCCTGCGAATGGGTGCGAGGCGGCCTGGCCGGCGAGATCACGGCCGCGGTGCGTGCCGAAGCGCAGGCCAGGCAGGAGCTCGCGCGCAGGATCCTGCCGGCAGGTTTCGCCTCGGCGCAATCGAGCCTGCATCTGTGGTATCCGCTTGGCGAGCGGCCGCGCTCTTCAGAGCTTGCCGATGTGGCCCGGCGCCGCGGATTGGCCATCAGTCCGGCGGAGGAGTTTGCCGTCGCGCCCGGCGTTGCCGACGGCCTGCGCCTGGCGTTGGGCGCGGCGTCCAGCCGGGAAAGACTGGAGGAGGGCCTGCGCAGTTTGCTGGCGATCCTTGCCGGCGGCCTGGTATCTGCGCGCCCTCAGGTCTGAGGCGCGAACCGACGGCGCGGGTGCGCGGCTTCCTATTCGGCCGCCGCGGGCAGCGGCGGCGTCGCGCGGCTGCGCCATTCCCAGGCCTGCGAGGCGAGTGCCACGACCACCGCCACCAGCATGGCGAGCACGCCTGCAAGCGGCAGGCTGCGATAGCCCAAGCCGGCATTGAGCATCGCCGCGCCAAGCGATGCGGCGAGCGCGATGCCGACATTGAAGCCCGACGGGATGAGCGAGGAGGCCAGGTTCGAGGCGTCCGCCGTCCAGGCCAGGATGCGGGTCTGGATCGGTGCGCCGATGGCGAAGTTGAGGCCGCCCCAGAGGACGATCGCGACGATCATCGGCACCGGGTAGGGGCTGACGGCGTAGATGACAGCCAGCATCACCGCCTGCAGGAACAGCATGGCGATCAGCGACGGCATCAGCCTCCAGTCGGCAAGCTTGCCGCCGACAAGCACGCCGATCGTGGCGCCGACGCCATTGAGCAGCAGCACCCATGGGATCAGGCTCTCGTCGAGGCCGGTGACTTCGAGCAGCGTCGGCGTGATATAGGTGAACAAGCCGAACTGGCCGATCATCAGCATCAGCATCAGGATGAGCGAGGTCCAGACCTGCTGGCGCCCCAGCACGCGCACTTCGCGCGCCAGGCCGGCGGGCCGGTCGGCGGCGCCCGCGGTGCGCGGCAGCAGCGCAAGCATGGCGACGATCGCGACGACGCCCAGCGCGCCCATCACCCAGAAGGTCGCGCGCCAGTCCCAGAGGCCGCCGATCGCGGTGCCGGCCGGCACGCCGATGACGTTGGAGACCGTCAGTCCCGAGAGGATGACCGCCACAGCCCGACCGCGCTGGTCCTCGCGCACCAGGCCGACCGCGACCACCATGGCGACGCCGAAATAGCAACCATGCGCCACGGCAGTCGCAACGCGCAGCAGGAGCATCGCGGCGAAATCGGGCGCCAGCGCGCAGGCGGCCTGGCCAAGGGTGAAGGCTATCGTCAGCCCGATGAGCAGAGCCTTGCGCGAGACCTTGCTGGTGGCAAGCGCCAGGAGAGGTCCACCGACGGCGATGCCGCAGGCGTAACCGGAGACGAGATAACCGGCGGTAGGCACGGAGACGCCGAGACCCTCCGCCACCTCCGGCAGCACGCCGGCGATGACGAATTCAGTCGTGCCGAAAGCGAAAGCGGCAATGAAGAGGGCGATAAGAGGCAGCATGGCGCAAAGACTGATATGAATGCAGGGCGTCAAACCACGGATGGATGCTGCCGGCAATGCAGAAATTGTCGACACCGCTTTAGCTTTTCTTGAGAGAGGCTCAACTGCGCGTCCGCGCATCAGCTATCGCGCGGCCGTCCTGCGCCATATGGGATCTTCAGCCACGCCCGCTCGTGCAGATAGTAGAGCAGCGACTTGGTGACGACTTCGGTCAGGCCGATAGCGGCAGCAAGCTTGATGCTGCCTGTGACGACAAGCGAGATGATCATCGTGTCGATAGTGCCGGTGGCGCGCCACGAGAGCGCCTTGACGAAGCTGCGCGAATGGGTATCCAACAACTATCCTCCCGGTGGGCCTGATCCGATGCTTAGCCGACGGATGGCTGGAGGAGCAAAGACTAATTTTTCCGCTTTGGCGCCGACGACGGACCCCTGTTCCCAAGTTGATGTCACAGCCGCAATTTTGCGGCTTGCTATCCGGCCTTCAGCCGCGAGCCGCCGAGCAGGCCGCGCTCCTCCAGCACCGGATAGGCCATGGAAGCAAGCAGCGAATTGATCTGCTTGAGATCGCGGATGGTGTCGAGGTGGATCGAACTGGTCTCGACGCTCTTGGCGGTGCCGTCGCGCAGCCGCACGAAATGGCTGGCGCTGGTCTCCTTCTCGCGCTCGCGCAGCAGATCCTTCTCCAGCACGAGCTGGCGGGCGGTCTCGGGGTCGCGCGAGACGAGCACGTTGAAGGCAAGCCGGGCGTTGGCCAGCACCGAGGCATGGAAGGCGCTGAGCTCGCGCCAGCCCTCGGGCGTGAACTCCAGGCCGCGCTCCAGCTTCTTCCTGACATGCACCAGCATGTTGCGCACGATGATGTCGCCGACCTGCTCCAGCTTGACGCAGGCGCCGATCAATTCCTGGCAGCGCAGCGCTTCGTCCTCGCTCAAGGGGTTCTTGGTGACCTTGGCCAGATAGAGCTTGATCGCCGCGTGCTTCTGGTCGACCCGGTCGTCGAGCGCGGCCAGCGCCTTGATCTTGCCGGCGTCGGCGCTCTCATAGAGCTCGATGATGCGCTTCAGCATGATCTCGACCGTCTCGCAGACCCGCACCACCTCGCGCGTGGCGTTGGCCAGCGCCTGGCTCGGCGTGTCGAGCGCGCTCTCGTTCAGCGCTGAAAGCTCGACGACTTCGAGCGTCGCGGCCGGCGCGGGCTTGACGCCCAGGGCGACTATCTTCTCGGAAGCGCGGTAGACGAGGCCGGCGAGCGGCAGCCCGGCAAGCAGGATGACCACGTTGAACAAGATGTGGGCGTTGACGATCTGGTCCGCCCCGGCCGTGCCGAGAAAACCGACCGGCGGCTTCAGCGTCATGAACAGGATCAGCATGATCAGCGAGCCCATGCCGCGCATCAGGAGGTTGCCGATCGGCACCACGCGGACGCCCGGATCGGCATTGCGGGTGAGCAGCGGCGCGATGATCGAGGAGCCGAGATTGACGCCGAGCACCAGCACGATGCCGAGTTCCGGCGGGATGAAACCGCGGCCGGCGAGCGTCACCAGAAGAAGCACTGCGGCGATCGAGGAATGGAACAGCCAGGTGACGACTGCGGCCAGCAGATAGGCGGTGACCGGATCGCCGGAGAAATAGTTGACGATCATCGGCATCAGCGTGCTCTGGCGCAACGGTTCCGAGGCCTGGCCGATCATCTCCAGCGACAGAAGAAGCAGGCCGATGCCGACCAGGATGCGGCCGAACTGGCGCCAGTCGCGCCGTTCCGTGGCCATGAACATGACCGTTCCTGCGACGAGGCAGACCGGGACCAGAAGCGACAGGTCGAAGGTCAGCAGCTTGACGACCAGCGCCGAGCCGATCTCGGCGCCGCGCACGGCAAGCTGCCCGGCGGCGCCCGACACGATGCCGGCGCCGGCGAAGGAGCCGACCAGGAGCGTGACGGCGGTGGAGCTTTGCAAGGCGATCGCGAGGCCGCAGCCGACCAGCACCGCCATCAGCGGATTGCGCATGGTGGCGCGCAGCCTGTGGCGCAGCACATCGCCATAGGCGCGTTCGACGCCGGTCTTCACCATGCGGGTGGCAAAAAGCATCAGCGCCACCGCGCCGGCCAGGTGCAGAAAGACGACGGAACCGCTCATGTTTGGCCTCGCGACCAGGCGGCAGAGAAGCGGAGGGTGGCGCGAATCATAGGCATTTGGACGGCAAAATACTCCAAAAATCTTAGCCGGATAATAATTTTCGACCGGCGCGACGGACTGTCGTTACGCGACGGCGCGTGTCGGAAATGGATGGAAGGCATATTGGTTGCATGCCGCCCATGAATCGCACGGCGGACATCAAAGCGCATGCCTTCCAACCACTGGCCCGATCTCTGCAGGTTGCAGACGCGGCTTATATAAGTATTGGAAATCATTACCGAATTGTAATCCGGTGTTCAGTTTCGGTTCATATGGCCCCGACTATCTCCTTGCCTATCGACAACCAAGGAGCACGACCATGAAGCGTGTCATACTTTCCGCCGTCACCGCCTCGATGCTGGCCGCCTCGGCCTTTTCGGGCCAGGCCGCGCCGCTCGTTCTGCCGAGCGCGCCGCGGCCGAACTTGACCCAGGTCGACTGGCAGAAGCCGGGCCGGCACGTCGAGAAGCGCGTCGTGAGGGAGAAGGTCGTGGTGAAGCGCAGCCATTGGCGCAACGGCCAGAGATACTCGAACTGGAAGCGCCATCAGGCGGTGCGCGACTGGCACCGCTATGGCCTGCGCCGTCCGGATCCCGGCCAGGAATGGATCCGCGTCGGCAACGACTACCTTTTGGTCAGCATCGTCTCCGGCATCGTCTTCGGCGCGATCGCCGCGCACTGATCCGACGACAATTCGCGCACAACGGATGGGCGGCCGGACGGCCGCCTTCTTTTTGTCTGTGAAAAGCGGGTACGATCCGCTTTAGGAGTCGTCGCGCCCGGGCGGCCTGATTATATGAAGGGCAAACGAGCCTTTCCCGATGCGCTTTCCGCCCGCCTTCCTCGACGAGATACGCGACCGCGTGCCGATTTCCTCGGTGATCGGCCATCGCGTCGCGTGGGACAGGAAGAAGACGAACGCACCGCGCGGCGACTATTGGGCCTGCTGCCCGTTCCATGGCGAGAAGAGCCCGTCTTTCCACTGCGAGGACAAGAAGGGGCGCTATCATTGTTTCGGCTGCTCGGTTTCGGGCGATCATTTCAAGTTCCTGACCGAGCTCGACGGCATGAGCTTTCCCGAAGCGGTCGAAAAGATCGCCGAGATGGCCGGCGTGCCGATGCCGGTGCGCGATGCCGCCGAGGAGCGGCGCGAGAAGGAACGCGCCAGCCTGACCGATGTCATGGAGATGGCGACCGTCTTCTTCCAGGAGCGGCTGCAGGCACCGGAAGGCGCCAAGGCCCGCGCCTATCTGCGCGACCGCGGCCTGACGCCCGCGACGCAGCAGTCGTTCCGGCTCGGCTATGCGCCGGACAGCCGCAACGCGCTGAAGGAATACCTCGCCGCCAAGGGCGTGCCGAAGGCCGACATCGAGGCTTGCGGACTGGTGCGGCATGGCGACGACATCCCGGTCTCCTATGACTGGTTCCGCGACCGCATCATGTTTCCCATACCGGACTCGCGCGGCAAGATCATCGCCTTCGGCGGCCGGGCGCTGGCGCCGGACGCTTTGGCCAAATACATGAACTCGCCGGAGACCGAGCTCTTCCACAAGGGCAATGTGCTCTACAATTTCGCCCGCGCCCGGAAAGCGCTGGCGAAGGGCGGCACGGTGATCGCTGTCGAAGGCTACATGGACGTGATCGCGCTGGCGCAGGCCGGCTTCGAGAATGCCGTAGCGCCGCTCGGCACCGCGCTCACCGAAAACCAGCTCGAGCTTCTGTGGCGCATGGCCGGCGAGCCGGTGCTTTGCTTTGACGGCGACCAGGCCGGGCTGAAGGCCGCCTGGCGCGCCGCGGACCTGGCGCTGCCGGCGATCCAGCCAGGCCGCTCGGCGCGCTTCGCGCTGCTGCCGGAAGGCAAGGATCCGGACGACCTGGTCAAGGCGGACGGACCGGACGCTTTCCGCGCGGTGCTTTCGGAGGCCAGGCCGCTTGCCGACCTTCTATGGATGCGCGAGACCGCCGGCGGCGTCTTCGACACGCCGGAGCGGCGGGCGGAGCTCGAAAAGACGCTGCGCGAGATCACCGGCCGCATCCGCGACGAAAGCCTGCGCTATCATTATCAGCAGGAGATGCGCGAACGCGTCTTAAGCTTCTTCGGCTCGCAGCGCGGTACGCGGCAAGGTCTGGGGGGGCGCCAGGATGGTCGGCCGGGCGAACGCGGCAGAGGTTCCGCGCCAGGCGGGGCGTTTGGGCGGGGCGCGGCCGGCGCGCGCACGGCAATCACCGAGAGCCTCGGCCGCTCGGCGCTGGTCAAGCGGGCGGGCGAGGGCATGTCGGTGCGCGAGGCGACGATCATCGTGGCTCTGGTCAACCACCCGCCGCTGATCGACGAGAATTTCGCGCATGTCGAATTCCTCGATCTCGCCAACTCGGATTTGCGGCGGCTGCATGCGGCCATCCTCGATGCGATGGCGCATGACGCGGCCGACGACCGCGACGCCGTGATCGCCACGATCGAGCGCGCCGGCTGCGGCGGCATCTGGGAGCGTGCGGTGGCGCTGATCAAGCGGGCGCGGCAATGGCCGGCGCTCGAAACCGCCGGACTTGACGATGCCCGCGACGCGTTCAACCAGGCGATGCACTTGCAGCGCAGCGCGCGCACCTTACATAGAGAGCTGAAACAGGCGCAGGCGGCGCTCGATGCAGACCCTTCGGATGAAAACTTCCGGCATCTCGTCGAGATTCAAGCGCAATTCAACGATGTGCAGGCAACGGAAGCGCTGATCGAAGGGTTCGGCGTTTCATCGGGCAGGGCTGGACGCGTTTAGGTCCGGACCTACCCCAAAATGAAGTGGAAATGCTCAAGGCGCGTCGAAACGACGCCCCTAAGTCGGGTAATTGATTCGCTTTTTTCATGCGAATCATGCCAGAGGCGCTTGACCTTCTGGCAGATTGGCGGAATCAGGACGATTCGAAACGTTAACCGTGCCCCGGCGGCGGCGGGAAATTTTGAGCGATGTAAGGTGCTGGTGACTGGACAGGCAAAAGGCCTGCCACAGATACCAGGGTTAATCTGGACTTAACGAGAGATGCGGTTACTGGCCCGGTAAAGAAGCGTTCTGGTGCGAGCGCAGCCGGTATGACCGGTCGGGCAGCTTACGCGGCTTCGATATTCGGCCGCTTGGAGACGACAAAGAATGGCGACAAAGGAAAAGGAAGAGGTCGAGACCGAACGTGAAGGCGCCACCGATGGCCCTCTGCTCGACCTTTCCGATGATGCTGTCAAGAAGATGATCAAGGCCGCCAAGAAGCGCGGCTATGTGACCATGGACGAGCTGAACTCGGTGCTGCCTTCGGAGGAAGTGACCTCCGAGCAGATCGAGGACACGATGGCCATGCTCTCCGACATGGGCATCAACGTCGTCGAGGACGACGAGCAGGGCGAGGAGGCCGAGGGCGCCGACGCCGGCGGCGATTCGGAAGAGGACGCCAACGAGCTTGCCGAGCAGACCGGCACTGCCGTCGCCACCACGACCACCAAGAAGGAGCCGACCGACCGCACCGACGATCCGGTGCGCATGTATCTGCGCGAGATGGGCTCGGTCGAGCTTCTGTCGCGCGAGGGCGAAATCGCGATCGCCAAGCGCATCGAGGCTGGCCGCGAGACGATGATCGCGGGCCTGTGCGAAAGCCCGCTGACCTTCCAGGCCATCATCATCTGGCGCGACGAGCTCAACGAATCGAAAATCCTGCTGCGCGAGATCATCGACCTCGAGGCGACCTATGCCGGCCCCGAGGCCAAGCAGGCGCCGGTCGTCGAACGCGTCGAGGAAGCGCCCAAGCCCGAGGAAAAGCCGCGCGGCCGCGCGGCCGCGCGCGACGAAGAAGACGACATCACCAATGTCGGCGCGGACACGCGCGGGCTGGAGGAAGAAGAAGACGACGAGGACGAGGCAAGCCTGTCGCTCGCCGCGATGGAAGCGGAACTGCGCCCGCAGGTGATGGAGACGCTCGACGTCATCGCCGACACCTATAAGAAGCTGCGCAAGCTGCAGGACCAGCAGGTCGAGAACCGTCTCGCCGCCGCAGGTACGCTTTCGCCCAGCCAGGACCGCCGGCTGAAGGAGCTGAAGGACCAGCTCATCAAGGCGGTGAAGTCGCTGTCGCTCAACACCGCGCGCATCGAGGCACTGGTCGAGCAGCTCTACGACATCAACAAGCGCCTGGTGCAGAATGAAGGCAGGCTGCTTCGGCTTGCCGAAAGCTACGGCGTGCGCCGCGAGGAATTCCTCAGGGAGTACCAGGGCTCGGAGCTCGATCCGAACTGGACACGCTCGATCGCCAATCTGACGTCGCGCGGCTGGAAGGAATTCACCAAGAACGAGAAGGACGCGATCAAGGAGCTGCGCGCCGAGATCCAGAGCCTCGCCACCGAGACGGCGATCTCGATCCTGGAATTCCGCAAGATCGTCAACCAGGTGCAGAAGGGCGAGCGCGAGGCGGCTATCGCCAAGAAGGAAATGGTCGAGGCGAACCTGCGCCTCGTCATCTCTATCGCCAAGAAATACACCAACCGCGGCCTGCAGTTCCTCGACCTGATCCAGGAAGGCAATATCGGCCTGATGAAGGCGGTCGACAAATTCGAGTATCGCCGCGGCTACAAGTTCTCGACCTACGCGACGTGGTGGATCCGGCAGGCGATCACCCGTTCGATCGCCGACCAGGCGCGCACCATCCGTATCCCGGTGCACATGATCGAGACGATCAACAAGATCGTGCGCACTTCGCGCCAGATGCTGCACGAGATCGGCCGCGAGCCGACGCCGGAGGAATTGGCCGAGAAGCTTGCCATGCCGCTGGAAAAGGTGCGCAAGGTGCTGAAGATCGCCAAGGAGCCGATCTCGCTCGAAACGCCGGTCGGCGACGAGGAGGATTCGCATCTCGGCGACTTCATCGAGGACAAGATGGCGATCCTGCCGATCGACGCGGCGATCCAGGCCAATCTGCGCGAGACGACGACCCGCGTGCTTGCTTCCCTGACGCCCCGCGAGGAGCGCGTGCTCAGAATGCGCTTCGGTATCGGCATGAACACCGACCATACGCTGGAAGAGGTCGGCCAGCAGTTCTCGGTCACCCGCGAGCGTATCCGCCAGATCGAGGCCAAGGCGCTGCGCAAGCTCAAGCATCCGAGCCGGTCGCGGAAGCTCAGAAGCTTCCTCGACAGCTGATCGGCATGATCAGTCCAGCAATTTGAAAGGGCGCCTCGGGCGCCCTTTTGCGTTTCCAGCCCATCGCAATGCCGCCTTGCCGGGGCTACCCGACAGGAGGATACTTTCGCGGTCGGATGCATTTGTGGGCGACAAGCCGGATGGGCGCCCCGGCGCCGGCCGCAACGGCCAGGCGCCTGCTCCGTGGACCCGGTAGGAGGTGTTGCCATGACGACCTACATCATGCTCATCAACTGGACCGAGCAAGGTGCCAAGAATGTCCGCGAGTCGCCGAAGCGGCTCGACGCCGCCAAGAAGCAGCTGAGCGAGATGGGCGGCTCGTTCAAGGCCTTCTATCTGACCATGGGCGAGTGCGATATGGTGGCCGTGGTCGAGGCGCCCGACGATGCGGTGCTCGCCCGTTTCGCGCTGATGCTGTCGTCGGGCGGCAGCGTTCGAACGCGCACGCTCAAGGCCTTTCCGGAGTTCGCCTATCGCGAGATCATCAGCTCGCTAGGATAGGACGCTGTTATCCGCACCGGCGGAGTTGCGGAGCGCGGCGGCGCGTCCGATAGTCCTGCCATGCCCGTGCCGCTCCTGACAGTCTGGTACAACACACGCTGCCCTGTCTGCGACGCCGGCATCAGCCGCCAGAAGCGGCGGCTGATCGAGGCGGTCAAGGCGGGCCGCATCGAATTCCGCGACATCAATTTCGAACCGTCCATCCTTTCCGCATTCGGCGCTTCGCTGGAGGACATCCGCCGCCGGCTGCATGCCACCGATGCCGAGGGCAGACTGCTGGTCGGCGCCGACGTGGCGATCGCGGTCTGGCGCATGACGCCGGGCGAAAGCTGGCTGGCGGCGCTCTTCGGCAACCCGATCGCGCTGCCGTTGACGCGCTTTGCCTATGACCGCTTCGCCGATCTTCTCTACGCCTGGAACCGCAGCAAGGGCCGCTGGTAGCCGGCGCACTTCAACCAAGGAAAGCCTGGAAAGCATGGAGCGCGCTCCATGCCTTTCCGGGCGTCGGTCACCTGGCCGCCGGCTCGCACAGCCAGCCGACGATGCGGCGCACCATGGGAAGCACCAGAAGCAGGGTCGGAAACGCCACCAGCCAGGACAGACCCCAGGCGGTCAGCCAGATTGCGGGCAGGTTGGAGTGAAGGCCGAGGCTCTTCAGCGTGGAGATGAAGGAGACGATGAAGGTCATCAAAAGCGACAGCACCAGCGGGCTGACGACGGCATAGCGCGCAGGCAGCTTCCTGCGCCGATTTCTTCCAGTCATTGGGGATTTTCCCGAAACGTCGGTCCGTCGCATTGGCATCCTCTTGCCGGTTTTTTCGGCACATGCCCGGAGGGACCGGGGTGGATGCGTTGCTTGACGTCAGACGCTTACGGAGCGGTCGGCGACCCTCGATCGCGTTCTAGCGGCTGGCTCTCGTGAAATCAATCCGGCTGGCGGCACTTTCAGATACATCGTAAGATATATCTTGACTCAGTGAGGGTTGCGACCTAATTAAGATATATCGTAAGACATAACTCAAGGAGCAATCCATGCACAGACACAGCCATTTCGGCGAGCGCATGTTCATGCACATGGCGGGCCGTTTCGGCGGCCGCGGCGGCGGCTTCGGGCCGTTCGGTCACGGCATGCGCGGCGGCGGGCGCGGCGGGCCGGGCGACATGTTCCGGGCCGGCCGCATGCTGGCCGACGGCGATCTCAAGCTGATCACGCTGTCGCTTCTGGCCGAGGCGCCGCGGCACGGCTACGACATCATCAAGGCCCTGGAGGAACGCACCAGCGGCATCTACAGCCCGAGCCCGGGCGTGGTCTATCCGACGCTGACTTTCCTCGAGGAGGCGGGCTATGCCGTCTCGTCCAGCGAGGGCAACAAGAAGGTGTTTTCGATCACCGAGGCGGGCAGGGCGCATCTCGAGGAAAACCGCGAGATGATCGATCACGTGCTCGACCACCTCGAGCGCTTCGGCCGCAAGATGGCCAAGGCGCGCGACTGGTTCGGCTGGAGTGACGACAGCGAGGATGGCGGCCGGCGCGGCCGGCATGAAAAGCGCGACCGGTTCCGCGCGCTGCGCCACCGGCTGCGCGCCGCGCTCAGCGATATCGTCGACGCGCCGGAAGACAAACAGGCCGAGGCGATCAGCATCCTGGAAGACGCCGCCGCGGCGCTCGAGGCCTTGTCGCACAGCTGAGCCGAGCCGGCTCGGGGCGTCTATTGCCCGCCAAGCCAACGACCGCTACTGAAAATCGTCCTGCAACACGCTATGTGATGCAGGACGATTGCCGTTGGAGGATACTGAAATGTCTTTTCTGAAACGTCTTTTCGGCGGCGGTGGCGGCGAGGCGACAGAGCCCCGAGCCGCGAAGCCGGCAAAGCAGGTCGAGCACAAGGGATTCCTGATCAGCGCCACGCCCTACAAGGCCGACGGCCAATACCAGACCTGCGGCGTCGTCTCGAAGGAAGTGGATGGCGTGATGAAGGAGCACCGCTTCATCCGAGCCGACCGTTTCGCCGGGTTGGACGATGCCGTCGACATCTCGATCAAGAAGGGCATCCAACTCGTCGACGAGCAGGGCGAGAGGATGTTTGGATAGCCGGCGGCCGGATGGCCGCGATTCCGGTTCCGATCAGAACGAGACCTTGTCTCCGCCCTTGAGCTGCAGGATCTGGCGCGCCTCGTCGGGCGTGGCGATCGAGGCGCCGAGGCCTTCGATGATCTGGCGGACCTTGGTCACCTGTTCGGCGCTTGAGCGGGCGAGCTTGCTCTTGGCGATCCATAGCGAGTCCTCCAGGCCGACCCGCACATTGCCGCCGAGCGCGATCGCCTGCGTGGCGATCGGCAACTGATGGCGGCCGGCGCCCAGCACCGACCAGTGATAGTCGTTGCCGAACAGGCGGTCGGCGGTGCGCTTCATATGGGCGACGTCTTCCGGGTGGGTGCCGATGCCGCCTAGGATGCCGAACACGCTCTGGACGAAGAACGGCGCCTTCACCAGCCCGCGGTCGACGAAATGCGCCAGCGTGTAGAGATGGCCGATATCGTAGCACTCGATCTCGAAGCGCGTGCCGTTGTCGGCGCAGGTGCGCAATATGTGCTCGATGTCGCCGAAAGTGTTGCGGAAGATCCGGTCGCGCGAGCTTTCGAGATAGGGCCGCTCCCAGTCGTGCTCGAAGGTCTTGAACCGCTCAAGCATCGGAAACAGCGCGAAATTCATCGACCCCATGTTGAGCGACGCGACCTCGGGCGCGAAAACCTTCGCCGGCCTGACGCGTTCTTCCACGCTCATGGTCGCGGCACCGCCGGTGGTGATGTTGATGACGCAGTTGGAGCGCTGCTTGATGACCTGCAGGAAAGGCGCGAATGCCTCCGTCGACTGATCGGGGCGCCCGTCGACCGGATTGCGGGCATGGAGGTGGACGATCGCAGCGCCGGCCTCGGCCGCCTCGATGGCCGCGGTCGCGATCTCTTCCGCCGTCACCGGCAGATGCGGCGACATCGACGGGGTGTGGATCGATCCCGTGACCGCGCAGGTGATGATGATCTTGTTCTGGTTCGCCACGTTTCCGATGCCCTGCTTCGATAGCAGAGCAGCGTAGTCGGCAGCGTCGCCAGTGTCAGCCCCGTTGAACAGCAAAAAGGCAGGCCCCCGTGGGTGCCTGCCTTCTTGATTTCCGAGAGGAATGCTACGCGGCGGCGGCCTGGTTCGCATTGGCCGCGGCGGCGATCGCGTCGACCTTGGCGGTTGCCTTGGCGAGCGCGGCGGCAACCGCGTCAGCGCCCATGCCGACGCCTTCGACACGGATGACTTCCACATCGGTCATGCCCAGGAAGCCGAGCACGCCGCGCAGATAGGGGATGGCGTGGTCCATCTGGACCGCGGCGCCTTCGGAATAGATGCCGCCTGAAGCGAGCACGATATAGACCTTCTTGCCGCTGACGAGACCCTTCGGGCCGCCTTCGCCATAGGAGAAGGTCTTGCCGGAGCGGGCAATATGGTCGACCCACGACTTCAGCGTCGAGGAGATACCGAAATTGATGAAGCCGGTGGCGAGGATGACAGTGTCTGCGGCGAACAACTCGTCCAGCGCGGCGTCGGATACGCTGACGACCTCGGCCTGGCGCGCGGTGCGCGCCTCGACGGGCGTATAGATGCCGGTCGAGTAGTCGGGATCGATGTGCGGCAACGGGTTGGCAACGAGGTCGCGCACGACCAGCCTAGCCGATGGATCGGCGGCAAGCAGTTTTTGCGCGAGATCGGTGGCGACGTGAGTGGAATGCGAAGCGGCGCCGCGCGGGCTGGAGGTAACAAGCAGAATAGACATGGCGGTGTCCCCTTGGGGTTGGATTGAACTTTCCCCACCAATATGGGATTGCCGATCCATCAGCAAAACTGCTATAATTTGTATGGTATCCATCTATAAAATGGATTGATAATGCAGCCAAATCCGACGCTCGACCAGCTTCAGATCCTGGTGGCGGTGGCCGAAACGGGCAGTTTCTCGGCCGCCGGGCGCAAGCTCAACCGTGCGCAATCGGTGATCAGCTACGGTATCGCCAATCTCGAAGCGCAGCTTGGGCTGAAGCTGTTCGAACGCGAAGGCACGCGCGAACCGCAATTGACCGAGATCGGCCGCGCGATGCTGGAGGATGCGCGGCGCATGATCGGCGTGCTGCAGCGCATCCGTTCGCGGGTCGACGGGCACCATCAGGGGTTGGAGGCCGAAGTCGCGCTCTCGGTCGATGCAACGCTGCCCTCGCCGGTACTGGTTCGGGTGCTGAAGGCGTTCGAGGCGCAGTTTCCAGCCGTGATGCTGCGCCTGCATATCGGCTCGCTCGGCGTGATCCCCGATCATGTCGTCAGCGGGCAGGCCGATCTCGGCATAGGCGGGCTGCTGGGCGAGGTCGACGTCCGCCTCGTGCGCATCGGCTTCATGTCGATAGTGCTGGCTGCTGCGCCCAGTCACCCGCTGGCGCTGTTGCCAAAGCCGGTGGCGATCGAGGATGTGCGCGAACATACCCAGCTGGTCGTCAGCGACCAGTCCGAGCGCACCAAGGGGCGCGACTTTGGCGTCTTCGCCTACCGCACCTGGCGGCTGACGGATCCGCGTACCAAGCATACGTTGATGCGCGAAGGGCTGGGCTGGGGCGGGCTGCCGCGTTGGTTGATTGCCGATGATCTGGCCAGCGGCCGGCTGGTGGAACTCGACCTTGAGCCCTATCGCGAGGTGCGCTCGTCGCTTTATGCCATGCACCGCAACGATCGTAGCCCGAAGCCGGTGGCTGCCTGGCTGATCGACCAGTTCAAACGGCAGCTCGGCTGCTTCAACGAGATGGAGCCGGGCGCGTGGACGGAGGAGGAGCCGGAGACAAGCCGTCCATGAGCGCCAGCAGAACGGTCCGATAGTCCATCGCCGATGCGCCGGCCTCAATGGCCAAAGCCGCCCGATCGAAGGCGGCGGCCAGCAGGGCGGTCAGCGCTTCGGCCGGCAGCTTGATCACCGACTGCGCGCGCATAGCCGCGACCAGACCCTCGCGCAGCGAGCGGTTGCCGTGGCGGTTGTCGATCTCGTCCATGGCGGCGCGACCGAGCACGGCCGGTCCATCGATCAGCAACATCCGGGTGCGGCCGGGCTCGCGCATGGCAGCAAGATAGGCATCGGAGCCGGCGATGAGCGCCTCTCGCGCGGACAGAGAGTCCGGGGACGCGTGATCGACTTCGGCGGCGACCATCGCGGCCTCCTGCTCGACCACGGCGGCGAACAGCGCCTGCTTGTCGGCAAAGTGATGGTAGAGCGCCCCGCGCGTGACGCCTGCGGTGGCGACGATCTCCGGCGTGCCGGTCTCGGCATAGGATTTTTCGGTGAACAGCTTTCGTGCCGCCCGGATCAGGTCGGCGCGCGTCGCCTCGGTGCGATCGCGGTTGGAGCGGCGCGTGGTTTCTTGTTGCATACATACAGCCTGTATGTTAATTGCATTTACATGCAGACTGTATGTTATGTAGCAGGAGAAGAAAAGATGAGGACGACGAGCTATTATCCGGTGCTGATGACGGGCGATGTCGCCGGCACGGCAGCCTTTTACGTCGGGCATTTTCGCTTCAAGCCGCTGTTTGCGAGCGACTGGTATGTGCATCTCCAATCGGCAGAGGATCGTCGCGTCAATCTCGGCATCGTCCAGGGCGACCACGAGACGATCCCGGAGGAGGGACGGGGACGCACGTCCGGCCTGCTGATCAATTTCGAGGTCCGCGATCCCGACGCGGTCTATGAGCGTGTCGTCGCCGCCGGCCTGCCGATCCTGTCCCCGCTGCGCGACGAGCCTTTCGGTCAGCGCCACTTCATCACCAAGGATCCGAACGGCGTGCTGATCGACGTCATCAAGCCGATCCCGCTCAGCCTCGAATTTCGGGCGCAATTTGTCGAAGGATCGTCCGCATTCAGCGATTCATAGAATCGCCGAACCGCTCTAAGTATCTGTTTTTACGCAATTCCGGACGAAAAACCGTTACACACTTTTCCTGGAATTGCTCTAGGGAATGGCGATGACGGCCGCCTAGCCGTTCCGCGCCACCGGCGTTACGACCACCTGGCTGACGCCGCTGCGGCGCACGACGGTGCAGAGCGTGTCGCGGCCGATGCGTTCGGCATCGAGCATGCGCACCAGGTCATCGACGCCGGTGACAGGCCGGCCGTCGATGGCCGCGATGATGTCGCCCTCCTTCAGCCCGGCCTTGGCGGCGGGACCGTTCCTCTCGACGCTGCGCAGGCGCACCGCGGTGTTGGTGGTCACCTGCGACAAGAGTGCCGCACGGCGCGGCAGGTTGGTCGTATCGGCGGAGACGCCGATGAAGGCGCGGCGCACGCGGCCGAAGCGGATGATCTCGGAGATGACGAAGTTGGCGGTGTTGGAGGCGACCGCGAAGGCAATGCCCTGCGCGCCGTGGATCATGGCCGTGTTGACGCCGATCACCTCGCCGGCCGAGGACACCAGCGGCCCGCCGGAATTGCCGGGGTTCAGGGCGGCATCCGTCTGGATGACGTCGTCGATCAGCCGGCCGGTCGAGGCGCGCATCGAGCGGCCGAGCGCCGAGACGACGCCGGCGGTGACCGTCCATTCGAAGCCCAGCGGATTGCCGATCGCGATCGCGATCTGGCCGCGTCTGAGGCGTTTGGAATCACCGAGCGGCGCGACGTCGGCGAAGCTGCCGTCGGCGCGCACCAGCGCAATGTCGGTGTCGGGGTCGCGGCCAAGCACGTGACCCTCGCGGGCGGCGCCATCCGGCATCGTGACGCGCACGGCGCGCGCGTCGCCGACGACATGGAAGTTGGTGACGACCAGCCCGTCCTGCGCGATCACGAAGCCGGAACCGTGGCCGCCGGCGCCGATGCGCTCGATGCGGCAGACGGCCGGGCCGATACGATCGACCGCGTCGGCGACGGATGACGAATAGGCATCGAGCAAGGTGTCGTCGGATGGAATTTTTTCGGCCGCTAACGCCATCGGTGTGTTCCCATGTGATCTTGCGGAATGATGACTATATGTGCGGAGCGGGCACGACCGCCGCGACCTGACCATGTGGCCAGTCAGGCCGGCCACTAGCCGTCAGGCGAGTACCCCCGACGGCGCTGCGGAGCGATATCTGGGTTACCGAACCCAGGAGATATTCTTATGAGCATCAATCTCAGTGCCTTTTCCGATGCGATCGCCGATGTCGCGGCCGCCGCCGCTCCGGCAGTGGCGAGTTTCGTCACGCATCACCACCGCACCGCGAGCGCCTTCCATTGGCGCGACGGCTTCTTTGTCGCCGCCGAGGAAGCGGTCGAGGCCGGCGAGGAGGTCGAGCTGACGCTGGCCTCGGGTGAAACCGTCAAGGCCGAGCTCGTCGGCCGCGATCCGTCGACGGGCGTTGCCCTGCTGAAGCCAGCATCCGCCGTTGCCAGTCTGCCGCAACTGCCTCAAGGTGCCGCAGTGCGCCCCGGCCATGTGGCGATCGCCGTCGGCAACAGCGAGGGAGCAGCGCTTGCCGTGTTGGGCACGGTCGGCGAAGTCGGGCCGGCATGGCGCTCGATGCGCGGCGGCACGATCGATCGGCGCATCAACCTCGCCATCAACACCGGGGGCCGCTTCGAGGGCGGTCCGGTGCTCGACGCCAAGGGAGGTCTGATCGGCATGCTGCTGTTCGGGCCGCGCCGGCGGGCGCTCGTCATGCCCTACGAGACCATCGAGCGCGCGGTGGCGACGCTGCGCGAGAAAGGCCATGTCGCGCGCGGCTATCTCGGCGCCGGGCTGCATCCGATCCGCAACGGCGACACGCGGGGCGCCATGGTGATGAGCCTCGACGACAGCGGCCCGGCGAAAGCCGCCGGTCTGCATGTCGGCGACATCATCGTCGCCTGGAACGGCGAGGCGGTGCACGGACCGCGCGAGCTGATCCGCAGGCTCGGGCCGGACAGCGCCGGCACGGCCGTGACGCTCGGCATCCTGAGCGGCGGTGTTCAGCGCGACGTTTCGATCACCATCGGCGAAAAACCGCTGAGCTGAGAGGGGCTATGGCAACCAGCGCAGCGCAGACGATCGCGAGACCGGAGCCGGCGACCCACCGGCTGACGGCGCTGATCGCGCTCGGCGACGCCGGCCGCGCCGAGCAGCTGGCCGACGCGCTTGCGGCGAGCGACGACCTGCTGCCGGTGATTGCCGGAAGCAGCGTGGGTCAAACGGCGGATGTCGCGTTGGTCGACGAGGCTGCCTTGGAAAGCCGCGCCGTGAGCCCGGCAACGCCCAGCGTGCTGCTCTCGCGGCGCGCCGGCCACGAACGGTCGGCCGGCAATGTGTTTGCGACGCTGCCTGCCTCTGCCGACTGCCTGCTGATTGCAGCCGCTTTGCGGCTGGCGGCGTCCGGCTATCGCATCAGCAGGGCAGGGCAGTCAGAGGCACATGGCGATTTCCACGGCGAACTTTCCGAGGACGAGGCGACCGACGACAACCAGGTCCGCGCGGCGTTGTCGCCGCGCGAGGCGGAAGTCCTGGCGCTGCTGGCGGAAGGCGCCCCCAACAAGGTGATCGCCCGGCGGCTCAACATTTCCGTCCATACGGCGAAGTTCCATGTCGCCGCGATCCTGATCAAGCTTGGCGCCGCCAACCGCACCGATGCCATCGCCACAGCGATGCGACAAGGACTGGTGCTGGTATAGACTTCGCCGGCGCCGGATTTCAGGACGACGCAGCGTAATCTCGTTCAGGCGCCTGGGGCCTTGCGCCACAGCTATCCGCCGCGCAAGTTGCCTCCTTCGTTGATGAGGGAGGCGAGGATGTCGCTCAAGGGAAAGACGCTGTTCATCTCGGGCGGGTCGCGCGGCATTGGGCTGGCGATCGCGCTGCGCGCGGCGCGCGACGGGGCCAATGTGACGATCGCGGCCAAGACCGCCGAGCCGCATCCGAAGCTGCCGGGCACGATCTACAGCGCGGCCGAAGAGATCGAGCAGGCCGGCGGCAAGGCGCTGCCGGTGCTGTGCGACATCCGCGAGGAGGCGCAGGTGGCCGACGCGGTGGCGAAAACCGTGGAGCGGTTCGGCGGCATCGACATCTGCGTCAACAATGCCAGCGCCATCCAGCTCACCGGCACGCTGGAGACCGACATGAAGCGCTACGATCTGATGCACCAGATCAACACGCGCGGCACGTTTCTGGTGTCCAAAATGTGCATTGCGCATCTGAAGTTGGCGAAGAATCCTCATATTCTGAATCTGGCGCCGCCGCTCGACATGAAGGCCAAATGGTTCAAGAACCATGTCGCCTACACCATGGCCAAGTTCGGCATGTCGATGTGCACGCTCGGCATGAGCGCCGAGTTCGCCGGAGCCGGCATCGCCGTCAATTCGCTGTGGCCGATCTCGACCATCGACACGGCTGCCGTGCGCAATCTCTTGGGCGGCGCGACGGTGGCGGCGATGAGCCGCTCGCCCGACATCATGGCCGATGCGGCGCACGCGATCTTCCTGCGGCCGTCACGCCAGGCGACCGGCAATTTCTACATCGACGAGGAGGTGCTTCGCGCCGAAGGCGTCACGGATTTTTCGGTCTATGCGCCTGGCGGAACTGATCAGCTCGCATGTGATTTTTTCGTTCCCGACGAGGTGTTCGCGAACTCGCAGACGAAGGTCAAGAGGATCTACTGACGAGCCGCAAACGTCTCACTCGGCCTGCGCCTTCTTGCCCTTCGCCAGCGCCATCACCCGGTCGATATAGGCCAGCATAAGCGCCGAGAAGACGAAGGCCAGATGCATGACGGTCAGCCACATGAGCTGATCGCTTGTGTAGGAGGCGTGGTTGAGGAAGACCTGAAGCAGGTGGATGGAGGAGATCGCGACGATGGTCGAGGCGACCTTGACCTTCAGCGAGCCGACGTCGATCGTGCCGAGCCAATGGACCTCGCCGTCCTGCGCGTCGAAGCGGCTGACGAAATTCTCGTAGCCCGAAATGATCACCATCACCACCAGCGAGGCGACAAGGGCGGCGTCGATCAGGCCAAGCATCTTCAGGATCGTATCGGTGTCGCCGAGCGTGAAAACGCTCATCACGAACTCGTAGAGCTTCTTGCCGAAGGACAGCGCGTAGGTCGCGAGCGCCAGGCCGAGCCCCAGATAGAAGGCGACCAGCAGCCAGCGCGAGGCAAGGATGACGGATTCGATGGCGAGTTCGAGTCGCTTCATGGCGTGTTCCGGGCTGGTTTCGCTTTGATCACTTGTCTTTACGCAATTCCGGACGGAAAACAGCTGCGCACTTTTCCTGGAATTGCTCTGCGGGGTCGGTCCGTATTTCGGGCAGGCGGCCCCTGTTTTCAAGGCAAAAAAGCCCCGCCGGAGAGGGGGCGCCGGCGGGGCTCATGTGTCCCGCTGGAGTCGGGACAGGGCAGGGAACGCCCTGACTGGAATCTGGGCGCCGCAATGCGGCGATTCAATGAGCGCGGCAGGGCAAGCGGGACAATTCTTCTTCACTTTTCAAGAATAAGGCCCATCCGGATCCGGACGGGCCTCCTCTTCTCGCTCTGATTCCGAAAATCGGCTCAGGATTTTGAAATCATTGCTCGTTGTTGCTCGCCACCGGCGCCACCAGCGAGGTGATGCGGCGGATGGCGACACGGCGGTTCTCGCGGTTCGGGCCGGGCGTGTTCACCTTGAGGTACTCCTCGCCATAGCCCTGTGTCGTGAGGTTTTCGGCGGGGATGCCGAACGCGTTGGTCAACGCCTCGGCGACCGCCTCGGCACGCCGGTCCGACAGCGCGAGGTTGGCGTCGGGCGTGCCGACGGCGTCGGTATGGCCCTCGATCAGGAAGGTTTCCGCCGGGTTCTTCTTCAGAAGCTTTTCCATGGCGGTGGCCACGCCTTCGAGCTTCTGCACTTCGGTGTCGGAGATCGTGGCCGAGCCGAAGTCGAAGTTCAGCGTGTCGAGATCGATGCGGCGGGCGATGTCGCGCACCCGGGCCGAGCGCTTGACCTCGTCGATCGAGTAGAGGCGCTGGACCCTCTCCACCGGCGGCTGTTCGAGGAAGGTGTAGTACTCATCCGGATCCTCGACTTCCTCCGAATCCAGGATGTAGTCCCGGCGCGGAATGTCGAGCCGCATGGGCGGCAGGTCGTCGCCCGGATCGCGCCAGTCGTCGACGTCCTGGTAGTACCGCTCGTCGACATAGCTCAGCACATATTCGCGCCCGTCCGGCATGATGCGCGAACGCTGGACGACATCGCCATTGCGGTTGCGGATGGTGACGATCCTGACGCCGTTGTCGCGTTCCACGATTTCGCGGGTGCGGCCACGCGGCAGATCCTCGTAATAGACATCCCTGGCGCCGCGGGTGATGCGAGGCGCCTCGTTGCTTTCGACGATCGTCTGGTTGTTGAACTGGACGATCACGCGGTCGCCGAACTGCTTGACCACGTCCGCGCCCTGCGGCCGGCGGCGATCGCGCACCACCTGCTCGGGCGTAAGCTCGATCCGCTTGCCCTTTTCTTCCGTTACCGGAACAATCTTCTCGGGCGCGATTGCCTGCTGCGCCGCCTTGTCGTCGGTGGGCGGCGGTCCTTGGTCGACCGGCGCCGGCTTCGGGGCCTGAGCCTGTTCGCCAGTCTGCTGTTGGGTCTGGTTGCCAGTTTGGCCGGTGCCGCCTTGCTCAACGCCGGCCTGGCCGTTCTCGGTCTGGCCGGTCGGCTGGCGGCCCTTGCGCTTGCGCACCACATCCTTCTGGCTGTCGAAGAGGGGGGCCTCGTTCGCATTGGCAGGGGCTTCGCCCTGTGCGGCGGCGCCGGCATTCGCGCCGCCTTGGGCCGGCTGCTCGCCGGTAGCAGGCTGGCCGCCAGTCGTTGCCTGGCCTTCGCCGGAGGGCTGCTTGGTCGAAGGTTGCTCTCCCGTCACCGCTTGACCGGTGCCGGGCTGCTCACCGAAGGCCTTCTTGCGCTTCTTCGTCTTGTCCAGCGGCTGTTCGCCCTCGGCCGGTGCAGCCTGCTGATTGTTCTGCTGCGGTTCGGCCTGCTGCGCCGGCTCGCCTGCAGGGGCTTCGGTCTTCGGCGCCTGCTCGGTCGGGGCGGTTTCAGTCTGTTGCTGCTGATCGCGCTTCTTCTTGCGCAGCTTGTCCTGCGGCAAGTTGTCGTTGGCGGGCGCCGCCTGCTCGGCTGGCTGCTCGGCCGGCGCGGTCTCGGTCTGTTGCTGCTGGTTGCGCTTCTTCTTGCGCGGCTGGAGCTGCTGCTCGTCGGCCGCGGGCTGGCCGCCCTGATCGGCCGGCGCCGCCTCGATCTGCTGCTGCTGGTCGCGTTTCTTCTTGCGCGGCTGGAGCTGCTGCTCGTCGGCCGCGGGCTGGCCGCCCTGATCGGCCGGCGCCGCCTCGATCTGCTGCTGCTGGTCGCGCTTCTTCTTGCGCGGCTGGAGCTGCTGCTCGTCGGCCGCAGGCTGGCCGCCCTGATCAGCTGGCGCCGCCTCGATCTGCTGCTGCTGGTCGCGCTTCTTCTTGCGCGGCTGGAGCTGCTGCTCGGCCGGCGCTGCCTGCTCGGCCTGGCCGGTATCCATCTGCTGCTGGTCCTGCCGCTTCCGGCGCGGCTTCTGCTCGGGCTCGGCGGGCTGCTCGGCCGGGGCCGATTCCGTCTGCTGTTGCTGCTCGCGTTTCTTTCTCTTCGGCTGCTGGGCTTCCCCCTGCTGGCCGCCTTGCGCACACTCCTCCGCCGACTGGCCTTCGGCGCAGTTCGACTGCGCCAGGATAAGCAGCGCTCCCCGCGAGGCGCCGAAATCGGCTTGCAGCGGATACGCGCCCAACGGCGCGGATGCCATAAGCAGGCCGATTGCCGTACCCGCCAGAATCCGTGGTTGGCGTTTCATATCAATTTTCTCCTAGTAGGGTCCCATCCCTGCCCAAACTTTCATCAACCACAATTGGTTCCGTCAGGCATTGGCGGCAGCCAAGGATGCCCGGCCGGCCTTTTGAAGGCAATTTCGTGTTTTTCTAATGTTGATACTGGGTCAGTGCGACAGCAACGCTTGACCGGAAGGCCCCGGAGGGCCAAATCCAGCCGCATGACGGCACCGTTCTGGAAAACCAAGACGCTCGAGGCGATGACCCCGGCCGAGTGGGAATCACTCTGCGACGGCTGCGGCAAATGCTGCCTGTCCAAGCTCGAGGACGAGGATACGGGCGAAATCTTTTGGACGAGCGTGGGTTGCCGGCTCTTCGATGCCGAGAAATGCCTTTGCTCCGACTATGCCAACCGGCTGGCGCGCGTGCCCGATTGCGTCGGGCTGACGCCGCAGAACGTGCGCACCATCACCTGGCTGCCCAAGACCTGCGCCTACCGGCTGGTGGCCGAGGGACACGATCTCTATTGGTGGCACAGGCTGGTTTCGGGAAGCGCGGAGACCGTGCATGAGGCCGGTATTTCGATCCGCGGCCGGGTGAAGGCCAAGGAAACCGATCTGGCCGAGCCGGACGACTATTTCGACTATATACTGGACGACGAACCGTGAGGGCTCGCATTTTGACGACGAACCCTGAAGGGTTCGCGTCTTGATGACGGACTTTAAGGGGAACCGGGCGCAGCCGTGGCGCGTTTCCGGCTCCGGATTTTGAAGTGAACGGGGATGGATCAGCGAGGACTTTGCCTTTCCTTTCACATGAACCGGGCATGAACGGCCGGTTCGCGGAAAGTTCAGACACGAAGTGGCATTTTGCAATCATTGGTTCGCCAATCATCAATTCAGGGGCCAGGGGCCCACAACAAGGAGAAGACGATGTTCAACCAGATCAAGACGGCAGCCCTTTTCGCCCTTGTCGGCCTCGGCACGCTCGGCGCCATCCCGGCGGCGCACGCGGACAGCCTCTATCTCGGCTTCGGCAACGGCCCTGATCCCCGTTTCGGCGTCTACACCGGCGAAGATGATGACGGCTATTATCGTCGCGATCGCGAATGGCGCCGCCGCGGCTGCTCGCCGGACCGCGCGCTCGACAAGGCTGAGCGCATGGGCCTGCATCGCGTCCGCATCGTCGACATCGACCGGCGCACGGTGAAGGTCGCCGGCCGCCAGTATGGCGACCGCGTGGTGGTGGTCTTCGCCAACGAGCGCGGCTGCCCGATCATCTATCGCTAAGGCCCGGGCATGACCTTCTGGGAAGGTCAGCCCCGAGGATGATCCTCTGAGGATCACCTATCAGTAGCGGAGCCCCTTCGGTGAGAAGCGCGCGGCTCGAAAAAACCCCGGAGGATCGATCCTCCGGGGTTTTTGCTGTCGGATTCCGAAACACCGGTCGGGCCGAGATCACTTCAGCTCGAACGTGACGGTGACCTGGACGGAGTAGGAGTTCTCGCCGGCCTGCACGGGCACGGCGGCGCGGGCGGCATCGAAGGCCTTGGCGTTCATCGGCATCGGCACCGGCGCGACATTCTGGTCGGTGATCTCGATCACCCTGCCGAGGCTGACGCCGGCGGCCTCGGCGAGCGTCTTGGCCTTGGCGATCGCATCCGCAACCGCCTTCTTGCGCGCCTCGACGATGGCGGCTTTCGGATTGTCATTGGTGAAGGCGATGCCGCCGCCTTGGTTGACGCCGAGCGACACCGCCTTGTCGAGGACGTCGCCGGTCTTGTCGACGTCGCGCACGCGCACCGACAGCGTGTTCGTCACCTGGTAGGCGACGAGCTCGGCTTCCTGGCTGCCGTCCGCCTTGTTGGTGTAGTTGTAGCGCGGGTTGATCTGGATGCCTGCCGTCTGCAGGTCGCGATCGGCGATGCCGGCCGATTTCATCGCCGCGATCACCGCCGCCATGGCGTCGTTGTTGGCATCGAGCGCGGCGCGCGCCGTCTTGGCCTCGCGCATGACGCTGAGCGTCAGCATTGCCATGTCCGGCGCCACGGTCGCTTCACCTTCGCCAGAAACGACGATGCGGGGTGGAGGCGGCGAATCGGCCGCGCTTGCAAATGCCGGAAACGCGAGCGCTGCGGCGAGCGCCACGGGCAAAAGATGTCTGGTCATCGAAATCTCCTCGGTCTGCGAACCAGTCGCGTTTTGGCAACTAGAGCGCGAATATGGGCTGATTTGGGCGGGCGTGGCCGGCGCCTTCGGAAAGCCTTGTGTCGCGAGGCGAAAAACACTAAGCCAGCCCGCGTGGGGCCTGTAGCTCAATGGTTAGAGCCGGCGGCTCATAACCGCTTGGTTGGGGGTTCGAGTCCCTCCGGGCCCACCATTCAGTCTGCCAGTTTTGGCGTGCTTTCGATCGTCTCAGGATAGTGTCGTCAATTCCGTGGGTTAGCGAGGCCTTGGCGGCAACGCTTGGCGGAGACGCCCCTTTCAGGCCCAGAAGGGCTCGATTTCCGGGATCCGTCTCTGCGGGGCCATTTCCGTGGCCAACTGTTTGGAAAAGCGATGCTCGGCTGATGGTTGGAATCAGAGGCCGAGGAGGACAACCTGATCGGACCAGGCGAAAGGAAGGCCGGACAGGCGCGACAACCGATGGGCTGTGAGCTCGACTGGCTGGTTGCCGGCGATGATCCTTGAGACGATCTTTGGGGAGAGAAACGCCAGTGGGAGGAGCCTGCCTACCTCAGAGGCTGGAGTCGCGTTCAAGCTGGCAATCTCTGTCAGGCTTCGGCCAAATCCATCGGTTAGGTGTTTAGTCCCGGCATTTGATGGATTGGATCGAGCCTGAAGCGTTCAGGGTCCTTTGTCCAGCATTTGCAGATGTATTCGTAGGGGGTTAGCCCCGTCAGTGTCTTAAGCCGGCGCCCGAAGTTGTAAGCGTC
>NZ_RZOZ02000149.1:0-334 GCF_003999155.2 Mesorhizobium sp. M1D.F.Ca.ET.231.01.1.1
GCGTCACCTGGCGCCCGGATGATGCCTGGAACCTGAGCTTCACCGTCAAGAACCTGTTCAACCGCCTGCCGTTCTACGATCCGAACAGCTTCCTGGGTGACTCCAGTGACTACGCAACCATCTTCGGCCGTGGTTACAGTGTGACCATCGGCTACCGGTTCAAGTAATTCCGTTTGCGTGACCTGGCGTGCCGGCTGTGGCCGGCACGCTGCCAAGAGGAGAGATGTCTGCCATGAAGCGTAGGGAATTCATCGCGGCCAGCGCCGCTGTCGCCGCCAGCAGCCTGCTGCCGCAGAGCCCGGCCTGGGCACGCGGGCGCAAGGTGCGCCTGGCC
>NZ_RZOZ02000150.1:0-334 GCF_003999155.2 Mesorhizobium sp. M1D.F.Ca.ET.231.01.1.1
GACGACCAGGATGCCGAGGCCGGGCAGCGCGGGAAGCGGGGCGCCGAGGATATGGAGATCGGGCGGCACGGCCTCCTCCGCCATCACGCTGATCGCCAGACCCGAGCGCGCGACGGCGATGAGCCCCGCCAGGCTGTTGCTGGCATAGGCTATCTTGTAGCGCAGCCCGGCGCGGGCCATGGCCTCGCAGGCACCCTTATGATCGATGGCGTTCGACGCAGCCAATGCCAGCGGCACGGTGTCGCCGAAATCGTAAAACTCCAGCGCGGGTCTGCTGCCTACCCAGACCAGGGCTTCCCTGCGCACCACATCCGGTGCATCGCCTTGATCGGGC
>NZ_RZOZ02000151.1:0-333 GCF_003999155.2 Mesorhizobium sp. M1D.F.Ca.ET.231.01.1.1
CGGGAAGCCGGCCGTCGACTTCATCCCGGCAGTCTCGTGCGCGTCCTTCAGCGTGAAGGGTACACCATGTAGCGAGCCGAGCGTGTCGCCGCGCGCCACTGCGGCGTCAGCTTGCCTGGCGCGCTCGCGCGCGCCCTCCCGGTCAAGGATGACGACGGCATTGATCGCCTCGTTGTGTTTGTCGATCTGGGCAAGGTGCGCATCGAGCGCCTCGACCGCCGAGATTTTTCGGGTGGCGATCGCAGCGGCGAGTTTGGTGGTTGAGGAGAAGGCGATATCCAACGTCAATGCTCCTGCTTGGCCGCGCCGCCCGGCATGAAATGGCGGATTGGC
>NZ_RZOZ02000152.1:0-333 GCF_003999155.2 Mesorhizobium sp. M1D.F.Ca.ET.231.01.1.1
GGCGGCCATGAAGCCGGCCGCCTGCTCGTGGAGAGTGAGAATCAGACGGATTTTCGAGCGGCGCAGCGATTCGAGAAGATCGAGATTTTCTTCGCCCCGCGGCGACGCAGGTCGAGCGCCGCGCCGCGTTCACGCTATGCGTGCCGGCCGCGGCGACGCAGGTCGAGCGCCGCGCGATTACCGAAGCCGCCGTGTCGGCCGGCGCGTGGAAGGTGAACCTGATCGGCGAATCGCTGGCATCGGCGGTCGGCGCGGGTTTGCCGGTGGCGGAGGCAACCGGGTCGATGGTGGTCGACATAGGCGGCGGCACGACCGAAGTCGGCGTGCTCACGC
>NZ_RZOZ02000153.1:0-332 GCF_003999155.2 Mesorhizobium sp. M1D.F.Ca.ET.231.01.1.1
AAATGATCCGCGCCAGAACGCTAGACGCGCCATTGTTTTGAGTAGGACGGTATGAATTAGCAGAGCAGGGGCACAACATGAGCAACGATCGTGACTTCCCGGCCGAAGCCGGTACCACCAACAAAATCACGCGGCGCGACGCATTGATGGCCGGCACGGCCGCAGCCCTTACACGATTTGCCGCGCCCGTTGGCCTTTCGGGGGCGCTCGCTGGCCTTGCCAGCGTTCAGGCTGCGGCAGCTCAGCCTTCGCGGCCTAACATTGTCTTCATCGTTACGGACGATCAGGGGTGGAAAGACGTCGGTTACCATGGCTCAGACATCAAGACACCC
>NZ_RZOZ02000154.1:0-332 GCF_003999155.2 Mesorhizobium sp. M1D.F.Ca.ET.231.01.1.1
ATCTAGATCGCCTGTATCCTTCCTAGCTGATTCGTGACCGTGCCTTCGAGATGCGTGAGGTCGCCGTTCAGGCTCGGCTTCCAGTAAGCATCGTGCACCCGCCAGCTCATGACGAGCGTGTCGCCCGCGTGCGCGGCCTTTTTCAGCTTGATGTCGAACTCGAGTCCGAGCGGTTGCGCATAGGTTGAAAAATGTGTGGCGAGCAGCGCCATGAAGTGCGCGGTAGGCTGCGTGCCGGATGCGATAAGACCGCCAAAGCGGCTTTGCGCGGCATACGCTTCGTCGTGATGCAGCGGGTTCAGGTCGTTGACGAGCGTGGCGAATGTTTTCAC
>NZ_RZOZ02000155.1:0-332 GCF_003999155.2 Mesorhizobium sp. M1D.F.Ca.ET.231.01.1.1
CCCGGCGCGCCGGCGCCCCGACGCGTGTCGGATTCGAGCCCCACGGAATGTCCCGGTCCGGCCAGTGGATCTGATAGAGGTCGATATAGTTGGTGCCGAGCTTTGCCAGCGATTTCTCGACTGCGTCGCAGATATCGGGGCGTACCAGCTTCGACGGGCGGTCGCCCCGGAACCATGTGTTGTCGGGGAGGCCGACGACCTTCGAGGCAAGGATGACCTTGTCGCGGTTGCGGTTGGCCTTCATCCAGCTGCCGATGATCCTTTCGGTCCGCCCCTGCGTCTCCGCCTTGGGCGGAATCGAGTAAAGCTCGGCCGTGTCGATGAAATTCACC
>NZ_RZOZ02000156.1:0-331 GCF_003999155.2 Mesorhizobium sp. M1D.F.Ca.ET.231.01.1.1
GGCGCCATGGGTGTCGGGCTGTTCCGCACCGAACTGCTTTTCATGCGTCACATGCACCTGCCGTCGGAAGACATGCAGGCCGAAACCTACAGCGCGCTGGCCAAGGCGTTTGCGCCGCATCCGGTGATCGTGCGCACGCTCGATATCGGGGGCGACAAGCCGATCGCCGGCATCGAATTCCCGGATGAGGAAAACCCCTTCCTCGGCTGGCGCGGCATCCGCATGTGTCTCGACCGCCCCGACATCTTCAAGCGCCAGCTGCGGGCACTGCTCCGTGCCGCCGTCCACGGCAATATCAAGGTGATGCTGCCGATGGTCTCGGAAATCGCCG
>NZ_RZOZ02000157.1:0-331 GCF_003999155.2 Mesorhizobium sp. M1D.F.Ca.ET.231.01.1.1
CTACGCCGCGCACGCCTTGATGATGCCCTACCAGGCCTTCCATGCCGCCGCCGTCCGTGCCCGCTACGACATCGACGTCCTGCGTTCCCGCTTCGGCGTCTCGTTCGAACAGGCGGCCAACCGCCTGACCATGCTGCAGCGTCCAGGCGCGGCTGGGGTGCCGTTCTTCATGCTGGAGGTCGACAATGCCGGCAATCGTTTCCGCAAGGCCGGCAGCCAGGGCTATCCGCAAAGCCGCTTCGGCGGCGGCTGTCCCAAACTTCCCGTGCATGCTGTCTTCTCGCAGCCGGGCCAGATCCTGGTCGAGGCGGTGGAAATGCCTGACGGCGCC
>NZ_RZOZ02000158.1:0-331 GCF_003999155.2 Mesorhizobium sp. M1D.F.Ca.ET.231.01.1.1
ATAGCCGAAGCCGAACAGCCCGTAGGCGACGATCATCTTGGCTAGCGACCTGTCCTTCGGCAGCACCGGCTCGGGACCGTCGACACCGTTGGCTGGCGTGGCCGACCCCGCGAGCAGCGCGACGATGAGCAGTCCGACCGCCGAAAGCGTTCCCGACCAAAGCCAACCAGCAGCCCAGCCGGCATGGTCGGTGACGAGAATGGCGAGCAGCGCCGAAGAGACCGCAATGCCTAGGCCGACACCGCCGAAGTGCAGTGCCTGCAAATCACGGCGGCCGGCAACGGCGAGATGGCTGAAGACGATCGAGGCCATGAACACCATGACGAAGGCG
>NZ_RZOZ02000015.1:0-33195 GCF_003999155.2 Mesorhizobium sp. M1D.F.Ca.ET.231.01.1.1
TGGCGATGTCGCAGATCTCCTCGAAATGCTCGTAGAGGAAGCTCTCCCGGTGATGGTGCAGGCACCATTTGGCCATGATCGAGCCGCCGCGCGAGACGATGCCCGTGACCCGGTCGACGGTCAGCGGTATGTAGTGCAGCCGCACGCCGGCGTGGATGGTGAAATAGTCGACGCCTTGCTCGGCCTGCTCGATCAGCGTGTCGCGATAGACCTCCCAGTTGAGGTCCTCGGCGATGCCGCCGACCTTTTCGAGCGCC
Source organism: Mesorhizobium sp. M1D.F.Ca.ET.231.01.1.1 (assembly GCF_003999155.2). Taxonomy (NCBI): domain Bacteria; kingdom Pseudomonadati; phylum Pseudomonadota; class Alphaproteobacteria; order Hyphomicrobiales; family Phyllobacteriaceae; genus Mesorhizobium; species Mesorhizobium sp. M1D.F.Ca.ET.231.01.1.1. The sequence goes on from NZ_RZOZ02000015.1 coordinate 258, forward strand.
TGATAGAGCGGCACCGTGCCGATCGGCACCGGTGCATTGCGCACGATCCAGTCGCGGATGTTGTGGATGTTGCGGCCGGTCGACAGGTCCATCACCGTATCGGCGCCCCAGCGGATCGCCCACACCATCTTTTCGACCTCTTCGGCCATCGACGATGTGACAGCCGAGTTACCGATGTTGGCGTTGATCTTCACCAGGAAATTTCGCCCGATGATCATCGGTTCGCTCTCGGGATGATTGATGTTGGCGGGAATGATTGCGCGTCCGCGCGCCACCTCGTCGCGCACGAATTCGGGTGTGACGAAATCTGGGATCGCCGCGCCGAAGGCTTCGCCGTCGCGTTGCAGCTTGCCGCGCATCACCTCGCGGCCGAGATTCTCGCGGATGGCTACGAACTCCATTTCTGGCGTGATGATGCCGGCGCGCGCATAGGCAAGTTGGGTCACCGCCTTGCCCTGCTTGGCCTTGAGCGGCCGATTGCGTATCGGAAATTCCGGTGTCAGGCGCTCGCCGGTGGCGAATCCATTGTCTTCCGGCCGGACGTGGCGGCCGTCATAGGCTTCGACATCGCAACGCGCCGTGACCCATTCGTGGCGAAGCCGGGCAAGGCCTTTTTCGATGCTGGTTTGGACTGATGGATCGGTGTAGGGGCCGGACGGATCGTAGACGGTGACGGGCGGTTCGCCGGCCGTCGGATGGACGGAAATCTCGCGCATCGGCACCCTGATCTGCGGGTAGAGGACGCCGGGCTTGTGGATTTTCCGCGAGGCGGGCAGTGGTCCCGTCGACACGGCGGGGGTGAGGGCATTCATCGTGAGGCTCCTTTGCTCATGCATTGGAGACCCAGTTCTGTGCCGGAAGGATGAAAAGACGCTTCTGTAGACCTGCTGCAGCAGGACCTCGGGCGTAAACTCCCGCAAAGCGCTTGCACCGTCCCTACGCCAGTATGAACTGGATCAGGTTCAACGGGTCACTGCGCCGCGAAAGCCAGCAGTATCTCAGCCCCTTACCGGGACTCCCCTGGTGAATGCCTCAAGTTGAATGGGCCGGTGCTGCTTTGTCAAGCGCCTTCGGGCGCCTTCGGGCGCCTTCGGCCGGTGGCGACGTCCGGCGGCCGGCCGAGCGGAGAGCTCGCGCATGCATCGGGGACAAGTCACGCCCCGTAGACCAGGGCTGGAATGGCCAAAGTCTCATTCGCTTCGTGAAGGATGGAAAAACTGTATCGGCCATGTGCGTCGAGATCGACCGAGTAGCTCAGGCGGTCACGGATGTGGTTATCCTGGTCGAAGGCGACGATTTGCGGCTTCAGCGAGGTGATTTGCACCACGTCCAGGTAGATGGAGTTGCAGATATGATCTGGTCGTCGGGCTGGCAGGTGCAAGCGGCCGCTCTATTCAGGATGCGGCATCGGCGGCGTTCCCGATACCAATGATATCTTGCGGGCAACTTATGCAATCACCGGCTTCGTAAAACCCGACGGCGGCGGCCGTGTCCTGGCGCTGAGGATGTGCCGCTGTTCCAGCAGAGAAATCGCGTGGGCGCGGAGTTTTCGCTCTGCGAGGAAGAGTTGACGCAATCGTTTAGCTTGCTTGCAGTTCGTAGAGACCCGCCTTTGAAAGCAACTAAGCTATTGCATTGATATGTTGGTGCGCGATCGATCGCTACATAGCCGGCCGCCATTATCCGAGTATTGATCCGCCGGTGTTCGTGTTGCCGTATATGGCAATCCCTGCGAGATCGTCGCGGCCGGATCGGCCGCACCCTCTAGTCATAAAAGGGGAAGCGACCGAGAATTCCGCTGCCGAAAACTTCTCTGGCTTGGCTATGCATGCGGTAGATGAGATCGCCGCCTACCGCGACCTGGTCGAGGAAGGCATCGACGCCCAGTTCGGACAGCCTGGTTATCGCAATGCGTTAGCGGCTCAGACTTGCGGTCTCGAGAGCGGCCTTTGGGGGTCACCTCTTTTTTGTTTCAGAGGTTGGAAGACGGCTGCTCGTTACCCAATAGAAATGGCGACTACGGAACGCGATCGATCGCGGCCATCAGGAAACACCTGTCTTCGGCTCAACCTCGACATGGCGTCCGATCGACCGCAGATATACAGCTATCTCGTCCATGAGATGATCGCGTTCGCCGTAGATCTCAGCAATCCTGCGCAGCTGTGGCTCGACGGACCTCCGTTGCGCCGGCGTCAAATCAGCATCGCCAAAGACATATCCCAAGTTGCCAATCGCGCAAATGTTGCAGCCGGCCTCCACAACTGCTTGCACGAATGCCGGAATGTCTTTTTCTTGCATAGTCTTCATGTCGAACCTCTCGTGAATGGCGTGCTTGCGCGCCCATGCTGCCTTTTCAGCGTGTCCTCTGGGCGGCGCAAGCCTTGAGCGTAATTGTGCCGGGCAACCTCGACTATCCCGTCTGCCACGCTCTTTAGAGTCGGTGGGGTCTGGTGATTGCAGGCTGGGCCACTCAAAAGCCTGCAAGAAGAAAGTCATGGCGACCATTGCTCAAGATCGCGAGGGTGCGTGCAAGACCTTCCGTTGGCAGTCATGCACGCTCACCCAGCAACTGGGTATTGAGCAACTGGGTCTCACGTCGCGGGTCTCGTGTGCTTCACAGCCGAAAATAAGGTACCACCGTGGCTATTCTCAAGTGCAGGCTACCTCTTCAGGACACGGCGGAGTGCCTTCCGACGCACCCCTGGTGCAACGTGCGACCTAACGAGACACATCTCGTTCGCGTTCCCTCGACCTTTCTTCGTATTGCTGCTTGCCCTGCGATTTCAGGCCCTCTGCTAGCTTCTCGGCCGCTCTTTGGCCTGCAATGTCACTATTCAAGATCATATCCGACATCCCTGGATGGTCATAACCGTAATGCGCATGCAGTTTCCCTCACGAGCAGCGCCTATCCGTCGATTAGTTCGTCTTCCGGAACCCGAAGCCCTTTTTATCCGGCGTACCTATCCACCATTCAACCGGTATACCTTTCCCAACTTTGGCGGACCATTTACCTCAGGCATGATCATCTCGCGTGACATTTTTTTTTGGCGCCATCATCGCACGTGGCATTTTCTAAAAACCAAGACGTGTCAATTTGTAAAATCAAGGATGCGGCCGCGCCCGTTGCGAGGATTTGCAGGTAGCTCTTCAGCCCCAACACGATGTGTGAGGCGGCGGTGGAAAAGGCAACCGACGGCGTCGACGCGTCCTTTGATGATCGCAAGCGATATGCTTCGTCGCGAGCCCAGATTGCGGTCTCGGGCACAAGGCGAGATCACAGTTCTGCGATCTGTGGTAACGCGAGCCCGCAAAGCGCCGCTGCGGCCACCGCTTTTGGAATCTGGACGAGATTCGTCGTCGTCTGAGATCAGTTGATCGAGCAGTTCGCGCGCGCGGGACGCGCTTGCGGTGCAGTCTCTCCCGCGAGCTCGCCCGTGACCTTCTCATCGACGACATCCGAGAGCTGCGCGGACGGCCCTATGACCTCGTCGCTGTCGCCGGCGGCTGGAAGCACCTGACACGGCCGGCCTATGCCGATGCCATCCGCGCCTGCGGAAGCAGCGGGCGTGCCGTGGACCTGACGTGGTCGGACGTGCTGATGCTGATGTGCATCGGCACTTCCAGCCGATTACCCGCGCCGAATTGTCGTCGGTTTTCGGGAAGTAATCAGTCGCGACCTGATCGGCCATCTGCGGCACCGGCCTGATCGCGTCGAACCCGCGCAGTCCGACGCCCGGCGCTCCCTACACCTATGTGACGACAAAAGCGTCCTGCTCGAGTTCGGCCTCGACACGCTTCGCGATCTCCCGGACTGCGAGGCGCTCGAGGATGCCGGGCTGCTGAGCAGAGATGAGCTGCTTGCTGGTGAAATTATGCCAGAGTTGGCTAGTGGCCATGAGGATGCGGGTTTGGATACGGAGGAATAGCTTGGCGCTGCAGACGCTGTGGCCACCGGGCTTGCGAGTGCTTCCAGCTTTCCATAGCGAATCTAGCGCGCCCAAGGGCGTCCGAAATTTGTAGGCAAATTTCGGACATGGACACGGTCAGCGACGTCAAGCAGGCAGCGGTATGCGGCCTCTGCACCGCTGTCGCCCAAAAATTCGTGGCCATGGGCAAGCCCCACTTGAGACCCCCAGAGAGAACGCTCGTGAGCGATGGAAACGGTTTTGGTCCAAAGCTTGATACAGATGGCCTGCAGATGGGTGTAGGGTTTCAAAGCGCTCGAAGACGCGCCTTCGCAGAGTTAAAAGTCCGCGACGAACTCGTGTGTCGTTTGTCGCCAACTGCAAATTCGATAGTTAGCGCAATTATACTGCGCCGAGTCTGCCATCTCGAGCCCCAAGGGTTTGTGAGGCCTCTCGGCTCACCACCGCCTTTGCTAACCGCCGTGATTCCAAAGACGCGTGCCTTTACGGAGGGGGTCAAACGGCCTATATTATTCTTTATAAGGAGAAGAATAATGGGCACACTTGCTCGCATCTACACCCCCGCAGAGGCAGCCGCCGTCAGCGGGATAGGAATCAAGGCCGTGCACAATGCGATCGACAAACGCATTGTCGATACTGTGCCAAGCACTGCTCGGCGCATCGGTGGGGTCGTCCGACGGGCATTGACCGGCGAGGATTTGCTGCGGCTCAAGCTTTGGTATGGCGTGGGTGCGACATTGCCCGCTGATCGTCGCTACCGCCTGTTCGAGGAAATCAAAGCTGCCCCAAGGGCCAAGACCGTAAGGGCCGACGACCTGCTGATCGTCGACGTCGCCGAGGCACGTAAACAGCTCAAAGCGCGCATCGTGGATCTTGATGAAGCGGAGGCCGCCATCGGCCGCGTTAAAGGGGTGATGGGCGGAGAGCCTGTCTTCAAAGGAACCCGCATCCCTGTTCGTATGATCACGACGATGCTAGCGCAGGGCGCAGATGAAGCGGAGGTTCTGGAGGGATATCCGAAGCTAACGCCGCGCGTGATTGAGCTCGCCAGAATGTGGGTCGCCGCGCACCCGGTTCGTGGGCGGCCTAAGAAGCTGGTCGAGCAGGGCGTGAAAATAAAGTCGTCGAAGCGCGTGGTTTTGAAGGGCGACCCAGGTCCGTCGGCCAGGTCGAGACGCGTGTGACCTCGTGAGGTTTCTGATCGATGAGTGCCTGCACACGTCTCTGGTTGCGGTAGCCCAAGAACGCGGACATGAAGCAAACCACGTCAACTGGCTTGGGCTAAGCGGCGAAACCGACTGGGACCTCATGCCGCTCATTATCGATGAGGATTTCACCTTCGTCACCAACAATGCTAAGGACTTCAGGAAGCTCTATGCCAAAGAACCGGTTCACGCCGGCCTGATTATCGTCGTCCCTCAGGTCGGGCCTGAAAAACAGAGAGAGCTCTTCGATGCTCTCCTCGAGGATCTTGGCCCAGAGGAATTCCTGATTAATGAAGTTATCGAAATCGAGATCGAAAACGGCATTGCAATCGTAACACGATACGATCTGCCGTCGCCCTAGCTGAGGCTGCGCGATCTCCGCTTATGACCGACCCGGTTGCCAGTCGCTCATCTGCAAAATGTTACCGCCGAGTTTTGCAAACGCGCGTTGGCGGCAGGAGAAAACGAGAATCTGCTGATCGTGTGATTGACGATGCAAAGCGTCGAACATGCGCTCGATGCGGTCGTCATCGGAATAAACCAAAGCGTCATCCAGGATAACCGGTGTGGGTCGGCCGTCGCGGGCAAGCAAACGGGCGAAGGCCAGACGTGTCAGAACCGAAAGCTGTTCTCGCATGCCGCCACTCAACCTATCGACATCCTCATCCTGACCATTGCGGCGAACGGTCTGTGGCAACAGTGTGTTCTCGTCGAACACTATGGAGATGTCATCGAATAGCAATCCAAGCAGCGGTCGCAGCTCGGACATGACCGGCTTCAGATAAAGATCGCGTGCCGTCGAGCGCGCAGCGACCAGCGTCGTGCGCAGCCGGTCGAGGACGGCTTTTTCGAATTCGAAGCGTCTCGCTCGCTCTCCAGCGATTTCCAATTTTTCTGTGGCCTCGCGCAAAGCTTCTTCCACCGCGTCGTCGGACCGAGTGCGAATATGGCCATTGAGATCGGCCAGGGTTACACGCAACTGACTTGCTTCCTGTGTGGCGGCATCCTGAACCGAACGGGCGCGGCGCAGAACGGCTTCAGCGCTGGTGAGATCGCGAGCGCCGTCGCGCAGGGGAGCAGCGCGCATTTCGGCCGCTTCGCGCAGCTTTTGTCGTGCGGTGGCCTCGGTGAGCAGCAAGCGCCCCTTTTCCTCGCGCGCTGCATCGGGTCCCAATATGACCTCGAGGCTGGTCAGTTCCGCCTGGATGGTGACATAAGCCGTCTCCGCAGCCATGACAGCCTCGTCGGCATGGCTGCGCAAAGGCAAGGCCTCGCGCACGCTGTTGCGTGTTGTCGCCACACGCTGCTCGGCTGCGGCATGATGTTGCCGGATCTGTTCTGGATCGACTTTGAGTTCGAGGTCCCCGGCCCCGAGGGCACTCAGACGAGCAAGCTCCTCGTGTAATTGCTGTATCCCCTTGGGCGCGAGATCGGCAAGTCGCTGACGCGCCAAGCCCAGTTCGGTAGCTTTGTCGCGCGCTTCCACTAGGCGCTGGCGTGCCGTCCTGAGGCTATCGACACCGAGGGACGCAAGCAGGCTGCGGTGCTTCGCTTCGGCGTCTTCGATGGTCCGGTCGGCCTGCTGCGGCCGATTCGATCGCAGGGTCAAGGCTCCGATGCCGGCAATATCCAGGCGTACGGTGCCAGCAAAGCTTTGGTCTTCTGCATGGGGCAAGGGCTTGGCATCGATGGTCACCAAATCGGCGGCGCCGTCCCGGTATTCCATGCATAGCGTCGGCAGGGTTGCCAGGTGAGCTGCACGAAGGCTGGCGATCTCGATTTCGAGCGCCTGGAGTTGCTCGACAGCTTGTTCCGGCACCGCCAGCATCGCCAGTGCTGCCTCTCCATCTTCGATCTGGGTTCTGGCGACTTCGGCTTGTTTCAACCGGTTGTCCGAGCCGGCCAGTTGTTCGGCAGCGTCACGCGCCAAAAGAGTCGCATCCAGCCGCGCGAGCAATTCGCGTGCTTCGCGCTCTTCCAGTTCGGCTGCTTGAACTTCGCCCATCGCTTGTTCGTTTTCGGCAATGGCAGAAGCGCGCCGATCGAGAACCTCACTGCGGCGAAGCTGCGCAATCGTCGACTGCTGGCGCAAATCCGTGGCTCGTTTGAGCGCGGTCCGAAAACTATCGAGGGCCTGCTGCGCCGCGTCGTGGTGAATTGCGGCAAGGGCAGCTTCCGCCTCGGCGGCTTTCAAGGCTTCGCTGTGCGATTTGGCGGCCTCGACTGCGGCTTCCGCGGCCGAGATGGCTTCCCGCCGAGTGGCGCCTTCTTCGGGGTTTTCAAGCTCAGACAGACGCGCCAACGCCATGCGCCGCTTGTCGAGCGAATCGCGCAGACCGGTGACTTCGGCGCTGAGACGCTGCTCGTCTTTCACCAGCTTGTCACGCTCGTCGAGCGCTGCCGCATAGAGACCGCCGCTCTTGGGACGCAGCGTTGACGTAACCAGGCTATAGAGTTCTTCTTCACATGCCGCGGCGATTTCGGCCATGCGTCGCCCGCCGGTCAGGGCTTCAACTTCCCCCTGAACCGAGGACAGTAGGCTTTCGCGCACGCGTTTTTCGCCGTCCTCCTCGCTTTTGCTGCGCCTTTCGATGCCGGTGACCCCTTGGCGAACCCAGAGCAATCCTGCCGGTCCTGCGCTTCCGCCATGGATTAGTTTGCCGATAAAGGCTTCGGCCTCATCGGCTTGAGCCAACAGTCGCCCGCCGTCGAGGTCAATAACGCTGGCCAGCCTGCCGCCATAAAACTGCTTGGCAAGTCGATAGCGTCCTTCTGAAGTGGTGATGTCGGCCTCCACCACCGGATTGCCCCCACTGTAAGGCCGCAACAGTCGCACGCCTTCGGGTGTGCCCGTGTGAGGCTGGAAAAAGAGTGCGTGCAGCGCTTCGAAGAAGGTTGATTTGCCGAACTCATTGACCGCGCAAAGCACGTTGACGCCGTCGCCGATGTTTTCGATGGCGACGCCTTGCCCGGCGAACCGTTTGACGTTGTGGAGCCGAAGGGCCGTAAGTTTCATGATCCCATCGCCTCGCAATAGCTGAACAACCGAACCAGTGCTTCTCGCGATATGTCGCGTTCGACAGCCGACCGGGTTTCGTCGCTGCTTTCATCCAACAGTGCCTGCGCTGCCTCGCGAAGGGCACCAGAGCGGTCGATCCGATCCAAATCGCCACTTTCGCAGTCGGTCGCGAGCCCGTCCCCGTCCAGTTCCAGATAGGCGAAGTCGGGCGCGGCTACCGCGATCGCCGCTTGAAGGATCGTTCGCCCACTTAACCGCACCCGGCCAGACGCGGCAATTCGCAGCAAAGTCTGACGCCGCAGATGAGCCGGTGGAAGCAACGCTTCAAATGCCGCGGCGCTGTCGTCGCCAGACAGCAGATGCAGGGGAGCGGTTTTCCAGGAAAAGCTAGCTGTTTCAACGGCCACGATCTCGGGCACGGCGCCAGGCCCGGCAATGGAAACGACAAGGGCCTGACCGGGTGTATCATGCTTGAAACGGTCAGGTTCGGGCGCACCGCTATAACGGCTGCGCTCATTGATGGTGACGGGTCCGTGCCAGTCGCCAAGTGCCAGATAATCGAGGCCGGCCTTAGTCGCGCGATCTGGTGCAATGACATCGGACGCTGCTGAATCTTCGGAAAAGTTCTGAATAGCGCCATGAGCAAGGCCGAGCCGGATGGCGCCTTGCGGCGTCGCGGCGCTGTTCATCCACTCGGTAAGGTCGCGACCGGGTCTGCGGGTGGTGCAAGGTGCAGGCAGCAGCGCCACGTCCGCGCCAATGGTCAGGGTTTCGGGCCGCGTCGCCAGCAGGACATTGTCCGGCACAACGCTGTCCGCTGCACTCCACAATTGATCAGCCAACAGGGAATCATGGTTGCCAGGCAGCAATATCCAGCGCAGAGGCGCGCTCTGGCTCATCTCGGCCATGGCCTGCCGCAACATCGCTGGAGTGGGCGTTTCGGTATCGAACGTATCGCCGGCCAGAAGTATGGTGGATGCACCATGGACGCGTGCCTGCTCTGCCAGCCGGCTGATCGCGCCATGGCGCGCTTCACGGAGCCGCCCGCGCAGATCCTCTGGCATGTTGCCGAACCGCTTGCCGATATGAAGATCGGAGCTGTGGATGAATCGAAACATGGAGTCTCCGAGACTATGTCGATGCCAGGTTGCGCTGGGCGCGATCGATGGCTTCATCCAGCCGGGAGCGTGAAATCGCCGCAAGTCGCTCGACACCGAGCAGACGTGCAAGGTCGAGAGCGGGGTCGGACTGTTCCAGAATGTCCTCGTTCGCAACGACGACAGCGGCCAGCTCGGCGATTGGAATGTCGGCAATGGACCGGCGGGCATCGGCATCGAACGGCATGCGATAATCAAGCAGGTCGACCACCGTCCCTCTCTTCCATAGGAAGCTGCCGCTGGATTCTTCAGTTCTATCGAACTCGCGCAGATGCAGGTCGATCCGCTCCCGAATCTTGTTGCCCGTTCTGAGCCAGCCATGCGCCCGTGCGATGCGCTGCGCAAGGACGTCATCTCGCAGAGGTCCTTCCTGCTCGATCACCGCGTCGACCATGGACCGCAGCGTGCCTCGGTAGACGAAGTCATAAAACTGATCCGGGCTGGTGGAAAATCCGGTTAGATCAGTCAGGCGATAACGGCCGCCCGTCGGTACGGTATCATGCGTCGAATGCGCGGCCGCAGGCAAAATTCCTGCAGATGCCGATGGGCGCTCTCCCGTCGCGAGGGGAGCGGCGACAAGTTCTGGCTCTGATTTTATCGACGGATGTTCCGGTTCGCCGGCCGATGCTAGGTCTTCGGCTGGCAATGGGTCCATGGGGTCGACCTTATGTCCCATGTCCCAATGGATCGCGGCTTCACTTTCCTGTTGTTCAGCCTGTTTGCGACGGCTTTCCTCGAGCAGCGCGGCCAGGCTGGCATGAAGCCTCTCGGTGCAACCTTCGAGATCAAACCACCAATCGGTTGACCATACCCGGACAATGTTCCACCCGAGGCCGCGCAGGACCTGCTCGCGGACCTTGTCTCGATCTCGCGCCGTGGCAGAACTGTGATAGGTCGCGCCGTCGCATTCGACCCCAGCCAGATAGGCGCCGGCGAGATCGGGATGCCGGATCCCTATATCCACTCGAAAGCCCGAAATGCCGACTTGAGGAACGATGGTCCATCCGCGCTTCTCAAGCTCGGCAGCGACGGCCTCCTCGAAAGGGGATTCCAGGGCTCCGACCGATCCGCGTTCCTGCGCTGGCAATGCCACAGCGCCGCGTTCGGCAAAATCGAGAAAGGCTTTGAGATGCTGTACGCCGATCGCTTTGGTTCGGTTGGGGTCGATCTGGTCGGCGGCAAAACCTGAAAATACGATCAGTTCCTGCCGCGCACGCGTCACCGCGACATTCAGCCGGCGTTCGCCGCCGTCCCGATTCAGCGCGCCGAAATCCATGCTGCGCTTGCCGGCATTATCTTGCGAAAAGGTGATCGAAAACAGGATTATGTCACGCTCGTCCCCTTGGACATTTTCCAGATTCTTGACGATGGCGGGCTCAATACGCTCGTCGGCAAAGAACCATTCAAGCTCCGGCTCTGTCTGGCGTGCCTTGTCGAAAAGGTCGAGGATGAGCGACTGCTGTTGCGCGTTGAAAGTGATGACTCCGAGCGTGGGTCGGTCCTTTTCCGGTAGGGCCAGCCAACGCCGCATCCTGCTGACCGCCTCGTCGGTTACCGCTTGGGCTTCGATTCGATTGGTGCGGCTTTTGCCACGGTCATAGATGCCGGTCGTGATTTTTCGCAGCTGAACTGCCCGATCTTCCACCGTTGGCGAAGGGAATGTGATGAGCCGGTTCTGATAGTAGTGATGGTTGGAAAAGGCGATCAGCGACTCATTGCGGCTACGATAATGCCAGCGCAGGTCACGTACCGGGATGCCGGCCGCTTTGGCTTCGTCGAGAATGCTCTCAAGATCCTTTTCGTGTTCGACGACTTCCTCGTCCTCCTCGTTGCGGCCAAAGAAATTGGTGGGCGGCAACTGCTTGGGATCGCCTACGATTATGGTTTGATGGGCTCGCGCGATGGCACCGACGGCGTCCCAGGTGGTGATCTGCGATGCTTCGTCGAAAATCACCACGTCGAACAGGGCTTGGTCGGGCGGTAGATATTGAGCGATTGAAAGAGGGGACATCAGCATGCACGGCGCGAGCTTGGCAAAGCTCGTCGGCATCGCGCCAATCATCTCGCGGATTGACCGGCTGGGCCGCTGCAATTCCATCTGATGGCGCAACAGGCCCAACTCGGAATTGCGCGGGACGCCTTGCACAGCCGGCAAACCATGAGCGATGGCACTGATGACGCGAAGGCTTGCTTGAGCGCGGACAAGATCGTCGATTTCCCGGAAATCTTCGATGGCGTGCTCGTGCTGGAAGCGACGGAAATTCCGCAGCACCGGATCGGCATCCAGCGTGGCCGGCAGCCACCAGCGTACATAGGCCAGGCGGAACGCGGATTGAGCTTCAGCTGGTCGCACTAGACCCGCCTCGATATCGTCGACCAACGCTCCCAGATTGTGACTGACAGCCCTGCGACGAATGCCGCACCACGAAGTCCAGTCCCGGAGAAGATGACGGGCGTCGAGCAAGTCTCCCATCGCAGTCGTCAATTCGGTCAGCGGGTTATCATGTTCTGCCCAAGAAGGCGTCTTTCCAGCAGGGATCGCAAATTGGGTCTTGGCAGCCTCGAATGCTGCAGAAGCCGCAAGGAAGCGGGCTGCCCCATAGCGCATCGTGCTATCTGCTGCACCGCTTCGCAGGCTCGGGGCGGTTGCTTGCAGGAGCGCTTTGAAATCCTCCGTGCCGAGGCCGGGCAGGCGTAGCGTCTGTCGAAGCCTTTCGGCCATCGAGAGTATCTGATCGATACGGTGGGTGTCGGTATCAAGTGCGGCAAATCCGATCGGCTTCCCAGATAGGATGTTGGCTTCGACAGTGGCCCGGCGGTCCTGCATCAGGCGCAACAGCAGCAAGTCGTGCTGAGGATCGGCTACCCCCTCTGTGACATAGCCTTGAAGCAGCTTCTGGACTTTGCGTTTGCCCAACTGACTGTTTGGCCAGAATGCAGAAGCGGCCTGCTGCCATTGCTGCTCTATGTCCTCCACCCGTATGCGCGCAACGGCAGCCTCGTCATAGCGGGCCGACAGGTCCTTGCGAGACTTGCGATAGTCTCCGATTGCCTCATTGAGAGTGGCGAGGGCTCCCCGCAACTGGGCGAAATCTCGATCAAAGACAATGCTGACGTCATAGCCGGCACTGTCCTGGAGTGCCGCTGCTAGTTTTCGCAGCGCTTCGAGCTCCGCTTTTGACGCGTCGCCTTTGGCGCGCAGGCCGATGCTCACCAGGAAGGCGTCGAGTGCGGTCGCTAGAACCTCGGACGCATTCTTGAGGGTCTTTGCCCCTTCGAGCAAATTGTCCTGCCAGCCTGACGTCCACTCGGTGACATCTATAAGACGCAAGACCGACCGCATCTCCACCGACTGAAATGCGAGACCTGTTTCGGCGGCAATATGCTCCAGCGCCAGCCGGTTTGCCTCGTCATGGGAATCGCGCGATGGCCAGGACAATCTCGGAGCGTGCTGCCGCTTGTTCTTGAGAGCGATGCCGAGCGCCAGATAAGGCGTCAGACCATTGACATGGTGCCGATGCAGCGCTTCGACATAGGCATTCAGTTCGTCGCGACGGACGCGAAGCCGCTCGTTGATCGCAATCCACTCCGCTGCGTCCACGCGCACGCCGCTTTCCCAGCTGATCCTGAGCTGGGTGAGAAAGTTGCGTCGGTCCGCCTTGCTGGAATGGAGTTCGAGACAATGCGCGCCCAGGCCATGTTCGCGCAGGCGGCGATACACCACATCGAGCGCCGCCGTCTTCTCGGCCACAAACAGCACGGTTTTGCCAACTGAAAGACAGTTGGCAATCATGTTGGCAATGGTCTGGCTCTTGCCAGTGCCGGGAGGACCGATGATGACAAAATCGCGACCCTCAGCGGCGGCAAGACTTGCGGCGGTCTGTGAGGAGTCGGCCGGCAGCAGCAAAACCATGTCGGACGGGGCATAGTGCCGGTCGAGTTCGCGCTCGTCGCGGAATGATGCGCCATTGCCCTCGAAAGCTATCTCCGGCGTGTCGATCAGATGGCGCACGACACGGTTTTCGCGCAGCGCATCGGTACGCTCGACCAGATCCTTCCACATGAGAAACTTGGCGAAGGAAAAGGTCGACAGCGCCGTCTCGTCCACCACCTCCATGCCGGGGACGTCGCGCACTGCCTGGCGCATAAGACCGAGCAGCCTCGGCACATCAACGCCGCTTTCGTCCTCGGGCAGCTCACCGGAAAACTGTGGCAGTTTGAGCTCGAAGTCGCGTTCGAGAAACTGCAACAAGGTTGCGTTGAATCGCGGTTCATCTTCATGGAAGCGCAAGGTAAAATGCGATGTTGCGCTGCGGCGCTCGATTTTGACCGGTACGAGCAGCAATGGCGCGCGATAGCTGCGCTCGTCCTCGGCCTTCTTCTTCCAGCGCAGGAAGCCGACCGCCAGGAAGAGCGTATTCGCGCCGCCCTCGGCAAAATCGTTGCGCACTTGCCGGTAAAGATCGATCAGCCGGGATTCCAATTGACGCCCATCGAGCGTCGACGGGAGCTCGTCGCGCAGAAGCGCTTCCGCGGCAAAGCCACGCTGGAGGTCACGTCCGTGCACCTCGCGATAGAGGACAGCATCCCGCTCGCCCAGTGGATTCTGTTCGGGGAGCGAAATCAGCCGGATCGAAGCGCCTGCCATCAGACGGTCCTCGAGGTAGCCGACGTCAGTACAAAGAAACGGAATTGTCTTCTTGGAGTCCGGAAAATTGAGCAGGCGGTTCCGCAGTGTCAAATCGAGGAGCTTTTTCTGCCAGCGGTCGATCCGTCCGGCCGCTGTCGTCGGCTTTACCTCGACGATCTCGACCGGCAGGGCTACCACGGCCGGTGCGGCTGGCAACGGCAACGCGATTTCGGTTGCCGCCTCTGCATCCACGCTGCGGCGCGTCGGTTCGTGCGAAGCAAGCGGTGTGATGCCGCCGCTGCGCGAGCGGCGTATATCGATGGCTGCGACAAAGGTGGCTACCTGCGTTTCGTCGAGCCGCTGTTCGATTGCGTGTTGGGCAGCCTCCAACGTCATCGCCGGCCGATGCGTCACGCCTGTCGTCTCAAACACGATGAGTTCGCGCGATGCCAGCGCCTTGCGGACCTCCATGGCATCGGGTTCAATGGCGTTGGCGAGCGTCCTTTGTGTCATCCAGACGCCGACGGCCGCGTGTCCCTGAAACATCAAAACGACGGGATGCAAGCCCGTCGCCTCCAGGGCGGACGCGAATAACAGACTGGTATCGAGACAGGTTGCCAGCTTTTCTGCCGTAATAATTGAGGGACGTCGAATTTTTTGGCCGCGGCTTTCGAAGCTCGCAGGTGGCTCTGCATAATGCAGCGATAGGCCAGCAATGGCCGAATAAATTGCGGCCGCCAGCATGAATGCGCGTTGCGGATTGCCGCTTTGATAGCCATCGAGGCTGGAAGGATGACCATGCGCTGCGAGCAGCTCCGCTGCGGAACGCAGCAGTCCTGCGATCGCCGGGTCGTTCGGCATGACGAATGCGGCGAGCAATTGCGCCATATCGACGACGCCACCCCATTCGTCGCGGGCAAGCAGGCGCACCGCAACGCGCTGCTCGGCCAGCACTGCGCCTCCTGAGGTTAGGCGCAACGTTATCTCCCCGCGCTCAGCCTCGTTGAGACCGGCCAGATAGCCGGCGTCGAGATCGATTTTTCGATCGCTTAAGGGAAGCCGGTCGCCAGCAACGATCCGATCAATTGTCCAGCTTTTGGCGCGCAAAAAAGGGGGGTTCGATGTCAGCTCGAGAGTGCATTTTTCGAAACCCTGCTGGGTCGGGTTGTTGAGCGCGATAGACCGGATCACCGGAATAGCATTTTGGAAGGACGCATATGTAAAGCTGGCGGCGATGTCCGCCACGACTTCTATTACGGGCGCGGCTGATATACCGGCAGCATCGCCAGTCTCCGAACTCGTTTCCATACCCCATCCCCTATTTTCATTTACGATAGAACTTTGCCGCCAGAATTTGAAAGTAAATTCTCGGTATGGTCGCCGCTTATGTCCAGCAGCATAGATTTCTAAAAGTGTTACCGCCCAGATAACGGTCGAAATGGAGACAGGCGATAATCGGTCGTCACGATTGGAGGGGATCCAAAAGTCGCGGAAATCGGAGCGCCGGCGCACGCTGCTGAAACCCAAGACGGGCAGGACGTCATCCGCAAATGTGTGGCGGTCCGGGCGCCATGGACCAAGCGTTGCGCGCCTATCGCGAGCGCTGTCGTGGCGCCTATCGCGGACTCGGACCCAGCCCGACAGTGACGGCGAACCTCGATCGGCCTATCGGTGAGGCGGTCGAATTCCGCCCATAGACTATCGAAAGGCACGCACTTCCAGCTCTATCTCCTCGTACGCGTTGCCGGCTACCTAAATTCGTGCGCGCGGTCCAATGCCTTTGATTGCTGATGTCGTTGTGGAGACGTTTGATCGCTGAAGCATTTGTTTGCTGACCTAGCGGCGCGGGGGGAGGTCATTTATTGGGTACATCTCCAGCACTCTATGTGCGATCGCGAGGAAAATTTGTCCAGACAAGCGAATTCATCGAATCTGGACTAATCAATAAGTATAATGATGGTAAGATTCGGGGGGCAGGAATGGCCGAGGTTGGACTTTTGGAATGGGCGGATAAGCAGCCCGACTGGATTAGGGATGCCTTAAGAAGACACGCCGCGCGGCCGGGCTTCAACCTCGAGCAGGAGGATAAGGCCGGTGTAACAGCTCGGGTCCGCCACGTCGGTGGATTTACCGCTGATCTGCCCGAATGCTCTCCGCTCTCGGCGGAGCATTTGAGGGCCAACAGTTCGAACGAGCCGCGCGCGGTGCTTTGCTCACTCGGCCCCGTCAAGCATTTGAACCGCCTCGCCGAAGAGCAGCAACTGCGTTTCGCCACCGATGGCATCACCATTATCTACGGCGACAATGGAAGCGGAAAGAGCGGCTATTGCCGGATCGCGAAGAAGCTTTGCCGTAGTCTGACGGCGGATGATCTTCTTGGCAACGTGTTCGAGATCGGCACCAAACCGCCAGCCGAAGTGCTTGTCCGGTTTCTCGAAGAGGGTGCTACGGAACCGACCCCCATAACCTGGAAGGACGGAACGCTGCCCCCCGCGTCAATTGCACGGATCTCCGTTTTCGACTCCGCGAACGCTCGCCTCTACGTCGATAAGCAAAACCGTATCGGTTTTCTGCCCGCAGCCATCGCGCTTCTCGAAAGCCATGGACGTCACCGCACCGAGCTCGAAGCCGACTTCCGGGAAGAAATCAAAGCGATCGAAAAGAACCTAAAGACACCATTGCCGAGTGGGTACACAGCTGCCGGCGCGGTCGTAAAGCTGCTGGCTCGTCTCGAAATCAAGTCAAAGGACGTGATGCCTTCCGCAGCCGAAATCAAAAACCTCGCTGCCCTCTCAGAGCAGGACATGGCTGATCTCGCTGGCCTCGAACAGGCTCTGGCAAGCGACCCTTCAACGATGGCGACAAAGCGTCGGCGTGCCAAGGCGGCCTTGGAAAAACTGCTGACTGCATCTGAACAGATCGACGCGGCTCTCTCAGCGGCGGCCCTCGAGATTTATCGCAATCTATATGCAACAGCCGATTCTACAGCGCAGGCTGCACAACTTGCCGCCTCAGGAGCGTTCGCGACTATGCCGTTGAGCGGCGTTGGGCTTTCTCCCTGGCGGTATATGTTCGACCATGCACGAGCCTATTTAGCGAGCGTCACTGGCATCGATCATCAGCACTTGCCAGATCAGGAAGGCGATCGTTGCATGCTCTGCCAGGAGCCGATGACGGCGGACGCCGCGGGGCGGATCCAATCCTTCAATGACTTCGTAACGGGCGCCGCAAATAAGGCGGCGCAAGTCGCATCTATTGCCCATGAAGAGGCCCTGCGCCAAATCAAAGGACTCACCATTGCGACCGGGGAGGCGGTTGAGGCGGCTCTCGGAGAGTTTGGCGATCTGTCCGCCGCACGCAAGGCGATGGTGGCCCTGATCTCGGCATATTATGTCGAGGCAGGTAAAAGGCGTGATGCAATTGTCGTTGCGGCTGCGCTGTCCGAGTACGCTGCGTTCCCGCAACTTGCGGCGCCAGTTGCATCGAAACTCCGAACGGAGGCGGAGGCGCTAGAGGCCGAAGCGCTGACGGACGACAAGGCAGCGGCCGACGACGGGAACCGCGCTACCGATCGAGCTCGTCGCGATACACTCAAGGATCGGAAAAAACTGGGCGACGATCTCACCATCGTTCTCGCGCGCTTGGCGAATCTCGAAGAGCGGCGCAAGCTTCTCTCATGCTGCGATGCTGTCGAAACAGGCTCGGTGTCACGGCAGATGACGTCGCTTCGACGAAGCCTCGTCATGCAGGATCTCGAAAAGCGCGTCGTCGCCGAGATTGAGACTCTGGCGTTAACGCACATCCCGTTCGCAGTTAATGATCGTAGTCAAGATGGGCAGAGCTATTTCGAGGTCGGGCTCAACGCGGCAAAAGCGATCTCAAACAGCAAGGTCTTAAGCGAAGGAGAGCAGCGCGCGCTTGCCCTGGCCTGTTTCTTAGCCGAGGTCGGAGGAGACACATCGCGTCAAGGCATGATCATCGACGACCCCGTGTCATCTCTCGACCATGTTCGGATCAGGCGGGTCGCGGCAAGGCTCGTAAAAGAAGCGGCCACAGGACGTCAGATTATTATTTTCACCCATAATCTTCTGTTCTTCAACGAGGTGGTTGACGCAGCTGCGCAGGCCAATCCGCCGATTCCCCTTGTTCGAAACTACATCAACAAGTCCGAATCTGCCGGTTTTGGCTTGATTAGCGAAACTGACGAGCCGTGGATCGCACAGTCTGTCACGAAGCGCATCGAGACTCTCAAGACGCGCCTGAAGAGCTTCGACGGCGCCACTGATTTCACCACCGATGCTTGGCGAAGGTCAGCGAAGGATTTCTACAGCGATCTTCGGGAAACCTGGGAGAGGCTCGTTGAAGAAATCCTGCTCGGTAAAGTCGTCGAGCGATTTAACAGCGATGTCAAGACACAGAGCCTGAAGGGTGTGGTGGTCGAGGACGAAGACCACAAGCGAATCTATTGGGCCATGAAGCGAGTTTCGGAGCGTTCTGGACATGACATGGCGTCCGCCAAGGCCATTCCAGTTCCAACACCAAACGATATGAAGAGCGATCTTGATGGAATTGACCAATATCGTATCGACACCACCAAACGAAAAAAGGATGCCGAAAAGCGCCGGATTGAATTCGAACAGCCTCCCAAGGCGACTGTACTCTAGCCTAATGACTATTGTCGTGTATTACTGGCCCTCACTGGCTTCATCCTGCTGCGCATGCCGGTGTCCGCCTGCCGCGGGCGAAGCCGACGTGACGAGGAAGTATCGCGAGGGCGCCAAGCCATCAATGGCTGTGCGCTCGCTCTTCATCTTGGATTTCAGCGCCGAGAAGCCTGACCGCTGGTAGTGCTTCGCCTGCACAATGTCGCCGCCGGCAAGGGCATGTCGACCATCCATCGCGTCGTCCGGTCCCTCGGGAAAGGCCTCGAAACGCTTGTCGATCTCGCGACCTACGAGGTCGCGGGCCAAATCCTCAAACTCGTTATGGGACAAACTCGAGAAATCATAAGCCATGCGCCCAGATTGAGTGCCCATTTGGTGGGCAGACAAGCAACCGGGGGCACAATTGCGTCGTGCCTCTCCATTACCAACAAAAAGATAAACGCGCTTTCCAGGCGATGCGGTCGGATGATCGTTTCGCGCTTGGCAAAAGCGAACGGATTAGTCTATGGCTCTCGGCGGGGGGGCGAGTTATGCGACGGGTGCGAATCCTTCAAGTAGGCGATATTCACTATCCGGATTGGCATCCTTCCTCTAGCAACATCGATGCCAAGGATAGCAAGTTCGCTCCGAAAATAACGCAGAAGCTACGCGCGTCTTCGCTGCGTGCCGTCTTGACGAAGCTTCGGCGGCTGACGACTTCGAAGCCCTTGGATTCGATCGCCTTCATGGGGGATTTCACGAGCCGTGGCGACAAGACTTTCATTGCTTCGGCATTCCAGCATTTCACGTTGCTCTGCCGCGCACAGGGGCGCAGTTCAAAGGCGCTTCCGTTGATATTCGTACCGGGAAATCACGATGTGAACCGTGATGACGCGCGCGAACTTGGACCGACTGAGAAATTCAGCGAAATGGCGAGTTTAGCCGCCCGCTTGGGTTGGCAGACCGTTCCCGTGGACCAACCCGTGCACTTCAGACTTCCGACAGGATCCGCAGGCGCAAACTTCATCCTCGTCAACACAGCGATAGGCAGTTGGGAGCTTCAGAACCTTCCCGCGTTCCTTCGTGATCGTCTCGAGGCACTCGGTCCTTCTACAGAACCTGTAGATCTCGGCTCGCCGGACACCTCGGGACATTCGCCCGCGACACCTCCCAGCGATCCAGACAAGGAGGCGTCCGACGACGAGTATTACGGTCAGATGGACACGCCATACATCTCGCGTGAGATGCTTGCAGGCCTACAGGAATTGCTCCAGCAGCCCGACATGCGTTACGGCATCATGATCGGCCATCACAATCTGCTGCCACAAAAGACTCCGCGCATTACGCCATACGCGGAGATGCTCAACAGCGGATTTGTCAGAACTCAGCTGCTGCAGGGCAACAAGCCTATCGTCTACCTGCATGGACACATACATGCCGATCCGGTCGAGATCGTCAACGATCCAAGGTTTCCGGACGGCAAATTGATCTGCATCTCAGCACCAGAGATACAGTCAGGTTTCAATGAGCTCGTCTTCTTCACGACCGATCAGGGAGAGCTCGTCGGCATCCGACTTATACCCTACCGCACCAATGTCGCCGACGGGACGGTCATGGAAGGCGAACATTGCTTCATCTCGACTATGTCCAACGGCAAGGCCTTTCTGAACAACGACACGTTTGACCTGATGCGCCGACTGCGCGACCATGCCACCAGGCGCGGGAATGGGTTACTCTTCTGGGACGAGATCACTGAGATTGCCGCCTCCGCCGAGCTCGGGCTAGATTTGGAAGACTCTCTTCTGATGCTCCAAGCGGCGCGCTTCGTCGAGATAGACGGCCTCACGAAGGCAAACTCGGCTTGGCGCATTAAGGTAAGGGACGAATAGAGATGGAGAATCCGTTCGGCCCCAACAGGATCGAGTACGAAAGTCGCCCGATACTGTGGTTCAGTCAGAAGTCGGCCTTGATTTCTGCCGCCGCCAAGCCGGTCTTCGTCGCAGGGACGAGAGGCAGCGGCAAGACCAGTATTCTTCGCTCGCTTTCCACAGTTCATATCCTCGAAGACAAAAGTCTCGCGGACCAAGTCGGCAAGCTCGGCTGGTATGGCGTCTTCTTCCAGCTCAATGAGACATTTTCGCCCCTAATCGACAACGCGGTTCTGAACCTCATTCCGGAGCGGATACGCTTCGACACGGCCGCCGTGATCCCGCGGCAATTCGTAATCTTCTCTCACTATCTGGAGCTGAAGATAGTCGAACGCCTGCTCGAGAGCATCAGCCAGCTCAGACGCGACAGCCACTTGAAATACCGGGCCTCTGAAGATAGGGACGTCGCCTTGGCACTGCATCGCGAAGTGCTGCACTTCATACCCCAACCTGCCCGTCTCGACTTCTTCAGCATAGATGAGCTGCGGGGTGGGATAACCCGGTACGTCGACGAATGCTTCAACGCGTTCTTCTTTGCCGCCGATGAGGGAGCGACCGGCTTCAGAGCGACAGACCCTGGCGCGATCATTAACAAGGTCGCGACCGCGATCACCCCACTTTTAAATGGCCCATCTTTCGCCGGTGACAGGGCGCCCTTCTTCAAGATCCTGATTGACGACTGTGAGGCACTGACACCGCTCCAACAGCAGTTCCTGAACACCTTGGTGAGGAAGACGCGCGGCAATGTGAAATGGGTCCTCGCCTACATCGGCGGCCTTTACGACACGATCCGGACGATCATACCCGGCCAGTCGCTCTCGAATGCTGACCGGGACGTCGAGAATCTTGATTCAGTCGATCCGAGGGAGTTCGCCACGCTGTGCGAGAACGTGTCGTCGCTTCGGCTCTACTATGCGCTTCCTGACCATCTGCGGAGTGATCTCAAGCGCAACGATGCGCTCAGCGCGTTTTCGCTCAAAAACCGGCTGGGGCGGCTTTCCGTCAATGACATCATCGAGCGGGTTATCATATCGGGTCATTCCGAGGGCAGAGAAGAGCTTGTGGCACTCGCTGATGCAGCACGTGAATTCCTCTCCGTGAATTTGAGGACGGCGGATCAGCAGCAATTCCTTCTTGATCGAAAAGCGCGCCCTTATGCCGAAGGGCTGGCGCTCGCGCTCATGAACCCGGAAATCAAGCGCCGGCCCATGAGCAAGGCGGATGCTTCAAATCTGAAGAGGTCGATCGCCCGGAAACAGGGATGGGCTTTTCTGAAAGCGTGCCAGATGCTGCGTCTGCATGACTACCCGTACGTAGGGCACCAGATCATCACATCATTGAGCGACGTCTGTATACGCGATTTCCTTGATATAATGGGAGAGATCTTCCGCCGCAGTGTTCCGAGTTCCAGTGATCCACGAAAACTGGTGGAATTCATCAACTCGGATTTACAGATTCATCTCGAACAGCAGAGACAGGCTGTGAACGCCGCCTCTCAACGGAAGCTTGATGGACTTCAGGCGCTTTCACATCCGTACGAAGAAGAGAGCGTGCGCATGGTGCGGGCGTTGGGTTACCTGACCGCTCGCCTCCAGACAGAGTTTGCCGAAGAAAATGCTCTAGGAACGACAGAGAGAGGCATTTTCAGGGTTGATCTAAAGGAAATGCGCTCGCTGGTGAACCGACTGGAGCAACCCAGCGGAAAACTGGACGAGGTCCTGCGTCGGGCGGAAAGGGATGGGTTTATCCGGGAGGTCTCCGCCGCCGGCAACTTTGAGGTGGACCGCGCCGACCCCGCATCGAAGGAGATGCTGATCAGATTGCATCGGCGATTTGCACCTTACTTCGGGTTCTCCTATCGCGGCCCGTACGAAATCAACACAATCCCTGCGGCGCAGATGGTCGACCTGCTTTTTACCAGGCATCGGCTCCCAGAAGACTGGGCCGACTCGGTGTTTAAGGAGCTCGTCGCGCGGCCCGCACTCAAGACCGAATTCCAGCACTCGCTTTTCGAGAGCGATCTCGAATGACCGCTTCAACTGTCGAGTATCGAGTCTTCGGCCATCTGGCCGTCACTGAGAAGGCGAGAGATGCAGGTACCTGCGAAACGATGGAGGCAGATATCGCGATCGTCGCGCTTGGATGGGAAACGCGTTTCGCCGCGTTCGAAAACCATCTTGACCTGAAGGTCGGCAAAATCGTGGTTCTGGACTTTGCTCTGAAGGAAGCGAACGTCCCAGCCGTCGAAGAAAACCGGCGAAAGCTCATCGCTATGGGTACCCGATGGGGCGTCGAAGTGACTGCGATCACCCTCGAGCCTTCCATCGAGTATCAGAAGAACATCAATCTCCTCGATCACCTGCTCACTCAGATGGCCGCTTCATGTGGCTCATACGAAGGAAGCCTGCGGAAGGTTTTCGTCGAGTGCTCGACGATGCCGCGAATCTACATCCAATGGCTGATTGCGGTGGCATTCAAGAAAATGTCGATTCAGTCTCTCGAATTCGGGTACGCCGAAGGTATCTACGGGAACGCGATCGGCAAAGAGGATTTTTCCAGCGGCTTGGACCGATACGTCACCGTCCCTCATCTTCAAGGCAGCGGAGGAATGGGCGAAGAGAAAGTCCTGCTCGTGGGGATCGGAGGAGATGCCGACGTATTCTACGGATTGATCGATATCGTCAGTCCGGAACGGATCTCGCTCCTCGTCCCAAGAAGCGAGAAGAATGCGCATATCGATGCTTTGCTCGATCAACAGGTGGCCAAGGTACGTGAAACCCACCGGCTCGAAGATGGCGAAGTTCGCGACATCCAGGCTTTCGGGCTGATGGCCCACCTCGATGCTTTCGAGACGTATCTCGACGGGTTCGGCTCGCGTGCGGTGGTGAACGTTTTTGTCAGCGGCCCGAAGGTTCAGGCCATCGCTGCTGCCGTGCTCGCCTGCTCCGACAGCCGCGTCCATCTCAAGGCACGAATTCCCACCTCCTATGCCCATCGTGAAGTCTCAGCGAATGGGCGGTATCATATCTATAGGCTGATTGACCTGACATCCCCTGCCTGCAGCCTTCCCGGGACGTTCTGACACGATCTTGCATTCGAGTAGCATCATGGTCCCAGTAGCCGTTCCGCCAAGCCTTCAGCGCATGTTCGTGTCGCCCGATCCGGTCGATGGGGGACTAATTCCCACTTAGAAGCTGCTCTACATCAGATCAGGGGAAATGCAGACTGGCAGAATTCCATAATTAGCGACTCAAAACATATACTCAGGCGAGACTGTTTAGCATAGAAATAGTGAGCGCTCTCCAATATGTTAGGCTCTGTCGCAGTAGCGCAACAAGCTCAGTCTTTGGATGGGTGGTATGAGGATGAGACGACTGAATGTGTACAGGCTCAGTCATTTTATCGAGGCTCTCGTTTTTGTCGTAAGCGCGTTCGGTGCGACGTGGCTTACCAGCTTTGTGAACGCGCCATGGTGGGCATATGTGATTATAGCGGCCATCACTATGGGCATGTTCGTAGCCGTGCGTCGGGTCCTTTCTGAGCCGCAACGTATGGGACTCTTGGCACACAACTCGGCAGCGACCTCTGCGTGAACCCAGGCGCCTTGAAAATGTCCCCGATGCGTCCGGATTTTTGGCGGTGATCTTCAATCAAATGCGATGAGCTGCAATTTCTGGCGACGGCCACGCTAAGGGCGGGCCTCCAGCACCATGTTGAACGGTGTCTCCGCGGCGCGACGCAATCGCTTGAAGCCGCCGCCGGTCACAACCTTGCGCAGCCTCGCCTCACCGGCCTGGGCTCCAAGCGCGAGCCCGACTTCCTGCGACACGGATGCGGGCGTGCACACGAAAGTGGAAGCGGCATAGTAAACGCGGCCGACGGGATTGAGGTTCGCCGCCAGATGATCATGCGCGAACGGCTCGACGATCATCCACGTGCCGTCCGGCTTGAGCGATCCGTGGACATGGGTGGCGGCGCCCGTCGGGTCGCCCATGTCGTGAAGGCAATCGAAGAATGTGACGAGGTCATACGTTCCGGGATAGCTCTTGGCGGCCGCCACGTCGAACCGCGTGTTAACGCCGACGCCGGCTACCTCGGCCGCCTTGCGGGCGCGCTCAATCGAGGGGGCATGATAGTCGAAGCCGACGAAGCGCGAATTGGGGAAGGCCTGTGCCATGAGCACGGTCGATGCACCATGACCGCATCCAACATCCGCGACGTCCACGCCGCGTTCGAGCTTCTCGACGACGCCCTCCAAGGCCGGCAGCCAGGAGTCGATCAGATTGGCATTGTAGCCTGGACGGAAGAACCGTTCCGTACCGCGAAACAGACACGCGCTATGATCGTGCCACCCGACGCCCTTGCCGGACTGGAATGCCTGCCTCACCTTTTCTTCATCGAGCCACAGCGCGGACAGGAACTCGAATGCGCCTGCCATGAAGGCCGGGCTGTCTTCATCAGCGAACACCAGCTCTTGCTCGGCGTTGAGATAGAATTTGTCGCTCGCTTCATCGTAGTCGACGTAACCCGCCGCCGCCTGCCCGGAAAGCCATTCCCTTACGAGGCGTTCCTGGGTGCCGGTGCGTGTCGAAAGTTCGGCGGCCGTCATCTTGCCGCCTTCGCGCAATGCCTTAAACAGGCCGAGTCTGTCCCCCAGCAGGACTCCCGCGCCCGTTGCGATCGCACCGAGATCGCCGACCATTTTCCCCAAGAATGCGTCCAACTTTTCCTGATTCGCTTCAGACATCTGAATCTCCCTTTGGGTTCAATCTCTCCAGGCGACGGAGCCGTGCTCGTCATGAGGCGCCTTGAGCATCAGATGCTCGAAGACATGCAGATATCCCCGGCGGCTCATCCGCGCTGCCGATCCTGCACCAGACCATATCGGTGACGAGCGGCGCGGTGGTCGGGAATGACAGCCACCTCCATGCCGTTGAAAAGCAGGAAATCCGTCACTTTGCCCTCGTCGGTAACCGGCGGAGCCGGAGTGGTCGTCACCAGGGCAAGCCCTGTTGCAGCAGGTATCCTTGGGCAGCCTGTCAGAACATCGATGACTCCGGTTGTGGTGCCGGGGCGGGCGATCAGGGGCCAAGTGATTGTTCCGCGGCGGCTGTATGTTGTGGTAAGGTGATCATGCGAACTCTTGTTGGTCGGTCACGTGTTTTGCGGATGACCCGCATGTACTGTGCCAAATGAGAAAACCATTCAAACGCAATCCAGTAGATCTGACTGTATCCGACATTGTCGGAATTTGGACATCGCCGAACGCGAAGCGCTCGGGGCTTGTGACGATACTTGAGCGTGCTGCTTCGGAGGAGGGATGCGCCTCGAACCGGCCGCGAGGCCTTTTTCTGGCAACGGATATTCCGGCCGGGTTAGGCCGCGAGGAAAGCGACGGTGAATAAGAGGTAGAGGACCAACCGTTTTGAGCGGGTAGTTGCCGTGTTGCGCCCCCAGGCAAAGGCCAGCACCACGGAGCAGTATTTCTGGTGGCGATACTACATCGCCTTTAAGTGCCGGTTACCCGTTTTTACCCAGTTGGCCTGGTGCATTCAGAGCGAGGTCGTTGGAAACCGCTTATTGTGGCTATGAGCAAACTCGGGATGGAGGAGTGGACCCAAAAATTGGCAAAATGCCCCAGGGAGGATTACATGGGTCGCTCATTCCCCGTACTCGTTACAGGTGCGCGTCGCTACGCAAACAGCTTGCTTTTGACTTGGCGTTTCTTGCCGTTTCGGCATCGCTCACTAATTCGGCCGCTGCCGACACCGTGAACTGGCGTCAATTCGAAGGGACCAGCATAACTTGGGCCTACGACATCCACCCCTATGCGGATGCTCTCGCTGCGCAACTTTCCGGAGTTCGAGAAGCTGACCCGGCATCAAGGTCACGCCGGAACTCTACCCAGACGATTCTTACTGGAACAAGATGACGATCCAACTGACGACGAAGTCGCCAGCATGGGATGTGTTCGGCACTGGCATTCAGCCCGCGTAGGACCTCGCTCCGAGTGGCGCCTGCTGGACAAATACCTGAGTGATCCGAAGCTTACCGATGCTGGATACGACTACATTCGGACATGATCAAGAAGTGCGCGGCTCCTTCCTTCGCCAATGATAACTGGAACCAGGTCGTGGACGGCATCTCGTCCGGCCGCACCGCGATGACGATCGACTCAAAAATGTTCGGCTTCTGGAACGATGTTGCGGGGAAGCCGGCATCCGGCAAGATCGCCTTCGCTCCGCCGCTGCACGCACCGAGCGCCACGAGCTTGGATTCTGACATCTGGATCTGGGCTCTCGCCATGAACGCGGCTTCCGAAAAGAAGGGCACGGCCTGGCTGTTCATCCCGTGGGCCACCTCCAAGCAGGTGGCGCTCAAGGGTGCCCTTGCTGGCCAGCTCGTCAATCCGCCGCGCACGTCGACCTGGCAGGACGATACCTAGACTAAGTACGCTTCGCAGCCCGAGTTCAACAACTTCGTTGACAGCTTCAAAAAGATACAGGATCAAGCCGCGCTGGCTTTCACACCGCGTGTCGGCTTCGGCGAAGCCATGAACGCATGGGCCGTGGCGATGCAGAAGATGGCAAACGGCGATGACGTCGAGACGACGTTGAGGGCGCTTGCCGAAGAAATCCGCACTGGCCTCTGATCAAAAGGAACAGGGCAGTACTATTGCACTGCCCTGTTCCCGCCAACGGCGGAGATCACGCCGTGTCACCCCAAGCACTTAAACCCAGCGCTGCTTCGCCCGGCCGCGCCGACGATTTTTCTTGGCCGCCAAGGCGGCAGCCTGCGGCCGGGGCCACAACCGAAACGACCACGGCGATCAGTCCGTAAGCTGCCCGGGGCAGCGGAAGGGCGGAAAGCGCCTTCAGGTGGCCGCACAAGTAGGGTCTCGAGACGGACTCAGCGCGGCAGCACGCTCGATCCCATCAGCGCCTCATCGATGGCGCGCGCCGCCTGGCGGCCCTCGCGGATCGCCCAGACGACCAGCGACTGGCCGCGCCGCACGTCGCCCGCCGCATAGAGCTTTTCGACGCTGGTCCTGTAGTCCCGGTCATTGGCCTCGACATTCTTCGAGCGGCGGCTGTCAATGGCGATCTTCATCTGGCCGGCCAGTTCCGACACCGGCCCGCGAGCGGCTGGCCCGGCAAAGCCGATGGCGATGAACGCGAGATCGGCACGAATGACGAATTCGCTGCCGGCGATCGGCTTGCGCTTTTCGTCGACCTCGCAGCATTTGACCCCGGTCAGCTGGCCGTCTTCGCCGATGAACTCGAGCGTCGCCACCTGAAACTCGCGCTCGGCGCCTTCGGCCTGCGAGGACGAGGTGCGCATCTTGGTCGCCCAGTAGGGCCAGACCGAAAGCTTGTCTTCCTTTTCCGGCGGCTGCGGACGGATGTCGAGCTGGGTGACGCGGACCGCGCCCTGGCGGAAGGCGGTGCCGACGCAGTCGGACGCGGTATCGCCGCCGCCGACGACGACCACATGCTGGCCGCCGGCGAGGATCGGATGCGACGGCCACGCCACCGACTGGATCGGTTCGCCGCCGACACGCCTGTTCTGCTGCACCAGATAGGGCATCGCGTCATGCACGCCGCCGAGATCGTCGCCGGGAATGCCGGCCGCGCGCGGCGTTTCGGAACCGCCGCAATAAAGCACCGCGTCATGTTCGGCGAGCAGCTCGGCAACCGGCTTGTCGACGCCGACATTGACGCCGCAATGGAAGGTGACGCCCTCGCCCTGCATCTGCTCGATGCGCCGGTCGATATAGTGCTTCTCGATCTTGAAGTCGGGAATGCCGTAACGCATCAGCCCGCCGGGCCGGCTCTCGCGCTCATAGACATGGACGTCGTGGCCGGCGCGGCCGAGCTGCTGGGCAGCCGACATGCCGGCCGGGCCGGAGCCGATGACGGCGACGCGCTTGCCGGTCTTCTTCTCCGGCGGATAGGGCCTGATATGGCCGGTCTCGTAAGCCTTGTCGGCGATCGCCTGCTCGACCGTCTTGATGGCGACGGGAATGTCCTCGAGGTTCAGCGTGCAGGCTTCCTCGCAAGGTGCGGGGCAGATGCGGCCGGTGAATTCCGGGAAATTGTTGGTCGAATGCAGGTTGCGGATCGCATTGTCCCAGTCGCCATTGTAGACGAGGTCGTTCCAGTCCGGGATCTGGTTGTGGATGGGACAGCCCGTTGGCCCGTGGCAGAACGGAATGCCGCAATCCATGCAGCGCGCGGCCTGTTTCTCGACCTCCTTGTCCGACATCGGCAGCGTGAATTCACGGAAATGCCGGATGCGGTCGGAGGCCGGCTGGTACTTGTGCACCTGCCGGTCGATTTCGAGAAAGCCTGTTACCTTGCCCATAGTCCAGCTCCTGCTGTCCAGATGGCGCGCCTGGCGACGCCCTGCAGCTGGATCAGATGGGGCATCCCGTCCACACATGGGCCGCACCAAGTTGCCCAAAATTCGACTATGTACACTTGCCGGGCTCAAAGCTCGTGAGGGGCTCGCCATGCAGCCAGTTCTCGACTCTAATCGAAGGAGCCGGGGACTCCATCTGCAATACCACGTTGCGGTCCAAAGCTATTTCCAAAGGTTTCTGCACGAGCTGGTTTCCTCTCAGAGACGGCACACGGGTTCAGGGAGGAGCGCATCGCTCGTCTTGCCCCATTAAGTGCAGTCACAGTCACTCAGTCTCAAAAGCCATGCCAACGCGCTCAGCGCGCAGTTAGCGCCCATTGCTTCGAAAAACCTCGTCAGTGCCCAGATGTTGGTTGTAATGAACCTGACATTTGTCTGACGCTGTCAGCTTTTGGACACGCGATCACGCGCTTCGTGCCGCCAGGCCAGGCCGAGCCCTGTGTTGCCAGCGGTCGCTTCGATGATTGTACCGCCCGGCGCGAGCTGGCCACGCTGTTCGGCATTAACGATCATCGACAACGCAATGCGATCCTTGATCGATCCGCCGGGATTTTGGCTTTCGAGCTTGACGAAGAGAATTCCTGACTCCGACGTTGTACCGCTGACCAGCCGTGTTGGAGCTGAAATCAGAGGAGTTCGCCTTGGTGGAGACCTTTCGGACGCAGCGATAGCAGCCATCAACCAGCTTCTTCTAAAACACAAGGTGATCTTCTTCCGCGGCCAGGAGCATCTCGACGATGCGGAGCAGGAATTGTTCGCGCGGCGTCTGGGTAACCTTGTACCTCATCCCACGCAGGGGCCGGCAGCCGGCACGGCCTCAATCCTCAATCTCGATTCCGGCCGTGGCGGTGGCAGGGCAGACCAGTGGCATACCGATGTGACTTTCGTCGATGCCTATCCGAAATTCTCGGTCCTACGTGGCGTCGTCATTCCGGCGGCGGGGGGCGACACGATCTGGTCCAACACGCACGCCGCGTACGAGAATCTGCCGGCGCCGCTCAAAATATTGGCGGACAATCTGTGGGCTATTCATAGCAATGCCTACGACTACGCAGCCGTGCGCCCGCGCGCCACAGCCGAAGAGAAGAAGCACTTCGAGGAAGTTTTCACATCGACGATCTACGAGACCGAGCATCCGGTCGTGCGCGTCCATCCGGAAACCGGGGAGAAGTCGCTGCTGCTCGGCAATTTCGTGCAGCGCCTCGTCGGCCTTTCCAAGAGCGATTCCGCCAAACTCTACGAGGTGTTCCAGTCCTACGTCACTGCCCCGGAAAATACCGTGCGGTGGCGCTGGCAAGTAGGCGACGTCGCTATCTGGGACAACCGTGCTAACCAGCATTATGCGGTCAACGACTATGGCGACCAGCACCGGGTTGTGCGTCGCGCTACGGTTGACGGTGACGTTCCGATCGGCGTCGACGGTCGCCGCAGTATAACCCATGTCAAGGCAGCCAAGCCGGCGGCGAAGGCAGCCTGACCGTCTGAACAGGGTAAAGATGAAAACTTCGTATCGCCGCGGCCATATCGCGCTGCTTAACCGCCCCACAAAGCCTTATGATTTCCGAGAAGCAAGGCGAGTTGCGGGCTCGAGGCTTGGCCCGAAATCGAGGTCCTGCAGCGTGGCGCATGGCTCGAGTCGCTGCTCGTGGCCCCGCTGCAGCGGTACAGGTCCCCCACCGCCCCACCATCTCGCCCGCCCTGCACCTCGGATAGCGATCATTCACCGTTTGTTCATTATGATAGCGCACGATCATAACTGGACATGCTGGTAGCTCGTACATGCCTGAAGGCCCTGCGCGCCGACCCAGCGCCGGGGCCTTTTTACTTCCGCAAAATCGATTCCAGCAACGCGGGCACTTCGCAGGATGTCGGAATCCCGCGCTTGCGATGATACGCCGTACAGCGAATTGCGCGAGTCAAACGAATTTGGGTTTCTCAAATATAGAATCGTCGATACCGATCCTGATGGATCGAGCCTCGACGACGAAGTCAACCATCTTCAAACGGAATTATTCAACATTGCCGAGAGCTCCCGGTGTGCCGTCGAAGCCGACATTGGGGAGGTCAGCGGTCACCAACGATCATGGTGATCGCCAGCATCTTTCGTATTCACATAACCGTCGGCCTTGTACTTTCCCGAGGCCATGACATGAGTGGGTCTTCCAAGCACCGATTTGGCCCGGTAGGATTTGCAGGGGGCGCGGACAAGCGGATGAACAAACGGAATGATGCCGGAAAACTGCGCGCGCCTGCTGGGATTTAGCCGACCGTCGATAGGAACATAGCCCTGGTCGACGGCTTTCTGAAGGGCAAGAGTTTCGCCGACCTGGCTCAGGAACATGGCTTGTCGACAACGAGGGTGCGCCAAATCATCGAGAAGGCCGATCGGCTCGTGGGCGGCGCATTCAGACCAAGACTGAAACGTCCAACGCCTCGCCTCGGTCCGATTTCATGGTCGACTATCCCTATGTGTGCAAATGGCCGAGAAGCACCGGCTGGGTAGCGTCACGCCGCATCATTCTTTGCGGAGCTGGAGCGCGCGGGATCGCTGGAGCGGCTGGTGAAAGCGGTTGCCGGGGCGCACAACACGTGAGCTGGCGCCTCGTGTGGCAAAAGGAGAGGGCGAGAGCCCATGGCCTGCAATGAAGCGATCAAGCATTGCGATCGTGGAACCAAGCTAGTCGACCATCCGGACCGCGGCCTTCAATGCCAGCTCGCCTTGGAATCGGCCTTCCAGGAATTGGCTGAGCGCGCAGCGGAATCCGGCTGGACCGAGGAGATAGCCACGCGCTCCTCGAACTCGCCGGCGCGCGCCTCAGGAGCGACTCCGCCAATGACAGACTGAGAGGACGATTAATCGTGCCAGGGCAACGAGAGAGCGGCAGGTTCAAGAAGCTTCGCCTGAACCGATAGGAACGTCGCTGCGCCAATAAAATTGGCGGTGAAGGCTGACCGCGGCCGAGTCGGGCAAGCGAGCGAAGTGCTGAAATAAGGGCGTGAGAATCCAAGACATCGTTTGTAGAGAGCATCGAGCTTCGCGAGATTGTGGTACAGGATCGACCGCAGGTGTTCTCGCAGCGCTCGCAGAACCCGGGATTCTTCCGCGGCACCCGCCAAGGCGAAGAACGGTCAGAGTTGCACGATAACGTTTAAAAGCGAGCCTTCCTCCGAAAGTCTGCGCGCGCAGTTCCACGGTCCGATGCGCTTTCATAGCTATTCCAATCGCCGCGCCCATCCTCTCCCGGATCAGGTCCAGCGGGTCTGCAGTGCATGCGCCCCCAAAGTGGACGCCATTGGGCCGGGTGAACCGGGCTCGATTGCGCGCCGAAGGCCCGTTCCAGGCCCGGAAATCCGGGTCCGTCAGGGCGAGCGCGTGCGGGTCGAGGTAGAGAACGGCCTTGCCGAGAAAACGACCGTGCACTGGCATCGCGTGCGTGTGCCACATGCCATGGATGGCGTGCCTCACCTCACGCAGAAGCCCGCGAAAAGGCAACGGAAGATCTAGCATTTATGGGGGAAATGTTTTTTCGGAGTGCTTGACCCGCAGGAAGGGCAGGGCATGACTGCCTATCGCCCGACCCGGCCGGCCGCACTCATGACCGGCTGGGCTCGGTTAATCCTGCATGCCGCGCCCATGAGGTTGCGCTCTGTCGGGAGTGCGTCGAGCACAACGACGAGATGTAGTTCACGATCTTTGAAACGCGTGTCAACCATCCAAAGTGTGGATGCCTTTCATCGAAACAAACGATTTCATCAATGTTCTGGAATCCTGCATGGGCAGAACAGAAACCGCCCGAAAGGAGATTTTTCATGCGCTCTACCGGGCAGTGGAGTGCTGGGAAAGGGAGTTGCAACTGACCGGGTCCGACTTCTTCCGAGTCTATGGACAGACTGGGAGACGCGCACGGTGTAGCGGCTCACATCGTCATACTGCACCTACGCCACACACCGGCCGGACCTGATCCGGCTTTATGAGCATTGGGCTTTGTCAGTTGCCCAAGCGTGATGG
>NZ_RZOZ02000015.1:33292-110043 GCF_003999155.2 Mesorhizobium sp. M1D.F.Ca.ET.231.01.1.1
TCTATGGACAGACTGGGAGACGCGCACGGTGTAGCGGCTCACATCGTCATACTGCACCTACGCCACACACCGGCCGGACCTGATCCGGCTTTATGAGCATTGGGCTTTGTCAGTTGCCCAAGCGTGATGGCTTTCGCGACGCGGCGCGCCTCAGGAACTGAGCCGCGTCCAGGTCGAAACGCGGGAAAGAAAGACAGGAAACAGAATGGCCGATCAATTCGCAACGGACGTCATTGCCCTGATCAAGAAACGCGCCGAGTCGGAGAGCGGTGAGGGAATGCCTGCGTCATTCGTCGGCGAGATAACAATCGCCACGGAACTGGACGCGCTCGGGTTTGATTCGCTGGGTTTGGCGGACGTCCTCTGGGATGTGGAGCAGGCCTACGGCATCAAGATCGACATGAACACGGCCGATGCCTGGTCCAATCTCAAGAATGTCGGCGACGTCGTGGAAGCCGTCCGCGGCTTGCTTGCGAAGGAGGCTTGAATGGACAGGCGCGTCGTTATCACCGGAGTGGGCGGCCTGTGCGGACTGGGCACCGACGCCGCCTCTATGTGGAAAGAGATGCGCGAAGGCCGCTCCGCCATCGGCCCGATCGCCAATTCCGAGCTTCATGACCTGGAGGGCATGACCGGCGCTGAGATCAAGGCGCTGCCCCAGCACGACATCAATCGCAAGCAGTTCGTCTCCATGGCCCGCTTCAGCTTGCTCGCCGTGCTTGCAGCGCGCGAAGCCATGCGGCAGGCCGGACTTTCCTGCGACGAGGGGAATGCCCATCGCTTCGGCGCGACAGTGGGCGTCGGCGGCTTGGGCTGGGATGTGATGGAGGAAACTTACCGGGCCCTCCTTTTGGACGGCGCGAGGCGAGTTGGCATCCTCGCTGTACCCAAAACGATGCCAAGCGCCGCCGCCGGCCAGGTGAGCTTGAGCCTCGGCTTGCGCGGGCCGGTCTTCGGGGTGACCTCCGCATGTGCCTCGGCCAACCATGCGATCGCCTCGGCGGTGGACCAGATCAAGCTGGGCCGGGCCGACGTAATGGTTTCCGGAGGCAGCGACGCACCCTTCGCATGGGGCGTGCTGAAAGCATGGGAAGCAATGCGCGTGCTTTCACCCGATACCTGCCGGCCCTTCTCCGCCGATAGGAAGGGCCTGGTGCTGGGCGAGGGTGCGGGCATGGCCGTGCTGGAAAGCTACGAGCATGCCACGAGGCGTGGTGCCACAATTCTTGCCGAGATCGCCGGCGTCGGCCTTTCCGCCGATGCCTTCCACATTGCCGCGCCATCTGTCGAGGGGCCAGCGTCGGCGATGCGCGCCTGCCTTGCCGATGCCGGGCTGAATGCCGAGGACGTCGACTACCTCAACGCGCACGGCACCGGTACCAAAAGCAATGATCAGACTGAAACGGCGGCGATCAAGCGTGTGTTTGGAAACCACGCTTATTTGATGTCCATCTCTTCCACCAAGTCCACGCACGCGCATTGCCTCGGCGCAGCGAGCGCGCTTGAAATGATCGCCTGCGTGATGGCAATCCAAGAGGACGTCGTGCCGCCGACCGCCAACTATCGCGAGCCAGATCCCGCTTGCGACCTCGACATCACACCCAATGTGCCGCGCGAGCGCAAGGTGCGCGTCGCCATGAGCAACGCCTTCGCCATGGGCGGTACGAACGCAGTTCTGGCATTCAGGCAGGTGTAGAAGCCATGCAAGACGCCTCATTTGAGGTCACCTGTCGTATCTAGCTGCTTGCCGGACCACTATGTGAAGCGAGCGCTATTGGCTGCCTCTGCGATGCGGGAATTGGCAGCGGACGTCTCACGATCAAACAGGCATCTGCTTGTAGAATTCTTTTAATCGTGAAGCGGCGCGAGTGCGCTATCCGTTGAGGTGAGCAAGGCCGGCGCCCTGGGTGAGCGCTGGTGTCGGGTGGTGGAAAGTACAGGGGGAGCTGTGTGGCCCCCTCTTTCTCGGCCTCGACGATGTGCGAAGGAGCCTGTGCGGCGAACGGGCCGACGCCCCAGGCTCAGAACCTGGGCGAACCTAACTCCCGCCAAAGGACAGCCCAGAGCTGGATACACGAAAGAGATACTGAACCCGCGAATCAGATTCTGATCAATCGTCGTGTCTGAGCTCCGCTCGGCTCTTACGGAGATAATCGCGCGGCCCGGCAACGGCCGCGCGTGCCGCGGGCGTGAGCTTTGCGCTTCGTCAGAAGTGCCTCGAGCGTGACGACGATAATTGACCAGCCATATGGAACGCATTCGCCCAGTTATCCAAAGCGTGGATACCTTTCATCTAAACAAAGGATTTTACCGTTTTTGCTGCAGGTCCCATAGAGGCGCTTCAAGTTGGAAAGATAGGTAGTTCCCATGGTTGCGTTGGATCCGAGGAGCATCATCTGGTGTGCGGGGCGCACAAAGTCAGTCGCATCTGCATTACGGCTTGGTCTTTCGGCGGTCTCCACAAGTTACGCCCCGTTGGTGCGATGCCAATTATTTAACCAATGCTTGGACATTTATCTCAACCAGACAGCTCCAAGGTGAGGTCTTCCATGCGCCCGAATGTCGATTGGAAGTTGTGCTGGGAAAATGAGCTGCAACTGGCCGACCATGTCGAACTCTCCGACTTTTTTCGAAAGACCTATGGACGGACTGGCGCCTTCAACGCGGAGCCATTCGAAGGCGGCCGCAGTTGGGCCGGCGCGAGGCCGGAATTCCGCGCAATCGGCTACGACGCGCATGGGGTAGCGGCTCACATCGGCATGCTGCGGCGCTTCATCAAAGTTGGCGAGGTCGACTTGATCGTCGCTGAATTGGGCCTGTACGCGGTTCGTCCGGATCTTGAAGGGCTCGGAATCGGTTTTTCGATGCGCGTGGCGTACCCAGTGCTCCATCAGTTGGGTGTTCCATTCGCTTTCGGCACGGTTCGGCACGCGCTGCGAAACCATGTCGAAAGATTCTGCAGAGCCGGCCTCGCGAACATTGTGTCGGGCGTTCGCGTACGATCGACCCGTCCAGATGTGCATCCCGACCTGCCGCCCACGCGCCTGGAAGACGTACTCGTGTTGGTTTCGCCGATCGGACGCTCGATGGACGAGTGGCCGTCCGGTACCCTGATCGACCGGAACGGTCCGGAACTATGAAGCCTCTGGACTACATATGCGAAGGGCAGAGTGACAATGCCGATGGCACTGCAGAGCGCAGCGTCTATCTGACGTTTGACGATGGTCCCAATTCATTTTTCACACCGCAGATACTCAATGTGCTGGCGCAACATCAGGTGACGGCGACCTTCTTCGTTGTTGGGGCCTACGCGGCCGACGAGCCGGAACTCGTTCGCCGAATTATTACAGACGGGCACGGTATAGCCAACCACACGATGACTCATCCGGACCTGGCCAAATGCGGGTCCGTCGAAGTCGACTGCCAGATAGTTGAGGCAAACAGAGTCATAGGGATGGCTTGCCCGCAGGCCATGGTTCGGTACTTTCGTGCACCGTATGGCATCTGGACCGAAGAAGTAATCGCTGCATCAGCGGGTGCGGCATTGGCGCCCGTCCATTGGTCCATTGATCCACGCGACTGGTCTCGCCCCGGCGTTGACGCCATCGTCGACAGAGTGCTCGCCGATATCCGGCCGGGCGCAATCGTGCTGTTGCACGACGGGTGCGCTCCCGACGAATTGCAACCAGGCAATCAAGCCAGTCTGCGCGACCAGACGGTGACAGCGTTGTCACGCCTAATTCCAGAATTGCACGGCCGCGGATTTGTAATCCGATCACTTCCTCAACACCCCTGAACAAACAGAGATCCTATGGACCTTCTCACCACAGCCAGTACTGTTGCCGTTTCGTCTTATGCGGTGCTCTCGACTGTTTACAGAGGCATGCAAGCGGTCTACTCCCAACCGGAAAATGTTACGCCGCCGTCGGAAAGCTTGTTCGGATCCGACCGTTGGCCGAGCGTGGATGTCATTATCCCCTGCTACAATGAGGACCCGCGCACACTCGCGGCGTGTTTAGCTTCCATTGCAAATCAAGATTACGCCGGAACATTTCAGGTCTATCTGGTTGACGACGGTTCTGGAAATCGTAATGCCGTCATCCCGGTACATCACGCCTACGAGGGCGACCCGAGATTCAATTTCATTCTGCTCCGCGAGAATGTTGGCAAACGCAAGGCGCAGATCGCCGCCATCCGCCGCTCATCTGGAGATTTCGTGCTCAGCGTCGACTCTGACACGACACTTGCGTCCGACGTCATCACAAAGCTTGCAGTAAAAATGCGGGATTCCATGGTCGGAGCGGCCATGGGCCAGCTGACGGCATACAACCGCAGCGACACTTGGTTGACCCGATTGATCGATATGGAATACTGGCTGGCTTGCAATGAGGAGCGCGCGGCGCAAGGTCGCTTTGGTGCGGTCATGTGCTGCTGCGGCCCATGTGCAATGTACCGCCGGTCTTGTCTCCTTTCTCTGCTGGATCAATACGAGACGCAGCTGTTCAGGGGGAAACCAAGCGACTTCGGTGAAGACCGTCATCTTACGATCCTCATGCTGAAAGCAGGCTTTCGAACCGAGTACGTTCCAGGTGCCGTCGCGGCGACAGTCGTTCCGGACAAGATGGGACCTTATTTGCGCCAACAACTCCGCTGGGCACGAAGCACCTTCCGGGACACGATGCTTGCGCGAGGTCTACTGCGTGGCCTGGATCGCTATCTAACTTTGGATGTGATGGGAGAGAATCTCGGCCCATTGTTGCTCGGCATCGCGGTAGTAACGGCGCTCGGTGAGCTACTATTTTCACATACAGTAAATTGGTGGACGGTGCTGGCTATTGTCACGATGACCATAATCAGATCTACGGTGTTATCTTTCCGCACTCGGCAGCTTCGATTCATCGGCTATTCAATGCACGCGTTAATCAGGATATTCCTGTTGATCCCCTTGAAGGCTTACGCCCTGTGTACATTGAGCAATAGCGATTGGCTGTCGCGTAAAAGTGTTCCCCTGCCCAACAGGAGCACAAAGGAAATCACAAGCGCGATGCCGCTTGCCGGAGCAAATGCTGCGGGCAATTCTGGAATTGCGGAGTCACTTCATACTGCAGATCTTTCGCTCACAGCTGGTGAAGTCTGACGGCCTTGCAGCGCCGAGTGACCGAGTAAGTTGTGTCAGTCGACACGGGGTGAAGCTTTCGAGTTACCTATGGTCAGAACGGGAACTATCTGGAAGCGACACGTGGCATCTTGACGTTATTCTTTGGCGGAAGCGATACACGCGTCGCTCCGGCCGCGACTTTCCAAAGGTGCCATCTCAAGGCGGTGGCCTGCTCTGAACCAGAATTCGCAAGTAAGCTGCCGGTGGCCAATCGGACTCATTCCGCTTGAGATAGACGCATGTCCAATGTAGCAATCGACCTTACCGGCGTAACCAAATTATTCGGAAACAAGCTCGTTGTGGACGGGCTGTCCTTCACCGTTGCATCGGGAGAGTGCTTCGGTCTGCTGGGGCCGAACGGCGCAGGCAAGAGCACGATTGCGCGTATGCTCCTCGGTATGACCCGGCCTGACGCGGGTGATATAACAGTCCTCGGTCTACCAGTGCCGGCACGCAGCCGCTTGGCCCGCAAGGGCATAGGCGTGGTCCCGCAGTTCGACAATCTCGACCTGGAATTTACGGTACGCGAGAACCTGTTGGTGTTCGGGCGCTACTTCGGCATGAGTACAAGAGAGATCAACGCCGTCATCCCACGGCTCCTCGAGTTCGCTCGCCTTGAGAGCAAGGCGGATTCACGTGTCGGCCTGCTATCCGGCGGGATGAAGCGGCGCCTGACGCTGGCACGTGCTCTGATCAACGACCCCCAGTTGCTTGTGATGGATGAGCCCACGACCGGCCTCGACCCGCATGCCCGCCATCTGATCTGGGAGCGACTTCGTTTCCTGCTGGCGAGCGGAAAAACGATCATTTTGACCACCCATTTCATGGAAGAGGCTGAGCGGCTTTGTGATCGGCTGTGTGTTCTCGAGCGGGGACGCAAGATCGCCGAGGGCAGTCCTCATGCGCTGATCGACGAGTACATTGGGTGCAACGTGATCGAGATCTTCGGCGGCAATCCACAGGAGCTGATTTCGCTGATCAGACCGTACGTTCAGCGTGTCGAGGTAAGCGGCGAGACGCTCTTTTGCTATGCGCCTGAGCCGGAGGATGTGCGCATCCAGCTTCGCGGTCGAGCGGGTCTGCGTATTCTAGAGCGTCCACCCAGTCTGGAGGACGTTTTCTTGAGGTTAACCGGACGTGAGATGGAGAAGTGAGCAATGGGTGAACGTTTTGCGGCCGCTCTACCCGCCAACGCCTGGAACTGGATCGCGGTGTGGCGCCGCAATCATCTGGCATGGAAGAAGGTGGCATTTGCTTCAATGCTCGGCACCCTTGCTGATCCGATGATTTACCTTTTCGGGCTCGGCACTGGCCTTGGACTGTTGGTAGGCCGCATCGAAGGTGCATCCTACATCGCCTTTCTGGCAGCCGGCATGGTTGCGACGAGCGCGATGACAGCATCAACCTTCGAAACAATTTACGCGGTTTTCGGTCGAATGCGCGATCAGGGCACTTGGGAAGCAATCCTGCACACACAACTTACCCTCGGCGACATCGTTCTCGGTGAATTGACCTGGGCAGCCACAAAGGCCTTTCTGGCCGGTACGACAATTGCGATTGTTGCCGCCGCGCTAGGTTATGCCGCGTGGACGTCGGTTCTCTACGTGCTGCCGGTCATCGCTCTCACCGGGTTCGCCTTTGCGAGCCTGGCCATGCTCGTCATCGCGCTCGCGCCCAGTTATCACTATTTTATTTTCTATCAGACGCTTGTCATCACACCCATGCTGTTCCTTTCGGGCGCGGTTTTTCCAGTCGGCCAATTGCCAGGAGTGTTTCAGCAGATTGCGGCCTTCTCGCCGCTGGCGAATTCTATCGATCTAATCCGTCCGGTGATGCTCGGCCGCCTGGGCGACAATGTAGGGCTGCATATAGGCGCACTTTGCATGTTCGCTGTATTGCCTTTTTTTCTGTCGGCTGGACTGTTTCATCGACGACTAATGCGTTGACGCTTACCTACGCCCATCAACGAGAAGGAGGTCCGCAATGCCGGATTGCAAACTGCCCCCAGCGGCCCGGAGGCATGCGTGTGCCAGGAATCGCGAGTGGTACAACAACGCCGAAGCCGGGCGCCACCCAGCCGCTGCAGGCACGCGCCCATCTTCGCGACCACACCTCGGAGTACAGGCTGGGTGGTGAGGCGCGCGGACCCACCCGGAGCGTTCAAGCGATAGCAGCCAAGCTTCTTGTGCGCGTCCCCAGACCGTCGCGGCCATTATTTAGTTGGATACACATGCAATGACCCACAACGAACCAACTCCTGAGCCTTTTGTGATCCTTGCTATGCCAAGGACCGGAACACACTATTTAGAAGAATTGCTAAACGAGCATCCGACCGTTCTGAGTAACGGTGAGTTGCTAAACGAATATGATCCCAATTGGCCCAGCACGGATCGCCTGCTAGGCACGGATCGCGAGCTTCTTGAGCTTGCCTATGTGCGCTGCCCTATGCGCGACTACAAGAATGTGACGCATCTTGGCTGCAAGATCAATGAACCTCAGTTTCGCGAGCGTCCAGCATTCTTTGCGGAATTAGCTCGTTGGCCAGCACTCAAGGTCATCCTCGTTGTTCGCCGAAACGTATTGGAATCGCTCCGATCCTTTGTGCAGGCCAGGGAAAGCGGTCAGTGGCTGAAGTTCAGCTCGGACAACGATACCGCTCGGCCACCGAGCGTCAGGTTGTCAATCGCCGACTGTGAGGCTTATTTCAAAGCCGCCGACGATTTTCACGCTCGCGTTATGGACTCCTTCACGTCGACCAACCTGCTTGTAATGGAATACGAGAGCCTACTTCACGAACCTGCCCAATGCTTGGGAGCGGTTTGGGATTTCCTGGGCGTTCCAGCGCTTGAGCCATCAGATAACGCCATCTTGCAGCGCCAGGAAACGCGACCGCTTGATCAAACGGTGGAGAACTTTGACGAGTTGCGGATTCACTTCGCACGCGGACCTTATTCAAGATTTTTTGACCTCGGAGATTCAATGCGCTCCTACGCTTAATCGCTTGTACCGCGTGCTCTGATGGGCGTGTAGGATATCCTGCAGTTTGCGCGCATTCCGTTCCAAAACTGACAAACCAAAGTCACCAAGGCAACCGGCAGTCGATCTGCGGCGAACATCAAAGGGCACGGGCGCAAGGCGACCTGGTCAATTCCCTCTCTGATGAAGCACTTCCTCAGACGCGATCTTTGGCGAGCCTCGAGTGCAGAATTCCGGCAAGGTGGAGGGTTCCAGTGCGCAACTGCACCAATCTCGCTGGACGGGACAGGCGTCCAGTTGGCACGGCGCTTGCTCCGAGATGACAGCAGCGCTCGACCGGAGCGCAGCATGGGAGAAGGAGGAGCCCCCACCCCGATCCGGTCAGGGAGAGAGAAACGATGTTGGTTCCAAGAGTCCCCCGCGCGATCGCAGCGCCCCGCAAGCGCCATTTTGCCCGGACCTACGTGCAGGTACTTGCCGCCATGGTCCTTGGAGCCGCAATTGGCTACCTCTATCCGGAAACCGGCCAAAGCCTGAAGCCGCTCGGCGATGCCTTCATCAAAGTCATCAAGATGATTATCGCACCTGTCATCTTCCTGACAATTGCGACCGGCATTGCCGGCATGAGCGATCTGCAGAAGGTCGGCCGAGTTGCCGCCAAGGCGATGGTTTATTTCCTTACCTTCTCG
The DNA here is from genome assembly GCF_003999155.2 of Mesorhizobium sp. M1D.F.Ca.ET.231.01.1.1. Taxonomy (NCBI): domain Bacteria; kingdom Pseudomonadati; phylum Pseudomonadota; class Alphaproteobacteria; order Hyphomicrobiales; family Phyllobacteriaceae; genus Mesorhizobium; species Mesorhizobium sp. M1D.F.Ca.ET.231.01.1.1. Next base: position 42,116 of record NZ_RZOZ02000015.1, read on the forward strand.
ACGCTTGCACTCGTTGTCGGGCTGATTGTCGCGAATATCGTTCAGCCTGGCGCCGGCCTCAACATCGATCCGGCCTCGCTCGATGTCGAAGCCGTTAAGGGCTATGTGGCCACGGCTCACGAGCAGTCCGTGACCAGCTTCCTGATGAACATCATCCCGTCAACGATTGCCAGTGCCTTCGCGGAAGGCGACATCCTGCAAGTCTTGTTCTTCTCGGTCTTGTTCGGCATTGCTCTGGCGATGACCGGAGAGACGAGCAGGCCGGTCGTTACCTTTCTCCAGGCGCTCACCGCCCCCATTTTTAAGCTCGTCGGCATTCTGATGAAGGCTGCACCCATCGGCGCCTTCGGCGCTATGGCCTTTACGATCGGCAAATACGGAATCGGTTCGGTGGCCAACCTCGCGATACTGGTCGCGACGTTCTATCTGACCGCCTTCCTCTTCGTGTTCGGGGTTCTCGGCGTGGTCTGCCGCTGCAACGGCTTCTCGATCTTTTCTCTTGTCCGCTACATCAAGGACGAGCTGCTGCTTGTCCTGGCAACGTCCTCCTCGGAGGCCGCGCTGCCCTCGCTCATGGAGAAGATGGAGAAGGCCGGCGCCGCGCGTTCGGTCGTAAGTCTCGTCATCCCTACTGGATACTCATTCAATCTGGACGGCACCAATATCTACATGACGATCGCCGCCCTCTTCATCGCGCAGGCGACGAACACAGATTTGTCAATTGCCGATCAGATCCTCCTGCTGCTAATTGCGATGCTTTCCTCGAAGGGTGCGGCAGGCGTCACCGGCGCCGGCTTCATCACATTGGCCGCTACTCTGTCTGTCGTGCCGAGTGTTCCCGTTGCCGGAATGGCTCTAATTCTTGGCGTGGACCGCTTCATGTCGGAATGCCGCGCGCTGACGAATTTAGTCGGTAATGCGGTGGCATCGCTCGTTGTCGCTCGCTGGGAAGGCGAATTGGACCAGTCCCGGATGGAAGCCGCTTTCCGCGGTTAGGGTTACATCAAACGGGCTCCCCGCAAGCAAGCAATAGCGCGACGTGTAAGTCACGGCCTTCACAGCAGTCGAATTGCCGGCCTCCAAAGAGCGCTGGAAATAGTGTACTAACGCGGAGAGTAATACAACACCATGAAGCCCCTAAGCAAACGAACGGTTCACGGAAACTCATCTGGGTCCGCATGGAGCGCTGTTCGTCGAATGCGTTATCAACCGTGGGGTGTGGTAACTATTTCAGCTTGCCGCCCCAAGCCGTCGCGGGATCGCACCGGATGACGGAGGACCGGCCGATCAGAATCGCTAGGGGAAAGCGCGTCACAATTGCCGATCTCGCCCGCGAAGCCGGAGTCAGCGTAGCAACAGTCGATCGGGTTCTGAACGTCCGCCTTCCGGTGCGAGAGGAGACCGCCCAGCGGGTCCATGCGGCCGCGCACGCGATCGGCTATCATGCTGCCGGTCTCATCAAACAGCGCTTGCAGCAGCACCTGCCGCACTACAAGCTGGGCTTCATCTTGAGAAAACCTGCCCACGATTTTTACCAAGATTTCGCTCGCAATATTGAAGAGTCGGTCAGTATGGCTAAATCCTTCCACGGCCTTCCGATCATCGAGTTCGCGCAGTCACATTTGCCGCGTGACCTGCTCCCGCTTCTTAAGGACCTTGGAAGCCGCTGCCAGGCGATCGCCATGGTGGCGGCCGATCACCCGAAAATCACAGCATCAGTCGAGGAGCTCAAGGCGAAAGGTATCCCGGTATTTTCGCTGTTATCCGACTTCGCCGATGGCGTGCGCGAGGGCTACATCGGCCTCAACAACAGCAAGGTCGGACGGACTGCCGCTTGGGTGTTTTCCAAGGCCGCAAAACGGCCCGGCAAGGTGGCGGTGTTTGTCGGAAGCCATCGCTTCCAGGCGCATGCGACGCGGGAAACGGCCTTTCGTGCCTATTTTCGTGAGAACGCGCCCAAATTCGAGGTGCTTGATCCGCTCGTGAACCTTGATGAACGGCAGCTCACTTACGAAAAATTGCTGGATCTTATGCAGCGGGAACCAGAGCTCGTCGGCTTCTATATGGCCGGCGGGGGTATAGAGGGAGCAATTTCCGCGCTCCGAGAAGAGGGGAGCGGTCAGGATCTCGTCGCGATCGTGAGTGAAATGACGCCGCAGTCACGTGGGGCGCTTGCGGATGACATCTTGACGATGGCGGTCGGCACGCCAATGCGCCGACTTTGCCAGGAGCTGATAATGGCAATGGAGCGGGCCATCAAAGCCGGCGTCGCGGAGAGCCCGGGGCAGACATTTCTGCCGTTCGACATTTATCTTCCGGAAAATATTTGACCTTGATGGATTTCTATCATGAGCGCCCATTTTCCTTTCACCGATGAAAGGAAAGCTCGATTGACTCGGCCGTCTCTGTCCGATCTGTGAACCGGCGTGGTTCCGTCTTGAAAGAAGCCGGATGCCGAAATGGCAGCCGCGCTTCATGGAAGGAAAGTCAAGCAATGCGCCAGGTATCGCCCCGCTTTGCACTCGATCACATGGCGGCGCCCCGCCTTGACGTCAGTGCGCTTTTCGCGCTTGCCCGTGACCAAGGCCTGACCGACGTCCAAATCCGTTACCCTCATTTCAGCAATCCTGTCGCACGCGGCATTCCGGCTGCGGACGTTCGGTTTGCCGCTACCGAAGCGGGCGTCACGATCATCTCTGTCAACGCCTTGCAGCGGTTCAACGACTGGACTCCAACGCGTCAGGCCGAGGCAAGCAACCTCGCCGATTATGCGACGGCGTGCGGGGCAGAGACGCTCGTGTTGGTGCCGGCCAACCGCAGCTCGTGGCCCACCAATAGCGAGCGCCAGGACAATCTTCGTTTCGCTCTAAACGAGATCAAGCCAATCCTCCAGTCGCGGGGTCTGATCGGTCTCATCGAGCCGCTGGGTTTCCGAACCTGCTCGCTTCGATCAAAGAAGGAAGCGGCCGAGGCCGTTGCCGCGGTTGATGGCCAGTCCGTCTTTCGCCTCGTGCACGACACGTTCCACCACACCCTGGCCGGGGAGACATGCCTGTTCTGCGAGCTTACCGGCCTGGTGCACATTTCAAGCGTAAACGACCCGACCTTCTGGATTTACCCCGATCGCTTTCTTGCAGGTTCCGACAATGGCAGCCAGATTCAGGCGCTGCTGGATGGCGGCTACGCGGGACCTTTCTCGTTCGAGCTGATCGAGGAAGTCCATTCTCTGGACGATCTCGCAGGCGCACTTGCCGCCAGCATCGACTTTATCCGGCGAGGGCTATTGTCGTCAAAGTAGATGGTGACAGGTGTAGTGACTATAGGTGCGCCTGAATTTTCCGAGGGTTCACAGCGGGGCAGCCATCCGAGATGCCTCCTGTATCATTATCTCCCGCATCCAGATGCTTGCCGGATCGCTATTGTGGAGGGCCGGCCATTGGAGGGTCTCGGTGAATGTGGGAAATGGCAGCGGAAGTTCGATAACCCGCAGGGGGAACGTTTTTTCGAAATGCCTGACCAGCCGTAAGGGCATGGTCGCTATACGAGCTGTGCCGGACACCATAGGTGGAATCATGCTGAAGCCCTGCACGGCGACCTCGACACGTCTCTTAAGGCCATGCTCAAGCAAAAACCATTCCTCGATAGACGGCTTCATCGTACGCCCGAACCTGACCGCGACGTGCCTCATCGACATGTATCTCTCGAATGTAAGCTGCTGTGGCAGCTGCTTGTTTGTGGGACAGCCTACGCACACGAGCTTCTCGTCAAACAGCGCAATGCTTGAATGCACACTCGACGTGAACATATCCGGTAGAATTAGAAAATCGACGTCACCGCGCCGGAGAAGCTCATCGGGGCTATCGTCGACAGGCAGCAGTTCGAAGCTGACGGCGGGGGCTTCCCGTGAAATACGCTCCACAAGCTTTTCGAAAAACACGAGCGTGACGAAATCGGAAAGAATGATCCTGAAGAGGCGATCGGCTCGAGCTGGGTCAAACGGATCCGAAGAAATAATCGAGCACTGGATGTGCTGGAGAGCGTCGCGAACTGCGGGGGCAAATGCTGCCGCACGCGGGGTTAGAAATCGTTCGCGACCTCTTATCGTAAACAGTTCATCGCGGAAATAATCGCGCAGTCGGGCGACGGCCGCACTCATGGCGGGCTGACTCAGGTTGATCCTGCGTGCCGCCGCCGAGAGATTACGCTCCGTCAGGAGTGCGTCGAGCACAACGAGGAGATTTAGATCAAGTCCTTTGAAACGCATGTCATCAGCCATCCATGGGATGGATGCCTTTAACCGAAACAAACGACTTTAACAATTTAGCATTCTTGCAATCTTTTGTCGCAAAAAGTTTATGATGGATGACGTTAAGGTCCGACATATGAGCCGCGTGATCTGCCGAAGCGAGCAATCGTTCGTACTGTGCAGGTCAGAGATTGGCAGTTTGAAACGCCGGGCCGATGGCGCCGGGCTATCAACCAGCGTCTTCGGCGGCCCCGACCTAGCTGGGCGTGGAATCTAATAGGGTGCACCTTTCCAGTCCGAGGCGACTGATGGGCGGTTTGATCCTAAGCTGCCGTGAGGCCTGTGCCAATTGTATCGGCGAGCCAATGCAGCAGTCCGGCAGCGTTTTTGAGAGCTGTTGTAGGCTCGGCCTAAGCCCATTGGCGCAAGCCTATCTGAACGAAGCGCTTGGCCTTGCCGCTATCCGGTATGTGATCTGTGGTGTCTTCTCGTCCTGCTGTTCTTGTTTTGGAACGCCCTTATGGTGAGCCCATCCGGGACGTGGGGCACCGGGAGCACAAAGGTGCAGGCAGGCCGTCAATAGACCGTGGGCTGAGAGCCCGAGCTCGTTACATGGCCGCCCCTGGCGACTTTCCCGGATGCGCTGCGAGCGCGGATCAGTAGATGTCGTGTTGCCCGCCAGCTCCCGTCTTTGACCGAGCCAAGAAGGAGGAACGGGCATGCTTATCATCGGACTGGATATTCACCGCGCCTTCGCCGAAGCAGTGGCATGGGAGGAGGGCAGGCTCAGGCGACTCGGCCGCGTCGACATGCGGCGCGATCTGCTGGCGGCGTTCGCCGCGAAGCTGTCGCCGAACGATGTCGGGGTGATCGAGGCCACCGGCAGCGCGACGTCCGCTGCAGCTGTGATTGCGCCGCATGTGAAGAAGGTGGGGATCGCCAAGCCGAAACAGGTGTTTATCGTTGCCTATGCCAAGATCAAAACGACGATCGACGCCGACGTTCTTGCGCAGCTCTATGCCAGCGGCTTCTTGCCAGAAGTCTGGATTGCGGACGAGCCGACGCAGGCTCTGCGTCGACAGGTGACACGGCGCAATCAGATTGTCCGACAGAGATCTCGATTGAAGAGCGTCATCCAGTCGATCCTTCATAGCCACCTGATCCGTCCTGCCCGCATGCCGACCTGTGCGGCGCCAAGGGTCGGACCTGGTAATCGAGCAGGTCGTACCGCAGGACGAGCGCCTCGCGATCGATGGGCATCTGCGCGAGTTCGACCGATTGGGCGAAGACCTCCAGGTCATCGAACGCGATCTTGTCCGCTCGGCTCTCGAGGATGAAGGCGTGAAGCGGCTGATGACCATTCCCGGCGTCGACATCACCGTCGCGCTGGCGATGAAGGGCGGCGATCGGCGACGTGTCGCGCTTCGACGATCCGCAGAAGCTCGTGACCTATCTCGGGTTGAACCCAAGCGTCCAGCAGTCCGGCCAGGTCCGGCCTACCATGGGCGGATCACCAAGCAGGGCCGTGGTCATGCGCGCGGCATGCTCGTCGAGGCGGCCTGGGCGGCCGCTCGTGCTCCCGGACCGTTGCGAGCCTTCTCCCTGCGGCGTGCGAGCCCGGCGCGGACAGCATGTCGCGGCCGTGGCAACCGCACGCAAACTCTCTGTCGTGATCTGTCATCTGTTGAGAAGGGCGAGAGTTACGCGTAGGCTCGACCCTCCCTGCATGCCAAGAAGCTTGCGCGATGTGGAACTCAAGGCCGGGAGCAAGGCTGTGCGCGGCCAAAAGGGAGCGCACGCCTACAACATAAAGAGCCACCGGGAAGAAGAGCGCCGCTGGGTGGAGCAGGCCGAGGGCGCCTATGCACGCCTCGTCGCCGGTTGGAACCCACGAGGTCCGAAGAGGGTAGGCACGGATGCCGCAAACCGGGCGCCCAGCTTGGCATAAGGGCTACGTGGCCTCAGGAAGCGTCGTCGCCAATGCAGACCATGGACGAATTCCCAGCCGATGCCGAGATGCCGGTCGACCGTGCCTGTCGCCGTCCGGTGATGCGATGCCCCCGAGCGGATGAGTTCGCCCCGGATGCTCCCGGTCACGACGCACGGGTTCGGGTTCCAAGGCGCTCAGTTTTGTTCGCGCCCAATCGGTGTAGGACGCGGCAGAAAATACGAGCGTGACGAAATCGGGAAGAATGATCCTGAAGCGGCGATTCGGTAGAGCCGGGTCAAACTATCCGACGAAATAAACGAGCACTGGATGGGCGGGAGAGCGTCGCGAACTGGAGGGCAAGAGCTCCCGGACGCAGCGTTAAGTTTGAATACCTCCGCGGACATGGTCGCGAGCTTATCGCGCAAATAATCGAGCAGCCGAGCGCCGGCCGCACTCATGACCGGCTGGGCTCGGTTAATCCTGCATGCCGCGCCCATGAGGTTGCGCTCTGTCGGGAGTGCGTCGAGCACAACGACGAGATGTAGTTCACGATCTTTGAAACGCGTGGTCAACTATCCAAAGTGTGGATGCCTTTCATCGAAACAAACGATTTCATCAATGTTCTGGAATCCTGCATGGGCAGAAGCACCTGACGCACACCGATGCCCCCACTGCCTCATGGCGTGGCGAGCGTCTTAAGAAACCGCCCGAAAGGAGATTTTTCATGCGCTCTACCGGGCAGTGGAGTGCTGGGAAAGGGAGTTGCAACTGACCGGGTCCGACTTCTTCCGAGCCTATGGACAGACTGGGAGACGCGCACGGTGTAGCGGCTCACATCGTCATACTGCACCTACGCCACACACCGGCCGGACCTGATCCGGCTTTATGAGCATTGGGCTTTGTCAGTTGCCCAAGCGTGATGGCTTTCGCGACGCGGCGCGCCTCAGGAACTGAGCCGCGTCCAGGTCGAAACGCGGGAAAGAAAGACAGGAAACAGAATGGCCGATCAATTCGCAACGGACGTCATTGCCCTGATCAAGAAACGCGCCGAGTCGGAGAGCGGTGAGGGAATGCCTACGTCATTCGTCGGCGAGATAACAATCGCCACGGAACTGGACGCGCTCGGGTTTGATTCGCTGGGTTTGGCGGACGTCCTCTGGGATGTGGAGCAGGCCTACGGCATCAAGATCGACATGAACACGGCCGATGCCTGGTCCAATCTCAAGAATGTCGGCGACGTCGTGGAAGCCGTCCGCGGCTTGCTTGCGAAGGAGGCTTGAATGGACAGGCGCGTCGTTATCACCGGAGTGGGCGGCCTGTGCGGACTGGGCACCGACGCCGCCTCTATGTGGAAAGAGATGCGCGAAGGCCGCTCCGCCATCGGCCCGATCGCCAATTCCGAGCTTCATGACCTGGAGGGCATGACCGGCGCTGAGATCAAGGCGCTGCCCCAGCACGACATCAATCGCAAGCAGTTCGTCTCCATGGCCCGCTTCAGCTTGCTCGCCGTGCTTGCAGCGCGCGAAGCCATGCGGCAGGCCGGACTTTCCTGCGACGAGGGGAATGCCCATCGCTTCGGCGCGACAGTGGGCGTCGGCGGCTTGGGCTGGGATGTGATGGAGGAAACTTACCGGGCCCTCCTTTTGGACGGCGCGAGGCGAGTTGGCATCCTCGCTGTACCCAAAACGATGCCAAGCGCCGCCGCCGGCCAGGTGAGCTTGAGCCTCGGCTTGCGCGGGCCGGTCTTCGGGGTGACCTCCGCATGTGCCTCGGCCAACCATGCGATCGCCTCGGCGGTGGACCAGATCAAGCTGGGCCGGGCCGACGTAATGGTTTCCGGAGGCAGCGACGCACCCTTCGCATGGGGCGTGCTGAAAGCATGGGAAGCAATGCGCGTGCTTTCACCCGATACCTGCCGGCCCTTCTCCGCCGATAGGAAGGGCCTGGTGCTGGGCGAGGGTGCGGGCATGGCCGTGCTGGAAAGCTACGAGCATGCCACGAGGCGTGGTGCCACAATTCTTGCCGAGATCGCCGGCGTCGGCCTTTCCGCCGATGCCTTCCACATTGCCGCGCCATCTGTCGAGGGGCCAGCGTCGGCGATGCGCGCCTGCCTTGCCGATGCCGGGCTGAATGCCGAGGACGTCGACTACCTCAACGCGCACGGCACCGGTACCAAAAGCAATGATCAGACTGAAACGGCGGCGATCAAGCGTGTGTTTGGAAACCACGCTTATTCGATGTCCATCTCTTCCACCAAGTCCACGCACGCGCATTGCCTCGGCGCAGCGAGCGCGCTTGAAATGATCGCCTGCGTGATGGCAATCCAAGAGGACGTCGTGCCGCCGACCGCCAACTATCGCGAGCCAGATCCCGCTTGCGACCTCGACATCACACCCAATGTGCCGCGCGAGCGCAAGGTGCGCGTCGCCATGAGCAACGCCTTCGCCATGGGCGGTACGAACGCAGTTCTGGCATTCAGGCAGGTGTAGAAGCCATGCAAGACGCCTCATTTGAGGTCACCTGTCGTATCTAGCTGCTTGAGGGGCGGGGCATTGTGATACAGGGAGAGCTGTGGGGTCCCTCCTTCTCGGCCTCGACGATGTGGAAGGAGCCTGTGCGGCGAAACGGGCTAGACGCCCCCAGGCCCAGAACTTGGGCGAAACCAACTCCCACCAAAGGACAGCCGGTTTAGTAGCCGAACAATGAAACCTCGCTCGACGAGCCGCCGTCTCTACTGTCTCCGGCCTCACGCGGTTGAAGCGAACAGCGCAGCAGCTACTGTTCCGCACAACTCGGATGGCAATTGGGACAAGTCCGCACATGTCGTCACGTACGCTGAACGCCGCAGGTACAGCCAAACTGGGGCGGGGCGTTTCTGCCGTTTTGATAGAATTCTATCAAACTGACAATTTTCCTTGCATAAATGCAAGGAGAGCTCGGTTGACTCCCCTCCTTTCTTGTCAAGGATGAGTTTGCAGGCTGCGGTGCGGCAGAAGCCGGACAGAACAGCGACCGGTCGAGTAAAGGCCTGCGCAAACCGCATATTGCGAGCGCCCGCGCGGAGGAAGACGCTCGTCCTGGTGAAAGGCAACGATGCTCAGGCGCCATTGCCATTTGCCGAGGGCGTCCGCGCGCCGAAAATTTCGAAGCAACAAAGGTGAGATCGAGAATGATGATGACGAAATACAACACAGCTCACCGTCCAGTGCAGTTCTACCGGCGGGTGGCGGAGTGGGATGGGCTGCCAAATGGAACGTAAAAAGATCAGCAAGGAGATGCTTGGCGATAGTCAGGCGCTGCGCAAGCTGCGTGAGCACCTTGTCAAGGTGGCCAAGGCGAAGACTACGGTCCTGTTGCGAGGTGAATCCGGAACCGGTAAGGAGCTGGTTGCCAAAGCCATTCACGAGCTCTCGCCTCGCGCCAAGCAGCCCTTCATCAAGGTCAATTGCGCGGCGCTCACCGAGACGCTTCTGGAATCTGACTTGTTCGGTCATGAGAAGGGTGCCTTCACCGACGCGAGCAGTTTGCGCAAGGGGCGCTTTGAGGCTGCCGACAAAGGCACATTGTTTCTGGACGAGATTGGCGAAATATCAGGTTCGTTCCAGGCTAAGCTGCTGCGTGTCCTGCAGGAGCAGGAGTTTGAGCGCGTCGGCAGCAACCACACCATTAAAGTTGATGTTCGCGTGATTGCCGCAACGAACAGGGACTTGGAAACGGCAGTTCAACGCAAGGAGTTCCGGCAAGACCTCTATTATCGCATCAACGTCGTCACTTTACGCGTGCCGGCATTGCGCGAAAGGCGAGGTGATATTCCGCTCTTGGCCGCTCAGTTTCTCAAGAATTTCAATACTGAGAATGATCACACGCTGACCTTCGCTCCCGAAGCGATTGAGGTGCTAATGAACTGCGAATTTCCAGGCAACATCCGAGAGCTCGAAAACTGCGTTCAACGGACGGCAGTTCTGGCGACGGGTCCATCAATCCTCAGAACTGACTTTGCCTGTTACGCGGATCAGTGCTTGGCCGCGGCGCTGTGGAAGAACGGACCGCCGACGTCAGAGAAGTCGACTACGATCCAGCCTTCCGCCGCCTGTGCCGCCCCGCCCGTCGGCGACGGGCAAGCGCCGATAGGCCCTGCCACGAGTCGTGGTAGGGTGCCCGATGCCGATACGGTCATTGCTGCCATGGAAAAGTGTGGCTGGGTGCAGGCAAAGGCGGCGCGCCTGCTCGGTTTGACCCCGCGCCAGATCGGCTACGTGCTGAGAAAACGCGGTATCGAGATCAAGCGTCTCTGAAACAACCCGCCGAGCAAGAGCTGGAGCAGGTCAAGCATTGGTGCTCTGGCGAGCCCATCGGCCAGGCTTACGAAGTGGGTGTGAACAGCGCTGCCAAGATTCCGGCCGTGTGCTTTCTACCACGTAGTCATACTGGGGCTCTGCGACTGACAAACTAAAAAGGAGTAATCCTATGGCTAGTAACTTCGCTCTACACCGCAAGGCAAATCAATTCGACGTGCCTGGATCCAGAAATAATCGATGTATTATTGGTGACACGCCAGCATGCGTAGAGGCGACGCGCAGATCTCCGCTGGCGGGACCTGGTCGATACATTAGCTGATGGCTTACCGCTCGATATCACGCAATCTGAGATGGGCATGAAAGTGAGTTCGACCGCTGGACAGTTGCCGACCTCGTCAGGTATTGGCCCCTGCGACCGGTTGATCTGCGATATCCAAATTCGCGGAAGTTGGTCGAGACGAAACTGTCGCCCCGGCTCGTGACCGACCGCGCGCCCGGCAAGACCGAGTTACAAAGTTGCCGAGGCAGTTTGATGTGCGTTCCTGCATCACTGTACGGGACACGACCTGACGGGAGACTATGATGCGTAGCCAAAAAGAAAAGATGCTCGCAGGCGAGTTTTACAATGCGGCGGATCCGGAGATCCAAGCTGACCTGTTGGCCACCGGGGCTTGGCTCAAGCGGTACAATGATACGCTGGGGCAGACCACGGGGCATTGGCATGAGCTTTTGTCCGAGCGGCTGGGAGAGGTTGGGCGCGGAACGGTCATCCGTCCGCCCTTTTTTTGCGACTACGGATTCAATATCCGCATTGGAGCCAATGCCTACATCAACTTCAACTGCGTTATTCTTGACGTGGTAGAGGTCAAAATCGGGCAAGGAACGGCAATTGGGCCTGCTGTGCAGATTTATACCGCCGATCATCCACATGATGCCGAGCAGCGGCAGGCCGGCCTGCAGGTCGGGCGTCCTGTTCACATTGGCAGCCGTGTCTGGATCGGCGGTGGAGCAATCATTCTGCCTGGCGTCACGATTGGTGATAATGCAGTGGTAGGCGCTGGCTGCGTGGTCACACGAGATGTTCCCGCCGGGGCAAAGGTAGTGGGAATTCCTGCTCGCGTGGCCGACCCACATAAACAGGCATAATCAACCTCGTTGACCCTGGAGGTGCATGCGAACTGTCGAAACTGTGCCGAATTTTTGTCGAAGCCATTGAGCGCTGCATATGTTGTCGCGACTCGGGCGCTTCAGTTCTTTTGCCACGGGGGTCACAAGATCATGTGCGTAATGCCGCCGCAACGTGCTCACGTCCCGCAGCAGCGGACCCTTTCACATCGCCCAACGAATTCAGAGCCTACGTTGTGCTGCCACTAGCATTACTACTCACGAATGTATTCCCAACTGAGTTTTCGCCCTTGGAGGCAAGCAGCGACTCACCAGCAATCGCCGGCCATTAATCCTGGCTAGCATCGACCCCGACGAGGCGAGCCGCGGCGTTGCGGATCGGCATGTCGATGACCGTGATTGCGCCTTCGGCAAGGAAACGACGTTCGTTTCTGGTCAGCGTAGCCGAATCGATCACCGCAAAATGTGGGCCAGTGGAGCGCTTCATCAGCTGTCTGGCATATGTGCGCAGCATCTGATCGTTGAAGCGGCAGCCCACGAAGAAAAAACCCCGGTTGACGCGCCGTTGCTTCACCGCGTCCGGGATCGGCGTCTGGATATCAATTTCGGTTAGGACTTCGACGTAATCGGAATCAGCCACGAGGAAGTTTGCCGCCGGCCTGACGCTGCCGTGCGGCGCATAGAGCACCGTCCTAGCCACTTGTTCGGCCTCGAGTTCTGTTCCTGACAAATCGTAAGTTCTCGTCCAGATGTTACCGATTCCGGTCGCGCGCGTCGTTCCTTGTATCTCGACAACGTCTGTTTGGCCGGCCTCTGCAAGGGCTGCTCGCATGGCGCCATCGTACCAGCTGTCGATGATGACAGACAGTTGAAGGGTTGCGAGCCAGGCGTGAAGAACGGTCGGCTCGGCGGGGGCTGCGAATATCTCCGCCATCCACGCTTGGAGAGTCCGACGATGTCGGCGCTGCTCGATAAACTGCGCGACCGACCACATATTGGTGCGAATCCTGGAAGGGGCAGGCGCCCGCTTGTTGAGGGCCGCGGCGACATCTTCAGGGGTGCAAGGTACAGGTGATTCCGGTGGGTTAAGCTGCAGAAGACCAGGACCGAGATAGGGGATCACTCGATCGGCCTTGAGAGCGCCGTTCAGCAGGTCAATCAGTTTTTTGGCAAAACTGCCCCGGACGACGACGAGATGGTCCCAGCTCAGCATCGTGTTCATACGCGTTTCCTCTCCGCCACTGAACCCACCGGCATCAGGCCCCGTCGGAAATCTTCATCGCCTCGACGGTGATCGGCAAACGCGTGTCGCGCGGAAGGTCGGGCAGCATGAGCCGCCAACCGTTCCTGAGCGTCACGGTCCCGCCCCATAAGTCAGCGTTCTCAATCTCGGTGATCGGCTCTTCGAGATCCTTCTTGGGGACATAAGCCGACAAGCCAGTAGCGGTCCTGCGAATCATTACTTTCATCCGGCTGTTCCCCCGTTGGAAATGCCTTCAGCTCCGCAGGGAACCTCGACTTTGTCGAGGCTAATGAGTTCGCGCGCTCGCATGCCGACGACCGTGCCACGATCGATCCATTCGACCGCATAGATGAAGAATTGCTGGAGAAAGGTTCCAATGTCGCGCACGTAGCCTTCGTCGCCCTTCCGCACGAGGTTTTCGCCGATCTCCTTGCCGGGATAGGTGCCGTCGTTTTTTATGTGGCGTATCGCACGGACCCGCTCACCCTGCATGAACCGTGGCGGTCTGCCGATTTCGACCTCCTGTTCGCGTCTGGACCACATGCTGTCCATTCCTTTCTCGAGGCTTTTGTTGTGGTCGCGGGTTGCAGGCGTCGTCGTGCGGCGAACCCGACCGTTTCGGTAGGAATCAAGCGGGAACGCAGGTTTTCGGTACCGGACAGACCGACACGCATTGCTGCGTATCGAAGGCCTCCTTGCATTCGGTGCACTTGTTTGGATCGATCACATAGGCGTCGCCCTTGAACTTGATCGCTTCCGAAGGACATTCGAACTCGCAGGCCCCGCATTGGGTACATTGGGATGCGATGATCTTTAAAGCCATTCTAACTCCTGGTTATCGGACGAGACGGCTCAGGCCGTCGCCGCTAGTGGTCTGATCCCAAACTCTGCCGCGTAAAGTGCGCTGACTGCGGTCTCGATGTAGTCATGGCCATAGGCGTCGGTTACGCGCAGTCCAGCTCGCGAGAGTTGTTCCTTCGGGCGATTTCCGATCTTGGCGCATAGCACTATGTGTATGCCTTCGAGCGCTGCGATGACGCCCTCGAGGATGGCGTCTTCGCCCCCGCCTCCGAGGCAATACCGCTCGACCTTCCGATGCCCGACCAAGCTGATCCCTCTAGGCGAGACTTCATAAACCTGGAATTCCTTCGCGTGGCCGAAGTGTTCGTTGACCCGTCCACCTCCCTTAGTGGCCACCGCAACCAGAAGCGACTTTTCGGAGTCTGTTGCCTTGACCATACCGATGGCCTCGCTCCTCGCCGCCTCATGATCACGGCGCTCGTGTGCGACCACCTGCCGATAGGCCTGACGCTTGCCAGCATCGTAGGCGACATCGTCGGGAATCCCGTCCAGCGTGAATTCCTGGCCACGATCTTCACCGAGCAGGCCGACAGCATCTGCCCGGCACTGCCGGCAGTGGCGCATCAACTTGGCGCCACCTTCAAGTCGATCCTGAAGAGCCATCATCTCCATTGCCGTTGGGCCGCGCTGCCCGATGAGTCCGTAGTGGGTACCGTGCGCCGGGTCCGAAATCAGAGGCATCACGTTGTGCAGAAACGCGCCCCGCTCCCTGACCATTTTGTTCACCTCAAACAGGTGCTGGTCGTTCACTCCAGGAATCATCACCGAGTTGATTTTGGTGAGGATGCCGCGCGCGCTCAGCATCTCCAGGCCCAGCATCTGCCGCGCGTGCAAGATTCGAGCGGCTTCGATGCCGAAGTAGCGGCGATTTTCATAAAAGATCCATGGATAGATCTTCGCGCCGACTTCCGGGTCGACCATGTTGATGGTGACCGTCACGTGATCAACATTCATTTCGGCAAGCTCGGCGACATGGTCCGGCAGCACGAGCCCATTAGTGGAGACGCACAGCTTTATGTCGGGGATTTCCCTGATGACGCGGTCGAGCGTTGCCTTCGTTTTCTCCCAATCGTAACAGGCATCCCCCGGCCCAGCGATGCCAAGAACCGAAAGCTGCGGAACTTTGTTGGCAACGGCGATGACCTTGCGTAGCGCTTGGTCGGGCGTCAACTTCTCAGACACAACACCAGGCCGGCTCTCGTTGGCGCAATCGTATTTGCGATTGCAATAGTTGCACTGGACATTGCAAGCCGGCGCGACCGCCACATGCATACGCGCGAAATAATGATGCGCTTCCTCCGAAAAGCAGGGGTGATCCTTGATCCTTTCCCAAATAGCCGGATCCCCTTCGCCCGGGCTGGTCGGCGACGAGCCGTAGGAGGACGATGCGCAGCCACCGGATTTCGCGGCTGCCAGAAAACCCTCGGATGTCGTGCTAGTCGGCCCCTCAATCGAAACTGTCGGTGAGGACATCAAACGGCTCCGTTGCTGGTAACGTCGCGGTTCAAGGTGCAAGAGCCATACCAACTGAAAAAAGCGGCTTCAGTTCACTATTCGGGTCGATATCGCATTGTGTCAGGCCGGCGCGACACAATTTTGTCCTGCTTGCGACAGTGCAAGTCCAAATCCGTTCAGAAGCACGAAGCACTCCTTGTCGCGCACAGGGCGCGCAAGACCACTGGCCTGACGATTGGCTCATCAGGCTCTTAGAATTTCCTTCACCTCGATACTATGCCGGCGTATCGCCTAGCCGACTTGTCGCAGCTTGAGGCCGAGAATTCGAGCCGCATTAGCCTGAACCCAGCCGGCCTTCTCCATTGTGTCGATCAGCCGTCACGCTCCGTCCGCCGCGGTCTCAGCCCCCGTCCGGCCGTATCGTTAGAATCGCAAGTGGCTATCTCGTGTTCAGGGGGCGCCGATGCGCCGAACCGGCATCGTGCTGGCCCGTGAGAGCTCGTCGATGACATTGCCACGTTCCGAAAGATTGGTTCCTTCCAGAGGAGAACGCCAAGCACGCAGTTCTCCGGCTCGGACGTTGCCGGGGAAATAGCATTGCGAGATCAGCTCAACTGCCGACGGCGCAAAGCCATGGTTCTCCATATTTCAAGGGTAAGCGCTGTGTCCTTCCAGGAGGACCCGCGATCTGTGGGCCTGCCGATTCTGAGGTGGATCGGAGATCGGCTTGTGTCTGAACTTGAACTTACGATTGACCCTGAGCGGCAGCCTCGGCGTTTTCGAGGGTGATCAACGGCGCTGTTGGTCGGCGGCATTGGTCGATGGACGACAAGGCACGGAGTCATTCCGAGACCCTGGAGCCGACGCGGTGATCTCGGAGGTTGCCCGGCGCTACGGGCTGCGGCCGCGGCGGAACGCTCGCAAGCTTGCGACGTCGGCAGGACAGGCCACTCCCGCCTAGTGGTTTCGGTGGCGCCACCGGAACGACCCGTTGGGCCTATCCGTGCACCAGAGCTCAAGGCCACGGCCTGAGAATCGGCCGCCGCTCACCCTACTTGGTTCCTCAGCCGACTGCGCTAAGAAGGAGAGCAACTTCCGTCGGCGCGAGGATCATTGCGTCGTGGCCAGTGGCGAGTTCCTGCCACGCCCAGCCATCCTGCTTCGCGACCCATTCTCGCGCTCCCGCCATCGGCGGGTGGAGTGGATTAGTGCAGACGACATAGGTTCGGGGTCTGCCGTTGCCGAGCGGGTGCTCGAGCTTAAGTCCGCTTTCGTAGGTGCCTGCCGGATGCGGTGTTATCCGGCGCCGCACCCAGTCCGTGAGCGAGTGTCCCTCGGGAATGCCGAATGCTGTTGGCGGCGGAGTCGGCATGAAGATACCCCGTCCTTCCTCCGCAACCAATTTTCGACGGGCCGCGACGATGTCGGGGGGCATGGTGCTGAATACACTTTGACCGCTCTCGACGATGGCGCTGTCGAGATAAACGAGATGGCTGATATGGTCGGGTATCCGGTCGGCGGCGCCGGTGATGCTGATGCCGCCTAGACTGTGACCGACAAGGATCACATCGCTCAGCTCTTCCGTCACAATGTGGTTGACGATGTCGGTCACGAATGTGTCGGGCGTGATGTCCTTGCACAGCAAACGTGCGCGTTCGCCGACACCTGGTCGGCGTGGTCACGTGGCATCCCATCTTGCGAAGATTGGCAGCCACGTCCCGCCAACACCATCCGCCATGCCAGGCACCATGCACTAGCACATACGTCTTTGCCATGGGTTGTGCCGTTCCACTTGCTCACCGGCCGTTGTGGCTGCCATCCGGCACGATGGCCGGGCGTTGTCCCAAAGGGGCTCGACCACGTGACCGGTGGTAAGTCCGGCGCACAGGGCAGCGCCGTGGCCTGAGGACACCGCTAACGAGTCAAGGAAATTTGAATTGCGAAAGGCCAATATTCACTAGCTCTTTGCAAGTGGATGGAGAGGCTCATGGTGTGCCGCAGTTGCTCGCTGCCGGCATGCTCTTGGCACGGTCCCGGCTGATCATCCGAACTTGAACAGGACACCAAAGCCGCCGCGCGGATAGTTCCACTCGATGTCGCCGCCTTTCTCGCACAATATCCGGCAGGTGCCGCATTCCATGCAGCCGTCGGCGGTGATCTCGACTTGACCCTTGTCATTCAACTCATAGCATTTCGCCGGACAGACGTAGGTCAACGCAAGCAAGTTCGCGCTTGGCTTGTCGTGCGGTCGCACTATAATATGGGGGCGGCCGGAATCGACCAGATAGCGGTTCTGGTAAAGTTTGTCCTCGACACGAACCTTCGTCACTGCGATCGTCATCTTGTACCCTCTTCAGCGCCATGCCAATGCCAGGCGGACCGCGTCGCTGACCAACCCCCAGCGCGAGCGCGCGTTGATGAAGGCGGCCGTGGTGTTCTTTTCCTTCTCGATCTTCGGCGTGCCGTCGACACGCATGAAGTTCTGAGCGGCATGCGACATCAGCCGCGGATAGCTGTCAAAAAAGTTGCTGGAATTGGTGTGGAGCAAGGCTGGCATGTCCTTGTATTTCTTAAGATCCTTGATCACAAAGGAGTCATCCAGCATCGTCTTGTAGAGCGCAAGGTTCGCTTTGGTCATAGGACCGTTGCGGCTTTTGACTTTGATGATCGCCTCAGCCGCGACACGACCCGAGGTCATGGCAAGGTTCGAACCCTCACGGTGAATGGCATTGTTCAGTTGCGCTGCGTCGCCGACGATGACCCAACCGTCGCCGAAGAGCTGCGGAATGGCCTTGTAACCACCTTCGGGGATAAGATGGGCGGCATATTCTTTCACCTCCGAGCCAGCGATCAGCGGCCGGATCGAAGGATGGTTTTTCATCGCATCCAGGAGGGCGGACGGGCTCTCCATCGTCGCGGCGAAATCCGAGACCAGGCAGCCGATGCCGAGTGATATCGACTCCTTGTTGGTGTAAAGGAAGCCGAGCCCGGCCATGCTGCGAGAGATCGTGCCCACGGCCTCGATTACGCAGCCTTCATCGCCCTTGACCCCGAACCGCTGGCCAATGACCTCTTCGGGCAAGAAATGCATTTCCTTGACGGCAAGCGCCACGGTCTCCGGCTTCGGCATCTCGCGCAGGCCTGCGCGAGTGCCAAGCAATCCCGACACCCCTTCTGCGAGAACGACCACATTCGCGAAGACCACTCCGCCAGCCCGGTCTGTGCGGACGCCGATCACCTTGCCATTGCCATCACGGACGAGTTCCGTCGCGGTCGTCTCACACAGGACCGTCGCGCCAGCCTCGCGCACCTTGCGGGAAAACCATTTGTCGAACTGGGCGCGAATGATCGTGTAGCGGTTGGGTTTCGCCTCATTGAAGTCGTCCGACCGGTAATGAATTCCGGTGTGAGACGTGTCGTCCAACACCCAAAGTCGCTGTTCGACCAGGTGCCGCTCGAGGGGCGCATCATCCCGGAAGTCCGGGATGATCTTCTCCAGCATGTTCGCGTACATTATGGCACCCTGGACGTTCTTAGAGCCCGGATATTCCCCGCGCTCCAACTGCAGTACCTTCAGCCCCTGGCTTGCCAAAGTGTAAGCAGCTGCGTTTCCAGACATGCCGGCTCCGACCACTATGGCATCGAATTGTTCAATCATGTCCTCTCCCTCAACTCGCAAGCTTGTCTCGACTGTGCGGCGACAGCCGCCGGGTGAAGGCTTCCGTCAGTGCGGGCAGGAAGCGGATTGCATCCGTGACGATCCCGAGGTGGGCGAACTCGAAAATCGGCGCGTTCGGATCGGTGTTGATCGCGACGATGAGATCGGCCCCCTCGACCCCAACTCGGTGCTGGATGGCGCCGGAAATTCCGGCCGCGATGTAAAGCTTCGGTCGAATGGTCTTGCCAGTTTGTCCAATCTGTCGATCAGCCGGCATCCAGCCCTTCTGGACCAAGGGGCGCGAACAGCCATGCTCGGCGCCGATCGCTCGGGCAAGATTCTTCACAAGCTGAAGGTTCTCCGCCGCTCCGAGACCGAGGCCTCCCGCAACCACGACATCCGCATAGGCAAGATTTGCCATTGCCGACTGGTTATCCGGTAGGAAGCCGAGGACTTTGGTGACGATATCGTCCTCAACGAGCGACAGCTTGTGCCGCATGACACGCCCGACCGGCTTATCCACCCGTTGCGGCATAGGCATGACCCTTGGTCGCACCGTCGCCATTTGCGGCCGGTAATTTAGTGTATAGATCGTACACAACAATGAGCCACCAAAAGTCGGACGGGTCGCGGCGAGTGAACCGTCGGAATCTACATCAAGTTCGGTGCAGTCGGCCGTGAGCCCCGTCTGCAGGGTCGTCGCTACCGAGCCTGCAAGATCCCTGCCCAGTGTGGTCGCGCCGAGAAGGAGGATTTCGGGTTTATGGGTATTGACCAGATCCGTGAGCGCCTTGGCGAACGGCTCGTTCCGGTAGTCGGCGAGCGGCGGCGCATCGACGATGTAGACAAGATCCGCCCCGTAAGCGAAGGCCTCGGCAACAGCGTCCTCGACCATCTCGCCCGGCGGTCCCAGCACGACGCCCGCGAGCTGGACTTCAAGCTTGTCGGCCAATTTGCGGCCTTCGCCCAGCAGTTCGAATGATACAGGATGCACATTGCCGCGTTCGAGCTCGAGGAAGACCCACACGTGCCGGTAGTCTTTGAAATGGTCGGGAAGTTCTTTCTTTACACCGGCACGGCCGGGGGCAATGCGAGGGGTGGTTTGGCTTGCGGTCGACATTTTCTGCTCCTGGCCGTCACGTGCCGCTGTTGAAGGCCAGCTCATGTTCCAGCGCCGGCCGGCGGGTTAAGATATCGGCGATGAGTTCATCGGCTATGTCCTGCAAGCCCCTTTCCGCGGTGTCGATCTGCGCCGCCCTTTCTGCCCGTGCGGTGGGGGCGAAAACACGCTTGACGACTGTAGGCGAGCCACGCAGACCGCACCGGGTGAGATCGTCAATGCCGGCGTCGGCTGCAGTCCACTTCACGACTTGCCTGCGCGCCGCGCACAGAGCCTGCTGGAGCGAGCCCCGGCGGATTTCGTTGGTGTCTTCCAGCATGGTAATGAGGCAAGGGAGTCTGCTCTTCAGCAACTGGGTGCCGCCTTCGGCGCGACGCGCGACTTCGATCTCTCGCGTATCGAGATCGATGGAGGCAATCTTCGCGACATAGGTAAGTTGCGATAAATCTAGGCGCTTGGCTATGCCCGGTCCGACCTGGGCGGTATCGCCGTCAATCGTCTGCTTGCCGGTGAAGACGATGTCCGGCCTGCCGAAAGTCTCCCCAATTTTTGCGATTGCTTGCGAAAGAGCAAAGGAAGTCGCCAGCGTATCGGATCCGGCAAAATAGCGGTCCGTCAAGAGAACTGCTCGGTCAGCACCGTAACCGAGCGCCTTTCGCAGCGAGTCCTCCGCCATGGGCGGACCCATTGTGAGCACAGTAACCTCGCCACCATGAACGTCGCGCAGTTTGAGCGCTTCTTCGAGGGCGAACAGGTCGTAAGGATTGATGATGGTCGGAACACCCTGACGCATGATCGTGTTCGTCACCGGGTGCACGCGGATCTGTGCCGAATCCGGCACCTGCTTGATGCAGATTACGATATGCATTGGCGGTTTCTCTAAGCTCCCAGTCCGGATTCGTGCTTGGCGGTTCGCCTCATTGCCTGCATCGTTCATGCCAAGTCGTCTTCCTGCCTCTATTCCAGAAGGTGGCTTCGTTTGCTTCCGAGGAGGCGTCATGAGGACTGGATTTGTCGACTTCTCGACATTGTCGCGTCGCAGCCGTGTCGGGCTCATTACTTTCCGAACCGCTTCAGTGCAGAGTCGAGCGGGACGAAGGCGCGGCCAGGTGCGGGACATATGTTTGGATCGTGGTCCCTTAGCACCTTGAACACACGTTGCGTGAGCGGCGAGGAAGTCGCGAAATCTTCGTAGGCGCGTTCCAGCTTGGCGCGCACCCGCGCGGCGATTACCTGGTTAGGCAGACCGGAGAAATCTTCTTCGGCAAGGTATTGGCCCACGCGCTTCATGATATGGAGCCGCGAGACATTCATCACTTTCGGGTCGTAGGAGACGCCAAGGCAGGCGAAGAAGTCCTCCGCGGCCGACAGGCCCTTCAGTCGCGCTAGGATATCGGTGCGATCGATCGGGCGGCTATCAGCGGAGCAGTTCATTGTATTCTCCCGGCGCGTAATTGTGGTGTCGATGCATTGGTGACATTGCTGACGGCGTGCCGACCTCTGGCACGGCGGCTGGGCAAGAGACTTGGCGATCTCAAGCTTTTCTGAAGTGGTGAAGGCGACCCCGAGTTTGACTGCTCTCCATTGCGCAGGGTCGTCACGTTGAGGAAGACCTCACGGCTCGTCGGCTATTGTGCCGCTCGGACCCGGGCCGGAATGAAGCTGTTCTGCACCTCGCCCGCACAGTCCAGCACTGGGAACGGCCCGTAGCTTCTCGGTGATCGCAGGCAGGACCTCAAGCACGCGGTCTACGTCATCTTCGCCGTTGTCACGCGACAAGGAGAAGCGGACTGCCCCACATGCCGCGTTCATAGCGATCAGAACATGGCTCGGTTCCAGTGAGCCAGAGGCACAGGCGGACCCGGCGGAACAGGCGATTCCCAGCCGGCTCAGGACAATTGGAATTGCATCGCCTTCGATACCTTCGAATCCAATGTTTGCAGTGTTTGGCAATCGCTCTTGCGGATCGCCGTTGATGGATGTGTTTGGGATGCGCTGGATGATCCCGTTCTCAAGGCGGTCGCGCAACCATTTTATTCGTTTTGTCTCGTCCATGAATTTCAAGGCGAGTTCGGCCGCCATGCCCAGTCCGACTATGCCGGGTGTGTTTTCAGTGCCTGCACGCCGGTCGCGCTCTTGGTGCCCACCCTTGATCATGGAGGAGAAGCGCACGCCACGTCTTACATAAAGCGCGCCTATCCCCTTTGGACCATGCAGCTTGTGGGCGGAGAGCGACAGCATGTCGATCGCGGTCGATTTCAGCTCAATCGGAAGCCTTCCGACCGCCTGCACTGCATCAGTGTGGAAAAGCGCGCCGACTTCCCTGGCTAGATCGGCAAGCTTAACCACGGGAAAGATCGTACCGGTCTCATTGTTCGCCCACATTATCGAGACGATTGCCACTTGTGGAGTGAGAGCGGTTCTGTAGGCGTCCAGGTCGAGCCGGCCGTGGTGATCGACTGGGATAATGTGCACCTTGACGCCGCGCGTCTTTTCAAGGTGCGCGCACAACTTCAGAACGGCCGGATGTTCAACCGCGGAAGTCACTATTTCCGTTCGGTCGGGCATCACCTCCAGCGCCGAAAGGATGGCTGTACTGTCGCTTTCAGTCCCGCCCGAGGTGAAGATGATCTCGTCCTCGAATCCCGCGCCGATGAGGGCTTGCAACTGTTGCCTCGCCTTTCTCACGGCTTCAGCAACCGATGCGCCATAGGCGTGCATGGACGAATGATTGCCAAATTGCTCCGTAAAGAAAGGCAACATCGCTCCAACGACTGCAGGATCAACCCGCGTCGTTGCGTTGTTGTCGAGATAGACAGGGTTCATGGGAGTGATCCTTCAACTGCTGAAATGATTCAAGGGTAGGCGGGCCATTGAACCTCTGGCGCATATCGTATCTGGTAAGGTGGGCGGCCGGGCGAGCGATGGCTTGGCTGACCGGTCGCTGTCGACATTGCCCTTTGGTGGCGGCATCTGCCGGGAATTCAGCTGTTTCGGGCAATTTTGTTTGCTTGCCCACGGCAACGATCGATGATCGCGATTTGGCGCATCACCGAACGCAATTGTTCCGGGCCGACAGTGCGTGTCGGCCGGTTCCAGAGCGCCGGCGGTGCCGGTTCGACGCAGTATTCCTTGGCGTCGCTATAGTCGAACATAGCCTGTTCCCTCGCAATCATTTGCAGGACTTGCCGCAGCCGCACGTCTCACGCGCATTGGGGTTATCGAAAACAAAGCCGGATGTTTCGAGCCCAGTGACGAAGTCCACGGTCATGCCGGCTGCATGGGGTTGGGAGCCTCTATCCATGAACACCTTGAGCCCATCTCGCTCGATGATCGCATCGCCCTCACGTGAGACGCTCTCCAGGCCCATTGAGTATTGGAAGCCGGCGCAGCCGCCGGCATGGACCATGATGCGAAATCCTTCCGCCGGCTCGCTGGCGCGGTAAAGAGCGGCCTTGATGGCGGCAACAGCGTTGTCGGTGAGCGTAATCATGGCTCGATTTCTCCTCGGTCCGACGTTTTCGCGGATCATCTCGCATGGACCGTGCCAAAGGGAAGACGTGTCAAAAACCGTAGGACATCCCGACGTCTCTTATGCTCGATTGCTGGGGAGACGTCCGACAACCGACACTTACTGTCGGATTTGTCGCGTCCGCGTCACAGGAAGGGCGCCTGAGTTCGCGATGCACTCACGCGTAAAGCAATGAACAGAGCCAAAGATGTTCAGAGCTTGCCGCGGAGCAACTGGCACGATTTTTGTGAAGCCTTCGTTGCGGCGGCAAAATTGCCGGCCGATTCACCTTTGGGTTGCCCTCGCAATCGAAGAACGAAGGAGAGCAATATGATCCATCAGACCCGCCTTGAGTGGGAAAGCAGCACCGCCGGTGGTACCCGAATGCTCGATCGGCCGATTGGCGCCGACCACCCAACAATCGCTCTCTACCGGCGATTGGCCGCTGACCGCCCGGAGACAGGATTCGACTGGCATGTGCCTGACGATCGATCGCGTCCGCCGTGCACACCCCTGAGGCCCGTTTTTCGATCGATCGTCAAAAGAAGAACGGGGCAGGGGTAAAAACATGGATCAGCGCAAGAAGCGGTCGCCCAACGAAATCCGGCGTGCGTGGGAAGTCTGTCCGAACATTCCCGCGCGTGATTTCGCAGCCCAATTGGCCATTTCGGAAGCGGAACTGGTCGCGGCCCATTGCGGTTTCGGCGCGGCACGCATCGACCCGCGCGTCAATCACGTTCTGACGGGCCTCGAATTCGTGGGCGAAGTGACGGCGCTGACCCGCAATCAAGGTGCCGTGCACGAAAAGATTGGCGTCTTCAACAGAGTGATAACCGGCAACAATCACGCCATGGTCCTTGGTGACGAATTCGACCTTCGCGTCTTCCCGCAAGCTTGGAGGTATGGTTTCGCTGTTGAAAGGCGCCATCGCGGCGGAATCCAGCGCAGTTTGCAATTCTTCGACGCCACCGGCGCAGCAGTGCATAAGGTGCATCTCAGGCCGGTCTCCAACCTTCATGCCTATCGAAAGCTGGTGGCCGAGCTCGTATCCGCCAACCAGGAGCCGACCATGTCGCTTAAGGCGAGAGTAGCCGACCTGGGCGCGAGGACTGCGGACTGGGCCGGCACGGTGGACGACCTACGCGAGCACTGGAGCCGGCTGACTGACGTCAACCTTCTAAAGACGCTCAAGCTCAGCCGCTGCCAGGCTTTGCGCATGGTCGGCCAGGATTACGCTTGGCTGCTCGACAATGCCGCAGTTGGCGCCGTGCTCCAGCGTGCGGCCGAAGACGAATTGCCGATCATGTGCTTCGTCGGCAACCGAGGTTCTATCCAGACCCATTCCGGCTTAATCAAGTCGGTCAAGCAGATCGGGCCGTGCATCCATGTGCTGGACGAAACGTTCCGGCTGCATCTCAGGACCCACCAAATCCGTGAGGTTTGGGCCGTGCGCAAGCCGACCAATGACAGTCACGTCACCTCGCTCGAAGCATATGGGTCCGACGGCAAGATCATCATCCAGTTGTTCGGTGCGCGCAAGGAAGGCGAACGCGAGCGCGACGACTGGCGGGTTCTGGCGGAAAACCTGCCTCGTTTCCCCGACAGCTACATGAGAAAAGACCGATCGTCGTCGGTGGGACGCCGGCGCCCATCTGCCTCCGCAGCCAGTAGCCGGGCATTGAAGCCGAGACCGGGGACACGATGACGCAATAAGCGCGCTGTATTATCGCAACGCGATGAGCAGGAAGCAATTTGGCGCTGCCCCATCGACCGCATGGTTACGACGAAGCCGCGGCCTTTGGGCCGAGCTCAGAGGTGGCAATAGCGTGAACGCCGCCGACCGTCACTCCCCACCAGGCGGTCAGGTTTTGCGGTTCGGGCCGAGCAAAAATACTGTCAAGACAGCGAGGAACGTGGCAACCGCGCTGTAGACAAAGACACTGGCAATACCCGTGTGATCCACCAATAGGCCACCGAAAGTTGTGCCGGCTGCGATGGCCACTTGGAAGGTTATGACCATCAGTACACCAGCGCTCTCGGCCTGTTTCGGAGCGGCGCGTAGCACCATCCATGTCTGCAATCCGACCGGGACCGCGCCAAAAGCAAAGCCCCATACGGCAACTGCAATTGCCGAGGTCAAGGCCGATGCTCCCATAGTCAGGAGCGAGACAGCGGCTACGGCAATGAGCAGGGGCGGCAGGGCCGCGACCGCCTTGAGACTGTGTTTGGTGAGGAATGCGCCGGCTAAATTGCCGAAGACGCCGGCCGTGCCAAAAGCAAGGAACACGAGCGGGATTGACTTCTTTTCGAGCGCAGGAACGCTCTCGAGAAAGGCGCGGATGTAGGCGAAGCTGGCAAAATGGCCGGAAGCGACCAATAGCACGACTAGCACCGCAACCTTCATCGCCGGATTCTTCGCGACATCCAGCGGACTGCGGAATCTGCGCACTTCGATCGGAGGCAGTGGCGGAATGGTTACGAGTTGCACGAGCAGCGCAACGGCACTCACGATTGCGGCGACCTTGAACGAGGCTCGCCATCCCCAAATGTCACCGACATAAGCGCCGATTGGAGCCGCGCAGACGGAGGCGACAGAAACGCCGGTGAGGATGATCGACATGGCGCGCGGCATGAGGTGACTTGGAACCAGCCGCATCGCCAACGCTGCCGAAATAGACCAAAAACCACCAAGCGATATGCCAAGGACGACGCGTGCCGCCAGCAAAACCGGCAGCGACCCCGCAACCTCTGCCAGAACGTTCGACAGGATCAGCAGGAGCGTCATCGCCCAGATGACGACCCTGCGGTCCAGACGCTTTGTCACGATGGCGATTATCGGTGCCGAGATCGCCGCGACGATTGCGGTCGCTGTTAGCGCCTGTCCAGCCGTGCCCGTGGTGATACGGAGATCATGCGCGAGCGGTGTCAGAACGCTGGCGGGCAGAAACTCTGCCGTCACAAGCCCGAAGGTGCCGAAGGAAAGCGAAATGATGGCACCCCATGCAGGGCCAGAACGTTGATAGGGACTTTCTGGGTCAAGCCGATCTCGGTCGAACAAAGCCGCGTCCACTAAATCTGTCGCCGATTCGGTCATGAATGAGTTCTCCGGCTAGGAGCTGTTGCAGCAGGGGTGGCTACATCGCCGGGGATCAAAGCCGCGAGACCTTCCGGCGGCGGCCAGTCGGCATCAGTCGAGGCCTCGGCGCCCGACGCATCCGAGGCCTCATCGGAGGGCCGACGGACCCAACCGTCGACAATGCGGGAGAGTTCTCGGCGCGGTCGCATCGATCGCATTCGTCGAAGTGCGGTCTGTTCACTGCGAACCAAGCAAGCCGAACGCGGTGTCCTCGATCGAGGCCTTGATGGGGGGATGATCGACGATCTCTATATTGCTTTGAAGCAGGAAGTTCCGTCGCCATATGTGGTTATCCTGGCAGCCAGAATTGAGCGGTTGTCGCAAGCACCAAGGCGGTCGCAATGAGTGCAACGAGGCGGAAGTCTGATCGATGGCTGCGGTTCGATGGCCGCGCGATCGACAAAATTGAGGTGATGAGTTATCCCTTTTGAAGCCGTTGCTCCCAATTCTGGGATAAGGTAATTGCAGGCGGTCCCAGCAACGTCGGGCGGCCTTTTTGGTGATCGAATTCATGGGACGACACTCTCGGTCCGTGACGCATCTGCGAATGACTCCGCAAGTTCCGTGCCATCAACGACAAATCTGGCTCTGCTGAGCGGGTGGTGGAGGCACGAGCGTGGGCTATCCCAAGAGCTTGCCGCAAGGTTGTTCGAAGTTGAGGTGCCGGATAGACCGCAAATATGTCGGGCGGCCTGGGGTTGGCCAACACGAAGATGCGCAAGTTCAAAAGGACGAGCTGAACCCTTGCCGATATCCATCCGAGGCTGATCTGGAGAAGGTCAAGAACTGCGTCTTGAAGGCTTCCGCCGCACCGGCAAATGCTAAGCCAAGGTGCTGGGCAAGATGGACAGGGCCATCCAACCCGTCGACTGGACGCTCATTAATGGCGTCGGTGTGGCTCTGTAGCTGGCGAGAAAAACGCCCTGCTGAAAGACAAAAGCTCGTGTGGCCGGCTCTGAAGGACGGCCAGTGAGGCAGGCGAGGAGAGGCTATAGCCCATTCGTGTAGACTGATCTTGTCCCACGGAGGCGGCTAACCACCCCGCCAGACATCATCGAGGGGAGCGCCACTAGGCTTACCCCAAGTGTTGGTCATTTCCACCTGGGTGACCTCGGCCAAGTCACCAAGCCGCTTAGAGCAAGCTTTCGAACTGGATGCTCCCCGGGCACATGATCGGCTAGCTGTGAGCTTTCGGGAGGTTGTCCATTCGGACCGGACCGAGGAGACTGGAGTTACCACGCTTCAGCATCCATCGGAGGATCCGAATGAACATCCATAAGAATGCCCGTCTCACACCGCTGCGTCGAGAGGAGATGGCGCTGTCGGTGATAGAAGGCGCTTTCTCCAAAGCCCATGCGGCGCGTGTCTACGGCGTGTCGGCCAAGATCGTGGCGCGCTGGGTCGAGCGCTACAAGTCCGAAGGGCGGGCCGGCATGATCGACCGTTCCTCGCGGCCCGCCCATATGCCGCAGGCCACCGCTGCGTTGATCGCCGAGCGCATCATGGCGCTGCGGCGGCAACGTTGGACCGGCAAGCACATCGCCCATGAGGTCGGCGTCTCGCCCGCCACCGTTAGCCGGGTTCTCAAGCGTGCCGGACTGTCGCGGTTGCGGGATATCGAACCGGCCGAGCCGATCCGACGCTACGAGCGCGAGCATCCTGGCGAGATGATCCATATCGATATCAAGAAGCTCGGTCGTTTCGAGCGCATCGGTCATCGCATTACCGGCAAGCGCACCGGCAATGCCAGCTCGCGCGGCAGCAGTTGGGAGTTCGTCCATGTCTGCATCGACGACGCCTCCCGCATCGCCTTCTCGCAGATCCTGCCCGACGAGAAAAAAGAAAGCGCCATCGCCTTCCTCAAGGCGGCGGTGGCCTACTACGCCAGCCTCGGCGTCACGATAGCCCGCGTCATGACCGACAACGGCTCCTGCTACAGATCAAAGGCCTTCGCCAAGGCCTGCCGCGATCTCGGCCTCAAGCACGTCAGGACAAGACCCTATACACCCAAGACCAATGGCAAGGCCGAGCGCTTCATCCAGACAGCACTGCGCGAATGGGCTTATGCCATCGCTTATCCGACTTCAGATCACCGCGCCGCAGAGTTGCCGGTCTGGCTGCACAGATACAATTGGCACCGTCCCCACGGGAGCCTAAAGTCCAAAACACCTATCAGTCGCCTCGCTCTAACCGAGGACAACCTGTTGAGGCTCCACAGCTAGCGATCCCACCAGTTGAGTTGCTCCAAGTCGGTGTCTAGCTTTCTACATTCTGTGTCCGACGCTGGACAAGAATGTTGCAATCCCGACCAGCAAGTCAGCGCAGGCGCCACCTGTTGCCCAGCAAACGGCAAGGATTATCGAAAGACGAATTCGGCACGGAGCTTGCACCAACGATTGCATGCAAATGCCGACAGCATCTCATGAACGGTCTCTCGATTCTGGCGCGGTTAAATCGCGGCCGGTTCCAGATCATGTCCCGCCCGAAATGGTGAGGGACTTCAGCCTGTTTACGTCGCCCGGCATGTTGCCGACCGCTAACGGGGATCCGCATGCAGCGGTTGCTTGCGTTCATGCCGGGCCTCCGATCTTTTATTCAACCAGCAACACGCGCGACGGTCGGGGTACCTGGGTCATCACTCGCGCGAGCGACCAGCGCCGGGTGCTGCAGGACACCGAAACGTTTTCCAGCCATCGCAGCATCTTCGCCTCTGTGCTCGGCGAGAGCTGGCCGATGATCCCGCTTGAGCTCGATCCGCCATTCCACGGTGTTTTTCGCTCACTGCTCAATCCGCTGCTTTCGCCAAAGCGGGTAATGGCATTGGAGCCGGCTGTCCGGGAACGAGCGATCAAGCTGATCGACAGGATCGCCGCATCAGGCACGAGCTGCGACATCATGAAGGATTTTGCAGTTCCGTTCGCGGTCAATATCTTCCTTCGCTTTATTGGGCTTTCGGACAACGGACTAGAAACATTTGTCGGCTGGGCTAGAGATCTGCTCCACGGCGATAAGGAGCAACGACCACCCGCAGCCCGGACGATCGTGGCCTTCATCGACGAACTTGCCACCGAGCGCCGCAAGGAGCCGGTCGATGATTTCATGACCTTCATCGTGAAGGCAAAGGTCGAGGGTCGTCTGCTCAGTGACGAAGAAGTCCGTGGCATCGGCGTGCTTGTGTTCGTCGCGGGACTCGACACGGTCTCAGCAGCCATATGCTTCGACTTGGCCCATCTCGCGCGCAACCCCAAAGATCAGGAATTGCTACGAAGCGAACCGGACCGGATTGCCGTCGCTGCGGAAGAATTGCTGCGCGCCTATTCGACCATTCAGATGATCCGAGTGGCAACGAAGGATGTCGACTTCAAAGGCGCGCCGATCCGCAAGGGAGACTATGTTTCCTGTGCCACGATGATTGCCAATCGTGACCCGGCGGAATTCGAATGCCCGAATGAGATCGATCTGGCGCGCGAGGACAACCGGCACGCTGCCTTTGGCTATGGTCCCCATCGTTGTCTTGGCTCACACCTTGCCCGGCGGGAGATTGTCATTGGCCTGGAGGAGTGGCTGGCGCGCATCCCAGCCTTTCGGATCAAGACAGGGACTGAACCTATCACCTTCGGCGGCCATGTGTTCGGGATCGAGAATCTGATCCTGGACTGGTCCTGAAGTTTCAGCCAACGACATTGGAGTTCGCTATGCGTGTCGTCGTACATAAAGCCAGATGCCAGGGTCATGCGCGCTGCTGGGCGCGGGCGCCGAGAGTCTTCAAGCTTGATGACGCCGGCTACATCTTGCCCGGTGATATTGATGTTGCCGATGGGGAGCAACTGCTTGCCTCAAAAGGGGTACGAGCCTGCCCCGAACAAGCTCTGGAAGTTGACGAGCCCCCCGCTAACTCAGTTGTAGAGAGAGACACACGCAAAGTGCAGACTGGCATCGGGAAGGATAAAACAATCATACAATTCGCGACAGACCCTGTCGACCACGCGAAAATTACCGAACTGCGTGACCGAGAGGCGATCCGCAACTGCCTGTATCGGTACTGCCGCGGGATAGACCGCGCCGATGAGGCGGCGCTGCGTAGCGCATACTGGCCCGAAGCGTATGACAGGCACGGTCCCTATTGCGGACCGGCAGAGGACTTCATCCAATTTGCTCTCGGTCTGCCGGGGCACCGTAACATCCATCAAATCACGAACAGCCTGATCGACTTCATCAGTTCAGCAGAGGCCGCGGTCGAGAGCTATTTCACCGCGCTGCAACGCGGACCGGATACAGACCAAGAAATACGTCAGACGCTGCTTTGCGGCCGTTACTGCGATCTGTTTCAGAAGAGGCAGGACGAGTGGCGAATTGCGGAACGGACAGTCGTCTACGATTGGGTTGAGGAGCAAATCCCGCCAGCGATTCTTGAGGCAGATAGGTTCGGCCGGCGACAGCCGATTGGAGCACAACATCCAGACGATCCCATCTACCAGTTGCTCAAGGGTCACATCCCCACCGACCAAGATGGCGTCGAGGGTCCCCAACTGGGAGCTGCATAAGTGGGTAGAAATGGAGGATGAGCGCCCTACGGGAACGACATCTGTGTGGGGCCGCAACTGGCGGTCACTGCAACGATTTGGCTCGGCCCTTCATTCCGCCCAAGGTTGATGGGCTGAGATCACAAGCGGTCATCGTGGAGAAGCTCTCGTGAAACTGGCAGCACGCACCGTAATCATCACAGGCGCTGCGGGCGGGATCGGCCGTGCCCTGGTCGATATCCTTGC
Organism: Mesorhizobium sp. M1D.F.Ca.ET.231.01.1.1; assembly: GCF_003999155.2. Classification (NCBI taxonomy): domain Bacteria; kingdom Pseudomonadati; phylum Pseudomonadota; class Alphaproteobacteria; order Hyphomicrobiales; family Phyllobacteriaceae; genus Mesorhizobium; species Mesorhizobium sp. M1D.F.Ca.ET.231.01.1.1. Next base: position 73,468 of record NZ_RZOZ02000015.1, read on the forward strand.
CGCGGACGGAGACACTGTAGTTGCGGTGGACCTTCCGGGCAGTGGTGTGGTTGAACTGGCTCGGGATCTCGGGTCGCCGCACGTCGGTCTGGAGTGCGATGTGTCGCGAGAGAAGGACATGCTCTCACTTTTCGGCCAGGTCGAAGCACGGTTCGCGCAAATCGATGTCCTCATCAACAATGCGGCGGTTGGACCCACGATGGATAGGATCATCGACACCGCTGTCGATACCTTCCGACGCGGCGTGACAGTGAACCTTATTGGGCCATTCGTTATGGCCCGGGAAGCGGCGCGGCGCATGAAGCCGGGCGGTGCGATCGTCAATGTGGCTTCGATGGCGGGCGTGGTCGGCAATCCCAGGCGCAACGCCTACGCAGCCTCGAAAGCTGGCGTGATCTCGTTGACAAAGTCCCTTGCATGCGAGTGGGCTATGCGAGGAATCCGCGTCACGGCGGTGGCGCCGGGCTCCGTCCGCACCCCAATGGTCACAGAACTGGCACGCGCTGGCAAAATGGACCTCGCGGCGATACGCCGCCGCGTGCCGATGGGGCGCTTGGCTCGCCCCGACGAGATCGCCAGGGTCGTGCGTTTTCTGAGCAGCACGCAGGCGCGCTACATCACCGGCTCGGTGCTGGCAGTCGACGGAGGCTGGATGTCATTCAACCAGCCGGGGGATGCTCACCCGCCGGTGGATGGTGCGCTCCAAGCCGAGCTCTCCTGTCCGGCCGAATGCACAGATGCGCGAATCGTGCTCGTCACCGGTGGCGCAAAAAGCATTGGCGCGGCCGTCGCTCGCCGCTTTGCCGCGAACGGCGACACCGTCGTGATTGCTGATAAAGATGGCACTGCAGCGGCAGAGCTGGCTACATCGCTCCCCGGCAAGCATCTGGCGAAATCGCTGGACGTGGCCGTCGAGAGCGATGTGGTGTCGATGTTCGAAGAACTGAGGGGACGCTTCGGGTATATCGATGTTCTGGTCAATAGTGCTGATACCGCCGACAGGATTGTGCCTGCGATCGAGCAACTGTCGAAACAGCTCGAACACGTCCTGGATGTCAACCTTACCGGCGCCTTCACCTGCGCGCGCGAAGCGATCAAGGCTATGCGCCCGGGCGGCGTGATCCTCAATCTCGGGTCGATCGACAGCTTTCTGCCGTTCGCGCCGCGCCATGCCTACGGCGCCTCCAAGGCGGGGATGGATATGCTGACCCGTTGCATGGCGGCCGAACTCGGGCCGGTCGGAATTCGGACAGCCACCGTCGCTCCTGGCCACATCCGCACGCCCGCACTTGCTCAGTTGGCCAAAGCCGGCCGCATCGACCTGACAGCAATCGGACGACGCATCCCCATGGGCAGGATGGGACGGCCAGAAGACGTCGCAGATGCATCGTTCTTCCTTGCTTCGTCTGACGCCTCATACATCAACGGCTCGATCCTCTACGTGGACGGCGGCTGGACCTCGTTCGGTGATGCGGGAAACGCCAGCGAACTCTATGACGAATGTTTTGCGGAGGCCGCAGGTTAATTGCCAGGCCTTCGCAGGGCGACCGGCCGAGCATTATGAAGCCTCGGCTCCACGACGCACCTGAGGTGCTTGAGATCCAAGCATGTGCATGCCGAGCACATTCCCGGTCGGCTGACGTGTCTATAACGAGGAGAAATCATGGAATTTGCCACTTTCATTCTGGCCGCCCAGCGTGGCTATCACCAATCCTCAGAAAGCGTCATCCGCAACTCCATCGAACAGGCCGTCGCTTCGGAGCAGGCTGGGTTCAACACCGCGTGGTTTGCTGAGCACCACTTCAACAATTACAGCCTCATACCATCCCCGCTGATGATGGTGGCGCACTGCGCCGGCTTGACAAGCACGATTCGCCTGGGCACTGCCGTCTGCGTGCTGCCGCTTTACCAACCGCAGCGCCTGCTGTCCGAGATCGGCTTCGCCGACATCGTTGCGAACGGCCGTCTCGAGCTCGGCGTAGGCTTGGGATACCAGCAGTTCGAGTTCGAACGGTTCGGCGTGGACATCGATGAGGCGCCGGCCGTCTTTTCGGAATACCTGGACATCATTCTCAAGGGCCTCAACCAAAACGTCTTCGAACACGACGGCCAGTATGAGAAGATCCCCCCAACAGCGATTTCGGTCCGCACAGTCCAGCAGCCGACGCCGCCTATCTGGATCGCTGGCGGAGCCGCACGGATGGCTCGGGCCTACCGCGAGGGGCACAATTTTTTTGTCACAGCCTTCCACGACGGCTTAGAGACTTTGACCACACTGCGTGAATCAGTCGAGAGGGCGGCGGCATCCGAGGAAAAGAACGTCACCGACGTCAAGATATCGCTGCTGCGCTGCTGCTATGCCAGCCACGACGAGTTGGAGATCAACAGCTATCTCGACAATGCCCGCTTCCAGCGCCGGCTTTCTGAAGCCCTGCATCAGCGCCGCCAACAGAGCCACGATGGCTACCTGCTGCAGGAGACACCGACCCAGCAGGATCTGTCCTTCGAGACCATGCGCAAAAATTTGCCGATTGGCAGCGTAAATCGCGTGATTGATCGCCTGCTGGAAGAGATCGATATCTTGAAACCGGACCAGATCGCAGTTCAGACTCAATTGGGCGACTTCGACCAAAAGACGATGCTGCGCCAGATCGAGCTCTGGGGCGACAAGATCATCCCTGCGGTCAACAAGGCGCTTTGTCATGCCGGAAGCTGAAGCCGGCCGTTACGATGATGGCTGCCTATCCAGCGCGCAATGGCGTGGGTCCGAGCTAGGGAGGAGCTTCGATCAGCATGTGCTGCCCTGCGTACATTCACGTTCGCTTGAGGAGGTCCAGGCGGGCGAGGTGTTGGCGACGGAGGGGACAGGCCTTTCGTCTGTCGAATTGCGTGATGTCTTGGCCGCAACTTTCCCGTCTACCTCCAGCAGCGTATTCGCTTTGGAGGAGTTGAGCGAGCCCGAGCCGGAACTGGAAGAGGAGCTGCTACGCCGGCTGCTGCTAGCGCATGCTGCGCCGGCCGACCCGGCGAGCGGCCGCTTGGCCAAGATCATCGCCCGGCGTGCGATGCGCACGGACCATCTTTGGCGGGATCTTGGCCTCTCAAATCGCGCTGAGCTCAGCCGCCTGCTTGCCAGACATTTTCCCGCGCTGGCGGCAGGCAACACAGAAAACATGAAATGGAAAAAGTACTTTTACCGCAAGCTGTGTGAGGCCGAAGGCTTTTCGTCATGCACTGCACCCAGTTGTCGGGAATGCCAGGACTTCGAAAGCTGCTTCGGCCCGGAGGAAGTTGAGAGTCGCCTCTCGCCGACCAGGAATGCCGGTTAGTCACTTCGCTTGATCGCAGCTGCGGACAAACGCTTATCGCGGCGCCGTAGTATGGAGGAAGGGATGTTCATCGCCTCGCGATATTTGGTGACGGTACGGCGAGCGACATTGATGCCGGTCTGCTTGAGCTGAGCAACGATGTCTTCGTCGGAAAGTACCTTGTCGAGCGATTCTTCGGCGATGATTGCCTTGATCCGATGGCGGACAGATTTGGCGGAGTGCGCGTCGCCGCCCTCGCAGGATGCGATTGTCGCTGTGAAAAAATACTTCAGCTCGAACACCCCGCGCGGAGTTAACATGTACCTGTTCGAAGCCACCCGGCTTACCGTCGACTGGTGCATTTTGATCCCGTCAGCGACATTTTTGAGACAGAGAGGCCGCAGATGGGCGACGCCGTGTGTAAAAAAGGCATCCTGCTGGCGCACGATTTCGGTCGCAACCTTAAGGATCGTCTTAGCGCGCTGCTCGAGGCAGCTGATCAGCCAGTTCCCTTTTTCCTGGCAATGGTCGAGAAACGCTTTGCCTTCCGGATTTTGATTGGTCAGCTGCGAGATTTCGGCGACATAGGTGTGGTTGATCAACACTTTGGGCAGCGTGGCCGGATCAAGCTCCACCCGCCATCCACCTTCGGACTTGGGCATTACCCAGACGTCCGGTACGATGGTTTCCGGCGTCCCGGACTGGAACCGGTCTCCAGGCTTGGGATCGAGCGCGCGGATTTCGTTCCTCATGTCGAGGAGATCCTCCTCGTCGACTCCGCAACGCTGCTTCAATCCCTGAAAATCCCCCCGTGCAAGCATCTCGAGATTGGCGACCAAAGCTGCCATAGCCGGGTCGAACCGGTCTTGCTGGCGCAGCTGAATCTCCAGGCATTCGCTGAGAGTTCGCGCAAAAATCCCCGGCGGATCAAATTGCTGCAAGATTCCGATGACCCGTTCCACATCAGCTTGCCGAACGTTTAACCTCCTGGCCAGATCGAAAAGGTTTACCTGAAGATAGCCAGTGTCCTCCAGATGGGCGGCGAGCTGTCCGGCAATCAGCCGCTCCTGGGGGGTGAACGGGGTGAGGGCGACCTGGCGGGCGACATGGTCGTGCAATGTTTCGGTGTGGGCGGTAAACTCCTCGACGGCAGGTCGATCGTTGCCGCTACTGCGTTGCGACTTCCATTGCCCGCGCCCGCCAGACGGCCCGCCAATGGGCGATTCGCCGATTTCGCTTCTGCTTTGACTGCTCCGCTGATCCACCCCTGACAGCGGCGAATCGTCGTCAAACGGGTCAGGCTTCAAAACGGGGTTCCTCTCGAGTGCCTGCTGCACGAGCTGATGGAGTTCAGTATGCGTCAATCGCAGCAAGCGAATAGCTTCAATGGCTTGAGGCGATAAGACCATACGTTGCTTCTGGCGTTGAAGCAGGCTTGCTGAGAGATGCATGTTGAACCGTAATCTGCCGAGGATGCTCTAGTGTGTGCTTGGGTTGTGTGAGACTTGCCACTTCTGGGTCATGCCGCCGCCTTCAGTTTGTCGAGAACGTTTTGCGGGGATGAAACGCCATAGGGGTCCGTCTCGCAGTTGTCACAGAAGCCTTCCTCCTCGAACCACTGCTCCACCACGCCATCGTCGATCAGAGCGGCGTATCGCCAGGAGCGCATGCCAAAGCCCAGATTGTCCTTCGCGACCAGCATGCCCATTTTGCGCGTGAACTCGCCCGACCCGTCTGGGATCAGCTCGATCTTCTGCAGCCCCAAGGACTTTCCCCACGCATTCATGACGAAAGCATCGTTGACCGAGACGCAGTAGATCGCGTCAATTCGCAGTTCCAGAAATTGATCATAGAGTTTTTCGAAATCGGGCAGTTGGAAGGTCGAGCAGGTCGGGGTGAAGGCGCCAGGCAGCGAGAACAGGATGACGCGCTTGCCCCCGAAATAATCGTCGGAGGTCTTGTTCTCCCACCGATAAGGATTTGGCCCCCCGATCGACTCATCGCGAACACGCGTGCGAAAGGTCACGAGAGGAACGTTCTTTCTGTCGGTCATTGATTTGCTCCCAGGCCAAAGTGGTACGGTGCATTTTTCGGTTAAACTGAAGCGGCATCGACTTCGGTCGACAGTTCCGGCAGCCTCGCGCCTTGGCGTGGTTGCCTCGGACCGGTCTTGTGCAAGACCGCCCCCGAGCAGGCACGTTTAAAGGCGACGAGCTTCCGCGGAGACGGGGAATTTCGCTCGCGTGCTTTATCGAGCTTTGAGAGGTAGGCATGGTCTGCAACCGTGATTTTGACTGCGTTCTATCGACCGAGTCGCAAGCGCCATGCCAATTGACCCGATGCCTTGGGTTCACTTCGGTTTTTGCAGCAACTTTCGTGTTGTGCAGTAATGCCGGTCGATATTATTGCTCAAGCAGCACTGGAAATTGGGTGCGACTCCGTTCGGCAAACCCGGCCTTTGTCCGAAGCCGGACACGAATGTCGGAAATAGCCAAACGCCAGGATCTGGGGCGGGTTAAGAAACGTTGCCGTGGGCACCGGCTTCAGCACAATTGCGCCACGCGAGCATGGCTCCCAGCGTCAATGCCGTGCAGCAGCGAGACGAAGTCACTGCAGAATATCAACCTCTGCGAAGTCGTTGAAACCCAGCATGTGCGAGCCGTTCGAGGCGCAGATCAAGGCATGCTCGAGGAAGAGCTCGTGCTCTCGGCAGCAAGTGTTGCGACGTCTGACAAGGATCGTCGCGCTTCAAGGAAAAGAACCTGAATGGTGCACGGCTTGTGAAGGCCGGCGCATGGAAATGGCTGGGCTGATCATCCTCCATGAGGGTTGAATGAAGAGCTGGCCCCTATCTCCCTCAGCTGCAACGGGGGGAGGTAGGGCATGTCCGTCTATCGCGCTGGGTAACATTCCTCGGTGAGGCAATAAGGGGGAGCAATTTCTCATTTCGGCAGACACGACCCAGCTCTCCTTTCATGCGCTGATTCCCCCAAGGGAAATCGCGACTCCAGGCTTCCTATGCAGCGAATCGCGGTGCTGTCCGATGTCCGACAATGTCGGATGCGGATCGTAGCTGGGCTAGATCCGTCACTTTGCCTCGATGGTTTCCCACTGGCCTTATATCTGCTTCGCCCCAAATGCGGCGACATAACCTGTGCGGCATCTGTGAATGGATCGACTTCAATCGAGACCTCGGAGGTCCCGATGCGCGAAGGGAGCTTGCCGATATGACGGCCACCATAGCGAACCACGGTCCGGACGACGAGGGGACTTGGATCGGCGGGCCTGCGGCGCTGGGACACCACCGCCTGGCAATCATCGATATCCAGGGCGGCCGTCAGCCGAGGATGCTCCAGGAGGATGGCCGACCTGACTTGGTGCTCGTCTACACGGGTGAGACTTACAACTACCGCGAGCTGCGTCAACAGCTGGCCGGCCTAGTCCATCGCATGAACACGAGCAGTGACACCGAGGTGGTGCTGCACCGCCCCCGCGAGTGGGGCTCTTCGGCGGGTACACTTTTTTCACGAAATCCGTGAATGTTTCTCGCGACATCATCCCGCAATCGGTGGTGCAGCGGGTGAAGAGCCCGTATCCGGCTATCCAGAATGCCGCCTACGACAAAATACTACGTACGCGGTTCACTGCGATGCTGGACGACCTAGTGCCGGCAGTGGCACCGCTGTTGTCCGTCGACAGGTCCCGCGCTTGCTCGGTGCGACCAACAACCTTAAGCGCTAGGGCGTAACCTGACCCTGCAAGATCTCCTCACCGACTATAAGGTGCGCCTCACGATCTGAGACGATGGGACAGGATGGCTAAGGAGGTGCGCCGTCTTGCATGCCCCGCCACCGAGGCGAACCCTCTTGGCTACGCGCGCCACAGCGACGCTCCATATCGTCAGGCCTGCGTCTCATGCTCAGATGAGCCGGTATTTGGCTCTCTCATCAGCAAACCGAGAGAGCCCATGCCAAGACGGAAGCAAGCAAGACGAACGAGCGTCAGAGATATCCTGCGCCTGACCCATAAACAGGGCAGTCCGGTGGGCCAGGTGGCAGAGCAACTGAGGTTCGGCAAGACTTCGGCTTCCACCTATCTGCGGGCGCTGGAGACGGGCTGTCGTGCAGGCCCTGCATGCGGCTTTGAGGACGATGCGATGTTGAAACACCGTCTGTTGCGCCGAATCGGCCGTCGGCCACACGTTGGGTCGTCATCAGGTTCTCGACAGCTTGCCGGTGTCAAATCCAAACCGTGGTCGGCGATCCCCACCAGGGTGGGAAGGCAGCGCTGATATAGCCGAACGTCGATCAAGTCACGATCAACTATTGCCTCATGTCACATGCCCTGCGGGACTGAAAAACGGAGAAGAACATGTGCGATGCAAAACTGAAGACCGTGCTTTCGCTTTTTTCGCCGGTGGCCAGCAAATTAGATGCTCTCTCGTCCAACGGACCAGCGACGGATGCAAATTGCGTTAAGCTAAATACGAACGAGAACCCGTTTCCGTTGCCGAAGAGCGTAATGCAAAGTGCAATTGCTGCGATCGAACACCAGTATCTTTATCCGGAAGACGACAATCTCAGCTTAAGGGCAGCTGCCTCCGATGCTTACGGATTTTCCAAAGATCAGGTGATTGCCGGCAACGGTTCGTCGGAGCTGCTCGGACTCATCTACAGAGCTTTCCTCGCCCCAGGAGATAGAGTGGCGATGCTGTCGCCCGGATTTTCGTTCAACCGTAAACTTGCCATGTTGCAGGGTGCCGAGTTTCTCGAAATCGCATCGAGCGAAGCTCATCCCCTGCCGATAGAAAAACTGCTGTCCGGCCCCGCAAAAGACGCGAAGTTCATTCTGTTGGCTAATCCGAACAATCCGACCGGAACATTCGTGCCGGTGGCCGAAATCGAACGCCTTGTGGAGCAAGCAGATCGCTTGGTCGTCTTGGATGAGGCCTACGTTGACTTCGCACCCGACAATGCCCTGCGCCTCGTCAATAGACATCCGAATCTTTTGATCTTGAGGACTTTTTCAAAGAGCTATGCTGCTGCTGGCGTGCGAGTCGGCTTCGGTTTCGGTCACCCAGAAATCATTGGCAGGCTGCGCAACATCCAGAATGTCTTCAACATGAACGTGATCGGGCAGGCGGTCGGGAAAAGCATTCTTGCGCATCGCCACGCCTACGAAGAGAACCACAGGCACATCAAGCATGAACGACAGCGAGTGACCCTGGCGCTGTTGCAACTTGGCTTTTCCGTAACACCCTCCCACGCAAACTTTTTGCTGGCCCGTGTGCCGGCGGGACAGGAGGGCTCATGCTGGCAAGCCGCGTTGAAAGAGCAGGCGATCCTCATCGCCAGCTTTCCTGACGTAGATTTGAAGAACTGTATTCGCGTCAGCATTGGCACCACAGAGCAGATGGACAAATTCCTTGCTGCCGCCAAACGCGTCTGTATGAGCTTTAAGAAGAATCGCGGTGTGCACAAGCATTAAGTCAATTCACATTAAGCGCCAAGTAATAGGTGCTGATATGTCGCCAGCTATGATGATTAGCGAATAAATAATAGGTAATTTGGAGAACAATTAATTGAAGAAAATTTCCGCTTCGGGCCTGACCTTCGGCATCTTCGATCATCTGGACGAAAACGGCGATGACATCGCACAACAATATGCAGATCGGCTGAGCCTAGCAGAAGCGTGCGATGGCTATGGCTTTTATGCGTATCATCTCGCCGAGCACCACTGTACGCCGCATGGCAGAGGTCCATCACCGAATTTGTTCTTAGCGAGCGTCGCCCAGCGAACCCGCAGTCTTCGTGTTGGTCCCATGGTAATGCTACTTGCGCTCTATCATCCGCTGCGTGCCTTCGAGGAGATCTGCATGCTTGATCAGTTGAGCGGCGGCAGGCTTGAACTCGGCATAGGGCGCGGCTCTGCTCCCACTGAATTGGGATACTTCGGGGTTGCTGTAGAAGCAGCACCAGAACAGTATGCGGAGGCCAGTGAGATTCTCATCAATGCGATGAAAGGCGGGACGCTTTCTTATCAGGGCCGCCACTTTGAGTTGAAAGATGTTCCGCTGACGTTGAGACCTCACCAATATCCCCATCCGCCGACATGGATCGCCACCAATCGACCCGAGCCGGCTAGCTGGGCCGCTGCGAATGGGGCAAACATCGCCTGCGTCGGACCTTCCACTTCTGTTCGCAGCGTTACCGACGCGTTCCGCGCCGCCCGAATTCACGATGCTGACATTGGCCAGCAAGCGCCATTTCTTGGATTGCTCCGAATGGTGGTGATAGGGCGTTCTGAAACAGATGCGTATTTGCTCGCAGCACCTGCCTATGAACGATGGCTCAATAGCTTCAAATTTCTATACGAACTAAATGCCATTTCCACTCCACCAAACTTGCCTTTGAACTTCGATGCAGCAATTGAAAGTGAATTGTGCGTCGTGGGAACGGCAGATTCTGTCCGAAAAGCTCTCCTTGATCAGCTGGAAGAGGCAGGTGCTAATTATCTTCTGTGTCAACTGGCATTTGGGGATTTGCCGCTGGATGCCTCACTATACACCGCATCGGCCATTCGATCCGAAATCATGGCTCGAGTTGCCGCATCGTGAATCCGTCGTGTGATTGGAGGAGCAGCGGCAGCGCTGCTCCTCATTGCGAAACGGTTGTGGGGGCCGGACTCCTGTCAGGTGTAAACCATTGGAGCACGTCCTATCTGATCCAGGTCATATCCTGCGGCTTTGAAGTAGTTGGCACATTCGGCTGGGGTGAAGAGGTCGACGACCGCGCCGAGGCCTTGCCCCTCTGATCTAATCCGGTTTGAAGTTCGTTCTGGCCCATCCAGAGGATCAGGACATGAAACGCAGCCGCTTCTCTGAAGAGCAGATCATCGGAATTTTGAAGAAACACGAGGCCGGGGTATCGGTTGGCGATCTGTGCCGCAAGCACGGGGTCAGCGACGCCTCGATCTACAATTGGAAGGCCCGCTTCGGCGGGATGGATGTCACCGAGGCTCGGCGACCTGAAGGGCTGGAGGACGAGAACACGCGCCTGAAGCGGCTTCTGGCCGACGCCATGCTCGACAATGCCGCGTTGAAGGACCTTGTGGGAAAGAAATGGTGACGCCCGCCGCCAAGCGGAAAGCTGTCGCTCGCCTGAAGGAAGGCTTCGGGATGAGCAAACGGCGGGCGTGTAAAGCCATCGGCTGTTGCCGCATGACGGTTCGCTACCAGACCAGCAGGCCGGACGACCGGGAGGTTCGCGAGCGGATGAAGGCGATCGCGCAGGAGCGTCGCCGGTTCGGCTACCGGCGTCTTCTCGTGATGCTGAGGCGGGAGGGCCTGGTCGTGAACCACAAGAAGCTGTTCCGGCTCTATCGGGAGGAGAAGCTCGCCGTTCGCCGCCGTGGCGGCCGCAAGCGGGCGATCGGGACCAGGGCGCCAATGCTGGTGCCGCTGAGGCCCGACGAGTGCTGGTCGCTCGACTTCGTATCGGACCAGCTCACCGACGGGCGCCGCTTCCGCATCCTGGCCGTCGTCGACGACTGCACGAGACAGTGCCTGGCACTCATCGTTGATACGTCTCTCTCGGGCATGCGGGTTGCCCGCGAATTGGACCGGCTCATCACTAGCGCGGCCGGCCCAGGATGATCGTCAGCGACAATGGCAGCGAGTTCACCTCGAACGCCATCCTCTCCTGGGCGGATCAGAACCGCGTCGAATGGCATTACATTGCGCCCGGCAAGCCGATGCAGAATGGCTTCATCGAGAGCTTCAACGGCCGACTGCGCGATGAACTGCTCAACGAGACGCTGTTCACCTCGCTGGCTCAGGCGCGCGTAGCCATCGCCCTGTGGCACGCCGACTACAACACCGCGCGGCCGCACTCCCAAATCGCCTGGCAGACCCCGGCCAAGTTCGCCAGCACCTTCAATCCGCGACGGTCGCTCGCGCTGCGCTATGCCAAAGGCTCCGCGCCAGCGCCCGTCGCTTCACCCGCCCAGCAGGGCACAACCCACGCCGGAAACGAACTCAAAACTGCTGGGGCAACGTCAGTCCCATAGAGCCTTGATGGTCGGCCTTTGCTCGCAGCAGCGCCTTAGGTTGGGCGAAGGCGTTCTCAATCGGATTGAAGTCGGGACTGTAGGGCGGCAGGTAGAGCAGGCTCGCCTGCGGCCTCAATCGCGCCGCGCAGGGTTCTCCAGGCGGATGTCGCCAATGTCAAATTTGCTGGCATCCATGTCGCCCTCGCTTTCTGGTTCGAGATCGGAAAATCGCCGAATAATCAGCACATCAACCTGCGCCTGAAGGAGCTCACTGCCACTTTCGGCTGGCGGGGTGTGCCGCCCCACAATTAGAATGTCAATTGTCGTGCCAACCGCACAAGCGAAGGCCAGAAAGCCAACATGTGTTCTGCGGCTTAATTAAGAGTCAGCCGATGTCGGCCGAACATCACCTTGTCTCGAAGTCGACGATCCGACAGCAGATTGCGAAAGTTGGCGCGATGCGAAACAAACTGCTGAAGCGCTCAACTTTTATTGATCACGCGTGTTGGACGCGACGCACTCCCGTTCCAATCGGGCTGAGCGCAAATTCTCCCGGTTCACAAAACTGAGTCGCTGGAGTAGTGGGGGCGCAGAGAAATCTCCGGTCGCAGCCTTACCCGGTCAAAACAAGGATACCAATGATGAAGACTCTCGCCGTCTGCTCTGGCGGATTGGACTCCGTTTCCCTTGCTCACATGGTGGCAGCGGAGCACGAACTCACCGGCCTTCTATCTTTCGACTATGGCCAACGGCACAGGAAGGAATTGGGCTTCGCCGCTCTTTGCGCGCAGCGACTGAAGGTCCCGCACCAGATCATCGACATCGGCGAAATTGGCCGTGGCCTTTCCGGCTCAGCGCTGACTAGCAGTATCGACGTGCCGGACGGCCACTACGCCGAAGACACGATGAAGATTACGGTGGTGCCGAACCGCAATGCCATCATGTTGGCAATCGCCTTCGGTCTCGCCGCCGCCCACAGCGCCGAAGCGGTGGCGGCGGCCGTGCATGGTGGGGACCATTTCATCTATCCCGATTGCCGTCCGGCCTTCATTGAAGCTTTCCAGACAATGCAAGACCGCGCGCTCGACGGCTATGCGCAGATACGCCTCTATGCACCGTATGTGAATCTCGGAAAAGCTGACATTGTTGCGGATGGCGCAAGATACGGCACCCCGTTTGCTGAGACCTGGTCCTGTTACAAGGGCGGCGTGCGTCACTGCGGACGATGCGGGACCTGCGTCGAGCGGCGCGAAGCGTTCCATCTCGCCGGGCACGCTGATCCCACCGACTACGAGGACGCCGATTTCTGGCTTGAGGCGCTGCGCAGGAGGCGCGCGTAATGTTCCACATCACCAAGGAATTCCACTTCTCGGCCTCGCATCAGCTCACCTCCTTGCCTCCCAACCATCAATGCGCGCGCCTGCACGGGCATAACTATGTCGTCGTAGTGGAGCTGTCGGCCAAGGAACTGGACGCCCACGGCTTCGTGCGCGACTATCACGATCTGGCGCCGCTCAAACGCTACATTGACGAGAGCTTCGACCATCGGCACCTCAACGACGTGCTGGGACATGAGAAGGTCACGGCGGAATGCCTGGCCAGACATTTCTATGAATGGTGCAAGGCACGTCTGCCGCAGACCGCGGCCGTGCGCGTTAGCGAAACACCGAAAACTTGGGCGGAATACCGTCCGTGACCGACATGCATCCCGCAATCCGTGTGAGCGAGATATTCGGGCCGACTATCCAGGGCGAGGGCGTGCTCATCGGCTTGCCGACGGTGTTCATCAGAACCGGCGGATGTGATTATCGCTGTTCATGGTGCGACAGCCTTCACGCGGTGGACAATCAGTATCGCCATGAATGGCTACCGATGCCGATCGATGCCGTGTGGCAAACCGTCCATGCGCTTTCCGGCGGCAGGCCGGTTATGGTCTCCTTGTCAGGCGGCAACCCGGCCATTCAGCCGTTCGGTCCCCTCATAGAACGCGGCCATCGCGAGGGCTATCGTTTTGCACTGGAAACGCAGGGTTCCGTGGTGAGGGAGTGGTTTGCGGATCTTGACGTGCTGACCCTTAGCCCAAAGCCGCCGTCCAGCGAGATGACCACCCGTTGGGCTGCGTTTGATGCATGCCTCGAAGCGGCGCAAGAGAAGCCGCAAATCGTGCTCAAGCTCGTCGTTTTCGACGAGAGTGACTATGCCTACGCCAAAGAAGTCGCGGCGAGATATCCGCACCTTCCGATCTATCTGCAACCCGGCAATCACACGCCGCCGCGCCCTGGCAGTGAAGACGCCTCTGTCGACTTGGACGGAATAATGATGCGAATGGAATGGCTTGTCGAAAGGGTGACTAGCGACAGGTGGTTCGAAGCCCGCGTGTTGCCGCAGCTGCACGTTCTGCTTTGGGGTAACAAGAGGGCGGTCTAGTCTGCGGCTTGCGTCGCACCGGAAGGCCGGGCTCCAACGGCTTGGCAGGCTCTCTTCGCGTGCCGAGTACAGCCGAGCTTTGTTCGCGTCAGCGGTCTCGCGATTGTGCGGCTGGAAACCGCCCGGACACCCCGCTGCCGGCGTGTGTCACCTTGACTCCGATGAGCTGTCGTCACGCAAAGTTGAAATCCGCAAGAACTGGCCTTCTCGCCCCACCTGCTCCGTCGCAAGCACGTCATCCCCTCATCCTTGTCCAGCTCTTATCGATGTATCTCATTGTCCGGCCTGACGCACGACTGTCAGCATGGGAATGCATCCATTGCGCAAATGCCTTCCATAAAGAAGATCGATTTCCTCACTGGCCCAACGTGAAATATAGCAACGTTTTCGTGGCGTGGGTCGGCTGCGTCGGGAGTAGCGATGAAAACGTATTAGGGTCGCCTGCGTCTCCTTGGGCAGCGAGTGTAAAGTATAGCGATGCGGCCTCCGGCGCGAACGGCAGCCGCGCAGTGATCACCTTCGCCTGTGCCTTTGCGGCGGGGGTCAAGCGCTGGTCTGCTCAAATTTTTTATCGTTTAGCTGGTTGAAACTGCTCCCGTTGCGGGCTGCAGAAGCCGGCCAGCCGAGAAACGGCAGCCGCACTTATGAAAGCACGCCAAGGCATGCGGGCATCTATCAGTTGCAAAGGACAATACTGGCCGCGCCGATTGGCCATCACGCGTCCATTAGGGCAGCCACCAACATCAGTTCGCAAGAGGAGCAAAAGTAATATGTATCGTCGTCACCTGATCAAAGGGTTGGTTGCGCTCGGCGCATGCCGGATTTGCGTTCAAGCCGCCCAAGCGACCAGTGCCCATTGGGGGTACACCGGTCCGGTCGGACCGGAGCACTGGGCTGATCTGGATAAGGAAAATTTCGTATGCTCTGCCGGCACGCAGCAATCGCCGATCAATATCAACAGCGCGGTCAAGGCGGATATCCCGCATATCGCCATCGGCTGGCACAAGGGCGGCGGCAATATGGTGAACAACGGCCACACCATTCAAATCAATATGCCACAAGGCAGCACGCTGACCCGCAGCGATCGTGTCTACGAACTGGTACAGTTCCATTTCCATGCGCCAAGCGAACATCACGTGGCGGGCAAGAGCTTCCCGATGGAGGTGCATTTCGTTCACAAGGACACGCAAAGTGGTACTCTGGGCGTGCTGGGCGTCTTTTTAACGCCCGGCGCGACAAATGCCAGCTTTGCTGCCCTTGCTGCGGCCTTTCCCGAACTGCCGAATGGGGAGGTGACGATCGACGAGGTGAATCCCAACTGGCTTCTGCCAGCCTCGCTTGGCTATTGGACTTATGAGGGCTCACTGACGACGCCGCCGTGCACCGAAAACGTCGAGTGGATGGTGGCGATGGAACCGGTTGACGTTGATCCGGCAGACATCCAGCGATTTGCCTCCCTCTACCCGTCGAACGCGCGCCCTATTCATTCACCCAATCGACGCTTCATCCTGCGCCAGAGTTGAGCGCCGCCCCAGCGGTTCCGCACGGTCCAACATTCTTGGCACAAGTTGGCGCGAAGCCTCCTCTTCCGGTCTGGCGGTCTGACGGCGCTCCCCAAGCTGGCTAGTCTAAATGATAGGGATTCGGTGCCGACACCACTCGTCCCAAAGACGTCGCGGCGAGGTTTGTCTGCAACCCGGCAATCACACGCCGCCCCGCCGTGGTAATGAAGACGTCTCTGTCGAGTCCGACGGAATATGATGCGCATGGAATCGCTGGTAGAAAAGGTGACCAGCGACAGGTGGTTCGAAGCCCGCGTCTTGCCGCAGCTGCACGTTCTACTCTGGGGTAACAAGAGGGTGGTGTATACCTTCTCCTAGCTTCGCCGCCAACTACTCGGTTTTCCGAATTGCTCTCTATATTCTTGAAGACGATGCGTTCGTTAAAGACATGTGCTGCGCACCTGGTGTAAAAGCTGCTCTCATCATGCAGAGGTCAAGCCAGTCGGGCTCATCCGAGGCTATGGCCGTGAGCACTGTTCAGTTCGGCAGAGAGGGCGCTTTTGTACACACTTTGCGATCGTGGCGGCCCCGTGGGCAGATCTGCAAGCTGCCGCGACACTAACCTCTCGAAGCCCGCCCGCCCGCCTGTTGATGCGTGTCTCCCAGTAAGATTCCTGTCCAAGAACGTGATAATCTTCTTGCCAGTGTTGTAGCTGATGTTGCCCTTGATGCCGCAGCCTACCGCGGCGGGACCAAACTCAATGGCAAGCAGGCCGGCTAGGATCGTGCAGCCAGTCGCGAGCCTCGCCCACAACGGGGTCTCACGCGCATGAGGGCGCCGACCATGGGTTCGGCGGTTCGTACGCGTATAACACGTATCTTTCTGAAAAAATCAATGCTCTCGGCTAAGCTACTGAATTATTTGGCTTCCATATAGCGCGTCGGCGGAACCAACTTGTAGACGGGCTATGAAAGGTTAAGCGCGGATGTCTATCGGCCGCCGGCGTTCCCGCTCTGTAAGCCTGCCTGAACTACCCGCGCCGCGGTCAAGCCCCAGGCTCCTGCTCATCCAGCGACCGCCCGATCAATGGCAGGCTGGAAAGACAAGAGCCGATGTCTTCCGATGGTCTCGCCATCAGCTTTGGGCTAACTTCCCCATTCTCCCGCTTCGAGCTCGACACACGGCGGTTTGGATGGCGCACGACAATCTGTGTCGGCTTTGTCGTGTCCGTGACAGACGCCTGAAAGGCCCGTTCGCGCGTTTTGCCGCCGTCTAAGCGGCTGGAATTTAATGACAAAGTTTTTTCTGGGATCGGCCGATCACGCTGGTACGCTTTTTGCGATGCTTGGTGTGAGGCGGCACGAGCTGCCTATCGGCACTTGTGTCGCGGGCAGTCGCGATGATTAGAACGAAGGAAGGAAAGCTATTATGTCAGGTCTGCGTCAGATCGCCTTTTACGGAAAAGGCGGCATCGGCAAGTCCACCACGTCCCAAAATACGCTCGCTGCCCTTGTCGACCTCGGGCAGAGAATCCTCATCGTAGGATGCGACCCCAAAGCCGATTCCACACGCTTGATCCTGAATTCGAAAGCTCAGGATACCGTCCTGGATCTCGCCGCACAGGAAGGTTCGGTGGAAGACCTCGAACTCCAGGACGTGCTCAAGGTGGGCTACAGAGGCATCAAGTGCGTGGAGTCCGGCGGCCCCGAGCCGGGTGTCGGTTGCGCCGGCCGCGGCGTCATCACCTCGATCAATTTCCTCGAGGAGAATGGCGCTTATGACGATGTCGATTATGTCTCCTATGACGTCCTCGGCGACGTGGTATGCGGCGGCTTCGCCATGCCGATCCGCGAAGGCAAGGCCCAGGAGATCTATATCGTCATGTCCGGCGAGATGATGGCGCTCTATGCCGCCAACAACATCGCCAAGGGCATCCTCAAATATGCCCATTCGGGCGGTGTGCGGCTGGGCGGGCTGATCTGCAATGAACGTCAAACCGACCGCGAACTCGATCTGGCCGAAGCACTGGCTGGCCGATTGAATTCCAAGCTCATCCACTTCGTGCCCCGCGACAACATCGTCCAACATGCCGAACTCAGGAAGATGTCGGTGATCCAGTACGCGCCGGACTCAAAGCAGGCAGGGGAATACCGCGCTCTGGCCGAGAAGATCCACGCCAATTCGGGCCAGGGTACGATCCCGACGCCGATCACCATGGAGGAGCTGGAGGAGATGCTGCTCGACTTCGGCATCATGAAGACCGACGAGCAGATGCTTGCCGAGCTTCACTCCAAGGAAGCGGCGAAGGCGGCGGCCCAGTAGTGACATTAGCGCTGCCATGAATCGGCGCGCCTTGCAGAGAACGGCGCCTATTCTTTGAGGCGTCACCCAACCTTGAAAGGGGGACTCATGAGCCGGGAATACGAGAATGACGGTGCTCTTCATGCGAAGCTTATCGAAGAGGTGCTGTCGCATTATCCCGACAAGGCGGCGAAGCGCCGCAAGAAGCACCTCAACGTCGCAAAGAGCGGCAACGAGGCTGGCGGGGAAAGCGAGGTCCTTTCCGAATGCGACGTCAAATCGAACATCAAGTCCATTCCCGGGGTGATGACGATTCGCGGCTGTGCATATGCTGGTTCGAAAGGCGTGGTGTGGGGGCCAGTCAAGGATATGGTCCATATCTCGCACGGCCCGGTCGGCTGCGGCCAATATTCTTGGTCGCAGCGCCGCAACTACTACGTCGGTACAACGGGCGTCGACACGTTCGGGACAATGCAGTTCACCTCCGATTTCCAGGAGAAGGACATCGTCTTCGGCGGCGACAAGAAGCTGGAACAGATCATTGACGAGATTGAAGTCTTGTTTCCGCTCAACAACGGCATCACCGTGCAGTCCGAATGCCCTATCGGCCTGATTGGCGATGACACCGAGGCCGTTTCTCGCAAAAAGACCAAGGAGTATGACAAGACGATCGTGCCGGTACGCTGCGAGGGCTTCCGCGGCGTCTCGCAGTCGCTTGGCCACCACATCGCCAATGATGCAATCCGGGATTGGGTCTTCGACAAAAAGGATGTCAAGTTCGAGGCCGGCCCCTACGACGTCAACGTCATCGGCGACTACAATATCGGCGGCGATGCCTGGGCCTCGCGCATACTGCTTGAGGAGATAGGGCTGCGCGTGGTTGGCAACTGGTCGGGTGACGCCACACTCGCAGAGATCGAGCGCGCCCCGAAGGCTAAGCTCAATCTTATCCACTGCTACCGGTCGATGAATTACATCTGTCGGCATATGGAGGAAAAGTATGGCGTCGCCTGGATGGAGTACAATTTCTTCGGTCCCTCCCAGATCGAAGCCTCTCTGCGCAACATAGCCAAGCATTTTGGGCCGGAAATCGAGGAGAAGACCGAAAAGGTCATTGCCAAGTACAGGCCGCTTGTTGATGCGGTCATCGCCAAGTACCTGTCGCGCCTGGAAGGAAATACCGTGATGCTCTATGTGGGCGGCCTGCGCCCCCGCCACGTCGTCACGGCCTACGAGGACCTCGGCATGGTCATCGTGGGCACCGGCTATGAATTCGCCCACAGCGACGACTATCAGCGCACCGGCCACTACGTGAAGAACGGCACGCTGATCTACGATGACGTGACCGGCTATGAGTTGGAGAAATTCATCGAAGGGATTCGCCCAAATCTGGTCGGCTCGGGAATCAAAGAAAAATACCCGGTGCAGAAGATGGGCATACCGTTCCGCCAGATGCATTCCTGGGATTATTCAGGCCCGTATCACGGCTACGATGGCTTTGCCATTTTCGCACGTGATGTGGATCTCGCCATTAACAACCCGGTCTGGGACCTATTCCACGCGCCTTGGAAAAGAAGCCGGGGCGATGAGCGGGCGATGGCTGCCGAATAAACATTTGCTTCAGCCCCAGTCTCCCACTGAGACGGTGAACTCCCGCGGCCTCTGATCCGCCGGAGCCTGGAACGTCTTGACGTCCTGAGCTGCCGTCCCGCGCAGCCAGATGCAAAAGAGGTAATCATCATGCCGCAGTCGGCTGAAAAAATTCTCGATCACGCTCCCCTGTTCCGCGAGCCGGAATACAGAAAGATGCTCGCTGAGAAGAAGCTAAACTTCGAATGTCCGCACCCCGATGAAATCATTTCCGATCAGCGCGATTTCACCCAGACGTGGGAATACCGCGAAAAGAACCTCGCCCGCAAAGCGCTTGTCGTGAACCCGGCCAAGGCCTGCCAGCCGCTGGGTGCGGTATTCGCTGCCGCCGGCTTCGAGCGAACCATGTCCTTCGTCCACGGCAGCCAAGGTTGCGTCGCCTATTACCGCTCGCACCTGTCGCGCCATTTCAAGGAGCCTGCCGCGGCGGTCTCCTCCTCAATGACCGAGGATGCGGCGGTGTTTGGCGGCCTGAAGAACATGGTCGACGGGCTCGCCAACACCTACCAGCTCTACGACCCCAAGATGATTGCCGTGTCGACGACCTGTATGGCAGAGGTCATTGGCGACGACCTGCACAGCTTCATCCAGAACGCCAAGGACGAAGATTCAGTCCCGCGCGACTTCGACGTGCCCTTTGCCCACACCCCGGCCTTCGTTGGCAGTCATGTCGACGGCTATGACAACATGGTCAAAGGCATTTTGGAGCACTTCTGGAAAGGTCAGGAGCGTACGCAAATCGAAGGAACCATCAACATCATTCCGGGCTTCGACGGCTTCTGCGTCGGCAACAACCGGGAGCTCAAGCGCCTGCTCGATGTAATGGGCGTGTCCTATACATTGATCCAGGATGCCTCTGACCAGTTCGATACGCCTTCGGACGGTGAATACCGCATGTATGACGGGGGCACGAAGATCAACGAGGTGAAGAAGGCCCTCAACGCCGAGGCAACGCTTTCGCTGCAGCATCACAACACCCGAAAGACACTGGGCTATTGCGAGGAGGTCGGGCAGGCGACGGCCTCGTTCCACTATCCGCTCGGCGTTCAGGCGACGGACGAATTCCTGATGGAGGTCGCGGCGATTTCCGGCAAGGAGATTCCCGAGGCAATTCGCCTCGAGCGCGGCCGACTGGTAGACGCCATGGCGGACAGCCAATCCTGGTTGCATGGTAAGAAATACGCCATCTACGGTGATCCCGACTTCGTTCACGCAATGGCCCGCTTTGTCATGGAGACCGGCGGCGAGCCAACCCATTGCCTCGCCACCAATGGCACCTCGGCATGGGAAGCCGATTTGAAGAAGCTGCTAGCATCCTCGCCTTTCGGCAAGGCTGCCCAGGTTTGGGCGGGCAAGGACCTGTGGGCGCTGCGCTCACTGCTCTTTACCGAGCCGGTGGACCTTTTGATCGGCAATTCCTACGGCAAGTACCTGGAGCGCGACACCGGAACACCGCTGATCCGGCTGATGTTTCCGATCTTCGATCGGCACCATCATCACCGCTTTGCGCTCTTTGGCTACCAGGGAGCGTTGCGCGTGCTGACGACGATCCTCGACAAGATCTTCGACAAACTCGATCGCGAGACGAGCGAGACGGGTGTGACGGATTATTCCTATGACCTCACGCGCTAAGAGCCGTGGCCGGCTTTTCGCCGAGGCCATTCCTTGCCCAATGGACTGGGGAGGCTGAGCAATGTCCTCCCTCAGCGCCAAAATCAAGGACGCCTTCGATGAGCCCGCCTGCGATAAGAACCGTGGCAAAGATGCCAAGGCGCGCAAGGAGGGCTGCTCGAAGTCGCTGACACCAGGGGCGGCAGCCGGCGGCTGCGCCTTTGACGGAGCCAAGATCGTCCTGCAGCCGATCACCGACGTTGCGCATCTGGTCCATGCGCCGCTCGCCTGCGAGGGCAATTCTTGGGACAACCGTGGTGCGGTTTCGTCAGGGCCGACCTTGTGGCGGACAAGCTTCACGACCGACCTCACCGAACTCGACCTTGTGATGGGGCAGGGCGAGCGGAAACTCTTCAAGGCGATCCGCGAGATCAAGCACACATACGCGCCGCCGGCGATCTTCGTCTACTCGACTTGCGTAACGGCGCTGATCGGTGACGACATCGAGGCCGTGTGCAAACGCGCCACGGAAAAGTTCGGTTTGGCCGTGGTGCCGATCAATGCGCCTGGCCTGGCAGGCTCCAAGAACCTCGGCAATAAGCTCGCCGCCGAGGCGTTGCTCGATCATGTCATCGGCACGGTCGAACCCGACGACCCCGGACCCTACGACATCAACATCCTTGGCGAATTCAACCTCTCGGGCGAATTCTGGCTTGTAAAGCCGCTCCTCGATCGGCTCGGGATCCGGGTGCGCGCCTGCATTCCCGGCGATGCGCGTTACCGCGACATTGCTTCCGCGCACCGCGCCCGGGCGGCAATGATGGTGTGCTCGACCGCGCTGATCAGTCTTGCCCGCAAGATGGAGGAGCGCTGGGACATCCCGTTCTTCGAGGGCTCCTTCTATGGCATCTCCGACACATCGCAAGCTCTTCGAAACCTTGTCAGGCTGCTGGTGAGGAAGGGCGCCGATCCGGAGATCCTCGAGCGCACAGAGACGCTGATCGCGCAGCAGGAGGCGATCGCGTGGAAGAAACTCGAATCCTACCGGCAAAGGCTCCAAGGCAAGCGCGTGCTGCTCAACACAGGCGGTGTGAAGTCCTGGTCGGTTGTCCATGCGCTGATGGAGATCGGAATCGAGATCGTCGGCACCTCGATCAAGAAATCTACGGTGCAGGACAAGGAGCGCATCAAACAAGTTCTCAAGCACGACAAGCACATGTTCGAATCCATGGCTGCGAGCGAGCTGTACGCCATGCTCTCTGAACACAGGGCCGATATCATGCTGTCGGGCGGTCGCACGCAATTCATTGCGCTCAAGGCCAAGACGCCCTGGCTCGATATCAACCAGGAGCGCCAGCATCCTTATGCCGGCTATGACGGCATGGTGGAACTCGTACGCCAGATCGACCTCGCCATTCACAATCCGATCTGGTCTCAGGTGCGCCAGCCGGCCCCGTGGGATTGCCAGCCTGAGCTGATAGGCGAATTGCCGTGCACGAGGAACGAGACCGCGTACCTGTTTGATGAATTCGCCTGCGCGACGGCACACGAGTGTTGAGGCGACCGATGGCCCGCATCCTTCCCCAGAGCAAATCGGCGGCAGTCAACCCGCTGAAGTCGTCGCAGCCGCTGGGTGCCGCCTTTGCCTTTCTTGGCGTCGACGGTGCGATGCCGCTGTTCCACGGCAGCCAAGGCTGCACAAGCTTTGCGCTCGTTCTCTTCGTGCGGCACTTCAAAGAAGCGATTCCCTTGCAGACTACGGCGATGGATGAGGTGGCGACCATCCTCGGCGCAGCCGACCATCTGGAAGAGGCGATCCTCAACCTCAAGAACCGCACGAAGCCAACGCTGATCGGGGTGTGCACGACCGCGCTGGTGGAGACGCGTGGCGAAGATTGCGCGGGTGATATTGCCAACATCATGCGGAAGCACACGCAACAGCTTGCGGGTACGGAGGTCGTGCTGGCCAACACGCCGGATTTTGACGGCGCGATCGAAGAGGGCTGGGCCAAGGCAGTCACCGCAATGATCGAAGGGATTACGCGCTCGGGCGAACGGGCGCGGCACCCGAAGAAGATCGCAATCCTGCCCGGATGCAACCTCTCTATCGCCGACATCGAGCATATGCGGGACATGGTTGAAAGCTTTGGGCTCAAGCCGGTTATTCTGCCCGACATTTCAGGCTCGCTCGACGGTACGGTTCCTGACCGCTGGGTAGCGACCACATACGGCGGCACCAGCGTCGAAGACATTCGCGAGTTGGGCACGGCCATGCAATGCATCGCCATCGGTGAGCACATGCGCCGCCCGGCGAAAGCGCTGCACGGGTTGACCGGCGTGCCTTACGTGTTGTTCCAGTCACTGACTGGGCTGCAGGACACGGACCGCTTCGTGTCGCTGCTGTCTGCGATTTCGGGCGCGGCGGTACCGGCCCGCGTGCGCCGGCGCCGGGCGCAATTGCAGGACGCGATGCTCGACGGACATTTCCATTTCGGCGGCAAGAAAATTGCCATCGCTGCCGAACCAGACCAGCTGTTCCAACTTGCGACCTTCTTTGCTGGCCTCGGCTCCGAGATAGCCGCGGCCGTCACAACGACCGACAGGTCTAAAATTCTCGAGAAAGTCCCGGCGGTTTCGGTTCAGATCGGCGATCTCGGCGATCTGGAAAGTCTTGCCGTCGGTGCTGACCTGCTTGTCACGCATTCGCACGGGCGCCAAGCATCGGAGCGGCTCCGAATTCCGCTCATGCGCATCGGGTTCCCGGTCTTCGATCGACTAGGCAGCCAGCACAAGCTCGCAATTCTCTATCAGGGCACCCGCGACATGATCTTCGAGGTCGCCAGCATCTTCCAGGCCAACCAACACGCGCCCACTCCTGAGGCGCTTGATCCACTCCGTAATCGAGAAATATCACGATGAACGCTGTTCGCCGCCTCTCGCTGGTCAGTAGTGAGGTTTTCGCCCCGATGCCTGAACGACGTAAGGGCGCATTGCGCGTTGCGATCGCCACTCAGGACATGCAGGACCTCAACGCCCATTTCGGGTCGGCCAGGCGCTTTGCTGTCTACGACGTGACGCGCGAGGAATGGAATCTCGTAGAAGCCGTGGCCTTCGATGACGTGTCCGATGAAAGCGGGGAGCATCGGGCCGAGCGCGATGATCGCATCACGCCAAAGGTGGATGCGCTCAAGGGCTGTCAGATCCTGTTTTGTCTGGCAATTGGCGGCCCTTCGGCAGCCAAGCTTGTCGCGGCAAAAATCCACCCGATCAAAGTGGCGGAGCCCCAATCGATCCCACAGGTGCTCTTGCGCACGCAGATGATGCTCAGGACGTGTCCTCCGCCTTGGCTGCGCAAGGTGCTGGCGCGAGCGGGCATTGCCGAAAAGAAACCGTCCTTCGAGGACGAGGACTGAAAAGAGGAGGACGCCAATGCCTGACCCCGCAATCCCCCCAGCTGTCGCCGAAGACGAGGCGGCTCTTTGCACCCCGTTCGTCAAATGCCTCGTGCGGCTGATCCGTTCTCAGGATTCCTATGGCTCGTGGGAACGCAAAGCGGACGCTGAGCTGCTGGGCGACTTCATCATTACCAAGGAACAGCGCCGAGGGATCCCAATCATCGGAGATCCCGATCCCGACGTGCTGTGGAGGCTCGACAAGTACTACGCCGCCATCGGGCTTGCGATCGAGGAGCGCTGCGGCCTTATGGCATCGCCGATGATCCAGGTGAGCCATGAGGGTTTTGGTCGGGTGCTTTTCACGACCGGACGGCTGGTCGTTTTGTCCAAAACGCTGCGCGATGTCCACCGGTTTGGCTTCGAGACGCTCCTGAAGCTCGCCACGGCCGGTACGAAGCTGGTCGACGATGCGATTTCAGTCATCGAAACCTTTCCCCACGTGGCGCTGGCATGATGGGCGCGATTTTCGAGAAAGGCCATCATGACGGACCCGAGAAACTATGTTGGCCAGTCCCCTCGATCCAGGGACTCGAGGCCGACCAGGTTGTTGGGGTATCGCCGATGAAGAAGCCGCTGGTCCTGATCTGCTCGCAAGATGCCGAGTTCTATCTGCTCTACAGCCACATACTGGAGGTTGACGGTTTCAGCAGTGAGACGGCAGACGGCGCGAAGGCTGCGCTGGCCTTGGCCGAACAACGGGAGCTTCAGGCCGTAGTGCTGGATTGCGACCCAGCCAGCATAAACGGGTCCGCAATTTGCGCCCACCTCAAGCGGGAACCGCGCACCACCGACCTGCCTATCATCGCCCTGATCGCGCCTGGCGCCGAGCACCAGCACCTCGATCTCTTGAAGGCAGGCGTTGAGAGCTTTGTGCGGCCGGTGGCTCCGGCCAAGCTGCTCGACTGCCTGCGGGCGAGGCTCGGGCTGACCAAGCGTGGTCCGAACGGGGTTGAAAACGACAGTTGGATTTGTTGTGGAGGCCTGGAGATGAAGCTCGATGCCCATCGGGTTCGCGGTAATGGCCACGACATCCATCTCGGACGGATCGATTTCAACGTGCTGCGGCTTATGATTGAGGCCCCCGGCAAGGTCTTCAGCCGGGACGAGCTTATCGGGGCGGCCTGGCTGCCCAACATTCATGTCGGTGCACGCACCGTCGATGTCCATATCAGCCGAATCAGGAGGGCGCTGAAAACGGCCTTGCCCGGCAGCGTCATTCGCACCGTCAGGTCGGCCGGCTACTCGCTCGAGAAGCCGGACGACTGAAATCGGTGATCGAACGTGGTGCCGCTCTCTCTTCCTCCTGAGAGCGGTGTTGCCGCTTTGAGGCGCTCCTAACGAAGACCAGGAGAAGCAGGCAAATGGAATTTAAAAGCATATTCAGTGTGACGGGTGCTGATCATTCTGATGAGGACCTCACAACAGCTGCCGGACTGTGTGCCGAGGTCGGCGCGCACCTATCGGTACTCATTATACCGCCTCCATTGCTCTTGATGTTGTCTCCGCCCCCCGAATGGAATACAGGACGTGCACAGGCAATTGCAGTACCGAACTATCGATTTCAGCAAATCGAGAAATTTTCACAGGACGTGACCAGAATGGAAAGACGGTCCGCGGATATCCTCAAAAGGCTGAAAGCTATGTCGCTTTCCTGTGACGTTGACACCGACTATTGCGATCCGGCTAGCCTCGGTGAAGTGGCACGACAGCGGGCGCTCTGCGCTGACCTGACGATCGTTGGAGGAGACCTCCTCAACGATGAGACTCTCGGACCTCCTGTTGTCAACGGCTGCTTGTTCGATAGCGGAAAGCCGGTGCTCATCGTGCCGAAGGGCGTTAAGGCGACGCTGTCGCCTCGACGCGTGCTGGTCGGCTGGGATTCGCGTGTAGAGGCCTCGCGTGCGGTTCGGGAAGCTCTTAGTATCCTATCCGCTGCCAAGGAAGTCTGTGTCGCTATGGTCGATCCAAAGGCGCAAAACAACGGGAAAGGCGCGCAGTCTGGAGCTGACATCGCTGCCTATCTTACTCGGCACGGTGCTCGGGTCTCCGTTGACCTGCTTAAGAGCGCCGGCAAATCGGCGGGCACAGTGCTGACCCAGCACGCGAACGACATCTGTGCTGACATGATGGTTATGGGTGCTTATGGCAGCCGTGGGCTGCGTGAGCGGATTTTCGGCGGTCCGCCGAGCTGGAGCTTTGGGAAGACCACATTGCCGCTGTTTTTGGCTCGCTGATCAGCTCCGTAGGAACACCGATCAGGTCGTAGGACCGCCAACCAGTCCGAAGTCGTCGTCGGTTACCGGTCGGATTGCGGAGACATGGCTGGATCCGCGAACATCTTGCGACGCTTGTCAGAGCCAAACCGGACGCCTCGACTGCTTCACGACGCTCTCGTGAACCAACTCGTGCGAGATCGTCCGCAACGGGCAGTAAAGACGAACGGCTGCAGCAGACCGCAGCCAAGCCACAGGGCGGGTGTACCAGGAGACCCCGCCTCGTGCGCGAACCCTGTTGGAAGGCCCCTTATCAGTACCCGGACGCGCGTCAAATCGGCGGCTGTCCCTGTCAGCCTGCGGTGTGCAAGGGCCGCTGCCGCGGAGCTTCCCCTGCCCGATCGTCGGGCGTGCGACAATGTCGGATTCCAGACGAGCTGGAACTGCGCGAACTCGTTGGTTTGACAGGTCTTTATCCGGCACGCCGCATGCATGGGAGTCTCCGAAAGCATTAAGAGCCGTTATCCATGGTTACGCCCCTCGAAAGAAAGAGCCGCTTCCGTCGTGGCAGGGAAACAGCCACTCCTGGGGTGGAGGCCGGCGCTAGAAGCCGCCGTAAGATCCGGAAGAGCCGCGCGACAGCATCACACACTTTCCTTCTGCTCTTGGGTTCGGATCACGCCGCGCCGCTGTCGATGCCGCCGACATTGAGCCCAAGACCTGGAAGGCGGCACACGCTTTTGCTGTCCTCTCAGTCGGGACCGCGGCTCAAGCATGCCTGTGAGGTTCGCATTGCTCAATGCCCGGCAATCGACGTCAACATGCCGCTGAGTTGGAAAACACTCCTAGAGGAGTAAGGATAAGTGGACCTCTTTTGTATTGGTGTGGGTGCTGGACCATCTAATTTGAGCCTTGCGTGTCAGATACAGGAAGAGATTGCGCAAGGGGCACTGTTCCTGGACCGGGAGGTCGATTTCCGAGGACATCCAGGCAGCGCTTTCGATTGCGCGGAGCTCCAGGTCGGCCACTTCCAGGATCTGGTTACTCTGGTCAATCCGCGATCAGCCTACACATTCGTAAACTACCTCCACGAGAACGGGCGTCTTTACAATTTCCTCAATGCGCAATTTCACGGGGTGCTTAGAGCCGAGTTCGCCCAATATCTCAACTGGGCGTTCCAGAAGAATCCGCTTGTCCGTGGCGGCGAGGCCGTTCGCGAAATCCGCTTTGACGGCGAGTTTCGCGTGCGGACGGACAACGCGGTCCTTGATGCAAGAAACCTCGTCATCGACATAGGCAAGCAGGCGCAAATTCCGCCTCAGTTTCATGGCTGGACTGGACCCAACCTGTTCCACTCATCTGAGTTGGCCCACATCAATCCTGAGGTGCAAAAAAAGCATGTCTGCGTTGTTGGCGGCGGACAGTCGGGAGCCGAGCTGCTACTGCACCTTGTCGGCCGGCCGAAAGAACGGCGGCCCGCGGCGATCACATGGGTCTTGACGCGCGAGATGCCTTTCGACGACCACGCGTTCACAAACGGGCTGTTCACGCCATGCTTCTCGGATCGTTTTGCTGCGATGAGCGAGGTGCATCGACAGCTGTTCCTGCGGCGTTTCGCGCTTGCCTCCGAGGGCATTTCAGAAAGCAAGTTGCGCGCGGTCTATCAGGCGCTCTACCACCACGCCTTTCTCGAGCCACACCAATGCGAGATCACATTGCGGCCAAGTTGCAACGTGTCGCGCTGCATCAATGCCGGAGCAGGGCACAGGCTCACGCTGCAACGCGGCTTGGACAACATCGGAGAAGTAACCGCCGATATCGTCATCCTGGCCACCGGGTACGAGAAACCGCTGCCGGGTTTCCTAGAACCGATCGCAGATCGCCTCGAACAGATCGGCAATGAGCTCGCCATCGGCGAGGATTTTTCGGTGTACTGGGACGGACCGCGAGACCGACGCCTTTTCGTTCAGAACGCCTGCCTTGGACAGCGCGGGCTGGCTGATCCGAACTTTGGGCTGCTGGCCTGGCGAGCGCGCCGCATCCTTGACAGCCTTCTGCGGCGCGCGCCATGCGCCAATCCCGAGCATCTAGGGTTCATCAACCGTCCCTTGACGGAGTGCTGGCCCGACCTCGGAGTCGAACAAATGGGCAGCGGGATATGATTCGTCGATATTGATGATCGGCGGTGGCATTCAGGAAAGATTTCCGCCTCTGGCGGCAAAAGCGGGACGAGCAATATTCCTACGGCGTCAGATCGCTCTGCTCGCGCTTGAGCAAGGTAGCGTCGCGCGACTCCTGCTTGGCGTGAAACAGCAAAGGGCATTCAATCACGATGCAGCTTTACGTGCTGTCGGGCTCAACGCCACGTGGATCGAGCCCAACGCCGCCGTTGGCAACCGCGACGCGAATTATGACGCCGGGCCACATGCGGCGGTGGCTGCAAGGGTACCGAGCCTCTCCCGCACTTTCGACCCCATCGCCGAAGTGCGACTACTCCAGGACGCCGAAGCCGGTCTTATCGCCAGCGGGCCAGCCAAACTCTCACCTTCCTAAACGGCAGCCGCTAAGGTGAGCCGTCGAAAGCCGACATTCAGGTTAACGTCAGCTGGCCGTGTTAGGGCTCGCTTATTCAAGGCGGTACCGGCGCTTGCCGAAGCTAAGAAGGGTTGGCATGCCCTTTGCCGTGCTTGATGTGCGGCAACACGGTGAGAGCTCCGCTGAAGCAAGCGAGAGGGAGCAATGCCCTCGAGACCGTGTCCGATTTTGACTGGAAAATATTCCGCGACAAAAGAGACGAAAGGTGTGGAATGACTTTGGACACCAAGATGGAACTGCGTATGGGGTCCCCGGCTCCTGCGCTGAAAGTGGAGAACTGGCTGCGTGGCGAGCCCCTCACGAGCCTTCGGCCCGGCAAGGTCTACCTCGTTGAATTTTGGGCGACTTGGTGCCGACCATGTGTCCACGCCATGCCCCATTTGATCGAACTGCAGGAGAAATATAAAGACAGCGGATTTGAGATTATCGGAGTCGCAGCTTGCGAAAAGGCTGCAACCGCGGACGAAGCGCGGACCAACGTGGATGCCTGGCTGACCGAGAAGTTCCCGAATCTGAATTATCGGACAGCGTTCGATTGCACTGGCGAAATGAAAAAGCTCTGGCTGGAACCCAGCTCTTCGTTCGGGATTCCCACCTCGTTCGTGGTCGACCGCGACGGCCACATCGCTTATATCGGCCACCCGGCACCTCTCGATGACGTTTTGCCGAAAGTCCTTAACGGCAGCTGGCGCAGCAGCTATGAAGCGAAAGCCGTCGATGCAAAGCGAATCTCGCGTGTGCGCGAATCGTCGCTGAGTCAGCCGATATACGCCAAACTTGGGCCGGCGATGCAGGACGAGGATTGGGCAGCGGCACTATTGGCCATCGAAGAAGGCCTCGCCGTGATGCCAGACTCTTTTGATTTTCGGCGGGTTCATGCGGATATTCTGCTTCACAAGCTGCGCGACATCAAAACCGGCTTGCCGCTTATGCGCGAATTGGTCGAGGACGCGATCAACAAAAAGTTCGAAGCGATGTCTTGGGTGGTGATGGCGCTGAACCAACTCTTCCATCCCACGATCGACAACTCCCATCTTCCGCATGATGATCGCTTTGCGATGGGCAAGGAGCTCTCCGAACAGATCCTGGAACTTAATCCTCCGCAAGGCGATGGAGACTTTAAATTCGGGTGTTACTTTCCGGTCGCTCAGTATTATTACGAGAGCGGCAACAAGGACCGGGCGATCGAGTTGATCGAGGTGGCAATCAAATCGCTGGACCATTCGGAGCCAGTGCCGGACCAAACCAAACAGCGCTACCTCACCTCGTTGCTCCAAGCCCTGGCCAACTACACGGGTGAGCCTGCCTGTCACGCGGGTCTCTGTGTGGCTCCGCAAAACAAGACTTCCGAAACTCAAAACGCTGTCACTTCCTGAGCAAGGATCGCGAAGGGCATGACAATTGGAATTGAACACCGGCAAATCCGCCCGCCCAGGCGCACTTCGCAGCAATAACGTCGATGCCGCAAAAGTGCGCGGCTTGCGGCAGGTGGAATTTCCATTGCGTTTACCTCGGGTCGAACCGCGGCGCAGGCGTTCGCGCCGCGGTGAAAGGTCTCGCATTGGTGGACGTGCTCGAGGTCGGCCACGGGACACTGTTGCGTGGGATCGGCTCGCCCAAGCCATTCCCCGCCCACGCAAGCGCCCGAACCACACATCGCAGAAAAAGAGATCGTCCTTCAAGAGGAGTACTGAAATTGGGGAAAAGCGAAATTCCTCATGAACCGGTTGGCCCTGCTGTCCACGGGGACGGCGAGGCCCTTGCTTCCCCGTTCGTCAAATGCCTCCTGCGGCTCATTCGTACTCAGGATTCCTTCGGCTTATGGGAAGGCCATTCGGATGCCGAGCTGCTGGCCGAGTTCATCATCACCAAGCAACAGCAACGTGCGGTACCCTTTGGCGGCGATCCCGATCCTGACGCGCTGTGGAGGCTCGACATGTTTTACACCGCCGTAGCGCTTGCGATCGAGGAGCGCTCCGGCGTGTCGACGTCGCCGACAATAGAAATGAAACCCGTGGGGGCTTCCGGCGGTTGGGCGTTCTGTCGAGACGTCCACCGGTTCGGCTTCGAGACTTTCCGCAAACTTGCTGAGGCCGGTACGAAACTGGTCGACGATGCGACTGCAGCCATTGAAGCCTAGCCCGAGATGGAGCGCATCAAGAAACCATTGTTCCAGAAAGGATCTATGTCAGACCTAGATAGGATGAGGAAAAAAGTCTGAAAGCTCCAGTTGCGTGCAGCTATTGCCAAGATGGCATTGCAGGACCTCGTCGAGGGTCTGCCGGGCAAGTGGGCCGACATACAGGAAGTCGCCGAGAAAACCCAAGCCGTTTATGCCGAGTTGGATGTTGCCAAGAGAGAACTCGCTTCAATGAAGAATTTAGGATGATGCGCACATTCACCACCCGTGACGGCTCCATTTGGATGCCGCCGTACCTGACCTCCATCGATAGCAAACCTGCATCGGCTGCTGCCGTTGTTTCAAGGTCTGCTCGCGCGATGTCATGCATCTTCACGGCGTTGATGATGCGGGTGAAATCCTCGGCCCCTGCGATGACGAGGACGACGATTTCGACGGCAAGCTCAATCGCATGATCATGGTTGTCGATGATGCCGGCCGCTGCATCGGCTGCGGAGCCTGCGGCCGCGTCTGCCCCAAGAACTGCCAGACGCATGTTGCGGCCGACGAGCTCGCAACATGATCTGGCGAAAACCAGGGGAGCGGCGTGCACTTCATCTTTTTGTCGGCTCGTGGGGCTGGTCCTGTGCAGCAATGCGTCGATGGTTTACTTCGCTTTGGATTCGCTCCGTGTGGCAGTCGTCACGACGCTGGCCTGTTCGCTGCTGCTTCAGGCCGGCTCCTTCGGCCGCGTGCTCTTTCTGATCTGGCAGTCCTCTAGCCGCGCTCGTGGAACTCGCCACAGGGGCCAGCATGCCGATGGTTACAGGAAAGCTCGGGTACCAGTCGTCTGACTCTGATCAACTGCGGAATGCAATTTTCAGCTGTGTCCCGGCTTGGTCGAATGCCCAGCATGTGCTGCTGCTTTGATGCGCGGATGACAGGATCAGTGCTCAGACCCACACCAATTTTGGTCACCCTCTGATGACTGAGCTGATCGTATAGGGAATCTGTGTTCGGCTAACACGCGACCATACCCCTGGGCTGACCGGTGCGTAGCAGGTTCAGGTACTTTTTTGCTGGAGATAGCATGCTGGAAAAATTCGAACGTTATCCGCTCACCTTTGGACCCACGCCGATCGAGAGGCTCGACCGCCTCGGCAAGCATCTGGGCGACAAGGTGGAAATCTACGTCAAACGCGAGGACTGCAACTCCGGTCTCGCGTTCGGCGGAAACAAGCTGCGCAAGCTCGAATACATTGTGCCCGACGCGATCGCGTCAGATGCCGATACGCTCGTCACAATCGGTGGCGTGCAGTCCAACCATACGCGCATGGTCGCTGCGGTCGCCGCCAAGATCGGCATGAAATGCCTCCTGGTCCAGGAGAGCTGGGTCCCACATGATGATGCTGTCTACGACCGGGTCGGCAATATCCTCTTGAGCCGCATCATGGGGGCAGAGGTGCGCCTGGTTGACGAGGGCTTTGACATCGGCATCCGCCGCAGCTGGGAAAAGGCACTTTATGAAGTCAAGGCAAGGGGCGGCAGGCCATATGCGATACCTGCCGGCGCCTCTGTCCACAAATACGGCGGCCTGGGCTATGTGGGGTTCGCTGAGGAGGTGCGTGCCCAGGAAGAGCAGCTTGGGTTTGCCTTCGACTATATCGTCGTCTGTACGGTGACTGGTTCAACCCACGGCGGCATGCTCGTCGGGTTCGCCAAGGATGGTCGACAGCGCAACGTGATCGGTATCGATGCCTCCGCCATGCCCGCCAAGACCAAGGCGCAGGTGCTTGGCATCGCCCAAAATACAGCGAAGCTCGTCCACCTCGGAGCGGAAATTGTCGAGGCAGACGTGGTGTTGTTCATGGACTACGCGTACCCGGGTTATGGCGTTCCATCGGAGGAAACCAAAGAGGCAATCCGTTTGTGCGCGCGGCTCGAGGGCATGATTACGGACCCCGTTTACGAGGGCAAATCGATGCAAGGGATGATCGACCTCGTCCAGAGGGGCTTCTTTCCACAGGGATCGAGGGTCCTCTACGCACATCTAGGCGGCGCACCGGCGATCAACGGGTACGGCTACACCTTTCGCAACGGCTGACGTTCGGCAGTCTGCGATTCCGCGGTCGCGCTCGAACGTGGGTAGGTAGCGTCGTTCGAGCGCTTGGCTGGAGAAGTGGAGGCAGCGACGGGCATCCACTAATTGGTACCATTACGTGCTGTCGGTGCTCAACGCCACGCGCATTGAGCGCATGCCGCCGTTGGCAACCGCGAGGCGAATTTTGACTCCGGGGCAAGAATCCACACGCGGCGGTGGCGGCACGAGGACCAAGCCGGCGAGTTCGCGCTTTCGAACTGGCGCCAAACTGCCACTGCTCGAGGACCGAGGCCAGTCTAATCACAGGCGAGCCGTCCAAGCTCTCAAGAGTGATAGGGCGAAACCCGACAGCGGCAGAAGACATGTCGGGTTCACGACAATCGGCCGCATTTGGCCTCGTGGAGAATTTCAAAGCATTTCCCGCCGCTTACCGGAGCTGAGGGAATTGGCACCTCCGTTGCAGCTTGATGTGCGGCAACACGGTGAGAGCTTCGCTGAAGCAAGCCAGAGGGAGCGATGCCCTCGAGACCGTGTCCGATTTTGACTGGAAAATATTCCGCGACAAAAGAGACGAAAGGTGTGGAATGACTTTGGACACCAAGATGGAACTGCGTATGGGGTCCCCGGCTCCTGCGATCAAAGTGGAGAACTGGCTGCGTGGCGAGCCCCTCACGAACTTTCGGCCCGGCAAGGTCTACCTCGTTGAGTTTTGGGCGACTTGGTGCGGACCATGTGTCGACGCCATGCCCCATTTGATCGAACTGCAGGAGAAATATGAAGGCAGCGGATTTGAGGCGGTCGGAGTTGCCGCCTGCGAACAGGGTCCTACCGCAGACGAGGCGCGGACCAACGTGGATGCCTGGCTGACCGAGGAGTTCCCGAATCTGAATTATCGTATCGGGTTCGATTACATTGGCGAAATGAACAAGCTCTGGATGGATCCCAGCTCTTCGATTGGGATTCCCACCTCGTTCGTGGTCGACCGCGACGGCCACATCGCTTTTATCGGCCACCCGGCGGAACTCGATGACGTTTTGCCGAAAGTCCTTAACGGCAGCTGGCGCAGCAGCTATGAAGCGAAAGCCGCCGATGCAAAGCGCATCGCGCATAACCAACTTGCAGCGCGCGAAATGTCGCTTACCGGGCCGATATACGCCAAACTTGAGCCGGCGATGCAGGCCGAGAATTGGACGGCGGCGCTCTTGGCCATCGAAGAAGGCCTCGCCTTGATGCCAGACTCTTGTGAGTTCCGGCAGATTCATGCGGATCTTCTGCTTCACAAGCTGCGCGACATCAAGACCGGCATGCCGGTCATGCGAGAATTGGTCGAGGACGCGATCGACAAAACGTCCGACGCGGTGTCGTGGATGGCCTTGGCCCTCAACCAACTCTTCGATCCCACGATGGACAATTCCCATCTTCCGCGCGCGGAGCGCTTTGCGATGGGCAACGAGCTCTCGGAACAGATACTGGCACTCAATCCCCCGAACGGCGATGGCCCGTTTAAGTACCTCCGGTACCTCCCGGTAGCTCAGTATTATTACGAGAGCGGCAACAAAGATCGCGCAATCGAGTTGATCGAGGTGGCACTGAAATCGGTGGACCGGCTGGGGCCAATTCCGGACCACACCAAACAGTACTATCTTACCCCATTGCTCGAAGCACTGGCCAACTACACGGGTGAGCCTGCCTGTCACGCGGATCTTTGTGTGGCTCCGCAAAAGAAGGCACCCGAAACTCAAAACGCAGTCACTTCCTGAGCAAGAATCGCGAAGGGACTGACAATTGGAATTGAACACTGGCCAATCCGCCCATCGAGGCTCTCTTCGCAGCAAGTATGTCGATGCAGCAGGGCGGCGGCTTGCGGCAGGTTGGATTTCAATTGCGTTGACCACCGGTCGGATCGCGGCGCAGACAATGTGCGCCGCGAATTCGCGCCGCAGGTCTCGCACTCGTGGACATGTCGAGGTCGGCCACGGGGCACTCTTGGGGTTGGCCCGC
Source organism: Mesorhizobium sp. M1D.F.Ca.ET.231.01.1.1 (assembly GCF_003999155.2). NCBI lineage: Bacteria > Pseudomonadati > Pseudomonadota > Alphaproteobacteria > Hyphomicrobiales > Phyllobacteriaceae > Mesorhizobium > Mesorhizobium sp. M1D.F.Ca.ET.231.01.1.1. Next base: position 108,801 of record NZ_RZOZ02000015.1, read on the forward strand.
CCAAGCCATTCGTCGGCCACGCAAGCCGACCCGGAGTGGGCATCGCAGGAAAAGGAAATCGTACCTCGAAGACGAAGACTGAAATGACGAACAACGAAATTCCTCCGGTTGGCCCTGCTGTCCACAAGGACGACGAGGCCCTTGCTTCCCCGTTCGTCAAATGCCTCCTGCGGCTCATTCGTACTCAGGATTCCTTCGGCTTATGGGAAGGCCATTCGGATGCCGAGCTGCTGGCCGAGTTCATCATCACCAAGCAACAGCAACGTGCGGTACCCTTTGGCGGCGATCCCGATCCTGACGCGCTGTGGAGGCTCGACATGTTTTACACCGCCGTAGCGCTTGCGATCGAGGAGCGCTCCGGCGTGTCGACGTCGCCGACAATAGAAATGAAACCCGTGGGGGCTTCCAGCGGTTGGGCGTTCTGTCGAGACGTCCACCGGTTCGGCTTCGAGACTTTCCGCAAACTTGCTGAGGCCGGTACGAAACTGGTCGACGATGCGACTGCAGCCATTGAAGCCTAGCCCGAGATGGAGCGCATCAACAAAACCATTGTTCCAGGAAGGATCTATGTCAGACCTAGATAAGATGAGGAAGAAAGTCCGAAAGCTCCAGTTGCGTGCAGCTATTGCCAAGATGGCATTGCAGGACCTTGTCGAGGGTCTGCCGGGCAAGTGGGCCGACATACAGGAAGTCGCCGAGAAAACCCAAGCCGTTTATGCCGAGTTGGATGTTGCCAAGAGAGAACTCGCTTCAATGAAGAATTTAGGATGATGCGCACATTCACCACCCGTGACGGCTCCATTTGGATGCCGTCGTACCTGACCTCCATCGATAGCAAGACCTGCATCGGCTGCTGCCGTTGTTTCAAGGTCTGCTCGCGCGATGTCATGCATCTTCACGGCGTTGATGATGCGGGTGAAATCCTCGGCCCCTGCGATGACGAGGACGACGATTTCGACGGCAAGCTCAATCGCATGATCATGGTTGTCGATGATGCCGGCCGCTGCATCGGCTGCGGAGCCTGCGGCCGCGTCTGCCCCAAGAACTGCCAGACGCATGTTGCGGCCGACGAGCTCGCAACATGATCTGGCGAAAACCAGGAGAACGGCGTTGCACTTCATCTTTTTGTCGGCTCGTGGGGCTGGTCCTGTGCAGCAATGCGTCGATGGTTTACTTCGCTTTGGATTCGCTCCGTGTGGCAGTCGTCACGACGCTGGCCTGTTCGCTGCTGCTTCAGGCCGAC
>NZ_RZOZ02000015.1:110140-134790 GCF_003999155.2 Mesorhizobium sp. M1D.F.Ca.ET.231.01.1.1
CACTTCATCTTTTTGTCGGCTCGTGGGGCTGGTCCTGTGCAGCAATGCGTCGATGGTTTACTTCGCTTTGGATTCGCTCCGTGTGGCAGTCGTCACGACGCTGGCCTGTTCGCTGCTGCTTCAGGCCGACTACTTCGGCTGCGTGCTCTTTTTCGCGGACGTCGATGATCTGTAGAACTGTTCATTCGCTCCGCAGAGGGCCGGCGAATCCAATCTCTTCCTAAGCCCGTTGGCCGTAATCGAAAGACACGAGGCCGGCGAGTTCGTGCTCAGCTGCCACAGTGCTAGCAAGGGAACGGAATCCAATCCCGGAGCAGATGGCGAGAGTTGAGCGAAGACTGCGGTCGGAGCTCCTGCGCTTCCGGGTCTCCAAGGGGACGACTGTGCGAACCGAAGGGACTTTGAAGCGTTGACGTGGCCGGCGTGCGGTAGGTTGGGCCAGCGACAGGGCTCCCAGCCGGCCTGTTCTGACTTCGCTTCCTTTGGCGAAATGTGGGTAACGGCGAGGGCCGCACTCTTCCCGGGCCGTCGACATTCCCGCCCTTTTGGTGCGTGCGCCGTTAGGCGCGACAATTCGGTGCCCGCGTGTAACTGCGCGCATTCGCCGAAGCTTAGACGTGGTGCATTCCCGCTCGCCCGTTTGGCGGACAGTTCCGGCCGTGCTTGTTTTGCCGGCCTAACGCCCGCCGCTCGTCACTGCCACACCCCTCTCCGGCAACGGCTCGGCGCATCGCGCAAGCCGGTTTAGCGATCAGGCCAGGCCCTTCGCGAGTTCCAACGCCTGCCGTTCGAAGAGGCGGCGGTAAATGCCACCATCGAGATTGATCAGGGCGGCATGATCGCCGTCCTCCATGATGCGGCCACGGTCGAAGACGAGCAGCCGATCGAGCGAGCGGACGGTCGACAGCCGGTGTGCGATGACGAGTGTGGTTCGACCCACCATCAACCGATCCACCGCTTGTTGAATGAGCACCTCGGATTCCGAATCGAGGCTCGATGTGGCCTCGTCCAGAATCAGGATCGGCGCGTTCGCGAGGAAGGCGCGCGCGATCGCCACGCGCTGGCGCTCGCCGCCGGAGAGCTTCAAACCCCTTTCGCCGACCAATGTCCCATAGCCCTTCGGCAGGGGCGCGATGAATTCGTGGGCACTTGCCAGCCGTGCCGCTTGCTCGATCTCGGCCTGGCTCGCGCCAGGCCGGCCATAGGCGATGTTCTCGGCAAGCGACCTGTGAAACAGGATCGGCTCCTGCTGCACGATCGCGATCTGCGAACGAAGGGACTCTTGGGTCACCTCGGAGACGTCCTGACCGTCTATCAGGATCCGGCCGCCGCTCAGGTCGTAGAGTCTCTGGATCAGCTTCACGAATGTTGTCTTGCCGGAACCGGAGGGTCCAACCAACCCAACCCTTTCGCCAGCTTCAATCGACAGCGAACATTCGCTATAGAGCGGCAGGGGATGGTTGGCGTAGCGGAAGTGGACGTTCTCGAAATCGATACGGCCGTTCGTGATCCGGATCGGCTTGGCCTCTGGACGATCGGCAACATCCACCTTCTGATTGTGGATGGCCACCAGTTCTTCCATATCATTAACCGAGTGCTGCACGTTGCGGACATGCATGCCGGCATCACGCAGATAGCCCTGCAGGACGATGAAGGACGTGAGAACATATGCTATCTCGCCCGGCGTTGCCTGTCCATGCGACCACAGAAGCAGGGCATATCCGACCACCGCCACCCTGAGCGCAACCAAAGTTACGCCTTGGGTTGAGCCGATGATCGTTCCGCGCACCCAGCTCCGGCGCGCGCGGTGCCGCCATTTCGTCATGATATTTGCAAGCCGCTCGTCTTCGCGAACCTCTGCGCCGAAGCCCTTGACCACAGCGTTGCAACTGACCGCGTCCGCAAGCGCGCCGCTGAGCCTTGTGTCCCATCGGTTGGCAAGGCTCGCCGCTGGCGCGACATAGCCGAGCGACAGCGAAATCGAAAACGCAAGGTAGACGAGAGAGCCGCAAGCAAAGATCACGCCCATGACCGGCCAGTGCCAGCCGAGCAGCACCGTCGAGCCGATCAAGATGACAAACGACGGGAGCAGCGTGACGAGTATCGTGCTGTTGAGGAGGTCGAGCGCCCACATGCCGCGCGTTATCTTGCGCACTGTCGAGCCGGCGAAGCTGTTTGCATGCCAGTCTGTCGAAAAACGCTGCACATGATGGAACGCTTCGGTCGCGACATCGGAAATCATTTTCAACACCAGGTCGTTCAGGCCAATTAAGGCGACGTGGCGCATGGCAATGGAACCGAGTGCCAATGCAATCGGTACAGAGAATGCTGCAACAGCTGAATCCGAAGCTGGTGCTGCCGCATTAGCAGCACGAGAAACAGCGTCGATGAGTCGGCCAGAATAGAGCGGCATCAACACGTCAGCCAGCGTGGAGGCGAGCATCGCGGTCATGATGATCGCGAGCCGGGCCGGCTGCCTGTTCCAGAGGCGAACAGTGAAGGCGAAAACGTCGCGACAAGTGGCGCCGCGCCCATGGACGGGGAAACGTCTCATAGTTTCCAAGCGGGCGCATCAACACGCTCGGTCCCAAAGACGATAAAAGACAAAACTGGAATTTCGACCTCCCCCATAACAGCATCAATTTTGGCGGGCAGCTCTTGCCGCCTCACGACGGTGAGTTCAAAAGTCGTGCCAACTGAGCGGGAACATCCGAAGGACAAATTCAGCAGGTTACCGAGCCTGGAGAAAGTCAGCCGCCATCCAGTCGAATACGATTGCTACGGCTGCTCAACTCGGGAGATTGGAAAAGAAGGTCGATGTATCGATTGAATTTTGAGCTTGTTCTTGCCTCGATCAAATAAGTACAGTTGCAATGCAGCTTTCTCAGGCCCGGCACTTAGGTGCTGATTTCAAAAGCGCGCCGCGAATACTTTCCTGCCCATATTCCGTCAATCGAATGCTCGACTGTCGGATTGTGCGCTCCCCGACACAGTGCTGTCGGTTCGCCTCCTGGGTACCTCCCCCGTCGATTGACGACCTGAAGGAGAAGCTTCGCTCGCAAGCTGGCACGACTCTTGAGGGTACTCCAGGTGGCGGAAGGAACTCCGGCTCGAGTCCCGTTGACTTCGGATGTTGCGAGGCTGGGTTGGAGCAAACTGTGCACCAATGAGAACGCAATGAAGGAGACATCATGGAACTCCGGCGGATTGCGGTGGAGTTAGACCTATTCCTCAAGATGACTGATGATGTCGCTCAATCCGAACAGTTGTTCGAACTGTTGTCTGCGTTTGCGCTGAATTTCGATTGCCCGTGGATTGCCTATGGGCCGCTCGCATCAGAGAGGGCTTTCAAGCCGAACCGAGAGGGTTCTGTGGTGATGTGGAATTATCCCGCTGAATGGCAGGAGCGCTACTCGAGAATGGGCTATGCCAAAATAGACCCCCTCATCAAGAAAGGTCGAAAGGAGGCGGGACCCTTTCGATGGAGCGAGGTGTATACTGATGAAAACATAACTGAAGATGGACGCCGCGTCTTGGACGAAGCAGCAACATTCGGCTTGAGGTCAGGCGTTACCGTCCCATTACATGGCCCTGGTGGCAGCTTTAGGTTTGTGAGTTTTGCTCAATCCTCGGACTGCGAATTGCAGAATAGAGCGATCACCTACCTGCAAATGGCCGCGCTGCGGTTTCATCGGATGGTTACGAAGTTCGACACTACGACTGCGTCGGAACGAGCTCATAACCTGTCTCCGAGAGAAATAGAGTGCATTGATTTGGTGTCACAAGGAAAATCATCTTGGGAAATAGGAACTATTTTAGGCAGATCACGAAATACGATAGATTTCCATTTAAAAAATGTAATGCGGAAGTTGGATGCGACCAGCAGAACGGTAGCTGTTGTAAAAGCTTTGAACCTTGGGATTATCGAACCGCCGTAGGTGCGCAGCTAGTTCTCCGCCCGTAGTAGCGCGCGTGATAGCCGAGACGCTCCGGCGTGCGCTCGCTCTTCGAAGCACCCAGCGCCTCGTCCATCTCGGCCTCGAGCACCTCCTGCATCACGGCGCGAATCACCTCGTGCAATCCATCCGGCTTCGAAAGCAAAATGTCGTTGACGCTGCTATGGCGGATTTATCTTCAGGCTTGGTCCTGGTGGCGATGCTGAGTTCGCTTCGCTGAGATTGGGCGGTCATGACAGGGTGGTGTTCAATGTCACCGATTCCTGGAAGAAACTACCATCCGTATTAAGCGACTGACGATGAGTGATGTGTGTCCAAAATCTGACAGCTGTCAGAAAACATGTCGGGTTCAATACAGCGGAGCGTCTTAGCTCTGTCGGGCTTTTCGAAGCCTATCTCGCAGTAACTGCGCGCCAGGCGCACTAGCTCGGCCTTTGCTGGTCGATGTGCGGCAATATAGTGTGAGGGCTGACCCGCATGAGAACACGGAACTCGCTCGATGAAGGATGATCGACGGCATCCAGAAAGCTTCTCTCCGGCGGGTTCGAGGGTGCTGCGCGCGCATCTCGGCGACGGGCCAGCGACCAACGGTTGAGGCTACATCTCCGGAGCGAGTGATGCCTCGAAAGATGCAATGCTGTCTCTGGTCCGACGCGCTGGAAGTTTGTGAAGGTCGGCCCGGCAAGTCGGTGAACCGGGCGGCTTAGGCTGCCAAAAAGGGTAGATGTCTGCGTTGCCTCGGTAGATCAGCAGGCGGTATCAGAAAGCCAAAGGCACACGCACACCATCGTGGCGCTTCGCAGGAAGTAGATGGGAGTAATCACCAGTGATTTTACCGGAACTTCGCTCAGCAAACACAGCCGGCAGGGTTTTGGAGATAACGACGACCACGGGATGCGTCGTAGGATGTTCATATTGTCCCCAGGACAAGTTCGCGGTCCGGCAAAGAAAAGTGTCTCATGCGAGTCATCTGGATCTTGAAGATTTCAAGCGGTGTCTGGCCCGCGTACCGACTTCCGTCGACATTGGTTTTGCGGGATACTCCGAACCTTGGCTCAATCCGGACTGTACCGAAATGGTGGAGCACGCCTTCGCCAAAGGCCATGGCATCAGGATTTTTACGACGCTGGTGGGAATGAACGGGCAGGACCTGCAACGATTGCAAGCCTTGCGCTTGGGCGTATTCGTGGTCCATGTTTTCGATGACGGCACCTACATGAACAGCCGCCTGGTCGGAGACAAGTATCGCGATCTGGTTCGTCAACTCGTCGACGCGGACATCCCCTTGATCCGATTCGTGGCCTTGGGCGAGCCCCACCCAGATATAGCCGACATTATTCCTACCGAAGCCCTGATAAAAGCGCGGCCGGTGAGCAGTAGGGGTGGAAGCGTCGACCCTAAGATCGTTGCACCACGTCAGCCAGTGGTCGGAGCCCTAACCTGCGTGGACGCACGACAGTATCGGAATGTTCTTCTTCCAAACGGCGACGTTACCCTGTGCTCTATGGATTTTGAACGGCGTCACGTATTGGGCAACCTTCTATATGAGGGTTACTCCGCTCTGTTTGAAAAGCCAGTTTTTCGCGAAATCGTCGACCGCATGAATGGAGCAGATGGTTTTCTGCTTTGCAGGATGTGTGAATTCGCCGACCCAAACGACCGGACCTGAGTGCATGCCGGCCGAGAGGGCGTGCCTGGCAGTGCGGATGGCCCCACGACAGATGCACCTGCCCGCGACGCCATCGTGTTTTCACGTTACGCCAGTATGTTCCTGTAGGCGCGGCAGTGGGTCTCGAGCATTTCGGAGACGAGCTCATCGAAAGGTCTTCGCCTTCCAACCGAGCTTGTCGGCCTGCCTAGCTTGAGGTAACGCCGATCACAGGTCAACCATCGGTCGGATGGAAACAGTGTTAGTCGATCCCGATCAGAGCTTGATTGCTTACTCACGGCTCACCTCGTCAACGCCTTCACCCTCCCGGACGATCTCCTTTTCGACTCGCCTGAAGGCAGCAGCCCAGCTGCGGCCGGGGATGGTTGCCGTCGCGGTAGTGGACGTTCTCGAAACCGATGCGGCCCTTCGCCAGCGCGTCTCCCGGTTGCTTCCGCCTGGCCTACGAACGGGCTTTCCGTCAAGGGGGTCCACGGCGGCCCCGCCCTCTTGATCCGGCGGCTCGGGCCAGTCATCGCGCAAGAGATCGGAATCCGCATTCTTCTCAAAGAGAGCGTGGCTTTCGCTGTGTCATCGGTCATCAAATAGTTTCTTGAATCAGGTTGGTGTCCGCAGCCCGAGGTTGAACGGCGAATATTGATGACCGCCGCGAAGCCGCTCGCTCGCTACGGCGCTATTGAGGGGGCGCGCTCGCGAGCGGCTTCGCTACCGCCGAGCTACACAACCTCTGGCGACGCGACCCTGCTAATCGTCCTTGGACTCATTCATTGTCCGGAGGCGCTATGGGTAGCGATGGGTGGGTACGTCAACTACCTGATGCCATAGTATCGGTGCTTTCGCGGAAGCTATAGAAGCCATCTTGTTGGAGCACATTCTCTGAAGGCATCCGAATGGAGGGCAACGCAACCCAACAATATTCGATGAGGATCCCGGCATCACCAGACCAACGAAAGCTTCGGTATTCTGCTTCAATGTTAAACGGCGAACATCTGCCGCAAACCACTAGCCATTAAACAGCTCTCTTCTTTGAACGACTATGTGCAGAGGACTTAATATGAACGGCGACGCTTTCACGGCTCATGAATCTAACGTTCGTCGTTATTGCCGGGCGTTCCCCACCGTCTTTACGAAGGCCCTTGGGGCGACGATCTGGGACGAGACGGGTAAGCCCTTTATCGATTTCCTGGTGGGTTCCGGCGCACTCAATTACGGGCACAACAATCCGGATATTATGGCGCCAGCGATTGAATATCTCGTCGGTGAGAACATTCTTCTGTCGCTTGATATGCATACGGCGGCAAAGCGTGACTTCATTGAAGGGTTCGTCGATTGGATCCTGAAACCCAGAGGCCTTTCGTACAAGATTCAGTTTCCTGGGCCGACCGGCACGAACGCCAACGAAGCGGCGCTCGCGCTGGCGCGAAAATGCACCGGCCGCTCGAGCGTCATGGCCTTTACGAATGCGTTTCACGGGATGTCGCTCGGCTCTCTGGCGGTGTCGGGTTCGGCCTCAACCAGGGAACAGGGAGGCGTTGCTCGCCACGATGTGATCCGTGTTCCCTATGACGGTTATCCGAGCCAAGCATTCGATTCCGTCAGCTACATCGACTGCATTTTGAGTGACCCGGGGAGCGGCATAGAAAAGCCTGCCGCAATCATTCTGGAGATCATCCAGGCAGAAGGCGGCATGAACGCCGCATCCACGGCTTGGCTCACGGAAATTCAGCGAATTTGCCGCACGCACGGCATTGTTTTTATCGTCGACGACATTCAGGCGGGTGCGGGCCGAACTGGCGATTTCTTCTCATTCGAGTCCGCGAAAATCGAACCGGATATTGTGTGTCTTTCTAAGTCGCTAAGCGGTTCAGGTAGTCCGTTGTCCATCGTTCTGATTCGACCCGACTTGGACATATGGAAGCCCGGAGAGCATAGCGGGACCTTCAGAGGCAACAATTTCGCCTTCGTGACGGCAGGAGCCATGTGCAAGATGTGGTCGGATAGGAAATTTACTGCAGGTGTCGAGCGGACAGCCCTCAGGCTGCAAACGCACCTCGATCGCTTGGTTGCGAAATTTCCAAGATACATCGAACAGAAGCGCGGCCGCGGTCTGATGGCCGGCTTGAAATGCCGTTCACCGGCACTTGTCGGCCGCGTGCACGATGTCGCATTCGAAAATGGCCTTCTTATCGAATCCTCGGGGCCAAATCGCGACGTTATCAAAGTCCTCCCGCCGATAACCATCACCGATGCCGAACTCGATCGTGGCATCACCATCCTTGACCACGCACTACAGGAGCAGGACAATGCCTAGTCAGATATCTCAAGTGCCAGCCATCTCCCCGGTTTCGATCAGAGAACGGATTGGCTCGATCAACACTGCGGAGATCATCTCGGTCCTGAAAGGTGAGCTCACCGCTCTGCACATCAAGCAAGCTTTCAGCACCGAAGTAGCCGAGAAGATCACCACGAACTTTGTTGGTAGTGCCGGTCTCAAGGAGCGTAACGATGGGGTGCCCGGACAATATGTCGGCGCATCACACTACAGGAAGGATGCAGCCACTTATTTTGCAGATGCGGAAGCTGCGCGACCTTACGTCAACGCCCTTTTTGGGAATTTGGTTGACCCAGTCCGAGCCGTATTCGGCGCGTTGAAGCGCGAGCTTCACAGCCAGGGTATCGAATTGCGGCTCGCCCGTTCGGAACGCGGCAAGGCCAATGTCTGTCGCGCCCTCAGTTGGACTGGCACAGGCATGTTTTCTTTGGCCCCCCACGACGATGTCGCTCAAGTCCTATGGGCTGGTAACGATTACGAGCTTTCTGCGGTGGCGCACAATACCGTCGCAGCGCTCAACTTTTATCCCAGTATGCCCGAGGAAGGTGGCAATCTTCGCCTCTGGAGCCATAAGCCGAACGTCGCCGACCGAAAGTCGCAGGATGTGGAGACAACAGGATATCCCTATTCGGCAGCCTATCTTGAAGCCGTTCCTTGCCGCGAGATCCAGCTCAAGGCCGGCGATATCGCCCTGATCGATGGCGGCTTCGTTCACGGGGTTACCGGTCAACCGGGCAACGGAAAGCGTCGCGTGCTGCTGAATTGCTTTTTCGGATTTGCGCGGCCTGATCTTGTTCTCTGGTGGACCTGAGGGGCTGCCGACAGCGGCCCACTGTTTTTGCCGACAGTGAAGTCATCAACTGCTTCATAGGATGCCCCTAGTCAAAGGCCCTTCGGACATCCGGCCGGGAAACTCATTCCTTGCAGATGAACTCGCAGGTCGTGGGGCCTTTGAGGGTCTTGGGCCTGTGACCTTGCCCCTCTGATCTAATCCGGGTTGAAATTCGCTCTGGCCATCCGGGAGGATCAGGGCAAGGAGCGCAGCCGCTTGTCTGAAGAGCACATCATCAGAGTTTTGAAGGAACATAAGGCCGGGTGTCGGTTGCCGATCTGTGCGCCGCCAAGCACGTGGTCAGCGACGCCTCGATTTACAACTGAAAGGCCCGCTTCGGTGGATGGATGCTCGAGCTCCGCAGGATGCGCGGCTGAAGCGGCTTCGCCATGTTCGACCATGCCTCATTGAAGGATCTTATGGGAAAGGATGTATGGTCTGCCCCGCTGATGCAAGGGTTCGTGACATCGTCGACGACGATTCCAGTCGCATAAATGTATCCTCTCGCGAGTGGACTGCTGTTGCAGCCGCGCACGCCGTTCCCAGAAATGGTTCGGGCACGAGCCCGTTTTTTTCACAGGGCTTATGGCATGCTGATCCACGGCTCCGGCTGGGTCCATGACTATTCCCGAGCCTTGCAATCAACCGCAAGCGTTAGGTGAAAGCAGGGTCCCTGCGTTCTGACGATACGCACCGTCTTGGCGGCAAAGGCAACAACGGCCTTGTTCGGGTGCATCCGGCTCTGAAGACCATCAAGCCAGCATTCAGCCGATCCCGGTGTTCGATCCAGATGACGGAAGCACGATCGCGCGCCATGAACGAGAAGTTTGCGAACATAGCGGTTCCCGTTGCTTGATCATACCGAGGAGCTTCGGCTTGCCCCGGTCGAGTGTTCCCGCGGGTTAAGGCCAGCCATGCGGGCAATTAGCGAGCCTTCTGGAACTGGCGCCCGCTGCCGCCGGCCGCCGGCCGTGGCTCCGAGTGCCAATTCCCGGAATCGTCATGAGCCGGCGGGCAACATCCTCTCGATCTGCGATCGCAGGGTCTCCCTCTGTCACCTCGCTGATACGCTGCTCCAACCGCCGCAGGTCCGCGGAAAGGTCCGTCTGCGCATTGCCGGCGAGAGATAATTCGACACGTCGTCGAGCACCTGCGATAGGTCCAGCTTGAACAGACCCGCTCCCTGTCCCAGTGCTATGCCGTACTCCAAGCAGAATGCTCGCATCTGGTTGATAAGACGCGTTCGCGTGAGGACCATCTGGTCGCGCACGCGATACGAAGCGTTGAGATCAGTTTGCTCCTCGGGGCAGACCGCATTGTCGGCCGCGTGCGGCTTCGGCGATGGCCTCGGCCTCGATGATGTCGCTTTTGTTCGACTGAACGCGGGCTTCGCAAACTGTGCCGGGATCAGGCGCACATTTGTGCCACAGCGCCTGTAGCTTCCTGACGATCCATTGTGATCCAGCGCAAGGTTCATTGCCACCACAGCAGGCGCCGCCCGCTCAAAAAACTCAGCAACGTATCGCGCCGGAAACGAATTCGCTGGACGGGCTCGCAGTCAGGGGCAACGTCACCTGCGGCGAAGTTGTAGACTGCGGGTTAAGTCGGCAAGATGCCGACGCAGGTTGGCCAGTTCGAACGGAATCAAATGGCTATTTGCGACTTGCGCCATCCTATTTTCTTGGTCCAAACCTTTTGCGCCGGACGGGCGGCTTCGATGGCGCGAGCAGTTCCCACGTCGCTTCTTGTCCCCCGGCGCTAGATCCCCGGTCGGTGGTTGGTGACGTTCAAATGTTCTTCCGTTAACGCACTGCGTACCACTCGCCCGCTATCATCGCCTTGTCGGCAGCATTGAGGGCTGCCTAAGCCTGGAAGAACTCGTATCAGAACTTTCGCGCGGTCAGACCTCCTGAGCACATGCGCGCAATGTTTCTTCGAGGATGTCGAGTGCTTCGGCAAATACTGAGTCCTCGATAGTGATCGGGGGGAGGAAGCGGATGACGTTTCCATAAACGCCGCAGATCAGGAGGATGAGGCCCCTCTCGAGCGCCTTCTCGCGGACACTATTCGTGAATTCTACACTAGGTTTTCTTGAGCCGGGGACCGTGAACTCGATCGCATTCATGAGACCCATACCACGGATGTCGGCGATCTGCGGAACGACATCCTTCAGCGATTGCAGCCGCCGTTTCAGGCGTACGCCGAGTTGTTCGGCGCGGTGGCACAAACCCTCTTCTTCGATCACGTCGAGGACAGCATTTCCCGCGGCGATGCCGATCGGGCTGCCACCATAAGTGCCACCTAGGCCGCCCGGTCCCGGTGCATCCATAATCTCGGCCCGACCGGTGACAGCTGCTATAGGAAATCCGCCGCCGAGACCCTTGGCCATGGTGGTGATGTCCGGAAAGACACCGAAGTGCTCCATGGCGAAGAGCTTACCGGTTCGGGCAAACCCGGTCTGTACTTCGTCTGCGATCAACAGGATGCCGTGTTTGTCAGCGATTGCGCGCAGCTGATCCATGAATGCACACGGCACTTCATAAAAGCCGCCTTCGCCCTGCACTGGCTCTACGATAAACGCAGCGACGCGGTCGGGATCAACATCAGCCTTGAAAAGCTTGTCGAGCACGGAGAGCGATTCGTTGATCGTGGTGCCATGGAACTCTATGGGGAATGGGACGTGGAAGACGTCGGGCACCATCGGCCCGAAACCGGCCTTGTAGGGCTGGACCTTCCCGGTCAACGTCATACCCATGAAGGTGCGGCCGTGGAAGGCGCCGGTGAAGGCGATGATCGCGCTGCGGTTTGTAGAGGCGCGGGCGATCTTGACGGCGTTCTCGACGGCTTCAGCGCCGGTTGTGACGAAGAGCGTTTTCTTTTTGAAGTTGCCAGGCACGGCGTCATTCAACCGTTCAGCGAGCCGGACGTAGTTCTCATAAGGCACGACCTGATGGCAAGTATGCGTGAAGCGGTCGAGTTGGTCTTTCACCGCTGCAACGACCTTTGGATGACGATGGCCGGTGTTGACTACTGCTATGCCTGCGGCGAAATCGATATAACGCCGTCCCTCCACGTTCCAGATTTCGGCATTGAGCGCCTTGTCGGCATAAACCTGTGTAGTCACGCCGACCCCGCGGGCGATCGCATCGGACCTGCGAGCCGCAATATCAGTATTCATAAAAAAAACCTCAAAAGTGATTGCGCAAACAAAGACGCCCCCGATATGCGATCATTCCGAGGATCATAACGCTTTCGACGGCGAGACGGTCCTGATCTGGATCAAGAGGCCCCCAAGATTCTGACGAACTGAGTCTCCTCTTGGGTGCTAGTCAGCTATTGGCCACCTTAGCAACGAAAGGACTGACACGCTCACCCTTGCTGCGAAAGATGCTCGTGAACGGCGAGCCATCGACCTTGTCAACTTCGGATTCAATCGTCCTCACGCTCAAGACTGCGCACTTTGATGCAGTGGCGGGGAATGGGGGGTCGCTAAATGAGTGGCCGATCTTTCTCAAACACGGTGCTCCTGCTGCAGCACTCTTCCACTCCTCTCCTGAAGCGAGCAAGTGGTATCCTGTTCGAGAGCGGCTTATGGAACATAAGGAGGCGCATCAGCTCCACTGCATATACTCCGAGCTCGCGCAGGAGCAAGCGTCTACGCTCTGATATTGTCGGGTTATCGACTGTGTCGGACATGAGCCACTCAGCGTCATCAGCGCGATCGCATTTTCTTAAATCATTTTCTCTTTGGCACGAGATATGCGGAGCTATTCGGAAACGCGCTGAGGCACGGACCGAGGAGACAATCACCCCATGATGACCGCTCGACCGATATGCGGTCTCCGCCGTGAAAACCGGGTCTCCCGAGCCGGCAAGCCGGCGGGCGGCCGGGTATTTCTCTTGCAGCGGCGGCGGACTTCTGAACCTGCGGCAAGAAGCGTCGGCTGGACGATTTGCTGCGGGAGCCTTTCTTCCGCCATGACAACGCCGGGTTGCTCGCGTCGGCTGCATATCCGTCCCTCGCTTCGGAAGCGCCAGACGGAGTGGTTCGAGAGGATGCAAGTAGCCTTCCCTCGCTTCGGCGGGTCCGACTGTACGAAGGCGCTGGTCGAACATCAAGATGCGGCGACGCTGGAGGTGGGGTTCAACATGCGGCTGCACACTATTTGGCCCCTACGCTGCGGGTTGTGCGCCTCTCCGGGCGTACGAAAGGGAGGGGCGAATGCGGGTCGGCTCCGTCAAGCACAATGCGATAGCCGGCCGCCAGTTCGAGAGCTGGACGGCCTTCGAGGCGCATCTGGACCGGTGGATGCGCGGATTGCCGATCAGCGTGTGCATGGCGCCTGACTTGAATGAGTGGGGGTCAATCCTCATCACCTCCAATCGCTGCGTTGTCGAATGGGGCGGTGCGTTTAGCGGTCCTGTGGTGGCAACCGCGATCCTTGATCGCTTGCTCGATTATTCCATAGTGATTCCCTTCGCGGTTACAGCTACCCGCTTCGTCAAAGCGTCGTTCCGGCCTATTGCAGAAGGCCGGAACGACGCTCAACACCAATTAAAACTGCAAACCAATGAGAGGGTGACCGTGCAAAACATGAGGAGGCGCCCATGCTCATCGCACGTCCCTCCTTCAATGCTGGGCGAAGGGTACTGAATGTTCATGTACCAGAAGAGGGGGCCAAACTGAAGAGCGCGTTAAGTTTGGTTGTGCCGCCCCCGTGTTGCTTCGACCCGGTTCACCCCACCGGCGCAGCAGTTCAGAGTGGGCACAAGTCGCTATTCGCAAACCGCTTGGAAGGTCAGCTCAGAGTGGCTGGTTAAAACGTTAGCCGAGGACGACACCAATGAACGGCGCCGAATTGCTTGTATCTGCACTTGAAAACGAGAACGTTCGGCAGATCTTCGGCGTTCCCGGAGAAGAGAATCTCGACGTTGTTGAAGCACTACGGCATTCCTCGATCAAACTAGTGGTGACGCGCCACGAGCAGGCGGCATCGTTCATGGCGGCTACGCATGGGCGGCTTACCGGAAAGCCCGGTGTCTGTCTGGCTACGCTCGGTCCCGGCGCGCTGAATCTCACGACGGGCGCAGCCTACGCCCTGCTCGGCGCGATGCCCATGATCATGATCACCGGGCAGAAGTGCATACGCAGCCGGACCCAGGCGCGATTCCAAATCGTGGACATGGTCTCGACCATGACGCCGCTGACCAAGATGGCGCGCCAGATTGTCGACCCAGCGACAATTCCGACCATCGTGAGTGAAGCCTTTCGGGTAGCGCAACAGGAGCGGCCAGGGCCGGTCCATCTCGAACTCCCGGAAGATATCGCAGCCGAGAAACTGGCCGTGGTCCCACCGATGGTGCCGCCCCATTTGATCAACCCGCCCGTTGCGGCCAAGGAGGCGTTGGATAGTGCGGCAGAGCTCATCCTGAAGGCCGAGCGGCCGCTGGTGATGTTGGGTGCAGCCGCAAACAGACCGCGCCTGACTGCGGAGCTGTCGGACTTCGTGAGGCGCCTGCAAATTCCGTTCTTCAACACGCAAATGGGTAAAGGCGCGGTATCGGGCGGGTCCCGACTGTACGTGGGCACGGCCGCTTTATCGGAGCGGGATTACGTGCATCGGGCAATCGATCGCGCCGATCTCGTCATCTCGATCGGCCATGACACCGTCGAAAAACCTCCTTTTCTGATGAGGCTGAAAGGGCCGGCCGTCCTCCATGTGGGTTATCTACCGGCGACGGTAGACGAGGTATTCTTCGCATGTGCAGAGGTGGTGGGCGATATTGGACCGAGCCTGAGATTGCTTGCCGACCGCCTCGAGGGAAGGCTGCCCAACGCCGGTGCGCTACTCGGGCTGCGTGAGGGGATCCTGACCAGGATCGCCGACCGGGCGAAGGAAAGCCGGTACCCCCTAACGCCGCAGCGAATCGTGCACGACGTGCGTCAGGTTATGCCTGAGGACGGAATCGTCTGCCTCGACAACGGAATGTACAAGATTTGGTTCGCTCGCAACTACCGCACCCGGGTAGCCAACACGCTTCTCCTCGATAATGCGCTCGCCACCATGGGCGCAGGGCTGCCTTCAGCAATCGTTGCCGCGATGCTCTGTCCGGAACGTCGCGTTCTCGCTATATGCGGCGACGGCGGCTTCATGATGAACTCGCAGGAACTGGAGACGGCGATCCGCCTCGGACATCGGCTGGTCGTGCTCATCCTACAGGACGACGCTTATGGGATGATCCGCTGGAAACAGGCTGTAAATAGCTACAGCGATTTCGGCATGACCTTCGGCAATCCCGATTTTGTCGCTTATGCCAAGGCCTACGGCATCGAAGGCAGACGAATCGAAGGCCCCAACGATCTCGCGCCGACGCTCGAAGCGGCATTTGCGGCGGGCGGTATCCATCTTATCAGCACGCCGGTGGATTATTCGGAAAACATGCGGGTCCTAGTCGACGAATTATCCAGTCAGAAAGACATCTGAGATCCTTTTTGATTGGGTCGTTGTCCCCAAGGTGCTCCTGCACTTTTTCGGACGTCCACGGGTCACTTGTTTCTCTTCGCCGTGGCGCTTGGGCGGCCACATGACGGGATCAGGGAGACGTCTCGATCTGGTTCACGACTGGTTTGGCAGGTTCAGGACACTCAACTAGGTGTTTAGATGGGGTATTCGGCTTTGTCCCACGTCTTGAACGGGTGTTTGAGGTGCTGCTTCGCGCTGATGATAAAACGTGGTCTGCGTGAACAGCCACAAGCATCAGGAAAGGAAGCGCAGCATGAGGCATTATCCCGGACTGGACGTCTCGGTGAAAGAGACGGCCGTCTGCATCGTGGATGAAGGAGGCCGCATTTGCCGAGAGATGAAGCTTGCGAGCCATCCGAACGATCTTGTTGAGGCGTTGAAGAACCCCGCCTGGAATCTGGCCCGGATCGGGCTTGAAGCTGGTCCCTTATCAAATGGTTGTTCAGTGGTCTGGCGGGAGCCGGACTACCTGCAATCTGCATCGTAACCCGTCATGCGAAGGCCTTTCTCAAGGCGCAGGTCAACAAGAGCGACCGCAACGATGCGCGCGGCATCGCGCAGATGATGCGGGTTAATTGTGTTCCGGCCGATGCACGTCAAGACGCTGATGAGCAGGAACGTCGGGCGCCTGTTGACAGCCCGCAAGTTGCTGCAGGAAAAGGCCATCGCAATTGAGAATGACATTCGAGGCCTGTTGCGTAACTTCGGTCTCAGGTTGGCATTGTCGGCGCTGCCAAATTTGGGGATCGCATCCAGGACCTTTCCGGCGACATCCCGGAGCTACGTGACATCATGGAGGTGTTGCTCGCCGCCCGGCAGAAACTTCGCGAGCAATTCAAGGGTGACACGGTTTGCGCGGTTGACGACCGTCCCTGGTGTCGGACTGACCTGTCGGACTGACCTGATGAGGTGGACGGCCTCCGCTCCCGGCATCGCAATGTGCCAAAGTGTGGCTGTCGAAAGTCACATGAGGGAGAGCCGTCCATGGAGAAGGTTAGCACAATCGGTCTGGATGTCGCCAAGCACGTGTTTCAGGTGCACGGCGTTGACGCGCAGGGCGCAGTGGTTGTCCGCCGGAAGTTGCGTCGCGACGATGTAGTCGCATTCTTTACGTCCTTGCCGGCGTGCTTGATCGGCATCGAAGCCTGCGCAACGAGCCATCACTGGGCTCGTGTCCTCACGGCTCTGGGGCATGAGGTTCGCCTGATGCCTGCGTCATACGTCAAGCCATACGTGGAGCGGCAGAAGAATGATGCTTCGGATGCCGAGGCAATCTGCGAGGCGGTCACGCGACCGACGATGCGCTTTGTTCCGACAAAGAGCGAGGAGCAGCAGAGCGTGTTGATGCTGCATCGCGTCCGCGAGCTTTTGATCCGGCAGCGGACAATGCTGGTGAACGCCTTGCGCGGCCACTTGGCGGAGTTGGGCATCATCACTCGTCAGGGTGCTACAGGGCTGAGCATGCTCGTCGCGTTGGTTGAGGACGAGGGGCACGACCTCATTCCCCCGCTTGCCCGATCGGCCCTCTTTCTTTTGGTACAGCAATTGCGTGAGGTGCACGAGAAGGTCGGTGAGCTGGACCGACAGATTCACATCTGGCATCGTTCGCACGAGTTGAGCCGTCGCTTCGAAACGATCCCCGGCATCGGTCCGATCACCGCCAGCGCAATCGTTGCGACCGTGACAGATGCTTCCCTGTTCAAATCCGGCCGGCAACTCGCGGCTTGGCTTGGCCTGGTGCCGCGACAGAACTCATCCGGAGGAAAGGATCGGCTCGGGCGGATCAGCAAGCAAGGCGATCCCTACATCCGTCGCCTTCTTGTTGTGGGAGCCCATGCCGTGCTTCGCTTCTGTCGTAAGGGCAAAGCGGCACCCACTCGCTGGGCTGCCGAGCTTCTGGCGAAAAAGCCGTACAACGTCGTTGCGGTGGCCTTGGCAAACAAGATGGCCCGGATCGTCTGGGCGTTGATGACTACGGGCAAGCGCTTCGCGGATTCACCGGCGTAGTGACGTAGTCGCAGAGGATGCGCAGAGGTTGGTGAGGTGCTGATGGTGTGATGACCGACGGTCGAACCGGGATCGGAAAAACCCGCTCAGTGGGTGCCGCTCAAAAAGCGCGTTGACCTGTCTGGGATCCGATCCGCGGACTTCATCAAGGCCAGCGGCATGAACAGGCCGCACTCAAAGGCCGAATACATGCCTGCACCCGACCAACCTGTCATCAATGTCAGAAAGCCCTTGCCACGCGGAGGCCGTCCATACATGCCACTGAAGTTTCATCCGGCTGCCGTTAGAGCCTCGGCGGGTTTTGCTGCGATACAGAGAGTTTGAACGCCTCGCTCCGGTGCGGCTGCAGGCCGAAGGCGGTCCAGATCCGGCGGATGTGGTATGCGACAGGATGTCGCCGCAGCCATAGAACGGATCGACGTGGGTGGCGTCCTTCAGCGTGGTGTTCAGCGCGCGCTCGATCACCTCGGCCACCTGTGTGTCCGACAGAGTGGCGCGGGCGTCCAGGGCGATACTCATCAGTGGGCCCTTCGATCCAGTCCTGCACGAAACGCCTGCGCCATTTGCCCACCGTGTCTTCATGCACCCCGAGCCGCTCGGCGACGTCCTTGCTCTGAAGACCCTCGGCGCAGAACAGGATCATCCGGCGCTGGTCCGAGAGCGAGGGCGCCGCCTTGTACCGTCGAACCTGGGCTTCGAGAAAGCGCTCCTCATCGCTCAGCGCCACCTTCGTCCGCCACCCTACCTGCCATCGCATCACCTCCCGACTGCTCGGATCAATGAGACGAATACAGTTCCGAATGGCTAGCGACATGCGGCTAATCTTATCGAGGCGGCGACCCCATTATAGACCCCGTCGCTCACCTGCTGTGAATTGTCCAACTATTCGGCGAGAACGTCTGTCAGCTGGCGCTAGCTGCGCCGCTCCAGGGGGGAAGGGACGCAGATTCTAATCTCCATCAGGGGTCGGAGAAGGCGTAATAGACCAATGGATCAAGTCGACGGCACTCTGAAGTATCGCCTCGGTCCCAGCACGGCAGGGTGAAACGGCCATTACATATCCGATAGAGTCTCGGTAATCTCCCTTCCTTACGATCAGCGTCTTGGGTTTGACGTACAACTTAACCTCGGCGACACCGGGTATAGCAGCCGCGCGACTGTCTCCGTCGATCCAATCGAGGATGCCATCGCGATCAGGAAGTAGGGCCCGCCACGCCGCAACATTCGAATGGCTTCTGTGCAAATTCCATTCGTCGCCGATGACAAGTTTGATGTGCTCGCTGGTGAGATCGATGCCGTAAGCCAGCTGAACCGAGAGAGGACCGCCGGAAAGACGCGGATTTACTTCGATGACGACTGGGCCACGCTTTGTCCACCGGAATTCAATATTCGTTGGCCCCCAGCCAAGGTCGAGAGCCCGCAAACAGCTCAACGAAAGATCGGCGATACGCTTGTGCTGGTCATCACTCAGCGGGGCTGGGCAGATGCACTGATGGAAGACGAAATGCGGTGGCGGGCCAAAGTCAGAGGCGACAATTCCAATGACCTCGTTTCCCATCATATGAGCGCAATAATAGGGGCCTTGTGCGAATTCTTCGACCAGTATCGGGGAAGACCGCGTGGGATCCCCGCCCAACAGATAGGTCGTATGTTCGGCCAGCTCTTCCACATTGCGGCACAATCGGACACCGATGCTGCCGCTGCCCACGGCTGGCTTAATAACCACCGGCAGCCCGATCTCCACTGCAAAGCTTTCAACCTCCGTCGCATTCGCTGCCAAGTGATAAGCAGGTATTGGAACGTCGGCCTCCGCGAGGAGCTGACGTTGAGTGTATTTGTCGCAGCATCGTTCAATCGATACGGGGTTCGGCCCCGGTAGATCGAAGTGCTGGCAGAGCTTGCCAACTGTCGCAGAGACCGACTCGTCATTGCCCGCAAAGCCCGTAATGCCAGCAATGTCATACGTCTCACTTAACCGGGAACATTCGCGGATCAGCGCATCAAGATTTTCGGTATCGACTCGGGTGGCCTCAAGCTTTTCCTCCGCAAGATAATCGTACTGAGCTGGATCGGTCGACAGGGTAATTGGATGAAGGCCAAGACGCTGGGCCGCTTTCGTGTATCGCAGGCCCGTGTCCCTTGAATGGCCTTCAATCAGAATAAGCGCTCTTTTTGCCATCGGCGTTGACCTCCATTGCGTGCTGTGCTGTGGTCCGAGCTTAACAGGCATCAGCTTTTGTAGCCGTGCGACCCCGGACATGTGGTAAGTAGCACGGTCAGCTATTTGCAGGCGCAAAGGTTCTGTAAATTCATTTCAAGGAACCGTTACACGACTGAATTGTGGGTTTCTCGGTGATGTTGCGGCACAGCAGGGCAAGGCCCGTGAGCCTGAGCTCGGCCTGAAACTGGGACCCTCAATTCCGTCGCGTCTTTCGGAGCTCCCCTCTTCGGGGGCAACCCCTACACCACGTTTCTGTGCGATGGATCGCGATAGAGCGCATAGCTGACAGAGCGCTTGGCGATGATGTGCTTCACATGCTTCTGACCGTTGCGCGGTGGTCGGTATAAGGATGCGGTCGCACAATCTTCTTGGACCAGTAGCTTTGGGTATTTGCCTGGGCCAGACTCTGGGCGAGATCGATGCGCCTCGCTAAGATCGCGGCGGTCGTAAACCATCTGGGTTCCGCGGCGCGATCAGCTGCGCGATCAGCTATTGTCGGCTTTGTCGAATACGAGACACTGTGTTTTTGTGCTGGGCTTTCTGCTGCACTCTCATTTGACGCTTTGATCGGCAGCCAGAACGGTCTTTTCTGTGCCCTTCTGCCCGGTTGGCACGACTTTTGAAGCTCGTTTGTCGCGAGGCGGCAGGGCTGCCGCCGATCTTCATATCGTGGACACCTGCGAACATCGACGAGTAGAAGGAAATCAGCATGTCAGGTCAGTCTCAGAACGTATCCTGTGGGAACGGAGGGATCGGTAAATCCACAGTCACCAGGATTCGCTCGCTGCTCCTCTCCGCTTCAGGCAGAACCGTCCGAATCATTTGCTGCGACGGCAAGGCCAGAGATCAGTGAGGTGGACAATGGCGCCAGCAGGTGCAATGCGCGGCAACATTCAGGGAAACAAGCATGATTTCACGGCAGCGTATAATCGCAGGTGGCCGCACGCCTATTTTCGCGCGCATCTGGCCTTAGATTATGTGATTTCAGATCGGGCCAAACCGGTCTTTGAAAGGATATTCGCCGAGTATCGACGTGTTCGAAACAAGACTAGTTTGAAAATAATCGACGTCGGTTGCTCCTATGGCATCAACGCTGCTTTACTGCGCACCGATCTCGATCTCGACGATTTGTATGCTGCCTATCTGAAATCCGGAGGATCGCTCTCGGGACGACAGGAGTTAGAGCATCGCGCTTTCTTTCGGGATCGCGGTCTCCGCGACGATATCCAGTTCGTCGGCGTGGATCCATCATTCCGGGCTGTCAGGTATGCGCAGACCCTGGGCCTGCTGGAGGTTGGAGTAACGGCAGACTTGGAAACACGTGATTTGAGCGTCAAGGAACGATGCGCCCTCGAGGATGCGGACATCCTCATCAGCACAGGCTGTGTGGGCTACGCCACCGAGCGAACCTTTGCGCGCGTGTATGACGCCTCGGCGACGTCACGCCCGTGGGTCGTCGCCTTCGTAATGCATCCCTTCAGTTATGACGACATCGCCGCGGCCCTTCGGGGCTTCGGGTTAGAAACTAAGCACCTAGACCAGTTCAGACAGCGCCAGCGCCGCTTCTCCACACTAGTGGAACGGCGCGCAATCTTGAAGGCTATGAGCAAACTCGGCATGGAAGACCGCCTAGAGCGCACGACCGGCTATATTTACGCGTCCTGCTACGTCTCCGCACCGCCAGGCGAAGCTGGCCTGCCCCTATCGGGTGATCCATGTTGAACGTTGGTGCATGCTTGGTCTTTGCGTACGGGTGGCCGGCGTAGCTGGTCCGGGTCTTGTTGTGTTGGCGACATTCTTCGATTCAGATCCGGGATTCCTAGAAGAATTCGCCCTCGAGCAGTTCGTCACGAACCTTCGAGTTGAAGCTCTCGCAATAGCGATTTCCCAGGAGTGCCGGGCATAATGTAGGCGGTTTTGACCCCGACAGCGGCGCCATCACGCGACGCCTGGTCATGAACTCTGGGCGTCATTGGATCGAACGTGGGCCGGGAATGCCGGAGGATGAACAGATCGGAGAGAAGTCGATCACGTCGACGGCCTTCAAGTGGTGACACGCTCTCTGACGACGGTGCCTTGTGAACTCATCGATCACATTGAGCATGCGCATTACCTTCCACTGCTGGTTCGATCCTCGACGAGTCGGAGGACCAGACATTTTAGGATACTCCAGCCGAAGCCGGATGGACAGATCGTCATTGAGTCACAGAGAGACGGCCACGTCTGGGTGCTTCTGAGAACCTTCAGCCCCTCACGCCGCCAGATCCGTTTGAGGTCACCTCCAGACGCAGAGCAGCATCACGGCGACGCGCGATAGGTGTAGCGGCCATATTGGCGGGCGAGCACGATGATGTCGGCGGTCAAAGCCACTTCATCGGAACCTCGGTCCATGGATTTATAAGCACCCGGCGCCCCCGTCATTGGGGAACTCCAAGTTCAGCAACAATATCCAACACGCACGCACGGCGACGGGCGGCGCCTGGAAGTTTCCCCGCGCAGCTTCCGCCAGGATCATCTTGTCCGGCGTCAGGTCGGAGCCGGCGTTCTCGGTCAAGTTCTTTCAGCCGCCTGACCTGATTCGCCTTCACCCCCCCCAAGGTCCGACCAGTGACGAAAGTAGGTAACTTCCGTCACCTATCGTTGGGTTCGCCTCTGCAATCGATTTGCCCTGCAAAATTAGAACTCAACCTGCTGCAGCTTCGTGCCGATCTCGCCCGCATGTCTCTTTCTGGCCAGTTCTTCACTCATGCATCGGCTAGAAAGCAATACCTAAGGGAAGACCTCTCAGACACAGGACAGCGCGGTCGAAGCCTGAACCATGACGAACTCGTCGATGGCCATGACATGGCAGCTTCGAGTGAACTAGTTGAACCCACTCAAGCGGTCGCCCCTCTGCGCGACGACCTGCAATGCGATCGCAGGAACCATCTGCGCAGTGCACTAGGCTAACACTCCGTGTATCCATTAGTGGTCTGCCCCGGCGAACTTAGCGTGCAGCGACGCCGCGGCGAAGTGAAACAGCTTCGCGGCGCCTGTTATTCCATATAGGCGATCCGCAGATGCCGGCTCCGTGGGTGACATCGCAATCGGGAGTTTCATCGCGACCATACGTTCGAGTGGCATGATAGACGAACGCGGCCATTCAATGTTCCATGTGTCTCGCGTTCACTCACGTCCGATGAAAACGCCTGTGTTCGCAAGCCGACACGCTGAGGTACACGTATTCCGCCAATGCTACGCGAACCACACGGTTTTCCCTCTTTCTCGCACAGGTTTTGGTGGCACGCCGATTGCATGGAAACGATGAAGGCACCAAGTGCCGGACATAGCTGTTCACCTCGATCAGCTAATCTGAACGGTTAAATGCAACATAAAGACATCGAAGGAGTAGGTCATGCGAGTAGCCGTCGTGTGGAATCATGATCATACGGGCGTGATCAACCGGTTCGGTCACCCTTGTCAGGAGGAATACGGCCGCGAGATGGTGGAACGGATGGTGGCGGCGCTGCAAGGGCGCGGCCACGAGACACTGCTGTGCGAAGGCGATAAAGGACTACTCGCCACGCTCGAGCGGTTCATGCCACCTGATCCGCAAGCCCGCCCCTCCGGAATGGTCTTCAACATGGCCGCCGGAATACAAGGCGAGTGCCGTCTCACGCACGTTCCGGCTATGCTCGAGATGGCCGGCGTCCCATACACTGGATCGAGCCCGCTCGGGCATGGGGTGGCGCTCGACAAAGCTATCACCAAAAGACTCATCCGGGATCGCGGTGTGCCGACACCGAACTTCCGCGTGATGCGTACCGGCACTGAGAGCACCGAAGGTATTCGATTCCCAGTGGTAGTGAAGCCGCGCCACGAATCCCTCAGCTGCGGATTGCAGCTCGTGCATGAACCTGCTGAGTTGAGACGCGCCGTGGAAGGTATTGTCACGCAATATGAACAGGATGTCCTCGTGGAAGAATACATTGAGGGGCGAGAAATATACGTCGCACTGCTGGGAAATGGAGAACCCGAGGTGCTGCCTCTGATTGAGCTGGACTTCGGCGACCGTGAAACGCGTCTTGTGACTTGGGAAGACAAGCAGCACATGGCTGTCGCGGCGCCGCAGACCATTTGCCCGGCGCGAATCGATAGTAAGCTTGCGACGGCGCTGCGGGATATTTCGGTTGCGACCTTCCGTGCCTGCCAATGCCGGGACTATGCCCGCGTTGACCTCCGGATCGACCGGTCCGGCCGGCCTTTTGTGTTGGAGATCAACTCCATGCCGGCGCTCGGCGCGAACAGCTTTTATCCCCTGGTCGCGAGGGCCGCCGGACACAGCTTTCCTAGTTTGGTTAATCGCATGCTCGACATCGCCTACACGCGGTACTTCGGAGTCGGCATTCCCCAAGGCTGACGCCCGTCGAGTCGCGACCGCCGGGTGCAGCGTCGGTGACGAAGGCGACATAGAGAAAGCCGGCTCAGATCGCCGCATATCCGACACCCAAATTCAGGCGCCGGCGCTGGCGGTTGGCGTGATCCAGCGGGCAGGCGCGGCTTGTCGCTTTTGGCAATCTCCGCCGGCTTGATGGTCGACAAAGGCAATCAGCGTTTGAATGGCGTTCGAGCCCGTAAGCGGAAGCCTTAGGCAAGATCTCATTGGCTTGCCGAAACTGGCGGTTATCCGCCCTCCGCGAGCTTCTCCGCACCCGCGCGTGGGGTAAGCACATCGCTGTCCACATCCGCCCCTCCTCACCCAGTCCTTGAGCGTCTGCACCATGTAGCCGATTTTGGCCGCGATTGACGACATGGTCGCTCTCAGCGTGACTGGGGAGGTCCCCTCGTGATCCAAACCACCCGAACCGCGCTGGCCGGACCTCGGTTGAAATCGATTTGTTGTTTGATTGGCTCCTGCTTCTCAAAAGTTGGAGCGCCCCGCACGCGGCGCGGTTCATGGGAAATCCGCCGGCTTTCATCGAAAAGTAGCTGACGATGCCTACGACTGGTCGCATGTGCTTTGCCATCTTGAATGGAGTGCTTATATACGCGAGAAGAGCTTGCGCTCCATGGTGGTCAGGCGTTCCGGGCCTTTTTCCGTCACCAGCACCGTCTCGCTGAAGCCCATCC
>NZ_RZOZ02000159.1:0-330 GCF_003999155.2 Mesorhizobium sp. M1D.F.Ca.ET.231.01.1.1
GCCGAACGCGGACAGCATGCGCTCGGTGTAGTCGCGGGTCGGGTGTGGTTCCACCACGCGGGTTTCGCCCTGCGCGTACAGGCCGGCCAGCAGCACGGCCGACTTGATCTGTGCGCTGGCCACCGGCGAGGCGAAGTCGATGCCGTGCAGCGTCTGGCCACCATGCACGTGCAGCGGCGGTGTGCCGTCGTCCTGGGTATCGATCCTTGCGCCCATCTGCGACAGCGGGCCAGTGACGCGACGCATCGGGCGGCCGGACAGCGACTCGTCGCCGATCAGCGTGCAGTCGAACGCCTGCCCGGCCAGGAGGCCAGCCAGCAGCCGCATGCC
>NZ_RZOZ02000160.1:0-330 GCF_003999155.2 Mesorhizobium sp. M1D.F.Ca.ET.231.01.1.1
CTCGGCCAGAAACTCGGCCTCGCTCATCGAGGAGTCCGCAAAGGCGACGTAAGCAGACAGATTCTCGATCAGAACCTGCCGATTCAACGTTTCCTGGACGGTCTCGACGTTGCGCGCCACGATCGCCAGCGCGTCTTCGTCGTAGCGCAGCGGCAGCAGATCGTTGAGGTAGGCGCCGTCGGCGACGCTCCAGGCCAGATGTTCGGAGACGAGATCGGGCTGGAAGCGCTCGCAGACCTTGCGCAGTCGCTCCAAATGATCGCGGTCCAAGCCTCGCGCGCTGCCGAGCGACAGGCCGACGCCATGAACGGAAACGGGATAGATCTCGCG
>NZ_RZOZ02000161.1:0-329 GCF_003999155.2 Mesorhizobium sp. M1D.F.Ca.ET.231.01.1.1
GGCCCACCCAAAGCACGCGAGCGCTCGAAGCGATCATCCGCGACCTCATGGAGACCCGCGATGGCTCGACGTATTTCGCCGAGCGCGTGTGGGGCGTGTCTCTACGCTACGATTCTGGAG
Organism: Mesorhizobium sp. M1D.F.Ca.ET.231.01.1.1; assembly: GCF_003999155.2. Lineage (NCBI taxonomy): Bacteria > Pseudomonadati > Pseudomonadota > Alphaproteobacteria > Hyphomicrobiales > Phyllobacteriaceae > Mesorhizobium > Mesorhizobium sp. M1D.F.Ca.ET.231.01.1.1. Next base: position 121 of record NZ_RZOZ02000161.1, read on the forward strand.
GCAGTCATCCGCTCGCGGGCCGTAGCGTTCCAGATTTCAAACTGGCCGACGGGACGAAGGTTGGAACCCTTCTGCGCGCAGGCAAGGGCCTTTTTCTGGACTTCGACGCACTCGCATCGCTCGAAGCGCTTACGAGCCATTGGCGCGAGCGGGTCACCTATGTCGCGGGCGACGTGCGGGACCGGCTCGGCTTAAGCGCTGTACTGGTG
>NZ_RZOZ02000162.1:0-329 GCF_003999155.2 Mesorhizobium sp. M1D.F.Ca.ET.231.01.1.1
GGCGGTCGTCGACGGTCTTCCAGCTCGGGATGAGATCGGTGTTGATCGGCTGCACGCGTTTGCCCGCGACGAGGCGCAGCGATGCATCGCCCGAAGCGGTGACCAGGTCGAAGCCGCCCTCGTTCATCAGCGAGACCATCTCGTCAGAGGTGTTGGCAGTCTTGACGTTGACCTTGCAGCCGCTTTCCTTCTCGAAAGCCGTCACCCAGTCATAGTTCTTGTCGGTCTCGCCGCGCTCGATATAGCCTGGCCAGGCAACGATGTTGACCTCGCCCTCGCCCTTGCCGATTTCCTTGACCTGGGCCACGGCCTGACCGGAAAAAGTCAGC
>NZ_RZOZ02000163.1:0-328 GCF_003999155.2 Mesorhizobium sp. M1D.F.Ca.ET.231.01.1.1
AAGATGATGAAGACCGGCAAGGTCGTGGTCTCCTTCTTCGGCGACGGCGCCAACAATGAAGGCGCCTTCCACGAGGCGCTGAACATGGCGGCGATCTGGAAGCTGCCGGTGATCTTCGTGTGCGAGAACAACGGCTACGGCATGTCGACCTCGACGGCGCGCTCGACGGCGGTGAAGAACATCGCCGAGCGCGCGGCCGCCTATTCGATGCCGGGCGTCGTCGTGAACGGCAACATCTTCTCCGAGGTCGCCGAGGCGTCCTTCAAGGCCGTCGAGCGGGCGCGCGCCGGCGAGGGGCCGACGCTAATCGAATCCAAGACATACCGCC
>NZ_RZOZ02000164.1:0-328 GCF_003999155.2 Mesorhizobium sp. M1D.F.Ca.ET.231.01.1.1
GAATCGGTTGAAGCGACGAGTCTCATGGACCAGGGCGTCGTGCTGCATGCTGACCTCCTTAGAGACATTGCGTCCGATAATCCCCTCATTAGTTGACTGAGTCAATTATTTAATCCAGCGTGCCACCTATCCTTCGAACCGGTTGCATTTGACCTTTCGTGCTCCAGATTGATGGGGAAGATTCTGGAGCGGGCGATGCAAGGTGAGCAAAGAGCCGTTCGGGTGCGTGTTTCCGGTACGGTGCAAGGCGTGAGCTACCGTGTCTGGACGCGCGCCCAAGCCATGCGTCTCGGATTGACGGGTTGGGTGCGCAATGAGCGTGACGGCT
>NZ_RZOZ02000165.1:0-328 GCF_003999155.2 Mesorhizobium sp. M1D.F.Ca.ET.231.01.1.1
GCTCTTGTGCTGAGCAACGGGGTGGAAGACACGCAGCGCATTCAGCGAGGGAAGGCGAAGCTTGCCGGTCATCTAAGTTCCGCCTCCGTTTGTTCGAGACTCCGCTCATTCATGCACTGCCGCATCTTCCGCCGCCTGTCGGCAGCCGAAGTTGCGTCAGGCGTAGACGTAACCACCTGAAATGATAACGTTTTCGCCAGTCATATAGGTGTTCTTGGGGCCGCCGGTCATGAGCACCCACTCGGCAATCTCGGTCGGCTCGGCGCCGCGGCCGAGGGGGCTCGCCTTGGCCAGTTCCTCCAGAAAGCCGAGGGCTTTAGCCTTCTCC
>NZ_RZOZ02000166.1:0-328 GCF_003999155.2 Mesorhizobium sp. M1D.F.Ca.ET.231.01.1.1
AGGCGTCGACACGCTGTCTGTACGCGACGCTCCGCCGATGTGCTCGATGCCGATCGACAGGCGCACGGTGTCCTCGCTGACCCCGGCCTTGGCCAGTTCGGCGGCATCCAGTTGGCGATGCGTGGTCGAGGCCGGGTGGGTCGCCAGCGACTTTGCATCCCCCGGGTTGACCAGGCGGGTGAACAGCTTCAGCGCATCAAGGAAGCGTGCGCCGGCTTCACGGCCACCGGGCAGGCCGAAGGTCAGCACGCCCGACCCATGCCCGCGCAGGTAGCGCTGCGCGGCGGCATGCACGGGATCGTCAGGTAATCCCGCATAGCGCACCCAG
>NZ_RZOZ02000167.1:0-327 GCF_003999155.2 Mesorhizobium sp. M1D.F.Ca.ET.231.01.1.1
CTAGGACATTTCGGCAAGCCTTCAGGATGGGCTTATATCCGGAAAACGAGCTGCCATCCCGCGCCTTGTCCCCGTTTGCCGCCTCTTCATTTCCGACCTCATAACTGCCGCGGTGTGGCGTGCCTGCTCTTGCCCGCGCCCACGATAGCGGTTCACTCGGCGTGTCGCATCAGGCACGGGCCCGTGAACTCGCTGACAAGTTCGGTTATGTCGAACCCAATCTGTGGACCGGCATCGGCCGGGCGCGCTCCGGCTGCGGTGCAGCACTTGTCGGCTCGACGGATCAGGTTCTTTCGGCGCTGGAGGATTACCAGAAGATGGGTATAG
>NZ_RZOZ02000168.1:0-327 GCF_003999155.2 Mesorhizobium sp. M1D.F.Ca.ET.231.01.1.1
CGCTGATCCCGCTCAACATGGCGGAGCCGGTGCTGATCGTGCGCGGCAAGAAAACGGGCTTGGCTTCTCGCCGCATGGCGCCGGGCGCAATTTCTCGCGCACCCAGCACCGGCGCATGCAGGCCGGGCGCAGCGATGCCGAGATCTTCGCCGAGGAAACCCGGGGTATCGACGCCCGGTTCTTCAGCGGGGTGACCGACACTTCGGAGTTGCCCAGCGCCTACAAGAACGCGGCTTCGATGCGCCGCCAGATCGAGCATTTCGGCCTGGCGGAAATCGTCGACGAGGTGCTGCCTTACGGCTGCATCATGGCAGGAGACTGGGAGGC